>NZ_JBIRQM010000030.1:13244-59166 GCF_044333225.1 Streptomyces sp. NPDC021080 | reverse complement strand
CTTGCTTCCGGCGGGGGAAGACCGCCTCTTCGATGCCGTCGTAGCCAGGCTCTTGGGCCGCAGCAGCGAACACCTGACCGCCGGCACCGTCTCAAAATCCCTTTTGGGCCTGGCTCCCGCGCATCACAAAAGCTGAGCCAGAGCCAAACGAGTGCTGCAACTGGGGTAGTTGGGGTTACTGGCGGGCTGCTGAGAGGCGACCGTCGATGCGCAGAGGCGCGGCGCGGCGGGTGCCGCGTTCGCGTTCGTCGTCACCGGTCTTGACCAGGCCGCCGATCTCGAACTGGCCGTTCTTCACGTGGTCGGGGGCGAGTTCCGCGGGAACGAAAGCGATGCTTCCGTTCCCAGATCAGCGGCCACGACCGCTGTGTCCTCACCTACACCACGCTGCGGAAACGCATCGCGGACGGATGGGACATCGAGACCGCGGCGACCACACCCCCAAGACGCGGGCGGCCGAAGCGGCCGTCGTAACTGACTGAGGCATGTTCCAGGTCAAGAGTTGTACGTCCAGGACTGGCCGGTCTGCCGGTACTCCTCGATCGGGATCGGGTCGACGCCCGGACGCAGCCGGTTGAGGGTGAGCAGCCCGTCGAGATGGTCGATCTCGTGGGCGATGAGCCGGGCCATGCCGCGCGTGTAGTCGGTGGTCACGGTGGTGCCGTCGATGGTGGTCGTCTCGACGGTGATGGTCAGGGGGCGGGGGACCAGAGTGCGGACGTCGAAGAAGCTGAGGCAGCCCTCGTACTGCTCGTCGCACTCGTCGGAGGACGCGGTGATGCGGGGGTTGAGGAGGACGATGGCGCCGGCGCCCGCCTCGGCGGGCTGGACGACGGCAACCGCCCGCGGGATGCCAATCTGGGGGCGGCGATGCCCATGCCCTTGGCGAAGGGGTGGACCCGGGCGATGCGCTCCATCGAGGCGAACAGCATCTCCACGGCCTGCTCCGCGGCCTCGCGCTCGGTGGGCAGGTCGAAGCGGCGGGCGGGCTCGGTGAGGATGGGGGCTCCGTGCTGGACGACCCCGAGGTTGCGCATCTGCTCGCTGGGCCGTGCCTGGGTCACGTGAATTCCCCCTGATCCATGCTGCGTTCGGACTTCCGGGCCCGGAAGCGCCACTCCAGACGATATCGGGCGTGCGGCACCGGGCCAGCGGTCGACCACCACCGGGTTGGGCGCACGCAACTCCGCGCCCGGACAGCAGTGACACACCCCTGCCACGCAGCCAGCCACTGGTAGCGGTCACCAGCAGAGCAGAGGTCTCCGAAGACCCTCTCGGTCGCTGCTTTACGAGTTGGTGCCGCAACCGCTACCAGGTGGCCAACTGCGACGCGGTAGTCCTCACAGCAGCGGGGGGTCGACGGCCAGTGTGACGAGGCCGGCTGGACCGAGCAGGTGAAGAACGGGGAACGCTACCTGGGCAAGCCCATCATCGCTGAGTGCCTCCTCCAGGCCCGTGCTGCCTGACCTGCCCACAGTCGAAGAGCCCAGCGAGGCGGTGGAAGTTCCACTCGGACCGGGCCCGGGGCCATCATCGGATGCTGATCCGCCGGCGTAGCGAGGTCGTGTCGGACATTGAGCAAGACCGCCGTCGTCATCACCGCGAAGTCCGCCGGGCGCAAGGTCTTCGGCCTCGCCACCGCAGGCGTCCGTCTCGCTTGACCTCTTGCGCGTCAGTCCGGCAGCCAGTGCAGCTCGTGTGCCAGGGTTTTGGCGACGGCACGGATGCGGCGGTGTAGCGGCGACTGCTCGCGTGGGAGGACCAGGTGGATCGTCAGGCTGGGCGCGCCCCGCAGCGGTCGCCAGGTGAGACCGGCCGGTTGTGCCGTGACCGCGGCTTCTCCGGCCGGGGCGAGGGTGACCCCGTCGCGCAGGTCGCGCTGAGACATGTCGAAAGAGACTGCGGGCGTGTGGAATCGGGGGAGTGGTCGGGTGTCTTGGAACAGTGCGGACAGCTGATCGTGGATCACGGGGTTGGTCGTACGGTCCGGGAGTCGCAGCGGATAAGCGGCCGCGTCGGCGATCTCGATCTCCGGGTGTTCGGCCAGCGGATGGTGCTGCGCCAGCTGGACCCCGACGCGCTCACGCCGCAGCAGGAACCGGCGCACGTCACGGCCCGGCTGTTCACCGCGGGTGATCCCGGCATCGATGCGGCCGTCGGCGACCGCGGGGGAGATCTCCGGTGTCGCCATCGGGACCGCGCCGACCTCGAGTCCGCTGTTGCCGCGAATCAGCCTGTCCACCAGGGCCGGTGCCGTCTCGGCCCCGGTGCTGAGGCTGTATCCGATGCGCAGTGTGCCCAGTTCACCGGCCGCTGCGCTCCGGGCGGTGTCCCATGCCCGGTCCAGTGCTGCCAGTGCGGGCGGTGCGGACTCCGCCAAAGCCGCACCGGCCGTGGTCAATACGACGCTACGCGTGTTGCGGACCAGTAGGGCCGTACCGAGTTCCGCCTCCAATCGGCGCATCCGGGCGCTGAGTGCGGGCTGTGCGATACCGATCCGTGCGGCCGCGCGAGTGAAGTTCAACTCCTGCGCCAGCACCAGGAAGTACCGCAGGTTCACCGTATCCGGCGCCACGTGTCCTCCCTGCCGATTGATAACGATCCGTTCTGAGTCTATTCCGTATCGGTCTTTCCCTCGACCGCACATCGAGCCCTAACCTGCGCATATGACGATTCAACTGACCGCAGTATCCGTCGCCGGGATCGATCGATCTGAGTGTCAATTCGAAGTCGGACGTGTCCGGCCGAACACAGGAGGTTTCCATGGCTAAGGGCTACTGGGTCAGTGTCTACCCCGCCATTTCCGACCCTGAGGGGCTGACTGCCTACGACAAGCTGGCCCGTCCGGCTGTCCAGGCTGGGGGCGGGCACCTCCTGTCCCGTGGCGGTCGAGTCGTCGCCCACGAGGCCGGAATCACGCAACGCGTCGTTCTGATCGAGTTCGACAGCTTTGAACAGGCCGTCGCGGCATACGAGAGCGAGGCATACCAGAAGGCGCTGGTGGCCCTCCCCGACGGCGTCGAGCGCGACTTCCGCATCATCGAAGGCATCGACTGACCGGCGGGCCCAGCCATCGCTGAGCATCCGTCACCTGATACGTACATGGTGCTGAACGAAGTCGAAGAGGTACAGCCCTGCCGGTCCCGCGGCGGCCAGCCGGTGGCCTTCGGGGGACCATGCGCAGCCGCCGACCGGCAGGGCGTCTCATTGACGGCAGATGGAACCGATATCGGAGGCGGCAGCGTCCATGGATGCACAAGATCGTCAGTGGGCGCAGAGGAGTTTGTGATGACCGGAATGGCCACCCGATACCTGTATCTCGTCCGGCACGGCGAGGCATTACCGGACGAGAGCGGGCTGACAGAAGGCGGCCGTCGACAAGCCACACTGCTCGGCCAACGCCTCCGGGACATCCCCTTCGCAGCCGTGCACCATGGTCCACTGTCCCGGGCCGAGCAGACCGCACGGCTGATCGGCGACCATCTGGAGAACGTCCCCCTTACCGTCTCCGACGTTGCCGGTGACTACGTCCCCTACATGCCGGTGAGGGGCGAGTTGCCGGCGGAATCGGCTGACCTCTTCCTCCGCTTCCTCGCTGATGTCACCGACGAGGAGAGGGAGCGCGGGCCCGCGCTGGCGCGCCGGGCGCTGGGTCTGTTCACTGGGCCGGTGGATGCCGAAGAGGACCGGTACGAACTGGTCGTCACCCACAACTTCCTGATCGCCTGGCTCGTCCGGGAGGCCATGCACGCGCCGAAGTGGCGCTGGCTCGGCCTCAACCACGGCAACGCCGCACTCACGGTCATCCGATACGCGCCCGGCCGGCCGGCCTCCGTCCTCGTCTCCAACGACATGCGGCATCTGCCCACCGAACTGCAATGGACCGGGTTTCCCCCCGAGTTGCACATCTAATGCGCCCGCCGAGCCACGTGCATCGGGTCATCGCTCCAGGCGGTGGCCTCAAGCGTGTCTTCCCCGTGCGTCGGTCAGTTGATCGGACCTGTCTGTCCGGTTGGTGATCACTGATGTGATGTGGGACCGGATCGAGCCGCTGATGCCGGCCCATCCAGTGAGTGGGCGGCGGTGGGCCGACCATCGCCACACCCTTGAGGCCATTGCTTGACATCCTCCCCCTCATTTAAGAGGGGGAGGATGTCAACGTCGCCACTTGCTCGCCGAAGCCCGCCGTCACCTCGCCCTTGTCCAGCGCGGCCAACGCCGCGGCACCGGCTTGGACAAGACGATCGTGGACGCCGCGCTCGCCGTGCACTGCACCGACATCACCGAGGCCCGCACCGAGCGCGGTCGCAGCCCGGAGTGCCGCCTCTACACCGCCCGCTGGGCACCACACGGCCCACCACTCGCACGGCGCCGACCGGCCGCTGCTCCTGACCACGACACCGACCGCAAGCTGCCTGCCGACACCCGGCGGCCGGGTCGCTTCTGCCGCTGGAGCCGGGGGAGTGGGGCATCCCGCGCGTGCCGCTGCGCCACGACCGCGCCGTCATCGCCAGCACTGTGCTGAGTGCCCGGCTGCGCACCGCCCGTCGTACGGGCCGCGACCCGTACGACGTCTTTGCACACCAGCAGGTGGCGATGCTCGAGCAGCTGCTTCTCTTCGGCCAAGAGGAGCAGCTCGCATTGAAGAAGGCCGGTCCAGTCGGCGTCGCCGCGCTGTGCACCGGCCTGGAAGCCCTGGAGCTGACCGCCGACCAGATCGGCCGGATAGGCAGGGCGTTCGCCACCGTCGGAGACGAAGCGCGCCCGACGGGTGCGTAAGCCTGCGCACCCGAACCCGGGTGGCGTGCCGCGGGCGCATCAGCCAGACGAGCAGAGTGCGTACCGCCCGCACCAGCCGCGCACCGGCCAGGGCCCAGGCGCGCCCGGATGATGCGCACCGGCGCAGTCAGCGCGCACCGACGGTTCGCCGTATCGCCTTGGGGATTCGCTGTATCGGCATCGGGGATACGGCGTATCCCCCAGGGTGCGCACCGCAGTGATACGCACTTGGTGCGCATGAGGGAGTAATTGTCAAGAGTTGTGGATCGCGCGGGATGCCCCCCCCAGAAGATCCGAGTCTTCGCCTCCAGCTCTGATCTGAGTCAGCCCCAGTCGGGGGGCATCGTTGCAGCACATCGCGGTGCCGGTTCGCCTAGCCAGTGTGAGCTGAGATGCGCTACAAACTGCCCATGAAGTTGATCACGGAGCTGTTTGACGCGCACGAGTGGCCCGACGAGCAGTTGGAAGAGCTCTTCAGCGAGGGATTCCCGGAGTTCATCACCGCTGATCGGCTGGCCAAGCAGTACATCGGCCGGATCAGGGAGTGGTTCACTGAGCTCAACCTCATGATGGTCGACGAGCGCGGCGTGCCGGTCGCCGCCGGCTGGGGGATACCGATCCGCTGGGACGGGAAAGCGGAAACACTGCCCTCTGGCTACACGGACGCCACCATTCGCGCCGTTGAGAACCGTGAGCAGGGCACCGAGCCCGACACTCTGGTGATCTGCGGCGCCGTGGTCACACCCTCCCTCAAGGGTCGCGGCCTGGCTGGGGAGACGCTCACTGCGCTGCGGCAACTCGCCGTGGAGCAGAGTTGGCCTCGGGTGATCGCCCCGGTCCGCCCAACCCTGAAGTCGCAGTACCCACTGGCGTCTATCGAGTCGTTCATGGGATGGACCCGCCCGGACGGTACCTCGCTCGACCCGTGGATCCGCACCCACCAACGTCTCGGTGCGCGCATCATTGCCGCCGCCCCCGCCTCTCAGACGATGACCGGCACGGTCTTCGAGTGGGAGCAGTGGACGGGCATGACCTTTCCGGAGCCGGGCGACTACGTCATCCCGCAGGGTCTCAGCTTGCTCCACGTCGACAAGGACAGCGACCAGGGCATCTACGTGGAGCCCAATGTGTGGATGCAGCACATGTGACGGCTAGTCACGTGTGACCGGATCGCAGTTGCCAATCTCTGTCGATCTGTGGAGCCAGGTCAGGCGGCGGTTGACTCGGTGCGTTCGACCAGGTGGCCGTTCTCGAAGAGGGCGCCGGCGCGGACCAAGGGCACCAGGTGGGCGCCGGTGATCCCACTCCCGGCGCGGCCGTCGTGGGCAGTCAGAGCGTCCGGGCCGGCGAACGCGGCGGCCTGCACGGATACGACGGTGGCAAGAAGGTCAGCGGCGTCAAGCGTCACCTGCTTGTCGATACCCGCGGCACCGTCCTGGTGGCCTGCGTGGTCCGGCGAGCGTCGGCGATCGCGATGGCGCCGCGGTGCTGTTCTCCCGGGCTGTCGGGACCTTCCCGCGCCTTCGGCACGTGTGGGCGGACCAGGGCTACCGCGGCGCCGACTTCCATGCCTGGGCTCAGGAAGCCGCTGGCATCCCCGTGAAGGTGGTGCAGCGTCGCGACGGAGGATCCCGCTCGACCCGGGCTCGGGTGGGGAAACCGCCTCCAGCAGTACCTCTCTTCGCGGTAGTCCCGCGGCGTTGGGTGGTGGAGCGGACGTTCGCCTGGCTGGGGCGGTGCCGCCGCCTGTCGAAGGACTACGAGTACTTGCGTGTGTGTTCGGAGAACGCCATCTACCTCACCATGGTCATGCTCCTCGTGCGGCGCCTCGCAAGATCGGCCCGCTGACAGGCTTTTCAGACGCCCTCCAGGAGTTTTTGGCCGTGGCCCGTCACGCGATTCCGGGCGTGCAGCGAGGTCACCGGGCTGTGGCGGTGGGGTGGTTGCCCAGGGCGGTATCAAGGAGGGTGTGGAGGTGGTCGGTCTCCGGGAGCAGGGTGGCCTCGATCTGGTCGTTGGTGTGGCCGGCCAGGGTGAGTTCCTGGATGCGTCGGAAAAGCAGGCGGTCTGCGGCGGCGATCAGGGCGGCGGCGGCCCGGGGTGCGATGGCCGGGGTGGGGTTTGGGGCAGTGGCGGTCAGTGCTGCGGCGAGTGCCGCTTCCCGCTGGTCGTGCAGTTCGCGCAGTCGGGCGGTGAGGGTGGGGCTGTCGGCGACCATGCGGGCGAAAGCGGGGCCGGTGAAGCCGACCACGGGGTTGTGTTCCAGTAGGGCGGTCCGGAAGGTCCGGCCCAGGGCGGCGAGCGGCTCCTCGCCGGGCCCGCGCTCGGCGACGGCCCGGGCCAGGCCCTGGGTGAACGCCTCGTGGTGGTCGAGGGCCAGGTCTTCCTTGCGGGGGAAGTAGTTGGTCACCGTCTTCTTGGCCACCCGGGCCGCGGCGGCGATCTCGGTAATGGTGGTCTGCTCGAAGCCCTGCTCGATGAAGAGCCTGGTCGCGCAGTCGGAGATCAGCTGCCTGGTCTCCTGCTTCTTGGACTCACGGAGTCCCATCTCGGTAGCCATGGAGCAATCTTACGTCCGTCGCAAAATTACGCTTGACCCATCAGTTAGCCCTGCTAAAGTTACGTCCGTCGCAAAAATAGCCCGAGTGAACGGAACTGGATGCGCAAGCTCACCTACTTCGTCGGCACCACCATCGACGGCTTCATCGCCGCCCCCGACGGCGACTTCGACTTCTTTACCCCCTACCTCACCGAGGACTACCTCCCGCACCTGGCCGGCGAGTACGCGGACTGCCTCCCAAGCCCGGGCCGCGCGGCCCTCGGCGTCGCGGGCGTACCCAATACCCGCTTCGACACCGTGCTCATGGGCCGCGGCACGTACGCCCCGGGTCTGGCCGTCGGCCTCACCAGCCCCTACGCCCACCTGCGGCAGATCGTGTTCTCCCGCTCGCTCACCACCAGCCCGGACCCGGCCGTCGAGGTCACCGACGAGGACCCGGCTGCCATGGTCCGCAAGCTCAAGCAGCAGGACGGGCTCGGCATCTGGCTCTGTGGCGGCGCCGACCTGGCCGGCCGGCTGCTCCCCGAGATCGACGAGTTGATCGTCAAGCAGTACCCGGTCGTGACCGGCACCGGCATCCCGCTGTTCCGCGCCGGCTTCTCGCCGCGTGCCTTCCAGCTCACCGACAGCCGCGTGTTCGAGAGCGGCACCCTCGTCCTCACCTACACGAAGGCCGCCGACTAGACCGGCGCCCTTCGCCTGCCACGCCACGCCCGAACCAGCCAGGAGCTGCTTTGAACGTCACCACCACCACCCTGTCCCTCACCGTCGCCGACGTGGACGCCTCACGCGAGTTCTTCTGTACGCACCTCGGCTACCAGGTCACCATGGCCGCCGACGGCTTCGCGTCCCTGACCCGCGGCGACGCCGCCGCCGACATCGTGTTACTCCGCTGCGGCACCGAGGTGCTCCCGCCCGAACAGCGAGACCGGCAGGCCGGCGGCCTGATCCTCGCGCTCACCGTCATCGACCTCGTCGCCGAGGAGCGCCGCCTGCGTGAGGCCGGCGCCCCGATCACCATGCCTCTGCGCGAAGAGCCGTGGGGCGAGCGACTGTTCCAGCTGACCGACCCGAACGGAGTTGTCATCCAGCTCGTCGAATGGGCCACCCGCGACGAACCCGCGTAGACCGAGGAGCCCGCCATACACGTGATCGGCCCCGGCGCCAAGAACGTCACCGAGTCCCCGAACGCCCGGATGACTGGTCTGGCCGCTCCCAGTCAGGGCAGTTCCGAACCCAGCACTGTGCGACATGCCGTGAGTTCCTCTGAGTCCCGCGGAGTCCTTGCCCCCGCGGCCAGGGGGTTCTGCCTCCTTGGGGGTGTTCTTCGAGCTGGTGACGTAACTTCAGGATTCATGAAGCATTCTCACTTCGTCCGATCGATCTGCGATCGAGGTGAAGGCTAGGAGGCTTGGGTTGTCGCTGGCAGTCGTATGCGACCTGTGCGAGTTCCGCGATCCGGTCTTGGCGGAGGAACTGGAGCAGTTCGAGACCGACGTGCTCGCCAGGTTCGTCCTCGCGCGGGCTTCGGCGGGGCTGGTGGACGGCGCCATCCGCGGGGATGTCAGGCATCTGGACCAGATGCGGGCCCGGTTCGGCCGGCCGCTGTGGGACGTGGAGCCGGCCGATGCCGACGGGTACTTCGGGAAGGTGCTGCGGGACTCGCCAAGCGGCACCCGGCTGGCCCGTGCGCAGGCGCTGACCACGTACTTCCTGTTCGTCGGCGCGGTGCTCGTCGCCTGTCTCGGCTTCGGCAGCGCCACCCTGTTCGTGATCGGGCTCGGGTTGGTCGCCCTTGGCCATAGGGTTAAGCCCTCACCCTGATCGCCTTCACAGCCGTGCCACAACCGTGCCAGAACGAGCGGGGAGCCACGGGGACCGCAGACGTCGGCGGTGCAGGTACCCCAAGTCCGCCGGATGGTTCCCATCGCAGGTCAGCAGCCGGATCGCCCCACCTCGCTCCTCAAGCGGGTGTCGCAGGATCGAATCCTGCCGGGGGCGCCAGGCAAAACGGCCCGGACCGATCATGGTCCGGGCCGTTTGACGACAAGACTTGACAGCAATGCAGCTCGCAGGGCCGGGCACACCGGCATATTTAACACAATGAGGGCAGTTGAGCGATTGACCATGGTGGCTCGGCCTACTCGTCTGCGCGTTCCGTCTCGGGAGTGGCCAGCTCGATGCCACGCACTCGGCGAAGCCAGCGCGCCAGGGCGAACAACGCTGCACCAGCGATGCCGCATGGGTCCCATATCTCGGTCACGAGCCCTGACAGGCCGTGGCCGTCGACGATGTAGATCGCCTGAGTACCGACAACCGATGTGATGAATGCGTTGGTGCGGGAGGAGGTACGGAGCAGCCAATCCACCGGCCACCAAGCAGGGCGAGCCCAATCGTGCAGGCGCATCCGCAGCGCGGCGAGTAGAAAGCCGAGTGCAACCAAACGTTGCCGCCGAGGCGAGAGAATGATGCCTTCTTCGGGTGCGCCTGCAAGGATGGCGACCCACTCCGCGTGGAGGTGCGCTCGGCGCCGGCCAGCGATCCGAACCGCGATGTTCGTCGCCTTGCGCGCAACACGACCAGAATTGGCAGGTGTATCTCCGCGCACAGCGCGGTGGCGGTCAGAGCGGTAAGTCTGCACCGGCGTAGGTACTGACGTGAGCACTCGCGTGAGCCCGACAATCACGTGCTCAACATTATCGACGCCCCTACTTGGCCGTCGGCTGACGAAGACAACGAGCAGGTCGGACGGCAGTCGTAAGCTGCTTGCACCAGCAGCATAGGGGTACTGGCGGATCGAGTATGGACTGATGTCACCTTGGCGCACGGTGCCGTCTGCAAGCTGGTCGCAGACAAAGAGCACCCGATCCTTTTGATCTTCGTCTAGACGATAAAAGTCCCGCCAGGCCTCCCCGGAGAAGAAGACCGCTCCAGCTTCGATGCTCACGGGGCGCCTCCCGCCAGGCCAAGACCGAATCGGCGCACCCTGCGCTCACGCAAAGCCTCGGTCGCCTGCTGCCGGCCTACACCGGTCAGCTCATAGAAGCGGCGCGCGGGACGCCCCGGATGGGGACCCGTCTCTTCATGACTCGTGACCCAGCCACGCTCTGCGAACCGATCAAGTATGGGATAGACCGTGCCTGGGCCCAGGTCGGCGTCGCGGCAGATGCTGAGGCCCCAAGCTGGGCGGTCACTCGTCGCTGAGAGCAGCGTTTCCAGGACGGCGATCGTCGGCTTGGTAAGCCGGATGTTCGTCATGATGCCAATTGAGCATGTATCGAGTACGACAGGCAAGCATGTATCGAGCACGACATTTGTTCGGGTGGGCGTCGAGCCGACACCCACCCGAATCGGCCTCAGGACATGTGGACTTCTAGGCGGCAGGTCGACGGCGCCTGAGCAGGCGGTCCATGTGTCTGATCGCCTCCCGCTGGGTGCCCTGCACGACACGAGAGGCGGTGAGAAAGTCGAGCGTCTCGTCCAGCGTCCAGGGCCTCAGCTCCCGGTTGTCCGTACGGGGCGGCTCGACGAGCTCGGCGACGTTGCACGCGATCAGCTCCTCGCGACAGGCCGAGGACAGAGCGGAGCGCAGCACGCGGTGACCTGCACCAGACCCATTCCCAGTCTGCGCCGATAAGTTCAGGTTCCACGACAGCCACCCCCTATAGCGGCAGGTCATCACTAGGGTGGCGACATGACAGAGACGGGAAGAGCCAGGAGACCGCCTAGGCCACTGAGCGAGCTGACCGATGTCTATGACTTCTTGGAGGAAGTGCGGCTGCGCCCCGGCATGTGGGTCCGGTGTAGCTCACTGCAACATCTGGACTCCATCCTGACCGGCTACCACGTCGCCCTGGGGATCCACGGGGTGGAGGAAGAATTCGACTTCCTGAACGGTGGCCCCATCGCCCCTTTCGCCGAGTGGCTGTGGAAGCGGTTGGGCATGATGTATCCCAGCAACCTGGGCTGGGCAGTCGAAATCGAGCGGGCAGCGGAAACAGCCGACGTGCCCGCGATGGAGCTGTTCTTCGACCTGCTGGATGAGTTCTGCGCCGCACACCATGGCGCCCAACCTTCAGCCGAACAAGCACATCAGGCGTCTCCCGAGACCGAACAGCCCCACAGTGCCGAGTGAGTTACAAGTATCTCTACTGGTTCAAGTGCCCGCGCAAGCGCGGGCTGGCCCCTGGGGCCCGACCCCTCTGCGCCTTCGGCGCCGGGGTCAGCCCCTGGGGCCGCAGCAAGCCACGGCCCACTGAGTAGACCAGGACACGGAGAACCCCCGGTCCGAACATGCCTCCAGCGGGGGCGCTCAGGCTCCGAGATGGAGGGGGCGCCGTTCGCGAGTGCCGGCCGAATGTGGCGTGCGTGGGGTGCTCCCATCCCGTCCGCCGTCGACCCAGGCGGAGCCGAGCAGTCGCGGCCCAGGGCGTCAAGGTCGTTCGTCCAGTTGGGCGCTCCACCTTGACGCCCTGAACCACGCCTGCTCCACGGTGTGTGGGTCGACGGCAGACGGGATGGGAGCTGGGGCGAGTGGTGGGTGACGGGAAGGATCAGCGGCGCCATGGTTTCTCCGACAAGCCGGCCAACCAGCCGCCGAACATCATTACAACGAGGGCGATGCCCTCCACCCCCAAGCGTGGGGTGTTGGTCTTGTAGTGGCTGAGCAGAGTGATGATGCCCGCAGAAGCCACGGTCAGTTGTGCCCACCCGAACATGACCGGTCGACGGACGTCGTTGCGGTACCACGCCGGTAGCCAGCCGCCTCCGAGGGTGGCGACCCCTCCGACGATCAGCACCGATGACATGACCACAATGACGCATTCCATAAACATGAATCGGCCTCCACTTTCGGAGCGGGATCCTGGCACACTCTCCGCGGATTGCCCAGATGATCCCGTGAGCCCCGCGCCCCGGCTGAGCGCCCCCCCCACACACACCGGACGGCTGCCGGGGGCAGCCTTCCCGTCCGTTCGAAGGTCTCTGGAAGGTTCCCTGTGCACGCCCTCGTTTTCCTGCTGCGGAGCACACTCGGCCTTGGCGCCTGTCTGGTGTTCGCGTGGGAGCAGGACCGCCAGGCTTCAGGGCCGGGCTGGAGGAAGCCTCGAGTCTTCGCTGCGGCTGTGGCTGGGCTACTCGCCGTCCTGCTGAGCGCCTACGCCTAGAAGCCGCCGCTCACCGTGCCCTTCCCGTGCCCGTTCAGTCGGGAACTGCGGGGAGTCACGGGCGCCGGCGGACACCGGGCATGAGAACGGACCCCGACCGATTTACCTGATCAGGGTCCGTTTCTGCTGGCGGTGGGTGTGGGATTTGAACCCACGGTGACTCGCGCCACGACGGTTTTCAAGACCGTTCACGGGCCCCACGGAGACTCCGGTACCGGCGAGGTACTCTCCCCGCGGAGGGGTGTCATGACTGCGTTGATCGTGCTGGCCTGCGGATGCTTGACGGTGTTCATGGGGACGTTGACCTTGAACGGTCGACTGGGAGCGCATCGCAGCGATCCCCGGAAGGCTGGTTGGGGCCTCATCCTGATGGGTTCCGCATGTGTCCTGGAGGGACTGCCGAGGCTGGTCGGATGGTCCTATGCGGTGGGCTCGGACCTCGCGGGCGTAGCCATGATTCTCGTCGTGCTCGGCGGCGTGCTTCAGTTCCTCGGCGGAACCACGCTACGGGCAACCCGGCTCTTGACATCACTGGCTGACACCAACAAGCCCGAACCGCACCGGACAACGGCGAACGTCAGCGGTGCGCCGGCCGAGGAAGAGCAAGGCCCGACCCTTGGCGATGATGACCTGCGACCGACCTGATAAAGATGCGGCTTCCGAGACGCCATTTTGAAGGTGCGGGTTCGCAAAGGCAGTGCTAAGGGCTGTCCCGTAACTGATCTTGAGGTTGCTGCGGGTGTTGTCAGCAGCACCGAGCCCATCTCCTCATCCGCTGAGGACGAGGTTGTGCAGGCGGGCGATGCCGAGCATGGCCTGGTGCACGCCGTCACCCTTGAGGCGGCAGTCGCGGAGGATCTTCCAGGTCTTCATTCGGGCGAAGGCGTGCTCGACGCGTGCACGGACCTGCTTGTGGGAGGTGTTGTGGGCCTTCTTCCACTGGGGTAGTTCTTCGCCTTTCCGGCGGCGGTGCGGCATCACGAGGCCCGTGCCGGGATAGCCACCGTCAGCGATGGTGATCGTGTTACCGACAGCAGCCTCGGCGCCGGACTCCTCCTACGCCTTACAGTCGTTGCGGTTGCCCGCGACTGGCCGCCCCACCATGACAACGAGACGGGTGTCGGCGTCGATGACGACCTGATGGTTGGTGGAGTATTGATAGTTCTTCGACTGCTCCGCCACTGCGTGATCACGAGTGGGCGCCGGGGTGCCATCCGCGATGAGTACCGTATCTCGGGCGAAACGGCGCCGGGTTCGCAGAGCGAGCAGCGGACCGAGATGGCTGATGATGCGGCCGACCGCGGACTTCGAGATCCCGAATAGTGGAGCGAGTTGCCGCATCGTCAAGTTGGTACGCCAGTAGGCCACGACCAGCAGGGCACGGTCCTGCAGTGGCAGGCCCCAGGGGTGCTCCTGGGGTGGGCGTCCGCGCCCTCGCGCCTCACCGCGGCGACCAACTTGTTGAAACACCGGGGGCTCAGGCCGGTGAACGGGGTTATCCACGACGGCTGCGTAGCCGTGATCACAGCGGTCACTGCTGGATGGTGCCAAACATCACCCGTGCACCGCTGGAAGTTGGCGTGCGCGGCTCACGGTGCCAATGCGGCGCTCACCCGGGCCAGGCGATCGGCTGACAGTGCGAAGCGGTTGGCGGGATTGCGGAAGGAGTACTCGCCGTCGTTGATGGAGGGACCGTGCCCGGCTGTCGTCCAGCGCGCGGGGCCGGGAGCTCCTTGGTCCTTCAGGAGAGCAGAGGCGAGGGTCTCGGGATCTTCCACGCTGGTGCGGGCGCGGAGTGCACCCGCCAGGCGGCCCGCAGCATTGTCGGGTGCTTCGGCGTCCCCGAATGCTGGCAACAGGAGCAGCAGGCGGGCGTGGGGATCGGTGGTGCTGCCGCCAGGCAGCGCATTGTCTGCGGCTGCCACGAGCTCATTCCAGGACAGGCCCGGTCCCATGAAGTGCCCGTCGTCCTGGGCGAGGAGTTCGGCCTGTGCCCAGTCGGGATGGTGAAGGAGGTAGTCGGTACCGGTGTCGTCCGCGAGAGTGCGGTAGACGACGTGGAGACGATGATCAACGGGGAGTGGAACAGTGAATGCCGGCCACTCTGCCTGCTCCCACAGCCGCCGCTGGAAGTCGCCGGCCGCGTCGTAGTCCGCGCCAAACAGCAGCTCCTCGGCCTCCTCGCTCTGGACACACGAGTAGAGATGCCCCAGCCAGAACAGGGGTTCGTCCAGGAGTCCGGTCTGGTGCGTGAGGGGGCCGCCCTCGTAACCCGGTATCTCGGCAGGGTGCAGGTCTGCAGGGTTCATCACGGACACCATCATGCCGCCGAGGCTCCGTACCCTTGACGTCGGCCGCGCCCGCCGACCTTTGCGGGACAGCCCTTATACAGCCTTGGCGGCGGCCACGATCATCGACGGGTGATCGAGGACGAGATAGTGGAACAGGTCCGAGCCTACGCACGAGCCCATGAGCTGCCGCCGCCCGCGCCTCTGCAGGCGGTCGCCGAGCTCGAGGCCATCGTGGGGTGCCCCATGCCGGATTTGCTGCGGCGCTTGTATCTGGAGGTCGCCAACGGCGGCTTCGGCCCCGACGGGAGCATCCTGTCGCTGACCGACACGGGCAAGGGGTACAGCGGTGAGGAGTCTCTGCTCCAACTCGCGCGCGACTGGTCTCCGACCGACGAGCCGGAGATTCCGCAGCCGCTCCATGTACCGCCGCTGATGACATTGGGCTGCGCGATCTGGTGGCACGTCGACTTCAGCACACCAGAGGGCCGCATGTGGGGCTGGGACCCGAACACGCGCTGCCAGCGCCATTGCTTCTTCATCGAGCGGTTCACTCTGGCTCAGTGGCTGGCGGACTGGCTTGAGGGCAACCGCACCTTCCCGGAGCCGCCGCCTGTGACGGACTGTTCCGACTGCTCCGACCCCTACCTCGGCAGCGGATGAGGGCTGCGGCGATACCTCTGCTTGGGCCGCCATCACCACGTGATCAAGGTCATGGCGCGTGCCACGACCGTGCCAGAACGGGCGGGGAACACCGGGAAGCGGCGGGCACTGGCGTGATCCGGGAACGAGAACGGCCCCTGACCAAACTTCTTGATGGTCAGGGGCCGATTCCCATTAGAGTGGCGGCGCCAGGATTCGAACCTGGGAAGGCGAAGCCGGCAGATTTACAGACTGTCCGACTCGCCAGAAGCTCACGTGGCCGTGATCACTCGCTTCATGGCAGCTCCCGCCCAAAGTCTCGGAGCCGACCTCTCAGCGTCGTCGACCGCAGGCCGTCGGCTCTACTCGGGCGTGCGGGCCTTGTCGGCCGAGGGCTGGGTCTGCTGGAAGCTGTCTGCTCCGAATCCTTCCCAATCAAAAGCGAGCCGCTTCCTGGCCTTCACCAGCGTTGCCTGCATCCTCATCTGCTTGCGTCGCCTCACCACGCTGGATGTGTCGCTGCAGCAGCTCGACCGCCAGGTGGTGGCCGTAGGAGACGGCCAGGCCTATGGGTGTTAGCCCGTCGGGTCCCGGGAGCTGCGGATCAGCCCCGAAGGCCAGAAGCACCGCGGTGGTGTGCACAGTCAACGGCTTGCCGCTCTGCAACGCGCCATCGCCTTCCGCGTCAACGGCGTGCGTAAGGAGCGTCATGTCGTGGCATATCTCATCGGGGTCGACTCCCTTGGCCAGCAGTTGAGCCAGGGTCTCTGCGTCTTCGTTCTCCACCGCTCGATGTGCCGGTGTGCAGGTGTTCTCCACGTCGGCATTCAACCGTGCGATACCAGCCTGACCAAGCCCTTTCCCCACGTCGGCGCACCTATTGGGATGGCTCGAAAGGAGAGCCCACGCGTGCCCCCTACGTGCCCGTTCGGTCGGGAAACAGCGGGGAGCCACGGTCGCAGACGGACAACGCTCACGAGAACGGCTCCTGACCGAGTTACCTGGTCGGGAGCCGTTCACTTGCGGTGGGTGTGGGATTTGAACCCAAACCCACGGATGCGCCGACCTGAACACACCTGTGGACCCGTGGGTTCAGGCTGAAGGACCTTCGGTTTCCTTGAACCCACGGGGAATCTAGGCCCTGGTCTCCTATCTCTGACTCAGGGTGCAAGGTAGCGGCGGCCACGGAAACTCGCCTTCGCTGCCGGCCGTCGTCGGGGGGGAGGGGGCTCGGCCCGAGACGAAACGTACGATTGGGCATCGGGTCGAACGGAGAGCTGCGAGGACTCAAGTGGCCGGCGAAATGAGCAAAGAGCTGATCATCAGCCCCCGCAGCGAGCGCGTGCGAGAGAAGCTGGCGGAAGCCGCTGCCTGGAGCGCATACGCGGCGGAGCTTCGCGAGGTGCTCGAAGCCGTGATTGAGAAGAGTGGCGCAGACCTCCTGGTGGTGGGCGGGCTGCTGGTGAGCGAGCCCCTTCCCGAAGAGCACCGCGGTCTGCGCAATGGTGCGGAGGTCCGGCCGCCGCAAGCGATAGGTCTCGCCGAGGGAATGGCAGCCGGGCGCGGGCCGTATTGTCAGCTTGCCGCACCCGGGAGACTTCAGATCGAGTCGGGATGGGACGGAGCGGTACACCTCTACACCACGCCAGCGGTGGCCGCCGATCTGGCGGGGCTCCATGGTGAGGGCGTGACGTTTCTGTGGCGAGACGCGGCTCCTGAACCCATAGAGGTCTCGGACCCCGTCGACGCCGTCGCGGACGCGGGTTTCTGGGCGAGGGTGGCGGAGGTGTCCGAGCGCCTAACCCTGGTCTGCGAGCGCTGGGCATACGGCGCTCAGGGGTGCAGATGGTTCCGTGTGACGCCGGAGAGCACAGCCGAAGTGGCCCGACTGCTGCAGCCACGCTCGCTGGTTTGCGTGGCCATCGAGCCGGAGCTGAACCCCAGAGCGGAGCTGCTGCAAGACGACTTCACCGCTTTCGTGGCCCCGCTGCCGCACGGCGAACTGGCCCACCGGAACTACCCCGGTGGAGCCGACACACTTTCCGAGGTCACGGATGACGGTTTCTCCCTCATGCTGGCCGATGCGGCGCTGGGCGACTGGTGCGCTGTCGTACCGGACGCGGACGGGGTGGCCAGGGGGCAGTGGGAGACCCCGGGTGAGTAGTTGAGGTATAGGAAATCCCAGTAAGAACGATCTTGCTGGGGTTCGCTTACCTCGTGCGAGCTTCAAGCTGACGGGGGACGGCGCGCAGTTACCGCTGTGGCAGACGGTTTACCACTACTGGCGGTGCTGGCAGACGGACGGCGTGTGGGAAGAGATGCTGACAGCGTTGCGTGAACGCGAGCGGGTGCAGCTCGGCCGGAATCCCACTCCCAGCGCGGCCGTCGTGGACAGCCAGAACGTCCGGGTCAGTGAGCGTGGTGGTCTGCACGGTTACGACGGCGGCAAGAAGGTCAGCGGTATCAAGCGGCACTTGCTCGTCGACACCTGCGGCACCGTTCTGGTGACGTGCGTGAGCCCGGCCAGTGTGGGTGACCGCGATGGCGCCGTGGTGCCGTTCGCGCTCACGGCGTGCCCGGTTCGGCTGAGTTCGAAGGCGATCCGCCCTGCGGACCACCTGTGGTTTCGGCGCATCTGCTCGATCTGCTCCACTACCTTGCCTGGTGCGGCTGTGGGTTGGCGGTGGGGTGTGGAGGACCGGTCGTGCAGGCCGAGCTCACCATGACGACGGTACCGGTTGACCCGCTTGGACGCGCATGCCCTGGAGATGCCCATCTCCGCTGCAACGTGGGCGATCGGAGGTGACACGCATCGCTCGACGAGTCGCCTGCGGCCCTCAATGGAGAGAGGTGCGTTGGCGTGGGTGCCCATCAGATGGCGGCGAGGTTGTTGAGCAGGTGGCCAAGTTCTGCCGGTGCCTGAATGTGGGCCAGGTGGCCCTGGCCGGGGAGTTCGTGGACTCCGGCGTGAGCGACGTGCTGCCGCACGTGGTCGAACGACGTTCCGTAGGGGGCTGTTCCGCGGTTGCACTGGCCGATGATCAGGTCGACTTGATCTGCCTGTCGCGCCATCACATCCAGAGGCGGTGTCGTGTTGAGCGCGCCGAGTTCGGCGTACAGCGGTCCACTCAAGCGACGCAAGTCCGCCCAACCGTGCTGATCGGCCCGAAGAGCCTCGACATGCGCAGCGGAGAAGCCGGAGATCTGCCGATTGACGATCTCGACGCAGCGATCCCAGTCCGCCGTCTGCACCGCGTTCTTCAGGTCCGGCAACGCATGGCGTCCGAATGGCTGCATCACCGGCTCGTAGGCGATCACTTGGGGAATCGGGCGATCGTTGGCGGCCAGCAAACTGATCAAGCCGCCGTAACTCCAGCCGAAGAGGGCCCTGGTGTTGTCGAACTCGTCAAGGACCACGCCGAGGTCCTCAACCTCTGTCCGCAGCGAGTACGAGTTGGTCAACGGCCCTGAGGAGGCACGTCCCCGGCGGTTTACGGCTACTACTGAGGGCCAGGCGTCGATGGCGCCCGCAACGTGGCGCCACGTATGCGCATCGCTCATCACGCCTGGGACGACGACGAGACCCGGGGCATCCGGCTCCCCGTACACATCGACCGTGACCCAGCTGTCCCCGCCGACCGACAGCTTCTTCTGAATCGTTCGCTCCATAAATCTATTATGGAGCGAACGATCTACAATGCAAGCGTGACCGAACGCAACCGTGGACGCCCCCGAGCCTTCGACCGCGACCGTGCGGTCCTTGACGCCGCTCGCCTCTTCTGGCGACGCGGCTACTCCGGCACCTCGACCCGCACCTTGACCGCGACCCTCGGGCTTTCCACCTCCAGCCTCTACGCCGCCTTCGGCAGCAAGGCCGGACTGTTCGAGGAAGCGGTGCGGACCTACGCCGAGCGTTACCGCGAGATCTACCAGCAGGCTGTCGCCGAGAAGGACATCCAGACGGTCATCGAACGCATCCTCACCGACTCGGTCCACGAGTTCACCCAGCCAAGCGACACGCATCCCGGATGTCTCATCAGCAGCGCCGTGATGACCGACAGCACGAGCACGCTCGATACCAGCGCCTACGCCGCCGAACTGCACAGCTCGAACGAGCAGGCCCTCCTCGTGCGCATCGAACGAGCGATCCAGGACGGGGAACTAGCCGCGGGCACCAACGCAGCGGTCCTGACCGGGCTCATCCAATCCGTCTGGCACGGATTGTCAGTGCGGTCCAACGTCGACACGGCTCGCGAGGACCTGCTCGCGACGGCACAACTCGTTCACCAGCTGATCTGCCAACAACTCACGTCACCAACGTCCTGACCCGCAACATCTAGTGCTCTGACCACGTAGGTTCGCCGGGTTGGGTGTCCGAGCGGTTGGATGAGCGGTGACGTCCGATCTGAGCGCTGGGGGTGTGGTGGCTGAGCCTGTCCGTGTACGCAGGTTGACTGACGCTGGTCCCTCCGTAAACTCGCCGCTTACCTGCGCCGCGTACACGGCCGTGTGATCCGGATCGGCCGCGAGGCGTTACGGTGCCTGCTCGCTCGCCGTGGCGTCACCTTCCAGCGCACGAAGACCTGGAAGGAATCCCCCGATCCCGAGCGTGACGCCAAGCTCGACCGGATCGAGCACGTGCTGAAGCACTTCCCGGACCGCGTTTTCGCGTTCGACGAGTTCGGCCCGCTCGGCATCAGGCCCACCGCCGGGTCGTGCTGGGCCGAGCAGGGCCGGCCCGAGCGGCATCCCGCGGCCTATCACCGCACCCACGGAGTGCGCTACTTCCACGGCTGCTACTCGATCGGTGACGACACCCTGTGGGGCGTCAACCGCCGCAAGAAGGGTGCCGCGAACACCCTGGCCGCGCTGAAGTCGATCCGGGCGGCCCGACCCGACGGCGCTCCGATCTACGTCATCCTGGACAATCTGTCCGACCACAAGGGCGAGACCATCCGGCGCTGGGCAAAGAAGAACCGGGTCGAACTGTGCTTCACCCCGACCTACGCCTCCTGGGCCAACCCGATCGAGGCCCACTTCGGACCTCTGCGGCAGTTCACCATCGCCAACTCTCACCACCCCAACCACACGGTCCAAACCCGGGCACTGCATGCCTACTTCCGCTGGCGCAACGCGAACGCCCGCCACCCCGACGTGCTGGCCGCCCAACGCCGCGAACGCACCCGTATCCGCAGCGAGAAGGGCATCCGCTGGGGCGGCCGAAGTCAGGCGGCCGCTGCCTGAACTGCCCGCACTCCCCGGCGACCACGCACTACGGTGGGATACATGTCCGAGCCCTCCGTGCGGGATTTCTACGACGATTTGGCCCACGACTACCACCTGATGTTCCGGGACTGGGACGCGAGCATGGCCTACCAGGCCGAGGTATTGGGCGGGCTCGTCCGCCGAGCTCTCGGCGCGGGACCACGCACCGTCCTGGACTGCTCGTGTGGGATCGGCACCCAGGCCATCGGGCTGGCCCGGGCCGGGCACCAAGTCGTTGGCAGCGACCTGAGCCCGGTCGCCGCCGCGCGCGCCGCCGCCGAAGCGGCGGCCCGTGGCAGCCGGCTTCCGGCCGCTGCGGCTGACATGCGCCAACTGCCTTTCAGAGAGACATCATTCGACGTCGTCCTCTGCGCGGACAACTCGCTCACGCACCTACTCTCCGGGCAAGATCTCCGGACGGCACTCCTCGGCATGAGACGGGTACTCCGAGACGACGGACTGCTGGTGATCACCGTCCGGTCTTATAACGAGACGCGCCAGACCAGACCCACGTCGACATCTCCCCAGGTCTCGCAAACACGCGACGGCCAAGCGATCACCTTCCAGCTGTGGCACTGGCACGAAGACGGCGAACGCTACGACCTGGAGCACTTCCAGCTCATCCCCGCAAAGAACACCTGGCAGGTCCGAGTCCGCCGGACCACCCACTGGGCGCTGACGCCCCCGCAGCTGACAGAGTTCGTGACTGAAGCCGGCTTCACCAACATCACCTGGCACAGTCCGGCCTCCAGCGGGTACTACCAGCCCGTGCTCACCGCACAGCGCGCTCCCTCAGCGCAGTAGCCCAGGCACCGGCTCCGCCCTGCCTAACTTTCCGGTCATCCATGGCAAACCGGTGAACGTTGCCGGCCACAGCACTAGCCGTGCGGGGATGACTGGACAACTCTGTTATTTGTTCGAATTGCCGGAATCGGTGAAAGTCAATGAAATTGCCCTGCCCGGCCGGTAGCGTCGCAGGTCAGACAGTCTGCTCCCCGCGCCCGCGGGGATGATCCCTGCACGCCGGCAGGCGGGGCCTGCTCGCTGAGCTGCTTTCCGCACCCGCGGGGATGATCCCGTCGTTCGGGGCATGCCGGGATCGGCTGGTCTCTGCTCTCCGCCCGCGCAGGGATGCCCCCTGTGGTCTGCTCGGCGCCAACCCCGCCTCGCCTGCCCGCAAGTGTTGGCCAGTCCTCTCTCTATCGCTCGCGCCCGGCTCGCCCCAGTCTGGAATAGGCACCCTCGGGCGGGCCTGGTCGGTTTGCTTGGCGAGATGGACGGAGTGTGACGAGATGAATTGCCCGCATTGCGGTGGCAGTGCCCAGCAAGGTCCTAACGGGTCCTGGCTCTGCCCTCAGTGCGGCCCGATTTCGAGTACGGCTCCGGGACCGCGGGTAGGGTCTGGTCCGTGAGACGTTCACGACGCACCCAGCAGCCCGCACCTGATTCGGCCGCAACCGCTGAGGCGGCTGCGGCGTTCCTGGACACGCAGGAAATCACGACGACGGGCTGTCGCAGGTGCGGGACAGAGATCGCTGGGGTGAACGGGCGGTACTCGTGCGGGGCTTGCGGTTGGACAAATCCGTGGCACGAGGGGCATCGGGATCTTCCTGGTGCCGAGGATGATCCGGACTGGCCTGGCCGGAAGCAGAAGTCCGGGATGTGAGAACGCACCGCCGGTGCAGGTCGGTACACGTCCAACTGGTCTCACATCCCTCAGAGGCCTACCTCGGGCCGGCTCGCCCGTGGCACGGGCCGTAGGGGAATAACGCTATTTCCCCTACTCGGGAGGATTCTCAGCCAACGGCTGGACGATCCCACGGAATGCGCTGTTCCCGATGGTCCTTCCATGGGCACGCACAGGCGCTGGTGCTGGCTGTGCTCTTCGCCCGCGCGCGGCATAGTCCCGGGTTCATCTGGCAGTACACCGGAGCCGACTGCTCCCCGCACCCGCGGGGATGGTCCCGTCGATCCGATCACCTGCATGAGCCCGCGACCTCACACAGGCAGATCTCAGGTCCGGCGGGCGCGCTGTTCCAACACCCCACGGAACTGTGCCTGATGCATCTATGCCAATTGATGGTGGGCTTTACATCATTCAGAAGTGCCGGGCCTGGCAGCTCTCATCGGCAGGAATGCTGCATCCAGTCGAGCAAGCGCAGGATCGGTCATCCTGCCCGATCCAAGTGCTCCTGCGACGCTCTGCCCTGCCTCGGTGCGCGCTGCCGCACCCACGTAGATCAAGGTGACCACCAGGGAGAAGACTGTGAGGCGCCAAGGGCTCCAGCGGACTGCCGTCACGATGCATGCCGCGGATAGAGGACCGAACATTGCGATACGGAAGTCTGCTTCGGCCTGGAGCCGGTCGTGCTCCAGCGTGATTACTGACCTCTTCGGGGTGTTGTCGGGTGGTGGGTGAGGTTGAAGCCGGTGCCTGTGAGGCAGCCGTCGATGAGTTCGGGATGACGCTGGATGCGACGCAGTTCGCGGCGTAAGACGCGTTCGAGGTGTTCGTGATCGGTGAAGGCGACGTTGGCCGGCGGGCCGCGTCGCAGCAGTGACCGCACCCCTTCCACCGGGTTCAGATCCGGTGCATAGGAGGGAAGTTGCACGATGGTGAGCCAGTCATGAGCAGCGGCGAACTGGCGCGTTCCGGCGGTCCGATGGGTGTTGAGATTGTCCCAGATCAAGACGATCGGGGCGCCGAGTTGCAGGTGGGCGCGCACGACCAAGTCGCGGTAGTCGCTCCAGATGAAGCTCTTGCGCCCTGAACCGGGATGCTTGCGGTGACGACAGGGCCGGTAGATTAGCCGCGATGTCTCGCCGGGCTTGTAGCAGCACAGGGCTGCGATCGAGAAGCGGCGCCAGGAACGTCCTCGCACCCGCACCACCGGCGTGTGCCCCGCCGGCTCCATGCCCGGGCGACGGACGGTGTCGCCCGGCCCCGGCCCCCGGTAAGGAACTGCCGTGATGAGCACGCCCGCCGAGCCGGCCGCCGCGTCGACCGGTCGGCGTGCGCCCGTGTTCCCCGGGCGCAGGCGGGCTGCGGTCAGCGGTGCGCTGATCGCCGCGTTCGGCGGCTTCGCGAGCTTCAATCTGCTGCTGTCCGCGATGCCGGCGTACGCGGTGCGGTGCGGCGCGGGCCCCTCGGGCGCCGGATTGCTCACTGCCGTCCTGATGGCGGCCACGCTGGGCGTCCAGCCCTTCACCCCGAGGCTCTTCGCCCGGCTCGGTCGACGGCTCTCGCTCGCTGTGAGCGGTGCGCTGCTCGCGCTGCCCTGCCTGGCCCTGCCGGCCGCCACGACGTTCACCGCCCTGACCGGCCTCGTGATTGTGCGCGGGCTGGGCTTCGGGGTCTTCGTCGTGGCCGGTGTCACCTTCACAGCCGAGCTGTTCCCGTCCGGCGAACGGGGGCGGGCCATCGGCTGGTACGGCGCCGTGGTCGGTGTCGCCGGCGTCCTCGGAGCCCCCGTGGGCATCGCTTTGGCTCGGCAGGAGGCGTACGCGCTCACCTTCGTCCTCGCGGCGGGCAGCGCCGCCCTGGTCGTGGTCGGCGCCCTCGGCTTTCCCCGGCGTGGAAGGACCGACCGCCCCGTCGGACCCCGGACCGCCCGGACGCGCGGCCCGCGGGAAACGGTGAAGGCGCTGCGCCCCATGACCGGCCTCCTGGCGGTGGAGATCGCCTCCACCACCGCCTACGGCGCGGTCTTCACCTTTTTGCCGCTGACCGCCCCGGCGGCGCCCGAGGCCCTGCTCGCCGCGCAGGTTTCCACCGTGCTCTTCCGGCTCGTGGGCGGCTGGTTCATCGACCGGTACGGCGGCCGACGGGTGCTGGTGCCGGCGGTCCTGGCCACCGTGCTCGGCACGGCCGCGGGCGCCGCGTCCCATCAGCCGGCTCTGCTGCTGTCCGGCGCAGCCCTGTTCGGGGCGGGCTTCGGCGCCGCCCAGAGCGCCACGCTGGTGCTGATCATGCAGGTGGCCGGTGACACGCCCGCAGGGCTGGGGCTGGCCGGAGTCGCGTGGAACATCGCCTTCGACGCCGGTACGGGTGTCGGTTCGCTCGTGGGCGGGCCCCTGCTCTCTCTCGGTGGGCCCTTCGCCCTCTTCCCGGCGACCGCCGCCGTCCTGGCCGCGTGCCTGCTGCTGGACCGGCGGCGAGCCCGCCCACCTGGTCGCGACTCCGGGAAGACATGAACGAGCGGCCTCTCGGCGTCGTCTGTTGCAGCTCCATGAACTCCTCCCGACGGCCCTGACCTGGCGGCGGGCCGACGGCGCAGGGTCGGCGGGATCGGAGGTTCACGACCGCAGACGCGCGTGAAGGCACGTATCACCGGGAGAGGTCGGGCCGGTCGGCTCGGCGTCGCGGGCCGCCGCCCGCCGCGGACCCGGGGTCGCGACGCCCGTGAGCGTCGGTTCTGCGTGCAGAGGGCGAAAACGGAATCGCTCCAGTCATTTTTCGGCCGAAGTGACTCCCTTCGGTCGCTGCCCCGGAAATTATCCGAAACCGCGCCCCCTTATTTGCATCCAGTAACGCGCCCGGCTTTCCGGTCTGGCCGAACGTCGAGGGGTGTAAGCGGATCAAAAGGGGCGTCGGGATCTGTTTTCGATGCTTCGCCTCGGCCATGTCCTTCGTGTACGTTCCGATTGCTCGCCGAGGCGGACCGACTTGTTTTGACCGGAGTCGTTCCCCAGCGGGGGACACCAATCCGCCAGTCGGGGTTCGGTGGTTCGGGAGCGGACCGAAAAGGCGGTGGCCGCTCGGAGGCGGCACACCGACGGGGAAGGGGGAGGCGTGAAAGGCATCGAAGCGCGGCTCTCCGCGCGAGCGCGGAATGCGTGTCGCCGATGTACCGGAGCGGCCTGAGCGCCGGCGGAGACCTCACGGTCGCGGGAAGCGCCCGAGTCGGACCGCTGGTGGGCGGCCGTTCACGCGGACTTCACGCGAAATCCGATCACTCTGACCTTCAGCGAATTCACCACGGGTCGTGCTGTGCCCTGTCCGTACTTTCCAGGGTGGCACGGCGACAAAGGGCGGCCGTGATCGATGCCTCAGGACATCGGTCACGTCGGCACGATGCCCAACGGTGATGCGCTCGAATTCACGAATTCTAGGTTCGAAGGATGATGGCGAAAACAACGCGGCCTCAGGAATTCTCTCTGTCGGACATGCTACGCGCGTCCATCCGTCTCCAGCCCGACCGGACCGCCGTCTCCTGCGGCGCGGAACGCCTGACGTTCCAGCAGCTCGGCGACCGCAGCGACGACTTGGCCGGCCATCTGCGGAACCTCGGTGTGACCAGGGACGGCCAGGTCGGCATCTTCATGGAACCGTCCGTCGACCTCATGGTCAGTGTCTGGGGTGTCCTGCACGCGGGCGGCGCCTATCTGCCGCTGTCGCCCGAGTACCCGGACGAGCGCGTGCGCTACATGATCGTGAACTCGGGAGCCGGGGTCATCCTGGCCGACGAGTCCCTGGTGTCCCGGCTGGCCACGATGACGCCCCCCACGACGAAGATCGTCACCCTCGCCGACGTGCGGACCTTACGGACGTCACGGCCGCATCCGCGGACCGCCCGGGCGAGCGCCCCCGCTCGGCCACGAGCGGACGATCTCGCGTATGTCATCTACACCTCTGGGAGCACGGGCAACCCGAAGGCCATCGGTATCGAGCATCACAGCATCGTCAGCCAGATGCGCTGGCTGGCCGATGAGCAGGGCCTGGACGCGCGCAGGACGGTGTTGCAAAAGACGCCGCTCAGCTTCGACGCGGCCCAGTGGGAGATCCTCGCACCGGCCTGCGGCAGCGGGGTGGTGATGAGCGAACCAGGCGTGTACGCCGACCCCGGCGGGCTCATCGACCTGATCACGACGAACGAGGTGACCACCCTCCAAGGGGTGCCGACCCTGCTCCAGGCGCTCGTCGACACCGGACGGCTCTCCCACTGCACTTCCCTCACCCACGTCTTCAGCGGCGGTGAGGCGCTCACCAAGAGCCTTGCGATCGAACTCCTCGACGCGTTACCCGACGGCGAACTCGTCAATCTGTACGGTCCCAGCGAGTGCACCATCAACGCGTCGGCCCACAGGATCGACCGGGAGAGCGTGCAGCACGGCCCGGACCACGTCAGCATCGGCCGGCCGGTGCGGGATCTGAGCTTCCACATCCTCGACGCCGCCCGTCGGCCCGTCGGCCCTGGTCGGTCGGGCGAACTCCATATCGCGGGCAGTCAGCTCGCCCGCGGATATCTGAACCGCCCCGACCTGACCGCCGAACGGTTTCTGCCCAACCCGTTCTCCACGGACCCCAGGTCCGCCCGCCTCTACCGCACCGGGGACCTGGCCCGCTGGAACGACGACGGCACCGTGCAGTTCCTCGGCCGCGTCGACAGCCAGGTGAAGCTGCGCGGCTTCCGCGTCGAACTGGACGAGATCAAGGTGGCCGTCGAGGCCCACGAGTGGGTCAAGCGTGCCGCCGTCCTGGTCCGCGACGACCCGCGACGGGGCGCCAACCTCATCGCGTTCATCGAACTGGACCCCGACCGCGCCGCGCTGATGGACCAGGGCAATCACGGAGCCCACCATCAGTCGAAGCGGAGCAAGCTCCAACTGCGGGCTCAGCTCGCCAATTTGGGGGTGCGTCAGGAAGCCGGGGCGCCGGTCGTCGACCTGCCGGGACGCACGCCCACGGACCGTCAGCGGCGCACGGTGTTCGCCCGCAAGACCTACCGGTTCTTCGAAGGCGGTGAGGTCACCAGGAACGACCTCCTGGACCTGCTGGCACGGCCGCCGGAGTCCACGGTGCCGCCCCGGCGGCCGTGCAGCCTGACCCGGTCCGAACTCGGCACCCTGCTGCGCTACTTCGGGCAGTTCGGCAGCGCCGAACGACTGCTGCCCAAGTACGGTTACGCCTCGCCCGGCGCCCTGTACGCCACCCAGCTGTATCTGGAACTGTCCGGCGTCGCGGACCTCGAACCGGGCTTCCACTACTACAACCCGGTCACCCATCAGCTCGTGCTCGTCAGCCCCGCTCCGGCAGCCGGACCGAGGCTGCGGATTCATCTCGTCGGGCGCCGGTCGGCCATCGAGCCGGTCTACCGCAACAACATCGGTGAAGTCCTGCGGTTCGAGGCCGGCCACATGATCGGCCTGTTCGACCGGGTGCTTCCCGAGTACGGCCTGCGGATCGGAGCCCGCGCGTCCACGCCGGGGATCAAGGACATCCTGGGGTGCCCCGACGAGGACGACCACCTGGCGACGTACGAGGTGGAGCCGTCCTCCGCCCGCGCCCTCGCCGGCCCGGTGGACACCTACGTACAGGCTCACCCGGGCCGTATCGCGGATCTGAGAGGCGGTCAGTACCGCTATACGGAAGGCGACTTGCAGCCCGTATCGGACGAATTGGTGCGCAAACGGCACGTCATCGCCATCAACCAGGAGGTCTACCAGCGCGCCGGCTTCGGCGTCAGCCTGATCGGCCGCGCCGCCGAACCGTGGCAGCGCTACGTCGACCTCGGCCGGGAACTGCAGCGCCTCCAGATGAACGACATCGGTCTGGGACTGATGTCGTCCGGCTACAGCTCGCAGACCGGCAACGACCTGCCCTCGGCCCGGCGCATCGCGGACATCGCGGGCCTTGGACCGGAAGCCGCCTCCTACTTCGCCCTCGGTGGCCGTGTCAGCGCGGAACAGCGGCTCGCCGAGGACATGAAGGAGGACTCCGTCCACTCACGCGGACCGGCCGAGATCGTCAAGGACAACCTCGCCGACTCGCTCCCCCCGTACATGGTGCCCAACCGGGTCACCGTGCTCGACTCCTTCCCACTGACCGTCAACGGAAAGATCGACCACCAGAGCCTGCGCGCTCTGGACGAGGCCGCCATGGAGGACACCGACACGCCGGTCGTCCCGCCCCGCACTCCCACCGAGGAGGCGATCGCCGCCCTGTGGCGCACGGTGCTGCGGCAGGAGAGGGTCTCGATCCGGGACAACTTCTTCGCCGCCGGCGGCCACTCGCTGACCGCGGTCAATCTGGTCGGACGGATCAACCGGGAGCTGGGCAGCTCCCTGCCGCTCCAGGTGCTGTTCGACTCACCGACCATCGCCGAGCTGGCCAGACGCGTCGACCGCGAGCCCGGAACCGCCCTGCCCAGGCTGGTGCGGTTGCGTGGCGGAGACGGCCCGAGGCCCGTCTTCTGCTGGCCCGGTCTCGGCGGCTACCCGATGAGCCTGCGGCTCCTGGCCGGCAGGCTGGAGGAGGACCGGCCGTTCCTCGGTGTCCAGGCCCATGGCATCAACGCGGGGGAGAGCGCGTACCCGACGTTCGAGGAGACCGTCGCCAGGGACATCGACCTCGTCCGGCGCGCCCAGCCGGACGGCCCGTACACGCTGTGGGGCTATTCCTTCGGGGCCCGGATCGCGTTCGAAGCCGCCCACCGGCTGGAGCGTGCGGGCGAACAGGTCGACGAGGTGATCCTCATCGCGCCGGGCAAGCCGCCGGTGGAGGCCCACCGCAGGTCACCCACCGGCACGGCGGCCGTCTTCTCCGACCCCACCTTCGTGTCGATCCTCTACTCGGTGTTCGCCGGGAACCTCGAAAGGGGGGCCGTGGACTCCTGTCTGGCCGCGACGCACGACGAGAAGTCGTTCATCGCGTTCGTCCTCGGCCGGTTCGAGTACCTGGACGTCGAGCTGGTGCGCCGGATCGTCGGCGTGGTGCGCCGCACCTTCCTGTTCGAGTACGCGCCGCACGAACTGGCCGAACGCAGCGTCGCGGCGCCGGTCACCGTGCTCACCGCCCGGGGCGACCAAACCTCCTTCATCGAGACCGGCCGCTTCCCGACGAGGACACCGCCCCGCATCGACCGGCTGGAGGCCGACCACTACGGCCTGCTCCGCGCCCACGGGATCGACGAACTCGTCACCGCCGTCCAGTCCGCACGACTCCCCAGAAAGGTCATCGGAGTGCCTCACGTGAACATCAAGCATTTCCCGAACAACCTGGAGGACCACCAGATCTCGGCCCTCGTCGAGGCCATCACCAAGGCGGTCCGGACCGCCTTCTCGGTGGACGAGGGCGCCGTGTCGATCGCCCTCGAACCGGTGGCCCAGGACGTATGGAACGAGCGGGTCTACCTCCCGGAGATCACCGAGGGCACCGGACAGCTGATCAAGGTCCCGAACTACTGAGCCCGGCCGCCACGACCGAGAGGCCAGGGGGAACCGGGCCATGAAACACGGAGGACCGCATGCGTAGGACGATGGCCAGGGCGAGGGAAGACCTGTCCGTGATCGTCGCGCGAGACCCGTCGATCCGCAGCCGCGCGGAGGCGCTGCTGCACCCCGCGCTCCCCGCGCTGTGGACCCACCGGCTGGCGCATGTCCTGTACACCCGTGGACACCGTCAGATCGCACGCCTCCTGGCCTACCTGGCCCGCGCGGCGACCGGCGGCATCGAGATCCATCCGGGCGCGCGCCTCGGGCGTCGTGTGTTCATCGACCACGGCGCCGCCGTGGTCGTCGGGGAGACCGCCGAGATCGGCGACGACGTGACGCTCTATCACCAGGTCACGCTCGGCGCGGTCGGCTGGTGGCGCGACGGCAGGCGTGAGCCCGGGACCCGCCGCCACCCCGTCGTCGGCGACCGGGCGGTGATCGGCACCGGCGCCATCGTGCTCGGCCCGGTCACCGTCGGCGCCGACGTGCTGGTCGGCGCCGGTTCCCTCGTGCTGAGCGACGTGCCCCCAGGAGCCCGCGTGATGGCCCCCACGGCCGCGATCGTGCTCCGGCCCCGTACCGAGGAACGAGAGAACCGCGAGGACCGGGGGAACGGCACCGACCGCAAGGACCAGGAGAACCACGAGGACCAAGGGAACGGCACGGACCGCGAAGACCTTGAGGACGCCGACCGGCTGCTGCGCGCCCTCGCCACCTCCGGCTGCTGGTGACACCCGCCCGTCCCCGTCCGTCGTATCCCAGCCGACCGTGTGTCGGCACGCCATCGGAGGCATACGTGATTCATGTCGGCGTTCTGGAGAGCAACCTCTCCGGATCCGGCTTCGAGGGCCTGCAGATCATCAAGGAACTCGACTGCCGTGTCACCTTCTTCACCCGCGACCTCGACCGCTATCTCGAAGTACCCGGCGGTCCGGCCTACTTCGACAACTACGTCGACGACATCGTCCACTGCGAGACGAACGTCCTCGACGAACTCCTGCCGCACGTACGGGCGGCCGGCGCCGAGCATCCCTTCGACGCCTTCCTGACCCTGGCCGAGTACGACGTCGTCGTGGCCGCCGAGGTGGCGGTCCTGCTCGGACTTCCCACCGTGAGCGTCGAGGGGGTCGCGATCGCCCGCAACAAGGCGCTCATGCGCAGGCGTTGCGCCGAACGCGGAGTTCCCATGCCTGCCTTCCGCACCGTCCGGACCCCGGCCGAGGCGGAAGCGGCCGCGACCGCGATAGGTCTGCCGGTCGTGGTGAAACCGGCTGATGAGACCAGCAGCGCCGATGTCCGGCTGGTGGAGAGCGCGGCCCAGGCCGCCGAGCACGTCCGGCTGATCCGCACCAGGGTGGAGAACACCCGGGGCCAGAGCCGGTACCACGAGCTGATGGTCGAGGAGTACGTCAGCGGTCCCGAGGTCAGTGTGGAGGTACTGGCCGAGGGCGACCGGTACGAGGTGTTCGGGGTGACCGACAAGTCGGTGGGCGGCCTCGGCTACTTCGTCGAGCTGGGCCACAGCTTCCCCTCCAGCCTGCCCGATCCGGTCGTACGCGCCTGCGGGGACCTGGCCGTGCAGGCGCTGCGCGCGGTCGGGTTCGACCTGGGCATGGCCCATGTCGAGATCAAGGTGACGTCCTTTGGGCCCAAGCTCATCGAGATCAACCCGCGCCCGGCGGGCGGCAAGATCACCTACCTGGTCGACCGTGCCCTCGGTATCCGCTCGCTGGAGCTGGTGGCCAGGCAGTACCTGGGCCAACCGCTGCCGGACCGCGTCGTGCCGCAAGCGCCGGTCGCCGGGAGCGCCATCCGCTATCTGACCGCCCAGCCCGGCCGCGTGGTGTCCCTCGGCGGTCAGGACCGGGCCGCCGCGCTGCCCGGTGTGGAGGAGGTCGTCCTCAAGGTGAAGCCGGGCGACGAGGTGCGCGAGCTGCGCCGCAACGGTGACCGGACCGGGCATGTGCTGGTGGTGGCCGAGACCGCCCAGCTCGCCGCGCGGACCGCCGAGGCCGCCGCCAAGGAGATCAGTGTTCGCACCGAACCGGTCGGCCGGCGTCCGGTCGCCGACTCGCTCGTCGAACTGATCGGCGGTACGCCCCTGTTGAGGCTGCCACTGGACCGGATCCTGGACGGCGTACCCGTCGACACCACCGTGCTGGCGAAGCTGGAGTCGTTCAACCCCTGGTCCAGCAGCAAGGACCGGGCCGCGCTGTCGATGCTGCGCGGAGCCGAGGAACGCGGACAGCTCGTCCCGGGCGACGGCACCGTGATCGAGGCGACCTCGGGCAACACCGGCATCTCCCTGGCCGCGCTGGCGGCGGCCCGCGGCTACCGCTGCCTCATCGTGCTGCCGGACAACGCGACCCAGGAACGCGTCTCCATCCTGCTGTCGCTCGGCGCCGAGGTGGTGCGGACCCCGCACACCGGCGGATACCAGGCGGCGGTCGACAGGGCCGAGGAGATCCACCGCGCCACCCCCGGATCGTGGTTCTGCCGCCAGCACGACAACCCCGACAACACCCGGGCCCACTACGAGTCGACCGGTCCGGAGATCTGGTCCGACACCGAGGGACGGATCGACGTCTTCGTCGGCGGGGTCGGCACCGGTGGCACCCTCAGCGGCGCGGGCCGCTACCTCCGCGAGCGCCATCCCGGCCTTCGCATCGTGGCGGTGGAGCCGGCCGGGTCGCCGCTGCTGTCCCGCGGTGAGGCCGGAACCCACGGCATCCCCGGATTCAACGGAGGCTTCGTCGCGCCGACCACGGAACGGGAACTCATCGACGAGGTGATCGCCGTCTCCGACTTCGACGCGCTGGACACCACCCGGCGGCTCGCCCTGCGCACGGGCCTCATGGTCGGGGTGTCGGCCGGCGCGGTCGTGCACGCCTCCGCTGTCGTGGCCGCCCGTCCGGAGTACCGGGGCAAGCGCGTCGTGACCCTGCTGCCCGACACGGGCGAGCGGTATCTGAGCCTGCTGAGCCGCGCCACCGAGCCCGCGACGGCCGGGGCGGCCGGCGGCGGTGCCCGATGACGGCCGTGCCGCCCCCCGGCGAACGTCCCCGTCTGCTGATGGTGATGCCCTACCGCCAGTTCGTCCGCAAGGCACAGACGGCCGGGTTCTGGGTCGCTGCGATCTGGGACCCGCGTCTGGAGTCGCCGGAGTACCTCGACGACGTACGCGCACTCGCGGATCTGTACGTGACGGCCGACTTCCGGGACGAGGAGGCGCTGCGCCGCACCGTCCGCGCGGTCGCGCTGGAGCACGACGCTTCGCTGATCTACCACATCGGCAGGGAGGAGACGATGGTCAGCGCCTACGAGGTGGCCGAGGAACTGCGCGCGGAGCTCAATCCGGCCGCGGCGATCCGCGTGCTCGCCGACAAGCACGCGATGCGCGAACTGCTGGCCAAGCGCGGGCTGTCCCCGGTGGCCTTCGTGGCCGCGCCGACCCGCCGCGAGGTGCCTGACGCGGTGCGGCGGATCGGTTTTCCCGCGGTGGTCAAACCGGCCGCGCTCGCCGGCAGCCGAGGCGTCTACCTGTGGCGGGAGCCCGCCGACCAGGTGCCGTGGACGGCGCTGCTCGACCAGTACGGCTACGACGGCCCGTTCCTCGTCGAGGAGTACCTGCGCGGTCCCGAGTACAGCGTGGAGACGCTCAGCCAAGACGGCCGGCACCAGGTCGTGGGCATCACCGGGAAACTGCTCGGTCCGCCACCGCTGTTCGTGGAGACCGGGCACGTCCACCCGGCGCCCCTGCCCGAGGACCGCCGCCGCGCCGTCGAGGATCTGACCGAGCAGTTCCTCACCGCCTGCGGATACCGGTTCGGCCCCGCGCACACCGAGGTGATCTGGACGCCGCGGGGCCCGCGCATCGTCGAGTCGCAGGCCCGGCTCGGCGGTGACCGGATACCAAGGCTTATCGAGCTGGCCACCGGGCTGGACATCGAACAGGCCGTCTTCGCCGCCCTGAAGGGCGCACCGGTGAAACCCCCGACCCCGACGGCGGCGGCGGCCGTACGGTTCTTCACCCTCCCGCCCGGTCATGTCGACGCGATCCGCGGCCTGGAGACGGTCGAGGCGCTCGGCCATGTCGACGAACTGAGCCTGCGGCTGAGCCCCGGGGACACCGTGCCGGAGGTCCGCGACTCCAAGAGCAGACACGGGCACGTCATCGTCTCCGGCGCCTCGCCCGAGGAGGCACAGGCCCGCTGTGCGGAGGCGCTCGCCGCCATCGAGGTCGTCATCGACGGAACGCCCGTACGGGCCGACGGCCGGACCGGGGCCCTCGGGGCACCCGCCTGAGCGTCGTCGGCCGTTCGTCCCCCCATGAAGAAAGGCAGTCCCATGCAGTGCTCCGCCCCATCAACCAGGAGGTCACCGTGACCGCCCCCGACACGGACGCCCAGGTGCTGTTCGTGGGTTACAACGCGGCCTACCTGCGCGCGATCGACGGGAGGATCCCCGGCGGGTCCGTCGTGGTGATCGAGGAACCCGACATCATCCGCAAGCGGGAACTGCGGGACGCGGCGGCGCGTTTCGACTGCCTGGACCGGATCGTCCCGGCGCGCTACCAGCAGTCGGCCGAGGCCCTCGACCTGGCGGTCGAACTCTCGGCGGCACGACCGGTGGCCGCCGTCGTCCCGGCACTGGAGTACGCGGTGCCGGCCGCGGCCGCCCTGGCCGCCAAGCTCGGCCTGCCCGGAGCCGGCGAGAGGGCCGCGCAGGCGCTGCGGGACAAGGTCAGACTGCGCGAGGCAGCGGCCGCCGGTGGCGTCCGCAACCCGCGTTGGCGTGAGGTGCACGGACCCGAGGACATCCTCGGCTTCGCCGGTACCGGGCCGGTGGTGGTCAAACCGGCGAACCGGCAGGCGAGCGTCGGCGTGCAGCTGCTGGACTCGGTCGATGCCACCACCGCGGCGCAGGCGTGGGAGCGCACCTCGTCGGCGGCCGAGTACGAGCAGGTGCCCGACCGGCCGCTGCAGTGGCGGTTCCTGGCCGAAGAACGCCTGGAAGGACCCGAGTTCAGCGTCGAGGCGCTGGTGCGGGAGGGCGAGGTCGTCTTCGAGAACATCACGGCCAAGACGGTGATCCCGGGACCGTATCCGGTCGAGCTCGGCCATCTGCTGCCCGCGCCGCTGGACCCAGACACCCGGACCGCGTTCGGGACGGCCCTGCGGGCGCTGATCGCGGCCGTCGGCTTCGGGACCGGCATCCTGCACGCCGAGTGGATCCTCACCGAGTCCGGACCGACGCTGGTCGAATGCGCCGGCCGCTGCCCCGGCGACCATCTGATCGACCTCGTCGACCTGGCCTACGACACCACGATCAGGCTGACCCTCATCGACCTGCTGGCCGGCCGCCCTGTCGAGCTGCCCCGAACCTCGAGCCGGACCGCGTCGATCCGCTTCCTGGCCGCAGGGCCGGGCACGGTGACCGGGGTCGCCGGACAGGACTCCGCGAAGACACTGCCCGGCGTACGGGCCGTGGAGGTGGACGTCGAGGCGGGCCAGGAGGTACGGCCCTGGGCGTCCTCATGGGACCGGGCCGGGCACGTCATCGCCACCGGGCCGGACGCGGACACCGCACACCGGCACGTCCTGGACGCCGTCGCCGCCATCCGTATCGCAACCGAGTGAGGGATCAGATGTCTGCTCTGTGGCAGCGCGTCCGCGGACTGCGCGGATCCGTGCCCGGCGGTCCGGTCGGCAGACGGCTGGCCGTGATGGCGATGATCGACGCGGTCGGAACCGGCGCCTTCCTGGCCGTGTCCGTCCCCTTCGTCACCAGGTCGGTCCACCTGTCCGAGCACAACCTCGGCTTCGGCCTGGGGCTGTCCGCCGCCATCGCCCTCGGCACGGCGATCCCCATCGGGATCCTGGCCGACCGCATCGGCCCGAAGAAGGTCCTGGTCGGGGTGAGCCTGTGGCGCTCCGTCTGCTTCGTGGTGTATCCGTTCGTCCAAAACCTCTGGCAGTTCCTGACCGTGGTGTGCCTGCTCGGCCTCGTCGACAAGGCGGCGGCGCCGATGGAGCAGGCCCTGGTCGGGCAGGCGGTGCCGACCACGGAACGGGTCAAGGTCGTCGCGATCCTCCGGTCGATGCGCAACGTCGGCTTCACCGTCGGCGCCCTGCTGGGCGGTGTCGGGCTGCTGATCGACACCCGAACCGGCTACGGCGTGATCCTCCTGCTCAACGCCGCCTCGTTCGCGGTGCTCGCGACCCTGGCGTCCCGGCTGCCGCTGCTCAACGCGCCGACGGGGAACCTTCGGCGGAGGTTCTCGGTGAATGTGCTGCGCGACGGCTCGTTCCTCTCGTTCGCCGGGATCAACGCGGTTCTCACCATGCACATGACGCTGTTGAGCATCGGGATACCGCTGTGGATCGTGGGGCACACGAACGTCTCGGCCGCGCTGATCTCCCCGCTCGTCGCGGTCAACACCGTACTGGCGGTGCTCCTCCAGGTGCGCGCGAGCCGGGGCACCGACGACATCCAGGGCGCGGCACGTGCTCTGGTACGCGCCGGTCTCTCCCTCGCGGTGTGCTGTCTGCTGCTCGTCACGGCACCGGGACTGCCGGTCGTCCTGGCGGTCGGCGCGCTGTTGCTGGCCATGATCGCGCTGACGGGCGGCGAGTTGTGGCAGTCCGCCGGAGGCTGGGGCGGCTCGTATCTGCTCGCGGTGCCCGGCCAGGAGGGCGTCTACCTCTCGGTATTCTGGCTCGGGGTGGCCGTGCAGCAGATCGCGGCACCGATCGTGGTCAGCCTGGTCGTCACGGCCGGCACCACGGGATGGGTGGCACTGGCCGCGCTGTTCGCCGCGAGCGGCCTCGCGGCTCCCGCGATCGGCCGGTGGGCACAGGCGCAGGCGGCGCGGCGACCGCAGCAGGATCCGAGCCTGGCCGAGGCCACCTGACGCGTCGGCCGTACGAGCCGGCCGTCGAAACCACCCGATGCACCACGACCCGATGCAGTACCACCCGATGCAACACCACCTGATTCGAGACCACTTGATTCGGCAGCACCCGAATCGACAACACCCAAGGAGAGAAAGTGTCTGTTCCGCTGTACGTGCCGCCGGGCGGGGGAGAGTTCGTCGACATCCGGGACACGAAGAGGACGTATCTCAAGCTCACCACACCGGACTCCGACGGGGAGTTCGGATTCTTCGAGCATCACATGGCTCCCGAAGCCAGCGGCGCCAGTCCGCATGTGCACAAGAAGTCCACGGAGATGTTCTACGTGGTGCGCGGTGAGATCGAGTTCACCATCGGCGACCGCAAGGTGGTGGGTGAGCCGGGTGCTTTCGCCTACGTGCCCAAGGGCGAGCCGCACGGTTTCACGAACCGGGGCAAGGAGGACGCCACCCTGCTGATCATGTTCTACCCGATCTACGACCGCGAGGACTATTTCCGCGGTCTGGGGCGCCTCACGGCGGGCGGCCGCAACCCGAGCCTGGAGGAACTTCAGGAACACATGGCGAAGTACGACCAGTTCATGGTCTGATCCGCGCGATCGTCCGCACACACCCCGGGCCCGGCAGCGAGTCACGCTGCCGGGCCCGGGTGTCTTCGGCCTTCTCAGCCGGCCGCGTCGATCCCGCTCCGGAAGCGCAGGTGCAATTCCTTCACCTGCTGGGCCAGTTCCGGGACCGGCCCGGCGATCTCCAGGCCGGGTACGACGTCCCGGATGGACAAGGGGCTCAGGGGCGAGGTGACGGGCACACCCCATTCGGCCTTCCAGTCCCGTGCCTGGCGGGAGGAACTCGCGTACACGATGCGGCCCAGTCCGACCCACCCGTGCGCGGCCGCGCACATCGGGCAGTGCTCGCCCGAGGTGTACACGGTGGCCGTGGCCCGTTCCTCGGGGTCGAGGTGGGTCGCGGCCCAGCGGGCGAGTTCGAACTCCGGATGCCGGGTGGGGTCCCCGGTGCTGGACTCGCGATTGCGGTCCTCGGCAAGGACCTTGCCGTCCGCGTCGGCCAGCAGGGAGCCGAACGGCCAGTCGCCGGCGTCCACCGCCTCGGCCGCCAGGTCCACGCAGCGGCGGAGATGGACCAGGTCGGCTTCGCTGACGGCGGAGGAAGGGCCGGTTTCGCCGTGGTCGGTGCTGTCGCTGCCGTTGTGGTGCGGGCCGCGGTCGTCGAGGGTCACTGTGGCTCCGTCTCTGTGGGGTGTGGGGCTATGCCAGGTTCGCGGCCACGGTGGCCAGCGCCTGCCATGCCACTTCGGGCCTGAGGGTCTCGTCCGGGTCGCCGTTGTAGGGGTCGAGGACCACCGTGGTGGCGCCCGAGAGGCGCAACTGCTCGATGTCCTGCAGGACTTGGTCGAGGGTGCCTTCGCCGGCGCGGCGATCGGGATGGTCGACCGGCTTGTCCGTGAGCCGGAGAAGGATGCGGGGCGCCGATTCGGGTGCCGGCTGCCCGAGTTCGGCCGCGATGTTCCCCAGACGGTCCAGCGCGTCACGGAACCACGGCATGGTGAACCGCAGTGGATGCCACGGCAGACCGAGCCGGGCCGCCCGGCGCAGCCCCGCGTCGCTGTTGCCGCCGATCCAGACCGGAATCCGCCCGCTCCCGTAGTCGGCCTCGTCGGCCCACGCGGTTCTCAGGGTGTTCAGATATTCGTCGGTCAGTGCGCCCCGCCGTTCGAAGGGGACGCCGAGCGCCGCGAATTCCTCCCGGGCCCAGCCGACACCGACGCCGAGGACGAGCCGCCCGCCGGAGAGCTGATCCAGGTTGGCCGCCATTCTGGCGACCAGCAGAGGATGCCGGTAGGGCGCGATGAGAACCGTGGTGCCCAGTTTGACCCGGGTCGTTAAACCGGCGAGCCAGGAGAGCGTCGTAAAAGGATCGTAGAACGGGGCGGGATACTGTTTCGCGACATCCGGTGTGATCGCCACATGGTCGGAGACCATCAATAGGTCGAAGCCGAGACCTTCCACCGTCTTGGCCCAGCGGGCGAGGGTTTCCGGATTGGTGCCAGGTCCGAAATTCGGGACGTTAACGCCTATCTGCATGGTTCAACACTAGCAACTGGGCGCCCCCGTCGGGTGGTTGGTTCCGGCGCCCTCCCGCCGCATTTCGTGGTTTTGCGGGCCTCTTTCGCTCCCGCACGAAGGAGGTCCGTTCCCGTGCAATATGATTGCAATCTGATGGAACGTCAGATTGCGATCATATTGCTTGTCGCGAGCAGAACTTGTCGTTCCTCCGACCGGAGATCTACGGTGAGCGCGAGCTACGAGTTCCGGTGATCAAGCCCTGGCTGGCCGGATGGCAACCCTCGGCGCAGTGGGGTGCCCCAGGTGAAGGCTCGGCGGATGTTTCTGTTCTGCAAGTGCGTTCCCACCGGCCCGACGGCCGGCGACACCCCTGGGGAGGACGGCGTGGCAACCGGCCTCGTGCTGTGCTCCCGGCGCCATGTGGATCTGCTGCTGGTGTGCAGCTGTCTCTGTCACCGCTGACCCACTTGTTCTTCACGCTCCTCCCGTCCCCACCCTTCACGCGACAGCGTGCGCCCGGCTCGCCCCTGCCTGCCGCGGCCCCTTCGCGCACCCACTCACGCGGAAGCAGAGACCAGCCATGGCGCAGCACAACACCACCAGACCCCTCCGGGCCCTCGGCGCGATATCCCTCGGCACGGTGTTCCTGGCGGCCCTGACCGGCTGCACGAGCAGCAGGAGTTCCACCGGGACCGGGGAGGCGGCGATCACCGTCGGCACGACCGACCAGGTGACCGCCCTGGACCCGGCGGGCTCCTGGGACGCGGGCTCCGGCACCATCGAGAGCGAGGTCTACGCGACCCTGCTCAGCGTCAAGAACGGCGCCACGAAGGTCTCCCCGGACCTGGCGAAGGGGATCGAGCCGACCGGTCCCAAGGAGTACACCGTCACGCTGAAGAAAGACCTGAGGTTTGCCAACGGTCACCGACTGACGTCCTCCGACGTCAAGTTCAGCTTCGACCGCACGGTGAGGATCGCCGACGAGAACGGCCCCTCCTCCCTCCTGTACGACCTCGACTCCGTCGCCGCCCCGGCACCGGACAAGGTCGTCTTCACCCTCAAGTCGGCCGACGACACACTGTTTCCCCAGGTGCTGTCCACCGCCGCGGGCTACATCGTCGACGAGCAGGTCTTCCCCCCGGACAAGATCCTGGACGACAAGGCGATCGTCGCGGGCAAACCCTGGAACGGCCCCTACGGCGTGCGCAGTTACGACAAGAACTCACTGGTCTCCTTCACCGCCAACAGCGCCTACGGCGGCGCTCTGGGCGCCGCGCGGACCCGGAACATCCAGCTGAAGTACTACACCGACGCGAGCAACCTGAAGCTCGACGTCCAGCAGGGCACCGTCGACGCCGTCTACCGCACCCTCACCACCGCCGACCTCGACGACCTGTCCACGAAGAAGGACGTCAAGGTCCACACCGGCTCGGGCAACGGCATCCGCTACATCGTCTTCGACTTCAGGACCCAGCCGTACGGCACCAGGACCAAGAAGCCCGACAAGGCCAAGGCGCTGGCCGTGCGGCAGGCCGTCGCCGACTCCGTCGACCGGGCCCAACTCGCCCGACAGGTCTACAAGAACAGCTATCAGCCGCTGTACACCTCCGTGCCCGACGGACTCACCGGCGCCACCGCCTCCTTCAAGTCGCTCTACGGCGACGAGAAGGGCGGCCCGGACAAGGCCGCCGCCGCCGCGCGTCTCAAAGCGGCGAAGGTGACCACCCCGGTCACGCTCAACCTCCAGTACAACAGCGACCACTACGGTTCCTCCTCGGCCGACGAGTACGCGCTCCTCAAGACCCAGCTCGAAGCCACAGGACTGTTCACGGTGAACCTCCAGTCCACCGAGTGGACCCAGTACGGCAAGGACCGCGTCAAGCACCTCTACCCGCTCTACCAGTTGGGCTGGTACGCCGACTATCTGGACGCGGACAACTACCTCTCGCCCTTCTACTCCGCCAACAGCTGGGTCGCCAACGACTACTCCGACCCCGCCGTCCGCGAACTGATCAAGAAGGAGGAGACGGAGACCGACACGACCGAGCGCACCGAACTGCTGAAGCGGGCACAGGACAAGGCCGCGGCCTCGGTACCCCTGCTGCCGCTGCTCCAGGGCTCGACCGCGATCGTCACCCGTAGCGACGTCAGCGGTGTACCCGACGAACTGAGCAGCGCGTACCAGTTCCGCTGGGCCGGGCTCGCGAAGAAGTGAGCACCCCGACCCAGGAGATCCCCGACGCCGCTCCGGCCGACGCCACCGCCCCGGCCGGCGGCGCCGCGGGGTACGGACTCACCCGCTACCTGGTGGTCCGCTTCCTCCTCATCGTCCCCACCGTGCTCATCCTGGTCAGCCTCGTCTTCTTCCTGATGCGCGCCACCGGCGACCCGATCAGCGCCGCCTTCGGCGACCGCCTCACCCCGGACCAGCTTCAGGCCAAGCTGCACCAGGCAGGCTACGACCGGCCGTTGCTCACCCAATACCTCGACTACCTGAAGTCCCTGGCCACCGGGGACTTCGGGCACACCGTCACCGACAACCAGCCGGTGACACACGTACTGGGCACCTACGGCGCCGCCACCGCAGAACTCGCCTTCGACGCACTCGTCGTGGCCCTCCTGGTGGGTGTCCCCCTGGGCATGGTGGCGGCCGTCCACCGGGACCGCGCGCCCGACGCGGTGCTGCGGCTGTTCGCCGTCCTGACCTACGCCACCCCCGTGTTCTTCGCGGGACTGCTGCTGAAACTGGTCTTCGCGATCCGGCTCGGCTGGCTTCCCGCGTCCGGCCGGGCGAGCACCGACGTCCAGCTCTTCCTCCAGGACCAGACCAGCACGACGGGGTTCTACCTCGTCGACGCCCTGCGCAGCGGCGACGGGAGGGCCGTCACCGACGTCCTGAAGCACGCGGCACTGCCCGCGCTGGCGCTGGGCCTGCTCGTCGCCGGCATCGTCCTGAGGCTGGTCCGCACCAACCTGATCGGCACCCTCTCCGCCGACTACGTGGACGCCGCCAGATCCCGTGGTGTGGCACCCCTTCGCCTGGTCACCCGGCACGCCGCCCGGCCCGCCCTGATCCCCGTCGTCACCGTCCTCGGACTCCAGGTCGCCGGTCTGCTCGGCGGAGCGGTGCTCACGGAGACCACCTTCGAGTGGAAGGGGCTCGGCTATGAACTCGCCCACTACCTGACGGTCCGTGACTTCCCCGCCGTGCAGGGCATCGTGGCCCTGTTCGCCGTCGTCGTGGCGGTGACGAACTTCCTCGTCGACATCGTCGCGGCCCTCATCGATCCCCGAGTGAGGTACTGAGCCGTGGCCCAGATTCTCCTCCACCGGCGGACGCGGCTGTCGGCACGCCTGCGCGAGCGGCTGAGCACCGGCGGCGCGGTGCAGCGCGCCATGCTGCTCACCGGCACGGTCCTGACGGCACTGTTCGTCCTCGCGGCCCTGGCCGGCCCGCTGCTCGCCCCGTACGGCTACGCCCAACTCCAGGACGGATCGGGGCTGTTCGGATCACAGCAGCACCCCAGCGGAGCGCATCCGCTCGGCACCACCATCGCGGGGTACGACGTGCTGTCCCGCACGCTGTGGGGCGCCAGGACCGCCCTGGAGATCATTCTCGCGGCTCTGTCGCTGTCGGTGATCCCGGGCACCGTCCTGGGGCTGGCCTCCGGATACCTCGGCGGCCGCCTGGACCGGTCACTGGTCGGGCTGGCCGACGCACTCTACGCGTTCCCACCGCTGCTGCTCGCCATCGTCATGTCGATCGTGATCAGCGGCGGCCGGTCGAGTCTCGTCGGAGGCCTCGGCGCGGCGGCCTGCTCGGTCGCCGTGGCCTTCGTACCGCAGTACTTCCGTGTCGTACGGGCCGAGGTGATCCGGGTGAAAGCGGAACCCTTCGTGGACGCGGCCCGCGTGATCGGCACCGGAACCTGGCGGATCATGGTCCGGCACGTGCTGCGCAACTCGCTGCGCACCCTCCCACTGATCCTCACCATCAACGCCTCCGAGGCCATCCTCACCCTCGCCGGGCTCGGCTTCCTCGGCTTCGGCATCGAGCCCAACTCGGCAGCCGAATGGGGATACGACCTCAACCGCTCGGTGGCCGACGTCACTTCGGGGCTGTGGTGGACCGCAATCCCGCCCGGCCTGGCCATCGTGCTCACCGTGCTCGGCACCACCCTGCTCGGCGAGAGCCTCACCGACCTGGCCGACCCCCGGCTTCGGCGGCGGGGCGCGGCGAGGGTCCCCACGGCCAAGGACGGTGGCACGGACGATGACTGACCTGCTGCGCATCGAGGACCTACGGGTCACCTTCGCCACCGATTCCGGTCCGGCCCCCGCGGTGAAGGGGGTGAGCCTCGCCGTCGCTCCCGGGGAGGTGCTGGCCCTGGTCGGCGAGAGCGGCAGCGGCAAGACCGTGACCGCCAGGTCGGTCCTCGGCCTGCTGCCCGCCACCGCGACGGCCCAGGGCCGAGTGCTGCTCGGCGACGGCACCACCGACCCGGTCGAGGACGTGCTCGGCGCGTCCCCCGCCCGTCTGCGCGAACTGCGCGGCACACGCGCCGCGATGGTGTTCCAGGAACCGTCCACGGCCCTGAACCCGGTCTTCACCATCGGCTGGCAGCTCGCCGAGGGACTGCGCGCCCACGGCCACGGCGGCAACCGGGCCGAACGCCGCGCCGTGGCCGTCGACTGGCTCGGCAAGGTCGGCATCCCGGACCCGGCCACGCGCGTGGACCACTACCCGCACCAGTTGTCCGGCGGTCAGAAGCAACGGGCCGTCATCGCCATGGCCCTCGCCCTCGGAACCGGGCTCATCGTGGCGGACGAGCCCACCACAGCACTGGACGTCACCGTCCAGGCGGAGATCCTGGAACTGCTGCACCGCTGCCGCACCGACTTCGGCACCGCCGTGCTCCTCATCACCCACAACATGGGCGTGGTCGCCGACCTGGCGGACCGGGTGGCGGTGATGAGTGAGGGCGAGGTGGTCGAACAGGCCCCGGTCCGCACGCTGTTCGCACAGCCACACCATGCCCGTACCCGGGAACTGCTCGCCGCCGTACCGGTGTTCGGCACGGGAGACGGTGCGCGGACGGCCCTCGCGAACAACCTGCCGCCGGTCCGACAGGCCACCGGACCGGTCGCGAACCACCCGGGATCCGCCGCGCCGCCGGTCGTACGGGCCGCCGGACTGGTCGTGGACCACCCGGGGAGGCTGGGGAGGAAGGGCTTCCGGGCGGTCGACGGCGTGAGCTTCACGATCGAGCCGGGCGAGGTGCTCGCACTGGTGGGGGAGAGCGGCAGCGGCAAGACCACCATCGGTCGGGCCATCGCCGGCCTGACGCCCGTGACCGGCGGTGAACTCGACGTCTTCGGAACGCCGTTGACAACTAGACGACGCGCCCGTAGCCGGTCGGGCCACATCGGCTACGTCTTCCAGGACCCCGCGGCCAGCTTCAACCCGCTGCTGACCGTCGCCGACAGTGTCGCGGAACCCCTCCTCGTCCACCGACGCGAACTGACGGCGGCGGAGGTCCGCGCCGAGACCGAGACGCTGCTGGAATCCGTGCACCTGCCTCGCGCCTACGCCGGCCGCTACCCCCATGAACTCAGTGGCGGCCAGCGGCAACGGGCCGCCCTGGCCCGCGCGCTCGCCCTGCGGCCCCCGCTGCTCATCGCGGACGAACCCACCTCGGCCCTTGACGTGTCCGTCCAGGCGAAGGTGCTCGACCTCTTCGCCGAACTGCACCAGGAGCTGGGCTTCGCGGCGCTGTTCATCAGCCACGATCTGGCGGTGGTCGAGCGGGTCGCCGATCGTGTCGCCGTCCTGCACCGCGGCCGGATCGCCGCGTACGGTTCGACGGCCGAGGTGCTGGGCAGTCCTCGGGACGACTACACCAGGCGGCTCGTCGCCGCCCTGCCCGTTCCCGACCCGGCCCGGCAGAGCCGCCGCCGGCACCTGACCACCGACGACCCCGAGATGTCCGACACCCTGGCCGACCCCGACCACCCCGCGACGGTGAGCCGACGATGAGACGCGCACGATGGGCCGATGCCCTCGCCCGATGGGCCCCGGGCCTGCTGGCGGTGGGATGCCTGCTGTCCGGATGCCCGCTGCCCGGGCCGCCGGCCCACCAGGAGGAGCCGGAACCGGCCCCGGAGCCGAGCGGCCGACCGCCCTCCTGGCACCCGGAATCCTGCGCCACGCACATCCCGCCGACGGACGTGGAACGGGAGCTGTGGTCCGCCCTGAGTCCCGAGCCCCTGCGGACGCGCACATGAAGCCGGCCGCGAGACCTTGAGCCTCTTCCAACCTCATGTTGATGCGCGGTGAAGGACGAAGGCAGCCTTCACCACGTCGGTGATCCGGTCGAACGGCAGCAGCGTGCCGCCCAGCCAGGTGCCCAGGGCGGCCTGGTCGAGTGTGTCGCCATCGATGCGGGCGAGCAGGTGGGCCAGCGTGCAGGTGCATGGGATGCCCCAGGTCAGGCAGTCCGCTGCCAAGATGCAGGCTGACGGCCTGGCGCGCATTCTGGTAGGGGGATGCGGAGACAATTATGGGCCTTGGCCTGCGGTCTTCGCTGGGCTCGGAGGTCAGATTTAGGACGAGTCCAACTACCAGACTGACAAGTTCGTTCACGGACTTTGGTGTTGCAGGAGAACTGGGGTGCTCACGCACCGGCGAGTTCCTGGGGCCGCAGGCCTCCTCACCTCTATGAGCAGTCCGTACCTCTGATCGGAGAATCATGAGCGACAGAGTGGCGTACTTCTTCAAGGCGGACCGGTACGTGCGGTACAACATCGACGACGACACTGTGGACGTTGGTCCTGTAGAGATTGCTAAGTTCTGGACTGCGCTCCCGGCCGAATTCCAGGAGGACCTTGACGCTGCCGTCAACTGGGGAGACGGGCATGCGTACTTCTTCAAGGCGGACCGGTACGTGCGGTACAACATCGACGACGACACTGTGGACGTTGGTCCTGTAGAGATTGCTAAGTTCTGGACTGCG
>NZ_JBIRQM010000030.1:0-13146 GCF_044333225.1 Streptomyces sp. NPDC021080 | reverse complement strand
CGCTCCCGGCCGAATTCCAGGAGGACCTTGACGCTGCCGTCAACTGGGGAGACGGGCATGCGTACTTCTTCAAGGCGGACCGGTACGTGCGGTACAACATCGGCAACGACACTGTGGACGTTGGTCCTGTAGAGATTGCTAAGTTCTGGACTGCGCTCCCGGCCGAATTCCAGGAGAACCTCGACGCCACCGTCAACTGGAGCCAGGTCTCGCACTGGGAGCGACTCAATCTCGACCGGCGTCTTCTCTACGTAATGGAACGCCTGGTCGAACGCTATGCATACCCCGTTAACGGAGCAGCGGGGATTGTAGGCAACCTCGTGGCTGAGTCCGGTGTGATCCCCAACCGTGTCGAGGGAAGTGCTGAGAGCACCCCTATGCGATCGAAGAACTTCGGCGGCACCGTGGTCAACCACACGGCAGACGACATCATGAACCGGAGTGCGGCCCACCATGTGGGACCTGCTCTTCCAGGCATCGGCCTGGCGCAGTGGACGTCTTCCGCCCGGCGCGCCAGGCTATTCACGCACCCGTTCGGCGGGGACGGGCTTGGGGCGCGCGCAGTCTTCAACATGGATGGCCAGGTTGACTACCTGGCGAATGAACTGCGAACCGGCTTCAGCGGGGTTCAGGCTCTCCTGACGAGGTCCACGGTGACAGTCAACGAGGCCTGCGACGAGGTCGTATACAACTTCGAGGTTCCAGGGGCCATTCTCCAAGGCGGGACGAAGCTGCCCCGCTCGGACCAGCGTGTCCAACAGGTATTCGCGCAGCGACGGCTCCCGGCGAAACGCGCCCTCAACGCTTATCGCGCTGTTCATCCGTGAGTCCGCGACCGCCTGCCGCGCCTCCGGCATGTCGAAGATCTCGCCGGGAGGTTTGCAATTCGGTGGCACGTCGCCCTCCTCTTTGACATCCTCCCCGACCTTCAGGCCGGGGAGGACGTCAATCGCGCGGGTCGTCGGCCAGTGTCCGCGGCGAAGATCGTGCGGGTGGCCGGTCAGAGGGCGACGATGCCTTCGCCGCCGACGCCGCCCGGCACGGTCCGGGAGCCCAGCCGGGTGAGTGAGCCGTCATGGTTGACCGCGAACTCGTCGACGATGCCGTTGACCCCGGTTTGGGCGTAGAGATAGTGCCCGTCCGGGGAGGTCGCGGCATCGACGGTGCCAGGGTCGGTGGGCGTGTTGCCCAGGAGGGTCAGCCGGCGGCCGTGGTCGGAGGCGCGGAAGCCGCTGAGGGTGGAGCTGCCCGCGTTGGAGGCGTAGAGCAGGTCGCGGGTGGCGACGATCCAGCAGGTGGCCGACTGGCCCGTGGCCGCGAAGGCCTCCTGCGATGCGGTGCCGTCGCGGTGGATGGTGAACGTCGCGACGGCGTTCGTTCCGGCCTCGGCCAGGAACAGGCCGTGGCGGCCGTTGGGGACGAAGGCGAAGGGCACGGCGCCCGGCAGGTTCGTGGTGACAGGGGAATGGGCCGGTGCACCGTTGCGGTTCAGGTTGAACACCAGGAGGTTGCTGCCGTTCGCCTTGGTGGTGACGACGAGCTGAGAACCGTCGCCGGTGAAGCCCACCTGCCCCGGGGTGTTGGTGAACTGAGGCGTGGCGTTCGGGTCGAGACCCAGGGCGCGCTTTCGTCCGGCCTCCTTGTGCAGGCGGCCGTGGTGGATCGTGTAGCCCTGGATCGAACCGCCGTTCAGGGCGTTGAGCACGTACACGTCGTCGTCATGCACGGCGATGCTCACCGGGAAACGGCCGCCGGAGCCGATGACCTGGCGCAGCGCCAGGCGGTCGCCGTCCACGGAGAACACGGAGACGGTGTCGCTGCCGGCGTTGACGGCATACAGCAGGGCGTGGCGCGGGTCGTAGGTCAGGGAGCCCTGCGAGGCGAGGTGGTCGGCGACCGAGCCGGCCAGCACGCCCCCGAGACCGTGCGTGTCGTAGGTCCTGGCCTGGGTCAGTCGCCCGTTCTCCGCACGCCGGTAGGCGATGATCTGGTTACCTGCTGGGTTGTCGGTCTGGACGAAGAGCACATGGTGGCCGCCGCGGTCGTGTCCGTTGCCGCCGTGCGCCGCGGCGGACACGGACGGGGTGCACAGGGCTGCTGTGGCGAGCACGGTTGCGACGGCCATGCCGAGACGAGTGATCTTCTGCACGATGTTCTGCCTCCACGAGGGACCGGGATCGACGTCTCGCTGGAGGCCTGCGTCTCTGGTGGAGCCAGATTCGGGCACCGTGGCCGCGAGCGGAGACGACATGGACGAGGGCAGCGGTGGGCGCGCACGCCAGGCAGGCAGCGCCCCCGTGCGTGAGCCACCACTGTTCCTCGCCGACACGGTATGTGATGCTTTGTCATAAATCTTGGAGGTGCTGCAGTTCGGCGCTGCCGCGCAGCTCGCCGGAGTGAAGGGCGTCCGGGAAGCCTGTCAACGGGCCGGGGCCGGGAGGCGTCGTCGGACAAGCATGGTCACCAGCGGCGCGGGAGCGATGTTGTCGGAGGCGACCGGGAAGTGGTTCGACCGGCCAGGCCGCGGCTGGGCGGGGTGACCCCGAAGTGACGGTCGTTGATCTCAAACCTCTCGCCCGTCCTCTGGCGCCACCGCGGCAACGCCCTTCACTTCATTCGAGGTTGAGAGACGGCTGCCGACACCGAGCCGCGGCATCCGCAGACCTATAGCACCCGGATCGCCGTCCGTCCCGCAACCTCTGCTTTGCGCCCGGCACGGCTGTGGCCGCCTGCATAATTCGTCACTCCATGCAGAGGAAGAAGGGATCCGGTGACCCGTCGCACCAACACGTCGTGCCTGGTCATGGCCGTCAAGAGCTATCTGCTACTGAACGTGTGGATCGCCGTCGGCTATGGCCTGGCACTGCCGCTCACCCTCCCCGACCTGATGGCGTCGCAGGAGCCGCCGCTGCACGTGCGGGGCCCGGTGCAGTACGCGGTCGTCTACGGCATACCCGTCGTCGTGGCTCTGGGCGTGGCCCTGTTCGCGAGCCGCCGGCGGCCCTGCGCCCGCTGGGCCCTCCTCGCTCGCACCGCGGCGGTGCTCGTGCTCGGTCAGGTCGCCGCCCACTGGGCCGCGGCACAGTTCGACGCGCCCGAGTGGACCGGCCGGGCGATGGCGCAGTGCGGTGCCGCCGGGCTCACCGCGTACCTGTGCCTGGTGGCGGTGCGCCGGTGGGACGACCGCGGTCTCCCCTCGGGAAGCCGTCGCCCGGGTCCGGGCGAGATCTGGCACGCCGTGGTTCCGTTCCGGGACAACGAGGGCAGCAAGGAACGCTACTGCCTGGTCATGAGGAGCCGCCCCCACCACGCGGAGGTCCTCAAGATCACCAGTCAGAACAAAGACCACCGCGACGACCACATCCGCATGCCCAACGACGGTTGGGACCACACCTCCGGCAAGGACCACTGGGTCGAGATCGGCCTTCAACCGCTCAGAGTTCCCTACCGGGATTTCACCGACGACCGCCCCAAGGGCCGTTGCCCCCGAGCGGTCTGGCGCCGACTGCGGGCCGAGAGCCCGACACCCGCAGCATCCGCGGTGTGAAGGCATTTCGCGCTTTCGCGGGTCACAGCTACGACACGAAGCGTTCGTGATCATTCACTCCAAGTCACGCAGGCGCCACAATGACGGCGCCCAAACCGTCCTTGGGGGGACCATGCACGCAAGAACCACCGGCGTCCGCCTCGCGACCGAGCCCGCCCGCTGCGGCTCGGCAGCTCAGCGACAAGGCAGAGCCGTACGCGCCAACGGCGCCTCGGCCCCAAGGCCCGCGGACCGCGGGCCCGACGCGAACCTCTCGCAGGCCGGCTGGATGATCCGGTGCGCCGGACACCGGACCGGACCGATCAACTAGCCAGCTCGCGCAGAGGGGAATCCGCCATGCAACGCCGTGCCGCCAACGTCGCCGTCACCGCCCTGCTCGTCTCCGTCCTCGGAGCGTGCGGCAGCGCCTCACAGTCCGAGCATCCCAAGCCCTCGCCCTCGTACGCAGCCGACAGCGTCGACGCGCGCTGCCGGGCACAGGACTGGCCCCAACCCATGCCCGACATCCAGGGCCAACCGTTCGACCCGCTCGGCACGGACCTCAAGTGCTTCGGCAACATCCAGGCCGTCGCGCCCGACGGACATGACGTGATGACCGACCCGGGCAGCGGGCTGGGCGCCTGGACCGTCGTCTCCAGCAATCCCGGCCCGGGTGTCAAGGTCGGGATCACCACATCGATCACGCTCCAGCTCCGGAGACGATGAAAACCCGAGGGGCACGACCACGGCCCCGCCCACCCGGGAGGAGGGCGCCCGGTCGGCCGCGGGCACGCACTCCCGCCGCCCTCGCCGAACCGGTCGGCCTCGACGACCTGTTCCACATGCAGGGCACCAGTCACCCACGGGCCTGAGGCGTGGGCCCCAGCCGATGGGGATCGTCTTTCGGGCGTACGACGCAGAACTCGGAGCAACTCCGCCGGGCAGGCAGCGAATGCGGCGAGCCAATCCAATCGTGGTCCGCCGCGGGCGATGCGGAATTCGGTGCTCGCGGCTGCCCGAGGTGATCGCGGCAGACCATTTCAGCAGGTCGCCGTCCGAGGCCGTGGCCTACGGGGTGAAGCCGGTCTCCCGGTCTGCGGCGGTGATCTGGTCGTGGAAGCGCCTGTGTACCCAATGGCGCTCGCCCAATAGGTTCACCTGCCCCCATCGGCCGGAGACCGGACCAAGTCGGGTATGGCGTGGCATCGTGCCCGCCAGGCGCCGTGGACTGGCGCCGCCGGACAGCTTGCCGCTGTCCAACACGTAGATGGCGTCCTGGGTGACCGCCAAGCACCGGTACTTGTTCCAGAACATCGTCAGGCCGGTGAGATAAGTGATGACGAAGAACCAGAAGTTCGGCGCGCTCTGGCAGATGAACACCTGCCGGATCTCGCTTCCGGGGGGCAGGAACGGTGCCGAGCGCTGCACCAGGTCCCGCCGCGGCTCAGGGGCGCGCCGACCGGTCTCCTCAGCGGGCATACGGTCCTGCCTTCCCTGCCGCGCGTATCCGAATTCTCGAGGCTCGACGTAGTCGGGGTGCGTGTGGCCTGGGAGGCGCATGAACCACCGCCGACTGGTACGCGACTACGAGGCCAAGCCACATCGCTCCGAAGCCATGGTCCACCTCGCGATGATCAACCTCATGACGCGACGCCTGACCGCGGAATCCGCCCCGAGCCGACGCGGCACCTGAACCAGCCCCAATCGGGCGATCAGGGATGAAACGACAGGAGAGAACACCCTCTCAGCGGCGATGGGTCAGGACCGCTATATCCGTGCCGAAACCGGCCACCAGCCGCCCGTCGGGCGCCATCGTCAGCCTCTTGATACGGGAAGGAAAGGCGTACGCGCCGATTTGCTGCCCTGTGTTTGCGTCCCACATCCACACGGTTCGGTCGCCGCCGGCAACGACGACAGGGCGACCATCCAGCGTGCCGGTCGCCCCCGCACGCACCTCACTGGTGTGTCCCGTCAGCGGCGGTGCCAGCAGTTCGCCCGTGGCCAGGTCCCAGAGGTGGACTCCTTCGGCCTTGTGGCTGGTGAGAAGGACGTTGCGGCCCTCGAGCGTCTCCAGGGCCAGGGCGCCTCGTTGCCGCGGCTGCACTCCGATCCATCGGCTCGCGGTCAGGTCCCAGACACGGCCTTCCCCGGTCACCCCGACGAAGCGGCCATCGACGGCCGCGAAGAACTCGATGGAGGAGCTGGTGTACTCGCTGGTCGACCGTCCGTGCAGCTCTTCCCTGGTGGTCAGGTCCCACATCCGCACCGTCTTGTGCCGGTCGTCGCGCGTGAGGAGGACGGCCCGTCCGTCCACCGTCCCCGCCGTCAGCAGACCCACGGCGGCGGTGTGGCCGGTCAGGGGCTCACCGAGCTGCCCTCTGCCGTCGAGGTCCCATATCCGCACCCTCGTGTCCGAGCCGCCGGTGACGATGACACAACTGCCGTTCACGACGGCCGTGGTGACCCCTGTCACGGTGCCGGCATGACCAGCCGGCCGGCTGCCTGTCTCCCTACCCGTCTCCCTTTCACCGTCGAGGTCCCAGATCCGGACCGATCTGTCGTCGCCACCGGTGACCGCGAGGTGATGCCGGTTCACCACTGCCGTCGCCACTCCCCGCACAGTCCCCTCGTGGCCCGTCAGCGATGGCCGCAGCTGCCGGAGGGTGGGCAGATCCCACACCCCGACCGGCCCATGGGCGTATGCGAGGAGGGCGGCGGGACGGTCGTGGAGCATCCTCACGGCCGCCGTTTCCACGAACGCGGTCGCGACGGGCTCACCGACCTGCTCGCGCGTGACCAGGTTCCAGACGTGCACCTCGTAGGCGTTGGCGCTGACGGCCATCGGGCACTCGGACGCCGGATCCGTCACCAGAAAATGCGCCGCGGCGTTGAGGTCCAGACTGGCGCAGAGCCTTGCCTCCCCGTCGCCTTCCACCGTCCTGTCGTACTCCTGGTCCGCGAACACAGGAGGCTCGTCGGGAGGGCCGCCCTGGGCGCCGAACTCCCGTCCCGTGATCAGGTCCCACACTCGGACGGTTTCTTCCCCCGTGATCAGGTCCATCGCCCCGAGTTCCTTGGAGTGACTGGTGACAGCGACAGGACGGCCGTCCAGTACCGCCGTCGCCAGAGCGGACACAAAACCGGTGCGCACGGTCAACGGCTCACTGTGCTGGGAGAGGGTGGCCAGATCCCACACTCTCACCACGTCGTCCACGCAGGCGCCGACCACGACCGGCCGACCTTGGACCAGTCCCACGGCCAGCGATTTCACCCAGGAGTCATCGTCGGCGGAGCACGTGCCCACCAGCTCTTCCCGCGCCAAGTCCCATACCCGAACGGTCCGGTCGAAGCCGCAGGTGACAGCGACGGGACGACCGTCCAGCACCGCCGTCGCCAGCGCACGTACGGCGCCGGGATGAGCGGACACCGCCTCGCCGAGGCGGCTGCCCGTGGCCAGATCCCACGCGTGCAGCGTGCCGTCCTCGCAACCGGCGACAGCCAGACCACGGCCCTGCGCGACCACGGTCGCCAGCACACCCACCTTGGCCGGTACCGGCAACGCGTACCGCAGCCGGGAGTCCAAGTCGCTTCCGGTCGCCCACTGCACGACCCAGGAGTCATCCATCTCTTGGCGGACCGCGACCTGGGCGATGCTTCTCGCCAGCTCTCGGTTCCCGTACCGGGCGGCGTCCAGCGCCAGCACCTGCCGCCGCACCCCCGCACCGGCGTCACGGTGCACATGCCCCGACGTCCGGTACACAGCGGCCGCCAGCATCTCCTCCTGCCCGGCAGCGCCGTCCAGGCCCGCGAGGATCAGCTCCGGGTCCCCGTGCACCAGCCATCCAGGATCGGTCAACCGGCCGCCTGCCGCAGTAACTTCACGTTCCGGACCGCAGTTTCGAGGTTCGCCAGACATGACTGGCATGGTAACCACGCCACCCTCGTCGACCGTCCGGCGGACACCCCGAAGGAACGTCCCGCAGCACCGTACGCAGTTCCACGCACACTCCCGCCGACGTGGCCCGAGCGACCAGAATGCCAGGTGCACGGTCTTCTCGGGGCCCAGATCTTCGGGCCGATCGATTCGTGCACGACGAGTTTCGAAGATTGCTGCGCGGGGCCGGCGGAGTCGGGTCGGGCCAGACGGGGCGTCGGTCGGAGGGTGAGCTGAGCGAAAGGCTGCCGCGCACCGAGTCGCCTCCTGATGTCAGAGGACATTCTGAACCGGTATGCCCGATTCCCGTGTTGGGTCAGGCGCCGTCCTGGCGGTCACGTGGTCCTTCGGCGGCTTCTACAGTGTCCCGAGGCGAGGCGGGGCGGGCGGGACGGTAGATCAGAAGGGCTGACTCAAGAACGTGGTGCGGATCGAGCGATTGGCGGACCTGAAGCCCGTCCACCAGCGACAGGCTGCCGCCCTGGCCCTGTGGCGGTGGCGCGCGCCGATACTCGTATTCGAACTGGCTGCGGAGTGGGGCATCGACCGGTCTGTGCTGGAGTCGCTGTTCCGACTGGCGGCATCACCCCCTGGTGAACAGTCGGATGACGCATACCGGCGAGCAATCGCCGAGCTGTGCACGGCCCCGCTCTTCACGTCTGAAGTCGACCCGGACACGGTCGAGCTCTTCCAGTTGGAGACCATCAGCAACCTGCTGACCTTCGGCGAGCTGCTGGACAAGCCTGACGTGGACGAAGTCGAGCGAGTGGTCGAAGCCTCGGCCGGCCTGGCGACCTACCTCGACGGTCTCGTCGAGGGCTCCTTCCACTCCCACCCCGCGGAGGAAGCACACCACCAGTACCTCGCTGACCGGGCGGACCGGGCGGACCGGGCGAGCGACGGCTACTTCGCGTCGCGCCACTTCGCCGTCGAAACCGCCTGCCACGGTGCTCTCGGGGTTCTCCCTGATTCCGCAGGGCTACTCGACTCGTCCACGGGCCGCGAGTTGCTCACGCTCTGCGAAGACTTCGGCGAAGAGCTCGTCACAACGATGCAGTGGCTTCGCATGACGAGCCACTAACGATCGCGTCGTCAGCCGGATGGCAAGTGCGGCAGCCGTGAGGGACGGGTGGCTCGGAGCGGAGGGCTGCTACGGGCGGCGCCGGATGAACAGGCCCGGTTCGGTCTCGGCGAGGACGCCCAGACCGACCATGCGCTTGAGCTTGTGCCGGGTGCTCTCGATGTTCTTCGGCTTGAGCGGGAGGTCCAGCACCTGGCACAGGTCGCGGGCACGCATCGGTTCATCAGAGTCGGCGAAGACGTCAAAGATCTGCTGGTAAGCCGGGTGGGCCGGCAGGACGGTCGGCTCCTCGGCCGGCTCCGGGGGTGGAGGGAGGGCGAGGAGCGTCTTACGGGTCACCGCCAGGCTCTCGATCTCCTCGTCGAGTTCACGCAGGCGCGCGGTGAGCTCGTCCATCTGCGCGCGAATCTGCGCTGCATCGCCGACGAGTTCGCGTTCGCGTGCGTCGATCCGCTCCAAGAGCGGCGTGACCTGGTCATCCATGCGGTCACCCGCGCCAGGTGGGCGTGGTCTGGCCGGTGAGGCGGCGCGCTATCACGTCGATCATGGCCCAGCGCACCCTGGACTCCGAGGACTTCGGCCTACTCTCGTAGCCCCGCACGAGCCTGCAGAACAACATGAGGATGCCGAGCGTCTGCTCCATGATCCACCTCTTGGCCTGCGGAACGAAGCCCATGCCCTTGTCGGTTGGGTCGCGTTCGACGATCTCGACGTCGATGCCGACCTTGGTGCCGTGCTCGACGACGGTCTTCTTGAAGCCCTGGTCCACCAGTGCCTTCTTGATGGTGCCGATGGGGGCGACCTGGCCGAGGAGTGCGATACCGAACGCGTTGTCGTGGGCGTCGGCGGCCAACACGGTCACGGCGATGAGCAGGCCGAGGACGTCCACCGCCAGGCCACGCTTGCGGCCCGGCACCTTCTGCGCCACCGTCGTCGATGACGATGACGATGACGATGACGATGACGATGCTGATCGGCATCGACACCGGGCTTCGCCGAGTTGGCGCGCACAGCCAGGGGCCGCACCGGTGCAGACACGGCACGCCTGACTCCTGATCGAATACGTGGGGACGTCGCGGCCCGACAATTCCCCTGTCCCGCCCGCCGCCCTCCGGGTCCGGCCAACTCAGGCAAGACCAAACCGAGTCAGGGAAGCGGCGTCCGGGTTTCGATCCCGGTTGCTGTGTAAACCCTTGACGGAGCCTGTGTGGACTGCGACGGTATGGCCCGGCATTCGCACAGAATCCAAAACTTTCCACCCTTACCCGTCATGCGTCTTTGTCATCTTTTTCGGCTGTTCCCGCACCTGACGCGGAGTCACTCACACCTGTCGGCAGGTCTGAGTGCTCATCGGGTAGCCCCCATCCGAAAGAAGGACAACGTGCGCCTCCACATGCCCCGCACGCGCCGTAGGGCCCGCACACCGCGGACTTCCCGCGCACCTCGCACACTCCCGACACCCCGGGCACTCGGCCCCGAGTACGACTCGGCCCGCACCGACAGCCGCCGTGAGTCCGCCGGCAGACGTGCCGGTACCGCGGTCGGCACCGTCCTGGCCCTGCTCGCGGCGTCAGCCGCCTGGGTCATGGGCGCCGCGCCACAGGCCGGCGCGCTGCCCAACGGGCTGGCGCTGACCCCGCCGATGGGCTGGAACAGCTGGAACAAGTTCGGATGCAACGTCACCGAGCAGAAGGTCGAGGCCGTCGCCGACTACCTGGTGTCCTCCGGTCTGGCCGCGGCCGGCTACACCTATGTCGACATCGACGACTGCTGGATGGCCGGCAGCCGCGACTCCGCCGGCCGTCTCGTGCCGGACCCCGCCAAATTCCCGGACGGCATCAGCGGCACCGCCGCGTACGTGCACGGCAAGGGCCTGAAGCTGGGCATCTACGAGAGCGCGGGCACGAAGACCTGTGCCGGCTACCCCGGCAGCCTCGGCCACGAGCAGACCGACGCGAACAGCTTCGCCTCCTGGGGCGTGGACCTGCTCAAGTACGACAACTGCAACGACGACGGGACCTCCGCCCGGCAGCGCGACACCACCATGCGCGACGCCCTGGCCGGCAGCGGCCGCGCCATCCTGTTCAGTCTGTGCGAATGGGGAGTGGACGACGTGTGGACCTGGGGCGCGGGCGTGGGCAACATGTGGCGCACCACCGGCGACATCAACGACAGCTATGGCTCCCTGCTGTCGATCTTTCACGCCAACGTCAAGCTGGCGCAGTACGCCGGCCCCGGTGGCTGGAACGACCCCGACATGCTGGAGGTCGGCAACGGCGGCATGTCGTTCACCGAGGACCGCAGCGAGTTCAGCCTCTGGGCCGAGATGGCCGCCCCGCTGATCACGGGCAACGACCTGCCCAACTCCTCCGCCGCCACCGCCTCCATCCTCGGAAACAGGAACGTCGTCGCGGTCGACCAGGACGCGCTCGGCAAGCAGGGCGTGCAGGTGTCCGCCGCCGGAGGCCTGGACGTCCTCGCCAAGCCGCTGGCGGGCGGCGACGTGTCGGTGGCGCTGTTCAACGAGAACTCCGGCGCGGCCACCGTATCCACCACCGCGTCGGCGGTCGGCCTGCCCGCCTCGTCCAACGGCTACAGCCTCGACAACCTGTGGTCGCATGTGAAGACCACCACCAGCGGCGCGATCTCGGCCACCGTGCCCGGCCACGGCACCGTCCTGTTCCGGGTGTCCACCGGCTCGGCCACCAGCACCGGCACCACTCACGCCCTGGTCGGCGCCTCCTCGGGCCGCTGCCTCGACGCGTTCGACAACCAGACCGCGCCTGGCACGAAGATCGAGATCTGGGACTGCAACGGCGGCGCCAACCAGAAGACCACCCTGACCACGGCCGGTGAACTGCGCCTGTACGGTGGCACGCAGTGCCTGGACGCCACCGGCGCTGCGACCACCGCGGGCACCAAGGTCGAGCTGTGGACCTGCAACGGCGGCACGAACCAGCAATGGCGCCTGAACGCCGACGGCACGATCACCGGCGTCCAGTCAGGTCTGTGCCTCGACGTCACCGGCGGCGACCAGCCGCCCGGAAACGTCGACGGAACCCAGCTGGAGCTGTGGAACTGCAATGGCGGCGCCAACCAGCAGTGGCGCCTGAGCTGAACGAACCGGGGCGCACCGATGCCCCTCGCACGGTCGCGGCCCGACGGCCTGGATCCGGCGCTCACGAACGCGATCCGGGCCGTCGGGCCGACATCTGTACGGGGTCGTCCGGGGTGGTGGGGTCCAGGGTCCGGTCGTCCGCGAGCCGGGTGCAGAGCCGGGCCGTGCGGTCCTGGCAGCCCTCCAGCCCGGCCAGGACCCCGACCGCCCGTCCTCGGGCGACACCGCCGAGGACGGGGTCGTCGGGGACAGGCCGTCAGGACCAGAAGACGGAGCGCCTGGGCCCGGGAGACGTGGTCCTGTTCACCGGCCTGAACCATGTACGGGGCATCGGCGCGCTCTTTCGCAACGCGGCCTTCGTGGACAGCGTGTGGGGCGCGGACGAGGACAACGGCAGCCGGCACAACGTCTACAGGCTCTACGGCTGCCGGTACGGCAGGCGTGGCATCCGGCGCCGTCGACAGCCTGAGCAGCCGGGTTTGGCCTGCGACCAGCCGCAGGCCGCGTCCGCCGCGGGTCCTGGGGGTGGACGAGTTCGCCTTCCGTAAGAGCTGCACCTACGGCACCGTGCTGGTCGACGCCGAGATCGGTCGGGTCGTAGACGTGTTACCTGAGATCACTGCGGCCTCTGACCGGCGGGGGTAGCTTGCGCCTGGCGGCACCCGGCGGGCTGCTGGTCGGTGATTGACATGATGGGCGGCGGCAAGATTTCAGCTGTCTCCAGGGGGCGATCATGGCGTTCAAGACCGAAGCCGATTCCGTAGTCGTCGATCGGGACGAGTGGTCCTATGCACCGGCTGTCGGCGTCGGACCGCTCCGGTTCGGTATGACCGTCGACGAAGTGGTCGAGGCGGCCCAGCTTCTCGGCCAGACGAAGGTCAGCGATTGCGCACCGGACCACGCGATCTTCTCGCCGACTTGGAAGATCGAGATCGGTCGCGGGGTATCCCCCTCTCCGCCTGCCGTCACGGCCTACGTGAGCCAGGCTGCGGGGTTGTTCTGCATCGCAGCCGACGCCGTACACGGTCCCCAGGTCCGGCACGACGGAATCTCGCTGGTCGGAAGGGACCCGTCGGAACTGGAGAGCGACACGATCGCGCATGCCGAGGCAGCGGACGGGTACTTTCGCTACACGCCCGAGGGCTTTGCAGTACCGGATGATTTCGGGGTGGTCATGCGCGGGCAACTCGTCGGGCAGGTCCTGCGATCGCGTCCGTTGTTCATGGTGACGCGTGACGGCGCGAATACTGAATGGGATTCGATGCCTTTCGAGGAGTACCTCCACGGTCAGTCAACGACCTGACGTGGTGTGACTCGTGGCGAGGGGTGAAGGAGGTCGCCGACCCATCGTCGGCTGGGGCCACGTGAGACCGGAAGCCGGGGCCGAGTCAAGGGTCTGGCACAAGTTCCGTGAAGCGTGCACGGTGAGTAATTGGTTGGGGGCAGCCGTCCTGACTGGCTAGGCTCCGTCGCCATGAGCGGACCGG
>NZ_JBIRQM010000029.1:35965-68833 GCF_044333225.1 Streptomyces sp. NPDC021080 | reverse complement strand
GGCCGCGCCGGGCCAGCGCCCACAGGTCATGGGTGGCCTTCGTCAGCGACCCCGCCCACCGCGACGACGACAGCCCCGTCAGCTCCCGCTTCCGCGCCGCCCAGCTTTCGTTGTCGTGCTCCAGGCCGACCGCGCACCGCGCCTTCAGATCCCGCGCGGCGAGTGAACCCAGGTGGTCGCCGACCAGCCGCAGCACCCTCTCGTCCTGGGCAGTCAGGCCCTTGAGCCGGTCTCGGACCGCCACCCCCGACGGACCGGGCACCACGAACGACGCCGCCACCGACCGCAGATCACCCACACCGTCACCCCCAGCCCCATTCGGGCCGAACAGTCCGTCACCCCACCCAACGATCACCACCCATAGAGGTCACGCATTCGAGACGGGAACTTCCGTTCCCTCCCCGAACCTCGTACGAGCGGAAACCGTCAACACTCACTCACGCAGGCCAGAACACACTTACGCACAGTCAACAGGCAACAGTTGCCAACCCCCGGGAGTTCCTGGAGCCGACGGTGGTCCCTATCGACGTCGTGCGCCAGGCTGTGAAGGAGTTCGTCCTGTCCGGTGGTCAACGGCCCACGTGCCTTGAGTGGCGGGAAGAACCGTACCGACCCCTGGGCACGCATGGCGAGCGGGTTGCACGCAATGCAGCCAGGTGATCATTTGCCAGGTGGGCCCAGGCTCACTGCGCGCAGGCAGGCCTTGCTGTCGATCAGCAGCCGGCGATCAGGCTTGGTGCACAGACCAGGCAGTCGCTCGGGCTCCGGTAGCGCAGCGGCCCCCTGCCCGGTGAGGTCTTGCGACTACTGCTGAAGAGCGATTACAGGATCGACCCGCAAAGCTCCTCGGCCACTTCGAGTTCATCGGACCAAGGAGCCTCGTCGGTGCTGAGCGGGTGCTCGGCAGGCCATCCGCATCCGCTGCGGACAGCGTCAGTGACCATCCACTGCGTGCCACCAGCCCCGGAGCGCAGGAAGATCACGTGTTCCTTCGCCGGCACCTGCCGTCCGGCCCGTGCAGCCGACCTGTGCAGGGAGAGCGCACGCTTCGAGCCGCTGCGTGCGTGCGCGGACGGCATCCTCGGGTGCATCGCGTACTTCACCGCCTTGCCGGCCGAGGCCGCCGGCAAGGCGCGGCGCGGCGCGCACAGACATACGGCGGACCGGGCGACATCGCATGGGACACCGGCTCCTGGCCGTCGGCACGCGTACCCGGGCGGCAACGATCTCAAGATCGACAACACGGTCGACGCGGCAATCGATCGCTGCCACGATGTCCCGATGTCCTCCCCCGATCTTGCCGAACCGTGGCTGTGCGGTGTCGCGGCCAATCCGGCGGCACCCAGCGGCGTGCTGCTGCGTCTCCTGGCCACGCAGGCACGCGCTGCCTGGACGATCCTGTGCGAGGAACGGGACCTTCCCGCCGACGTCGTCGAGGCAGTGCTGGCGCACCCTGAGCGGGCGGTCCGCCGCAGCTTCGCCCGCAACCGACACGCCGCCGCCGGGCAGCGCGGCCGGCTCGTCGACGATCCCGACGCGCTGGTCCGTGCCGATCTGGCCTCCGGCCCCCGCCCCCGCTCGGAGAGGGTCGAGGAACTGCCGGACGCTGTCCTGGAAGCCCTGCTGACCGCGGACGACAACGACCCGAGCCAATTGCTCACAGCTAAGGAGATCAAGCAGGAACTGGAGTTCTCCGGGCAGATCTCGCAGGCGTTCCGCCGCCGGATGCCCGACCATCCCAACCCCGCCCTGCGGGCCCAGGCCGCCGGCTTGTGGCTGTGGCTGACCCCTGGGCAGCGTGACGCGCTCCTGACGGACCCGGACCCTGCGGTACGTGAAGCCGCGCAGCGCGGCAGCCGCGTCCTGGACCCCGCCGCGATGGAAGCCGAGTTGCCGGAGCGCGACTGCCACCATCGGGCCCTCCTCCTCGTCAACTACGCCGTCTCCCGCGAGGTCGCCCAGCGGTGCCTTGCCGAGCGGCGCGACCTGTGGCCGCTCGCCCACAACCCCCACACACCCGCCGACGTCGTCGCCCGCCTCGGACGCGACCCGGACCCCGAGGTGCGTGAACGAGTCGCCTCCCGTGCCGATCTGGACCCGGCGCTGCTGGCGGAACTGGCCCAGGACCTGGACGCCACCGTCCGCACCCGGGCCCGGCTGCAGCCGACCCGGCGCACCTGGCCACAGCGCAGTGCCATCGACCGGATCATCGGCCACACGGCCCAGAGCATCGGCCCGGTCGGTGAGATGTTCCTCGAGCCGGACCCGGGCTGGTATCAGGCGTGTGCTGTATCCGCCCATTCCGTGCTGCGCCGTGTTGCCGCGACCTGTGCCCATCTGCCCGAGGAACTGGTGCACCGGCTGGCCGAAGACCCGGACGCCGGCGTGCGCCACCTGCTGGCCTTCAACCACCCGCTGGCGCCGCCCGCCATCGTTCTCGAGGCGTTCATCGCCACACCGGGCCAACGCCGGTACCTGCTCAGGCTGCCCCGCCTGCCCCGCACCGGACTGCACCATCTCCTCGACCACGACGACGCGGACGTCCGCGCCCTGGCCGCCGCGGACACCACCCTGCCCCAGCCGCCCGTTCACCTGCTCGCCGACCCCGAGCCACACGTCCGCCGCGCCGCGGCCGCCAACCCGCTCCTCCCTCTCGACCTGATCTCATCGCTCCTGGACAACCCCGAGGTGGCCGAAGGAGCAGCAGCCAATCCGAGGCTGCCGACCGAACACCTGCATGAACTGCTCAACCTCTGCGGGCTCCCCCAGCTGTGACGTGAACCCGCCTGAGGTCATGCACGGAACTCCGGCCGGACCCGAATCCAGCGAGCGCCATGTCCGAGGGCTGCCCGACGAATCCCAAAGGGGTCTGCTGCACGAGACGGATACTGCCGGCCAGGGTAAGGAGGCAGACCCCTGGCAGAGTCCGGATCAGGCAACATCAACACCTCCGTGCGCCCATCCCAGGTGGCACCGTCCCCATCTTCGTGAACCGAAGGCCGTTCACGCCGTGCCGGGCCGTCGGCTCTGCTATGACTTGCCTGGGCAACGGTTGAGGGGACCACACCGTGTCGGAGTACCAGCACTACCAGTTCACGGTCGACACCCCGCTGACCGACGGGCAGCTCGCGCAGATCCGCGCGCTGACGACACGCGCCCACCTGACCCGGCACAGTTTCGTGAACACCTACAGCTGGGGCGACTTCAAGGGCGACCCCCGGCTGCTGGTGGAGACCCACTACGACGCTCATCTCTACTTCGCGAACTGGGGCACCCGGCGGCTGATCCTGCGGTGGCCGGCCTCCGCCCTGCCGCTGGACACCGCCCGGGCGTACTGCGCCGGTGACTCGGCACAGAGCTGGGAGAGCAACGGACGCGTCCTGATCGCCCTGGAGTCCGATCCCGAGGACGACGTCGAGGACTTCAACGACCTCTTCGGCTTCGAAGAGAACGACTTCGACGAGGCCGGCGGCCGGGACGAGGCGTGGCTGCCCTCCATCGCCCGTGCCCGTCGCCCGGTCGCCGAGAAAGACCTGCGCCTGCTCTACCTGGCCTGGCTGCTGCGCCTGCACGGCGGCGAACTCGATGACGACGACGTGGAGCCGTCCGTGCCGCCGGGCCTGGCCGATCTGCCCGAGCCGCTGACCGACCTGGCCGCCTTCCTGCGCATCGACGGAGACCTCATCGCGGCCGCAGCCCAGCACTCACCCCCTCTGGCCCCGCGCCCGACACTGGCCGCACACCGGGCCTGGACCGCCACCCTCGACCCACAGGACAAGGACGCCGTCCCCGCCCGACTCCTCCACGACGGCGCCCCCCAGCCTCTGCCCGGGCTGCGCCGCCGCCTCCTGAACAGCCAACCGGCCCTCGGCCCCACTCCCCCGCCCCGCACCGTCGCGAAACTCCGCGCCGCGGCCTCCGCCCACAAGGCGCTGCGCCTCGGCCGCGAGGAACAGCAGGCGGCCGAGGAACGCGAGCGGGCCGTGCGGCAAGCACACGAGGCCCAGCACCGGCGTCTGGCCGACCTGCAGCACGATCCCGAGGCGGCCTGGCACCGCGTGGGAGAACTTCTCACGCCGCGAGGCACCCGCAACTACCCCGAGGTCGTCCGCCTCCTGAGCGACCTGGCCGCCCTCGCCGACCGGGAGGGCACCACAGCCGCATTCACACAGCGGTACACCCGGTTCATCGCCGCCCACCGGACGAAGAAAGCCCTGCTGCGCGACCTGAGAGCCGGCGGACCGGCCTGTCCCCACTGACCCCCGCAGCGGACCGACTTGAACCAGGTCGGACTGACCTGAACCAGGTCCCGTCCGGGCGATGCCGACCGGACGGCGAGCTGTACCACACCCGCAACCACGGTACCTGCACAGCACACGGAACAGCCTGGACCACGTCCGACACCCAGACCCGCCGCGCCACCCACCGTTGCAACGGCCCGAGCATGTCCGGCGGCAGAACACGATCCCGGACAAAGCCACACCACCCGGCCGCCCCACCAGCGGAGACCGAAGACCGCCGGCCTTGAGCTCCGACCGGGCGCGACTGGATCGAGCCGCGCCGCAGATACGAACGGACACCGACACCACCCGCGCCAAAAGGCCACACCGCTTCATGCCGAAGACCCCGACCAGACGGAACACGATCCGGCACGGGCACCAGACGGAACAGTGCATTCCCTCCCAGGCGGATCAGCTCCACGCCACTCCCGTCGAACCCGCGGTATGGCATGCGGCAGCCATCACCCGCCTCGTCCTCACCGACCGGAACCCCCTGACCGACTGAGAAGCTCCAACCCCTCGCCCGTACCAACGCGCGTGCGGGGGGCAGCTGTTTCGGCCGCGGTATCCCGACGCCGGCACCGGACCATCCCCGGCGCGGGGAGCGGGGTAGGGACGCGGCTTGGAAGTGCAGGACGTCGTCGGTCCGGATGGCCTGGATCAGATGGCCAGGCGGCGGATCGCGACGACGGCCGCGTCGTCGCCGAGGTGGCCGTGGACGTGGGCCAGCAGGTCGTCCTGGAGACGGCGCAGGAGTTCGTCGGGGTCGTCTTTCGTCCACTGCGGCGCCCGCTCGGTGAAGGGGTAGAAGAGTCCGTCGACGTTGCGGGCTTCGATGACGCCGTCCGTGTAGAGGAGCAGGAGGTCGCCGACCTCGAAGGGGAAGGTCTGGACGTCGTAGGCGGCGATACCGAAGGCACCGCCGAGTCCGATCGGGAGGTGGCTCGCCTCGGCCGTGAGCGGAGTGAGGTGGTTCCCGCGCAGGAGGAGCGGGGGTGGGTGGCCGCAGGTGATGAGGTGGACGACCGGTTCGCGGTCGGGGATGTCGAGCAGGATGGCGGTGGCGAAGTCCTCGTTGATGTCCTGTTCCGCCGGTGATCGCCACTGGCTGGTGTCCCAGCGCAGAGCGGCGTCCAGGTGGACGGCGAGACGAGGGAGGGTGGCCTGCCGATGGGCGGCCGCGCGGAAGGCGCCGAGGAGCAGGGCAGAGTTGTTGATCGCGGCCAGGCCGTTGCCGCGCACGTCGCCGATGAGGAGCCGGGTGCTGTGGTGGACGGTCCGGGCGGCCGCGTACAGGTCTCCGCCCAGGTCGGCCTCCTGCTCGGCGGGGATGTACAGGCCGGCGATCCGCAGCGGGCCTGCCTGTGGGGGCAGGGGCTGCAGCAGCACGCTCTGCGCCGCCTCGGCCACCGAGCGCACCCGCAGCAACTGCCGCTCGCTGCGGTCCCGCACCACGCAGATGGTGACGCAGACGACGGAGACGATGATCAAGGCGGCGATCTGGGCCATGATGTTGGCCGTGGCGAGGACCCCTCGGAGCGCGCCGATCAGCACTTGGGCCGCCACCGCGAGAGCCCCGATCAGTGCCGTGGCGCGGGCACCGGCGAACGCGACCGTGAGCGCGGGCGCGGCCACCAGGAGCGGACCGAGGTGGATGTGCGGCGGAGCCAGCACATCCACCACACAGACCGCGACGATCAGCCCCACCGGGATCACGAGCAGCGAGGGGGCGTGGCCCGGCCTCCAGGAACGCCGCACGTCCAGCCGTGGTCGAAGGGCCATGCCTCACGCCTTCCGCTTACTTCCCCGAATGGAGACGGGTGCCGCTGCGAGGACCAGGGAGATCACCCTGGCCCGCCGCGCGGCCTGAGCCGCCTGGTCTCACCCAGGAGGCGCAGGCGTCGACAGGCACAGGTGTTCCCCACAGCGCCGAGCCATAATTCAGGCATTTTGGAACTTTAGTCGAATTACGGCTGTCCCGAATCGTGGTGCACCGCCGGTGAGCGCACCATGATGGCGTCGCGACCACGGCTTCGCGTGCCCTGAACACAGCTCGCGGGCCGGGCGGACCTCACGAAGGCCCCGTCCGGCTGCGCCTGCCCGCACTACTGGCCCGCCTCGATCAGGAAACACGCGACCGAATCCTGGCCACCGAACACTTCACCCGCATCGACACCGTCCCGCTCCGGCCGGCTCACACGCCCTGTCGCTCTGATCCCTGCGCCCGACCCCCATTCACGCTCCCGGGGGCCGCATCTGTGCCGCAGCCCGGCCGCTGATCCTTATCCGGGGCTTGTCGGGCCGATGGATCCCCGACGCGCCGAGGGTCCGGGCAAAGGGCAGGCTGGCCGGCCGGAGGCCGCAGTCCCGAACCCCCGACCCTCCCCCACACCGCGGACCCGGGTCGAAACCAGGGTTTACAGGTGGGCCCGCGCCCGCAGGAGGACGGTGTCGCAAGCTGCTACCGGCCAGGGCGTGGCGTTACTCTCAGTCAAGCAGCCATGTCGAACAGGTGCTTGATCGACACATTCCTCATGACTAGCCTCGTGAGCTCGCCAACTCCTCTTTGGGCAAACGTCGTTGGACACCATCCACCTTGCTTTCAGGTAGGGTGCCCGGTCCTTCAGGGCCGGGGTGAATACCTCGCTCCCGCGGAGCGGGTCAGGGAAAGCCGAATCGCCGCCAGGGCGGTTCGGCGTCTCGGGAGAGACGGTGATAAGGCCGGCCTCGAGCGGGTGCGGCACCTCGGAGCCGACGGTGACTGGCTGACTGGTGGTCGATAGCCGGGAATGGTCGCTCGCACGGGTGGTGTCGGTCGATGGTGTGGGCGGTCGGGGAACGTGCGGGCTAGGTTCACGGTCATGGCGCGGTTTCGGATGTATCCGACGGGTGAGCAGGCGGGCGTGATGCTCGGTCACTGCACGCATGCCCGGTATGTCTGGAACCTTGCCGTCGAGCAGCACGCGCACTGGTACAGGGGTCGCAGGGCGGCGCCCGGCTTCGCGGAGCAGTGTCGTCAGCTCACCGAGGCGCGGCGTGACAACGCCTGGCTCGGGGCCGGGAATGCGGATGTGCAGCAGCAGGCGCTGAAGGACTTCACCAAAGCCAAGAACGCCCGCTTCGCGTCCGGGTTCGGTGAGCCGACCTGGCGCAGGAAGCACGTGCACGAGGGCTTCCGCGTCATCGGCACCGACCGCATCGGGGAGTTCGAGGCGGACGGCTCACCGCAGCTGAACGCCAGGGGCAGGCAGGTCATGGGCCAGTCGGTCGTGGTGCAGAAGCTCAACCGCAGGTGGGCGCGGGTGAAGGTGCCCGGCTGCGGCTGGGTCCGCTTCCGACTCACCCGGCCCGAACTGCCCAGGGCCAAGACGTTCCGTGTCACCTTGCGCAACGGCCGGTGGCACATCGCCTTCGCCGTCGTCCCTGTGCCGGTCGATGGGCCCGGCACGGGTGAGGTCATCGGCATCGACCGGGGCGTGGCCATCACCGCCGCCCTTTCCGACGGGCGGAAGCTGAACTGCCCGCAGCTCACCGTCAAGGAACGCGCCCGGATCCGCAAGCACCAGCGCCGGGCCGCCCGCGCCCCCAGGGACAGTGAGCAAAAGAGCGCCGAGTACGCCAAGGTGGCCAGGCTCAAGGCGCGTGAGGCGGACCGGCGCAAGGACTGGTGCGAGAAGACCAGCACGATGCTCGCCCGCAGCTACGACCTGGTGCGGTTCGAGAAACTGAACATCAAGAACATGACCGCCTCCGCGAATGGGACGGTCGAACAGCCCGGCAAGAACGTCCGGGCCAAGGCCGGGCTGAACCGGGTGATCCTCGCCCAGGGCTGGGGCCTGCTGCGGCAGCGCACCGGACACAAGGCCTTCGGCCGCATTGAGGACGTCCCCGCCCCCTACACCAGTCTGCGCTGCAGCCTCTGCGGTTGGATCGACAAGAACTCGCGCAAGAACCAAGCCGAGTTCGTCTGCTCCTCCTGCGGCTTCACCTGCAACGCCGACACCAACGCAGCAAACAATGTCGCGGCAGGACAGGGCGGGATCCCCCGCCCCCGGCGAACAGCCGGTGCCGGAGGGGTGACAACGGCCACCGGCCGTTCGAACACCCGTGAACCCCAACCCACACGGGCTGAAATCCCCCACTTTTAAGAGGGGGAGGATGTCAATTACCCCAATAGCGTCGAATGGGTGAAGTGCGCCTCCACGCAGAAGAATGGTGGCATCGCCCTCCGGGCCTGCTTCTCGCCCGCCGGGGACTGGTTCTCCGTCGCCGACGAGTCACTGGATGGCTCGTCCGCTGTCGTGGACTGGGAGGTGGGGAACCGCCTGGGCAGCATTTTCAATGCTGACGGCTTTTCAACCGAGCGCTACAAGAACAAGAACTTCCCCGAGGAATCCACCATCCGCTTCCGCGTCTGCAAAGGCCACTGGGACACCAAGTTGATCACTGCGGGCACATGCTCCGGCTGGTTGAGCAACCTGACCTGACGAGAGCCTCGATGAGCCGAACGTGATGCAGGCCTGACCAGCCCGCCAGTTCGAGAAGCCGCCCGCGTCCAGGGTCCTATGGCACGGCGGCGACGGGTGTGGGGGCGCGGTGGCAGCGGCTGATTGCGGGGCCGGCCGTGCTGCGGGCGGCGCGGCGGTCAGGTTGCCGACGTGGGTGACGGTAGTGCACCCGGACGGTTCTGGTCAGGCCTGGGGTGCCGTCGGGTCGGTCGCCGGGGCGCCGCTTTACCGGTTGCGCACACCAGGCGCCTCGGCTCCACCCACCTCCGGCTCCCCGTCTGCGCCGGTGGAACAAGTGACGGGCGCCCTGGGGGTGCCCCTGTCCCCGTCGTCAAGCGGTCGTGAAGATGACGGGTATGACAGATGAGCATCAGGGCTCGGGCCGTGAGAGCCGCCAGGGGTGGACGAAACTGCACTGCGCGGTGGACGAACAGGATGCCGCGGCTGTCGGCTCTCTCCTGGCGGCGGGTGCGGAGGTGGATGCACCCGATGGGCAGGGCAATACGCCTTTGTGGCAGGCCGTGTTCACGTATCGAGGTGATGGCACGGTGTTGTCGATGCTGGTCAAGGCAGGTGCCGATCCGGACAGGGCCAACCTTCACGGTGTGAGCCCGCGACGTCTCGCCGACTGGCGTATCGGTTCAGATGTCGCGGTGCATCTCGGGGAACCTCCCTCCTCGCAGTAGCGCATTTCCCGCAGGTCAGGCCTTGGCCGGGCGGGGGTCGCAGAAGGTGCCGTCGCGAAGCATGGCGAAGAGGACGTCGGCTCGGCGTCCTGCGAGGCAGAGCAGGGCCTGAGTGCGGTGCTTGCCCTGGGCGATCCTCCTGTCGTCGTAGGCCCGCGAAACCGGGTCGCCCGGGGCGGCGAACACAGAGAGGACAAAGGCCCGTTCGAGCTGCTTGCATCCTCTCCAGGAGGGCTGTTCGCCGCGGATCGAGGAGCCCGAGCCCCTGGTCGCCGACGCAAGACCGCGCAGGTGGCCAGGTGGCCGCCGGTCGGGACGGCGCTGCCGTCACCGACCTCGATCGGGATCCTGGCTCCGGTCCTGACGCCGACCACCGGCATCGACACCGGCATCGACATCAGGACCTTCGAAGGAGCGTGCGCCTCCAGCAGTTCCTCGATCCGCCCGGCCGGCAGCTTGCGCCGGGGGTGGTGTCGGGCAGTCGCTTGCCGAAGGCCTTCTTCCCGGCCGGGTGACGGCGACGTGTTGTTCTCTTGCCGACGCCCAGGCCGAGGAAGACATCGATGTTGCCGGTGTCGATCACGTGCCGCCCCCACGACCGAAGATCCGAACCGATGCCGGAATCAGGCCGCGACGAGCTCCTGCTCGCGCTCCGGCGTCTTGACCTTGGGCTTCTTGTTCGGCAGCGAGAGCCGGAAGACCTTGTGCCACGCGGAGAACACCTGCTTGGGCAGCGGTCCGGTGACGTACTCCAGCTCGTACTTCTCGAACAGCGCGCGCACCTTCACCGCGACCTCGGCGTACCGGTTGCTCGGCAGGTCCGGGAACAGGTGGTGCTCGATCTGGTGCGACAGGTTGCCGGTCATGAAGTGCATGGCCCTGCTGCCGCTGATGTTCGCCGAGCCCATCATCTGGCGCAGGTACCACTGGCCGCGCGTCTCGCCCCTGATCGACCGGCGCTCGAAGACCTGCACGCCCTCGGGGAAGTGCCCGCACATGATCACCGAGTGGGACCAGATGTTGCGGACCAGGTTCGCGGTGAACGTGGCGGCGAGCGTGGGGAGGAACGACGGGCCCGACAGCAGCGGGTGGATCACGTAGTCCTTGAGCACCTGCTTGCGAATCTTGCGGCCCACGGCCTTGGCCCGCTCGCGGAACTCCGGGTTCTTGCGGCGGCGCTTGTGCAGGTTCTTGCCGAGCTCCAGGTCGTACGCCGCGATGCCGTACTCGAAGAAGCAGGCGTTGAGGAAGTTCCACAGCGGCTGGCCGAGGTGGAACGGGTGCCACTTCTGGTCCTCGTCGACGCGCATGATGCCGTAGCCGAGGTCGTTGTCCTTGCCGATCACGTTGGTGTACGTGTGGTGCAGCTCGTTGTGCGAGTGCTTCCACTGATCGGACGGCGAGACGTGGTCCCACTCCCAGGTGGTGGAGTGGATCTTCGGGTCCCGCATCCAGTCCCACTGGCCGTGCAGGATGTTGTGGCCGATCTCCATGTTGTCCATGATCTTCGCCACGGACAGACCCGCGGTGCCGAGCAGCCACGCGGGCGGGAAGAGCGAGAACAGCAGCACGCCCCTGCTGGCCAGCTCGAGCTTGCGCTGCGCCGAGATGACCTTGCGGATGTAGGCGGCGTCCTTCTCCCCGCGGCTGGCGATCACCTCGTCGCGGATCGCGTCCAGCTCGCGGCCGAGCTCCTCGATCTGCTCCGCGGACAGGTGGGCGGTGGGGTCGATGGCGGTCAAGGTGCTCCTACCGTTCGATGTCGCAGGGGCCCGCCGCAGCGGACACGCAGGTCTGGATGAGGACGCCCGGCTCGGCCTCGGTGATCTCGCCGGTGCGCAGGTCACGGACGGCGCCCGCCTTGAGCGGCGTGACGCAGCCGAAGCAGATGCCCATGCGACACCCGGAGGGCATGAGCACGCCGGCCTCCTCACCGACGTCCAGCAACGGCGTGGCGCCGTCCGCGTCGACGGTCTTGCCGGTGGCGCTGAACGTGACCTCGCCGCCGTCGCCGGCGACAACGATGCTGGGGCGGAAGCGCTCGGTGTGCAGACGCTCGTGTACGCCGTGCTCGGTCCAGTGCTCTTCGGCGGCGTCGAGCAGGCCCGCGGGCCCGCAGGCCCAGGTCTCGCGCTCGGCCCAGTCGGGTACGAGTTCGTCGAGACGGGCGATGTCGAGCATGCCGTCCGTGTCGGTGTGCACCTCGGTGAGCCGCAGCTTCTTGGCCGCGACCAGGTCGTGCAGTTCGTTGCGGAAGATCACGTCTTGCGGCTGTGGCGCGCAGTGGACCATGACGACGTCGTCGAACTCGGTGTCGCGGAGCATGCCCATCACGGGCGTGATGCCGCTGCCTGCCGTCAGGTAGAGCACCTTGGCGGGCTTGGCCCGCGGCAGCACGAAGTCACCGGTCGCCTGGTCGAGCTGGATCAGCGTGCCCGGTTTCGCCCTGCGGACCAGGTGGTTGCTGACCTTGCCGTCCGGGATCGCCTTCACGGTGATCGTGACGCGGTCGTCCTCGCGGTTCGTCGGCGAGGTGATGGAGTAGGCACGCCACAGGCGCACCCCGTCGACGTCGACCCCGATCCGCACGTACTGACCGGCCGTGTGGCCGCGCCAGCCCCGTCCCGGTCTGATCACGATGGTCGCGGCGTCACCCGTCTCGGGGTGCACGGCCTCGATGCGCCCTCGCAGGTCGGCGCCCGCACGCAGCGGGCTGACCAGGTCGAGGTAGTCCGACGGCAGCAGCGGCGTCGTGACCATCTCCAGCAGTTTCCACGCCCTGCTGCGGAGGGCTGTACTCGTCATGGCCCCAGCTTGCTGCGTCTCAGGGCGTAAAGTCCTGACCGCAGGACGTGAATCTGATCGACGGAATTGTTCGCAGGGAATAAGAACGTGAGCCATGTAACCCGGAGGGCCAGCGAGCTGGCTCTGGATGAGACGACGGTCACCGTACTTCGGGCTGGGCTGAAGGCCACCGCTGACGAGGTCGTCCAGGCGATCATCGACGAGGTCCCTCCCTACGCCAACGCCCTTACGGGCCACATGGGCGCCACCATCCGCCGGGCCGTACGCACCGCCCTGGGGCACTACCTGGACCTCGCGAGCGGGAACGCCACGGGCGGCGACGGCGGTGACGCGGCCTACGAGCTGGGCCGCGGCGAGGTGCGCGACGGCCGCTCGATGGACGCCCTGCTCAGCGCCTACCGCGTCGGTGCCCGCGTGGCCTGGCGATGCCTGGCGGCGGGTGCCGTACCCGCGGGTCTGCCCGCCGCCGAGGTCGCCAAGTTCGCCGAGCTGACCTTCGCCTACATCGACGAGCTCTCCGCCGCGAGCGCCGCGGGCCACGCCGACGAACTGGCCGCCCGGGGCAGGGATCAAGAGCGGCATCTGGAACACCTGGCCCGCGACCTCCTCGCCGGCGCGAGCCCGGACGTACTGCTGGCCTCTGCTCAACGGGCCGGGTGGCAGCCTCCGGTTTCGCTGACCGCGGTCCTGCTGCCCGCCGCCCAGGCCCGGCCCGCCTACCGTGCGTTCGACCCGAACACCCTCGTCCTCGACGATCTGCCGGATGCCACCGGTGTGCTGCTCGTCCCCGATGCCGACCGGTCACATCTCTTGCGGCAGCTGACCGACCGTACCGCCGTGGTCGGTCCGGCCCGGCCATGGACTCGTGCGTCCGCCTCGTACGAACGAGCCGTACGCGCGCGCTCCCTCTCCTCGGATATTCGCGACACCGAGGACCACCTGCCCGAGCTGGTGCTCAGCGCCGACGTGGACGCGTTCGCGGACCTGCGTGCCCGAGCCCTCGCACCGTTGCGGACCTTGCCTGTCGCGACCGCGCGGCGACTGGAGGAGACATTGCGGGAGTGGCTGCTGCACCAGGGCAGGCGGGACGAGGTGGCGGCGGCGTTGTTCGTCCATCCCCAGACAGTCCGCTACCGGATGTCGCAGCTGCGGGAGCTGTTCCCGGATCTCGCATCGCCGCACCGGGTCCTTGAACTGACACTGGCGGTCGGTCTTCGCGCCGGCTGACCCATACTTCGACCGTCCACGACCGCGTCCGCGAACGGTCCAGGAATCGTGCCTCGTTCTCGGTGCCATCAGCTGGCTCATGCGGCCCGAGGAAGAGCGGTATCAGCCAGCTGAGACCAGGGGCTGATGTGAAGACCAGACAAGACCTCGGGAAGCCCGTCGGGGGCGCTGTCTCTGAGAAGCAGGTGGCAGATACGGCTCGACTGGATCCGGTGAACGATGCACATTCCCGTCGGCCGCCCAGGACACCCCCTCGGCGATGACCGGATCAGCCAACGTCTCCACAAGATCGGGATCCGGCCCCGGCAGGACCGCTCTACCGCACTGTTTACCCTCGCCGCCGAACTGCCCGCCGCCATCCTCGCCGGGTACTCGGCGTCCACATCCAAGTCGCCGTCCAATGGCAGAGGGCATCAGCCGGCGACTGGGCCTCTTACGCTGCCGATGTCAGCCGCCGTGTCCCGGAGAACCAATGAAGCTACCCATCACCATCCACCAAGCACGGCTCGGATCCACGGAGTTCAAGGTCATCCGACCAGCCCGGCCCCTGGCCCACGCAGTGCTCATCGACCACGATCGGCACCTGGACACCTACCTCGATCAGGACGCCGCTCAGCGAATCGGCGGGCTATGGAAGCTCGCCGCCTCTTCACCGCGCTCGCTGGTCCACCTGCCGATGCGGGGGAACCGTGGCCCCTCCCACGACCTGCCAGAAGACGGCACACGGCAGCTTGATCTCGTGCTGCTGCACCATTCGCTCCAGTTCGCACCCTCACGTTGGAAGGAAATACGACGACGGCTCGGCCCAGGGCGTCCGCAGACCGTGACGCTGCCTGGCGCAGGACACACCGACGAAGCCGTAACTGACCACGAGGCGCGGCACTACCAGGAGAACCGGGATCTGTTTCATCAGCATCTCCACGCCGAGACCCTGTTCATGACCGGCAGCGCGAAGGTGTTCAGGGACACCGCCCGGCACTTCTTCGACGTCGCCCGAAACGGCCCCGGATACGTCCCCGTCCATCCGAGCTACCCACGCTTCTGCACCGAACTCCACTCCAACGACGGCATTCTCGGTGACGCACGCGAGATCCACATCGAGTACTGCGACCAGTGGGACGCATGACCCGGACCGACAGGACCCCACCGACCATGACGTTCAACGATCACCTCCAGCATCTCGTCGAGAGGGCCCTCGCATCCATCCCGGCCGCCGACGCCGACGGCATCTACGCTGTTTCCTTCCTCATCGACAACGAGGACGACGACCCTCGTCAGCCAACCTTGACGATCGGCTACAACACTGAAGCTCAGGCCCAACGCAGCATTCAGGACGCCTCTGACCAGGCAGAAGCCCGCTGGAACTACGCTTTCTGGATCCAGAACGAGCTGACCGTGGTCGGCGACCTGACCAGCGACCCCGCCGGAGCCACAGCTCGCCAGGAGTGGATCAGCGACCTCGGGCTATGGCACGCCGAGCCGACCGACCTCGCCGACTGGGATTCAGTCATCGGGCCACTCGCCGCGCAGATCGCGGCCCGCTTCAGCCAGACCTGCTGCCGGCTCGCCCGAACCCTCCATACGACCGGTGTCATCGAGAGATCTGTCGGCCGAACCGTGCCAGTGATCGTCCACGAGCTGGAGTACTACGAGGCGATCGCCCGGCAGACCGAAGCCGCCAACCCGCCCGGCCTCGCTGACGAGTTCACCTCATGGGTCCGCAATGGCTGAGGTATTCGGACAGTTCCAATACCCGACTCCACCATTAGCGATCCACCCGGACGAAGCCGTCGAAGCCCACCGCGTCTTCATCGCTCCGGCGGATCACAGCATCCCGTCCCCCGGAGGAATGGGACGCCTTCCTCGGCCACTTCGAACGCCGCAACCTGTTCATCGGCATCTACGCCCGTGCGTTCGACAGCCTGTGCCCTCGAACACGCCCCGTTGACTGAACGAACCCTAGAGATTGCCCAGTTCAATGAGCTGATGAAGTCATCGAACTCTACGGTCACCGGTCGTGATGAACGATGCTCCCGACGAGATTCGGCGGCCCCGGTGGTTCCCCGGCGGGGTCGGCTGATGGAGGCCGGCAACCGATACAAGCCCTACCGGCGGATCGATCCCGACGAAGCGGCTGTCGAGGCAGTCGCCGTCTCCTTCAGAAGTTGCTGGCCGCAGGGAAAGTTCCTGGAGCCGCAAGCGCGAGGCCAGCACCGGTAGCCACCGCCGCTCCTTCCGCTGAAGCTCCGGAGTGGGGCCATGGCTGCATGCGCACAGCCAACTCGTCTCCGAGGTGCCACATTGGGTTGCCCCAGCCGTCCGCCGCCTCCCGGATGGCCGGCCCTGCAAGGTCTGGATGTTGCTCCTGCAGCAGGTCGCGAACCAGGTCTGCGGTGATCTCGATCTCGGCGTCGGGCATGCGAAGTCACAGCACTGAGGCAGCAGGCGGAGCGGCTCTCGCTCTCCGGAACACTCGCTGTGACACCTCAGGCAGCATCACCAATTCGGTTTCAGAGAGCTGCAGATCAGAGGCTTTGGGACGAACCTGCCCCAAAGTTCAGAGAATGCCTCAACGTCAACCTCGCCGGCGCCGAAGCCAAGCTCGCCCAACTCGACGACCGCACCGTCCACCTCGGCATGACCGACCTCAGCCGGATCGCCGGCCGAACGACTACCACGATCCGGACACCGACATCGACCAAGCGGCGGGGTGATCGATCGGAGGCCGACTGGCCTGACCGGTCGCCGTGGGGCGGCATAGGGGAAAGCCAGTGGCAGACAGCGCTGCCACCGGGCGATAGTCGCTTCATGGATCGAGTGGACGAGCTCATGGACAGCCTCACGCCAAGCGCAGAGGAGTGCGACGCAGTGCAGGCTGCCGTCACCGCGGTCGCACCCACTTGGGCAGGCGGACAACGGGTCACCCTCAATGCGCTGCTCGATCGCTGGAGGGACATGACCGACGAGGTGGTGGAGGGTTACTCGTGGTGCGCTCCCGAGCTCAGCAACGACATCTGGTGCCGCGGCGTCCTGGAGACGATCTGGCCGATGCTCCCAGCACGCGTCCAGGAGATCAGACGGCTGGAGCTTGACGGCATCGACGAGCGGTATCGCCGCGCCACGATTCCGTGGCCCGGGCATGCTGAGGACGACGCCGAATGGTGGATCTGGCGGGTTCCCCGGCGTCTGGAGGTTGAGGCGTCCGAGCAACGTGGAGAAGGCTGGCCGCTGGGTTGGGAAATGATGCCGTTCCCCAGGCCGGATTCCGTGGAGGTCATCTCTTGAGATTGATCCAGCCTGTCCAAAACCCCACCAACTCGAGTAGTTCAGAGAAGCCTGCATCTGCTGCTCGATGCTCAGGCCTGGTCCCGCCCAGCGCCCGCGCCTGGCAGAGATCCGTGACGACCTCGCCGCCCGGATCGCCGAAGCCAGGCGATGGGACCGCCCGGCCGCCCGCTCAGAGGGACGCCGTGGACTCGTGCGGGGAGGCCACCAGGTCGGTGACCAGCCGCCGGATCAGCGGGGCGGCGTCCTCCGGTTGTGGGCCGGGGGCATGAGGAGGTGGTGGACCGTGCCGGTCAGGGCGAGCTCGAGCATGGGGCAGTCGGCGGCCGCGTTCACCGGGAGCCCTGGGATCTCAGAGCTCCCGGTGAGCGGCTGCGCCTCGCCTCAGCGTGCGAACTTTTCGATGGCCGTTGGGGTGACGGGAGTGAAGAAGTTGACGAGGTTGCCGTCGGGGTCACGGAACAGCAGCGACCGGTTGCCCCAGGGCATCGTCGTGGGCTCGGTGACGAAGTCGGCGACGAAGCCGGTCAGGTTCTGGTGAACGCGGTCCACGTCGTCGACGAGGAACTCGGTGATCACGCTGTGGTTGTCCGCCGGGCGGGCGGAGCCCGGGGCGAACAGCGGGACGGTGCGGGTGCCGGCGATCGCGAGGGTGGCGCCCGCGGTCTTGAGTTCGGCGAAGTCTTCGGTGGCCCACGTCGCCCGCTCCCCCGTGGCTCGCTCGTAGAACTCGACGAGGCGCGCTACGTCGCTGGTGATGATGCGGATCGAGACGAAGTTCATGGGGATCTCCTTGGCTGTGCTGGAGGCGTGCTCGTCGCAGGCTAGGAGAAATAGGGGACAGAATCGGTCCTGTATTCGCGTTAGGTTGTGGACATGCCTCGACCCACTGCCCGCGTGCTGACACTCCTGGAGCTGCTGCAGTCGGGCGGCACCCGGACGGTGGCCGAACTGGCCGACCGGCTAGGCGTCGAAGGGCGCACCGTGCGGCGGTACGTGGACCAGCTGATCGACCTGGACGTGCCCGTGGAATCGGTGCGCGGCCGCTACGGCGGGTACCGGCTGGCTCCCGGGTACCGCTTGCCTCCGCTCATGCTCAGCGACGACGAGGCGCTGGCCGTGCTGCTCGGCCTGGTCGCGGGCCGCCGAGCCGGGCTGACGACGACGGAGCGCACGGCAAGCGAGACGGCGTCGGCGAAGATCCGGCGGGTGCTGCCCCAGCACATCGCCCGTCGGCTCGACGCACTTCTGGAGGCTCTCGCCTTCACGGACCAATCCGGCGACTTGGACGCCCCGGACGCTGGAGTCCTGCTCACCCTCGCCGATGCGGTGCGCCACCGCCGACCGGTCTCGATCCGCTACGGCGACCGCGACGGGCGGCGCAGCGAACGCACACTGCACGCGTACGGGATCGTCGCCCATTCCGGCCGGTGGTACGTCACGGGCATGGACACCCGGATCGGCGAGGACCGCACCTTCCGCCTCGATCGCATCGCGGACGCGCGAACCCTGCCAGGCTCGTTCGAAGCACCCGTGGGGCCCTGTCCGGCACAACGTGTGCTGTCGGCGTTCGCCACGGCCGGGTACCGGCATGAGGTGACCTTGCGGATCCACGGGACCGTTGAGCAGATCCGCGCCCACCTCCCCGTGAGCGTCGCGAGCTTGGAGGAGTACGCGCCCGCGGCGGGCGAGGACCGCGCGACCGAGCGCTGGATGCGCGTCGAGCTGCGGGCGGAGCGGCTCGATTGGTTGCCTCCGGTACTCGCCTCGCTCGACCGGCCGTTCGTCGTCGAGCGCCCCGATGAACTGCGGAACCTCGTCATCGCGCTCGCCGATCGCCTCGCGTCCTACGCCGCCGAGCCTGACCGCGGGGAACCAATGTCATGAGATGGCACACCCAGGCGTCATCCAGGCGGACTTCCACCACACCCTCGGGCCTGTCCGCTTCGCGGTCAGGCCACCCCCATCGGGATACCGCATGACGCCTGGATAGACCCACCAGCGAGATCGCCGGAGCAATGCTCAAGACCTAATAGCAGTGCACGGTGACGGGTGCCCCCTACTCAATACCTGGAGCCGGACTCCTCTCCACAGGCAGAGGGCCCCGTCACCGTGCATCTGCCGGAGTACGTCGCACATCTCCACGATGACGTCATGATCGTGACCTGAGCCGTCCGTACGGCCACCTCTCCCTCACCACGCGAGCCGCCGAGCTCCTCCCAGAGACCGGGGACCGTGCGGGGAGCCGGGGCTGCGAACTGCTCATCGGATGTCAGGCCATCGAGCCCTCCCATTAGGCGCTGTTTCCCGGATCATGTGCGGAGCCAGATCATGAGGGCTGCGAGGGCGACGGTTCCGAGGTAGATGTAGGCGCGTTTCTCGTAGCGTGTGGCGACGGCGCGGAAGCCTTTGAGTCGGTTGATGGCACGTTCGACGGTGTTGCGCTTCTTGTAGTGCTCGCGGTCGAATCCGGTGGGCCGACCGCCTTGCGATCCTCGGTTCTGCCGGTGTCGTTGCTGGTCGAGACGTTCGGGGATGGTGTGCCGGATTCCGCGTCTTCCCAGGTAGCGTCGGTTGCTGCGGGACGTGTAGGCCTTGTCGGCCAGGACGCGGTCGGGCCGGGTGCGAGGCCGACCGACTCCTGGCCGGGGCACGGAGATCTGCTCCAGCACATGCTCGAGCTGGGGGCCGTCACCGTAGTGTCCGGGTGTCAGGACGAAGGCGAGAGGTCGGCACCGTCCGTCGGCGACGAGATGGATCTTGGTGGTGAAGCCGCCGCGGGAGCGCCCAGGCATTCGCCGATCTGACCACCGCCTCCAGCCGGACGGCCAGTTTCCGCAGGACCGGATCGACCAGGTCCGTCCCCGAGCCGGTCCCCTTTTGAGCAACCGGGGCGGTCGGCGCCTTCCGCGCGCCAGCGGCATGCTGGTGAGCCCGCACCGCGGTCGAGTCCACCGACACGTCCCAGTCGATCCCGCCCACGGCGTCCTCGGTGGCCTGGATGCGAGACAGCAGCATCTTCCACGTTCCATCGGCTGACCAGCGACGATGCCGCTTATAGGCCGTCTCCCACGGCCCGAACCGTTCCGGCAAGTCCCGCCACCGCACTCCCGTCCTCGCCCGGTACAGCACCCCGTTGATCACCCGACGGTGATCGCTCCACCGACCTCCCCGTACACCACCAAGAGGTAAGAGCGACTCCAGCCGAGCCCATTCCGCATTCGTCAGATCCCCACGGCCCATGACGCCAGCCCGACCCCAACACCCCACCCACGTCGGGAGACCCGAGAAGCAGCGCCTAGGAAGAGATCAGCAAGGCCGAAGCCGCGATCGCACGACTGCACTGCCCGCCCGTCCTGCTCGACCGCCTGCCGCGACAACTGGGCTACTCCTTCCAGGACATGACGGCCCTGGAGGAGTACGACCGCCCGACAGCCCGTGACTGCGCCCGCATCCTGACGGGGTGGGCCGACCCGGCCCAGCTCGCGATCGTCCCGTCGTCGGCGCCCGCCCTGCGTTTCGTCCCGCGTCGTTGGTTCCAGTGCTGCGGCCGCCGCAACCCGGACCGTGTTGGGGAGGGCCTGGTAGGTGGCGAGCTGGTAGGCCACGGTTCAGCGGGCCATCTGTTCGGCTTCGCTGACGCCGCTGGGCGTGAGCGGGAAGACGGCGGCCTCGTACACGGTGATGCCCGCGACGACCGCGTCGGCCAGTCCCGCCTCCGTGCCCCTGCGCTGGGACCAGCCGGCACGATCCAGGTCAAGCCTGTTCGATCCCTCGTGCGCAGGGGTATGCCCTGCCTTGCCGACCGCACGTCAGGGCTCCGACCGGATCTGGCTGATGGGGGAATCGTGCGCACTCGCGTGTCCGGACTGGGCCTCGGTCCGATCCGAGGGGACTACGCCCTCATGACCCCGTTCGCGGGCACCCTGCTGCAGATACTCCGGGGATTCCTGCTGATCGCCTGGGTCCTCATGGCCGGTTTCACCGTGTTCACCCCCGACCAGGTCGACGGGAACCTCGCCTGGACGACGGCGGTGGTGATCGCGGTCTACACCGTGACGTTCGGATGGCGTCTGCTGACCGCCCGGCTCGGCATGAACCGGTGCTGCCTCCTGGCGGAGGGGGTGGCCGTGACCAACCGCTTCGGCCGGGTGACCGATTTCGTGGCCTGGAGCGACGTGACCGGTATCCAGCAGACAACGGTCGTGGAACTCTACATGGGAGCGCACCGCATGGAGATCCACCGGAACCAGACCGCCGAACCCCTCACGTTCCTGGCGCCGGGCGTGAAATCGCAACTGGTGGAAGCGCTGCTCACCGAGGGCCGCCGCGCAGGAGCCCTGCAGTGAGTGGCATCGGGGTCCCGGGCGTGGCCACTTGCTATGGCAAGCGCGGATACATCTACCTCGGGGCCGTCGCCCTCGCAGCCCTCATGATCTGGCTCCGCACATGATCCGGGAAACAGCACCTAGGTCGCGGCGCGCCCTGCGCAGGCTCACACCAGGACGAGCACGAAGAGTAGGGAGCCGGAAGTTGACGATCACCTGCGGGGTCGACTGGGCGGAAGAGCACCACGACGTGGCGCTGGTCGACGAGACGGGAAAGCTGGTTGCCGAGAAACGCGTCAAGGACGACGCGGACGGCTTTCGCCAACTGCTTGCCCTGCCCCAAGATCCGCCTCGGCCAGGCCCGTTCCTGCGTCCTGGTCCTCATGGGAGTGCGCACCGACGGCCGCAAGGAGCTCATCGCACTCGCCGAAGGACTGCGCGAGTCCACCAAGTCCTGGGCCGACCTGCTATGTGACTGCCGGCGGCGCGGCACGCGGGCCCCCGAGCTCGTGGTCGGTGACGGCGCGATGGGCCTGTGGCGGGCTCTCACGGAGGTGTTTCCACAGGCCAGGCACCAAAGGTGCTGGGTTCACAAAACCCGGAACGTGGTCAACGCCCTGCCGAAGTCGTCCCAGCCCGGAGCGAAGAAGGCAGTGCAGGAGATCTACAACGCCGAAGACCGCGACCACGCCGAGAAGGCCGTCAAGGACTTCGATCGCGCCTACGGCGCGAAGTGGCCCAAGGCGGTGAAGAAGGTCACCGACGAGACCGATGAACTCCTGGCGTTCTACGACTTCCCCGCCGAACACTGGGTCCACCTCAGAACAACGAACCCGATCGAATCCACCTTCAGCACCGTCAAGTTGAGGACCCGGGTCACCCGCGGAGCTGGCAGCCCCGCAGCGGCCCTGGCCATGGTGTTCAAGCTCGCCGAGTCCGCCCAGGCCCGCTGGCGCGCGATCACCGCACCCCACCTCGTCGGCCTCGTCCGCAACGGCGCCACATTCCACAACGGCTACCTCGTCGAGCGTCCCGAGGTGAGCGCAGCATGACCAGGCACGGGAACCGCCCACTGCTCTTCCTGGACGTCGACGGGCCGCTCCTGCCGTTCGGTGACGACCCGCAGCGCGATCTCGCGGGCACCGCATCCAACTCGCACCTGGCGCGGCTCAATCCGCAGATCGGGCCGCGGCTCGCGGCGCTGCCGTGCGTCCTGGCCTGGGCCACCACCTGGGAGGAAGAGGCCAATATCGAGCTGGCACCGCGACTCGGCCTGCCGCAGTTGCCGGTCGTGAACTGGCCAGAGCCCTCAGCCGCCCACGAACGCGAAGACCAGTGGTTCGGGCTCCATTAGAAGACCCGAACCCTCGTCGCGTGCGCGGCTTTACCGACCGGCGAGCTCACCGGGACGCCCTCAACCTGGGGCGGTGCGTCGCGGTCGTGTCAGGGATGGCCTGCTTCCTTCTCGGATGTCGGGCCGCAGGTAGGCACCCTGAGCCTCGCGGCCACCCGGCGTCACGGCATGCCCGCACCGTGACGCCCCGGCTGCGCACTGCGGACGGGTCACGTCATCAACTCGATGTGCGGATGCTCGGGCTCTGCCGGGCAGACGAACAGGTGCTGCCGGTAGCCGCTGCCTATCTGGACCCCGGTCGCGTTGTAGCCGCGGTGGCCGGGGTACGGTCCAGCACCTGGGTGGGGGTGCGGAGACCAGCTGTCCGCGGCGTCGTCCCCTTTTTCGAACGTGGCGACGGTCATCAGGACCTCCATGCCGGTGCCGCACTCGGAGCAGCGATGCGGACTGGGGTCGGTGGAGTTCCAGGCGGGCCAGCCGCCGACCTTCCAGCCGGGTGCGTTGGACAGCACACAGTCGTAGTACGTGTCCGGGTCCATGTCTTCCTCTGCTGCCTGCGGCACACTCCATTGCCTGAGCTGCTCCCGCAGTTCTTCGCTCAGCTCCAGATGGTCGGGGTACTCGGTGATCTGCTCCGGTTCGAGCACGCACGGTTCCGGTAGATAGCCGTCGAACTGCACTGCGGGCGGCTCGGGAGGCGTGTCGAGGATGTCGGTGACGGCGGCTGCCGAACGCCAGAAGAGCAGGGTCCTGGGCATGATCGGATGATCGAAGGGGCACCACAGAACCTGCAGCAGGTCCTTGCCCTCCGGCGGGCTCAGATCAGGCACATCCCGTACGTACAGCTGCGCGACGGGCAGCATCGCCATGGGGCTGTCGTACGCCTGGACCGCCAGCCTCACCGGATACGTCCGAGGGGGCCGGATCCGCTCGAGAGTCTCCCGTTCCTCCGGAGTCAGGTCCCGGCCGTGCGAGGCGGCGAAGATCCGTCGTTGCAGCCGCAGATCCGCCGGGGACTGAGCTGGGTTGATGCCATCCACCACATGCGGTTCCTCACAGTGCGGCCACGGCTCCTCGGCGGGCCACAGCAGCGGCCCGCCGACCGAGCTGTCGTGCCACGTCGGCGCCCCAGGGCGGGGGTGCAGGCGGGTCGCCGTGCGGGCCAGCGGGGCCAGTTGGGGAAAAACCGCGGCAACGTCGATCGGCCGTGGCGGAGTGACAGGAGTGACATTCATGGCCGCAATCTTGCCAATCGCCTCTGACAACGGCCCTCGTGGCCGCCCCACGAAGAGCTCCGTCACGGGCGCCGGCCGGGAGAGCGCTACCGCCGGTCCGTTGCCGGCAGATGCCCCGCGAGCAGGTCCACGATCGCCGCGTGGATGTCCGTCCACGCGCGCGGTTCGTCGCCACCTACCACCTGGACAGGGACGACCTTGACGCGTCCATTCCGTCCGCGCCGCCGCCGGTCAGGAGATGGTCCATCACGATCTCCATCGGCCGGCAGGCCGTGGCCGAACCCCTTGAAGTTGAGCATCTCGCTGATGGTGAGTACGCAGACGGCCCTGGTGCCGCCCCACGGGGGGGGAAGGCGACATCAGGGCCGATCTTCGGATAACCGTAGCGCCGAAGTGCTGGTCAGGGGCGGTGAAGCGGCAAGCCGGGCTGTTCGCGTGAGGCGGGGACTTCGGGGGCGTACGACACGAGGTCGGGCACCGGCCTGCCGGTGGGCTGGGTGACGACGATGACCCGGCCGTCGTACAGGCGGGCGGCGAGCGCCTCGTACGGACCGTCCGGCACCACCTGCCGGTATGGCACCGTGCCCGGCCGCCGGGTGAGTCCGGCGATCAGCCAGACGAGCCGGGCCTTGGGCGGACGGACACCCGTTCGCCTGGGTCGACGACGAGATCACCGACGCCGACCGAGACTGCGTATCCACCCACCACCCCGCCCAGGCGATCCTCCATCGCGTCGCGTCGTCCCGCGGCCTCACCGACCAGGACTTCGCAGTCCTCGATCAATGGCTCCAGCTGGCTTGAGGTTCTCCGCAATGATCCACAGGATTTGACAGTTACTCAGATCGCCGTCGCTCTGGGCCGAAACCCTCAGTAGTGCCCTGCGCCAGCAGTTGATCGTCAGAAATTGCGTGACTTCTGCTGGTGGTGCGTCAGTTCCCTGTCGGGGCCCGAAGCTGGAACCGTTGCTGCTGTCTGATGACGAGCGGGCGGCGTTGGAGCGGTGGATGCGGCGGGCCGCATCGGCCCAGGCCCTGGCCCTGCGGGCACGGATCGTGTTGGCGTGTGCGGGACCGGAGACGTCGGCGGTCGCCCGGGATCTGCGGGTGAGCGCGGACACGGTCCGCAAGTGGCGGCGACGCTTCCTGGCCGGGCGGCTGGACGGCCTGACCGACGAGCCCCGGCCGGGCCGACCGCCCACCATCAGCGTCGGTCAGGTGGAGGCGGTGGTGGTCACCACGTTGGACAACGACATGTTCCACCCGCCCGCGAATCCTGCGGCGTTCGGCGCTGTGCGGTCACCTCTACATGCCGGCGAAGGTAATGGTCAGGCGGCTGCTTTCGGTGTGGGGAGGAGCCAGCGCGCGAGCAGGCGACGTACCGGGGTCTGAGGGGTGTCTGCTCCGATGGGCAGCGCGTGGGCCAGGACGGGATGGCTGAGGCGGAAGGCACCGCCGACGGGGACAAGGACCCCGACGCATACCGCAGCGATGAGGACCTGAAGGTCGCCGCGGTGACGGTAGTTGACAGCCCGACCTATCAGGACGCGCGGATCTCCTGCCAGCGGGTCCTGGAAGTGGTCGCGGATCGCCTGGTCTTCCCGGTGCAGATGGTCCCAGGTTTCGGTGATCTCCTGCTCGTACTTTTCCTTCTGTGTGATCCAGGCCAGCGGTGAGATGGGATGGGAGCGGTGGAGATAGTGACGGATTCCGACGCTGGGTGCGAGGCCCAGCAGCAGGCCTTCGACGAAAGTGACCATGCCGAGTACGGGCGACAGCGTCAAGGCCCCTGAGAGGAGCCCCGCTGCAGCGGACCAGGGCAGGACAAGCTGCCATGCCCAGCGCGCGTCGTCGGCGAACATCGCGGGAGCGGAGCCGCAGTGGATGTCGTCGACCGGGCGGGTCGTGCCGAACTGAACGATCAGACAGAGCAAGCACATCAGGCTGTTGATCACGACGACGATCTGTCCTGTCGCCCTGCCGAGGAGTTCGGAAGAATGTGGTGCCACCGCCACGGTGATCGAGCTGACGATCATCGTGAGTGCGATCGCTCGCGCCAGTGCCGACAGATAGCGTGGTTCCCGGGAGATGACCGGTGCCGCAGGAGGATCGGTTGGGGATGCTGTGATTCGTTGAGCATGGATGGGCCGGCGGCGGGCGGCTCTCGGTGCCCTTGGCCGAGACAGGCACAGAGCGAGGATCAGGGGCAGGAGAGTGAAGGCGGCGACGGGGCTCTGGAGCAGGATGGCGATGAAGGCCAGGGCCGCCAGCCACCGTGACGGCGGGGCAAGAGTGGAGGGTGCCACGAGGGTGGGGTCACCAGCGCGGCGGGACGCCCGGCTGAGTACCGAGCGCAGGCAGATCAGGCTGATCGGTGCGGAACTGTCCGTGCTCTGCTGCACGCCATAGCGAACGGCAAGGTGGTACTCCGCCAGATGGGCGCGCAGGGCGGTGGCGTCGGGGAACTGATCGGTGTCCAGGAGCATGTCGGGGAAAGCGTGGGCGTGGAGATAGCGGCGGCGCACCGTGGCCGCCATGAAGGGCGTCGCGCAGACTTCCTGAAGGGGTACGGCTCGGGGGTCGCCGCGGTGCAGTGACTCGATGATGTTCCGCCAGGAACGACCCTGGTGGGAGGCTCCTGCGGGGAGAAACCCGGCGAGTTCGGCAGGACCCAGCGGTTGCAGGTGGATAGCGGCAGAGCCACTGAGCACGGTGCTGGTGCGTTCGACCAGTTCGGTGTAGGCGCTCAGCCGACTGGTGAGGACGATCTTCTGGTTCGGGTCGAAGGCGTTGGCCGCCTCGAGGACAGCCACGCGGGCTTCGGGTGTCAGGTGGTGCAGGCCGTCCAGAAGCGGGAGCAGCAGGCGGTGCTCGGTGAGGTGCTGCACCGTCTCACGGCCGAAAGCACGAGTGGCCTGGTGGTCGACCCATTCCTCAAGGGTTCCGCTGGTCCACGTCATCAGGGGAAGCAGCAGCGGGATCGGGGCGAGGTCGTGGTCGGCGCCTTCGATGAGACCCATGCCCAGTCGACGTACCAGATTGCTGGCGCCGGCCCCGGCCGATCCGAGCACGACGAGTCGGCCGGAGGAAATGGTGCGGTAGACATCGGTGATGTCGGCTCCGCGGCCGGCCAACTGCGGCGTCCGGACACCGGGGGCTCCTCCGGCGGATTCCCAGTCGTCGTGGAGATGAGCGGACGCCGCGCGCCAGCTGACATCCACCCAGGGAGCGCTGGTTGTGCCTTCGTGCATCGGATCGTGCGGGGCCAGGCGGCGGCGTGCCGCGGCCCGGACGGCGACGTACCAGTGAGGAATCGCCGTACCCTCGGCAGCCGCGTTGGCACGCTGGTTGGCCTGATCCGCGCGTTTCCAGCGCGGATTCCATGCCTGTTCGATCTCGCTGTCGGGAACGCCGATGACCTGCAAGACGTCCCGCACGCGTTCCCAGGGGGGTAACGCGTTGCCTCGGATGTCTTTGGAGAGAGTGCCTGCAGCGTATCCAGCGCTGCGTGAGATCTGGCGCAGGCTCTTTCCGCTGGTCTTCACCGTGCCGTCCAGAAGGTGGCCGAACTCGGTGACCAGGGGATGCGGCGCGAGGCCGTGACCGCCACCTGGCGCGACATCTGAACCGCTGACGTTCTTGGTGCGCCCCACTGCTCGTTCGGCGCGCTTCCACCGCTCCAGCCATGCGGTCTGGTCCGCCTGCGGGTCGCAGGCACTGGCGTAGGCCCAGGTCACCGGCCAGGACGGCAGTTCGCGGCCGGCCGCTGCGGTCGACAGGACGCTGGGGCTGTAGGTGGCTGCAGCAGCGAGGCCGCGATAGGTCAGACCCGCCGTCCCTCGCACAGACCGAAGTGCCCGTGCGAGGTCGACGAGTGCGGGGATGCCGTCTTGAGGAAGTGAAGCCTCCCCGCGAGGCATTACCGGTTCCTGCTCTGTGCGGGCCGGCGGGGAACGCCGAGGAGCCGGTCGGCGACCTCGGCACTGGCGCCGGCTGCTACGACGGCCACGCCGACGGCGAGCTTCGGATCCTGCCCGTCGGCGGCGAGCAGGACTGCAGTCAGGAGAATCACGATCAGGACGACGACGCGTGCCGGTGCCTCAAGGACACCGATGTCGCCGAGGTGGGGTGGAACGATGACGGTCATGGCAGAGACCCTCCGCGTGGACGAGCCCGGACAGGTGTCGAGTCATCCACCGGCAGTTGGCGCTGCCTCGATCGATGGGTGACGTCACGTCAAGAATGCCCGCCTTGGCTCCTTCTCGGGAGAATCCTCCCAACATCAAATTGACCGCTATGACCGTTTCGCCGTGCCGCCGAACAATGCCCGGCCTCACCGCGATCTCAGAACAACGACCGCACAACGTCCCTACAACGGCTGAAGCCGCAGATGGCAGGCATGGGGGTTCAATTGCGTCCAGCGCGCCGCAGCGGACCGGGAAAACAACCCGCCTCGCCCTCATACTGGGACCGAGGCGAAAGTTCGAACAACCGCCCTTGGCAGCGTCCGCCCTACGAGCCCGGACAGCAGCCACGGACCGCCCCGTTGGCGCGGGGCGGTCCCCCTGTCCTCACGTCGCACCCGCCACTCGCGAGCTTGATCCATGGCCATCGGTGGATCGAAATGAGATCGCCGGCGATGACGGTCTTGGCGCCCTTGGCGCTGCCGAGGACGTCGTAAACGGCGACGGCCCGCGAGTGGATCTTTGCGGTGGCGCCGCCGACGTACCGGATCCTCTGCCGACTCCCGCCCTACGCACCTGAACTCAACCCGGTCGAGGGCATCTGGTCGGTCCTGCGACGCACGACCACGGCCAACCGTGCGTTCGCCGATCCCGAAGACCTGAGCACCGCCGTCCGGCGCGGCTTACGCCGGCTCCAGTAGCGCCACGACGTCCTCGACGGCTGCCTCACCGGCACCGGCCTCCGACGCCGGCACCATCACGACATACGGAGGTGAAGGAACAAGCTGCGTCGCCATGGGCGACAGCGGCGGAAAGACCGCTGAAAGGACCTGGAAAGCACGGCCGTGGAGAGTGGGGGCAGAGGCCGGGCCGACAGGAAGTCCGGCCGGTGAAACCCCGAATGAGGAGAGTGCCGATGTCCAGGATGCTCAGTGGCATGGTGGGCCGCATCGCCGACAAGCTGCTTCCCCAGACGTCCGCAGCCGCGGGCTGCGCGTCCGACTGCTTCTACTCGTGGAAGCTGGCCCCGAAGGGGCAGGTGTACCCGGTTCACTGCTGCTACCTGCCCAACTGCACGCTCAACTGCGTGGCCTGACGCGGCGCCGCCGCCGCGCCACGCGCGCGGCGGCTGTCCCGCACCGCACATACGACCTGACCCGGGATAACCATGCAAGCAGTAGAGGCGTTCGGCCAACTGTGCCTGATCACGGTGTTCGCGTGGTCGGGCGTGCTCAAGGTTCACGGCTTCCGTGCCTTCCGCGGGCACGTGTCGGTCACGGTCCCGCGGCTCGGCCGGCTCGCGTCAGGAGTGCTGGCGGCAGCTGTTCCTCTGACGGAACTGTGTGTGGTGGCGTTCCTCGTGGTGCGCCCGTCGGAACGTGCCGGGCTGGCTGCGGCCCTGCTTCTCCTGGCCGCTTTCACCGTCTATTTGCTGAGCCTTCTGCGCACGCGGCCGGACGCGTCCTGCGGCTGCGCGGGAGCGAGCGATACACAAGTGTCGGGAGCGCACCTGCTGCGCAACGCCCTTCTGCTGGTCCTGACCGCGGGCACCTGGTGGGCAGCGGTCTCCACCAGCGGACCGAGCCCGTCCGACTACGTGCTCGCCGCCGCGCCCGCGGCGGTCACCGGCATCACCCTGCTGTATCTCGCGGAGCTGGTCTCGCTCCTGCGTATGACGCATGTGAAATGAGAATGGAGTGCACATGGGCATCGCACTGTCTGCCCTCGGCCTGCTGCTGGCGTCTGCTGCCTGCGGTCTCTCCGTGGCCTTGGCGCTGCGGGTCAAAAAGCTCCTCGACCCGCTGACCGAAGAGGGATTGCTGAGCGGCCGTCGGGTCGAGGGCCCCGGGACGGGATCGCTGGTACCCCGGCCGGGCGCTCTGGTCGGTATGGACGGGGCGCAGGTGGAATTGCCTGCCGACGGTTCAAAGCCCTGGGTCCTGGCCTTTCAGGCGGTCGGGTGCACCGGCTGCAAGCAACAGCTTCCGGCGTACAAGAAGTTCCTGCGGAACATGGCGCTGGACCGGGACAGGGTGTTCTCCGTCGTCGTCGGCGACAAGGACGGAGTGTCCCTCTACGACGACGAACTCGGCGAGTACGCCCATGTCGTCCACGGGGCGGACAACGCGCTGCGGCTCGTGCAGGAGCTCGGTGTTTCGATGTTCCCGACCTACCTCGTCGTGGACGGGAACGGACGGGTGCTGGCCTCGCCCCAGAGCTCGGCCCGGCTGGCTGAGATCGGTGCCGGGCTTCTCACGCCGGTTCCTGTGGGTGCCTAGTCCCCATGCCTGTACACGTGTCACGGAGTCGACGCGACGCATCGAGTCATGGAACGGTCTTCGCGTCGCCGGGGCGGGGTGCGTCCCGCCTGAGGGGCGCCCTGTCCCTCGCCTACGAGTCCGCCGCCCCGAAGCTGATCGCCTACGCCGTACTGGACCTGGCCGGCGGTGCCGTGCCGGTCGCCGTCGGCTGGCTCACCAAGATGGTCCTCGACCGGCTCAGCGGCCACGCTCCGGCGCACACCTTGATCGCACTGGCCGTCGCACTCGCCGTCGTCGGCGTCGTCCAGGGCGTCGTCCCGCACTTCCTCACCTATCTGCAGGGTGAGGTCGAGCGTGCCACCGGGACACTCGCCCAGGGGCGGCTCTTCTCCGCCGTGACGCGGTTCGTGGGGCTGGGCCCCTTCGAGGACCCGGCCCTTCTCGACAAGCTGCGCATGGCCAAGCAGTCGGGGAGAACGGCGCCGGGCATGGTGGTCAAGGGGTCGCTGGGAGTCGTCCGGGCAGGCATCACCATCTCGGGATTCCTGGCTTCGCTCGTCGCACTCGCCCCGTTGATGGCCGCCTTCGTCCTCGTCTTCGCCCTTCCCGTCCTCGCCGCGGAGATCGTCCTGTCCCGGGGACGCGCGGAGATGCTCTGGCGCATCAGCCCCCGGGAACGCCGTGAGATGTTCTTCGATCAGCTGCTCTCTCATGTCGACGCGGCCAAGGAAGTGCGTCTGTTCGGGACCGGGAGCTTTTTGCTCGGGCGTATGCAGGACGAACGACGGGCAGCGGACGCCGAACGACGCCGCGTCGACCGTCGCGAACTGGCCACCCAGTCGCTCCTGGCCCTGCTCGCCGCGCTCGTCTCCGGAGCCGGCCTGATCTGGGCCGTCCACGCGGCGCGCTCCGGCACGCTGACCCTGGGCGACATCGCCATCTTCATCGTGGCCGTCGCGGGAGTTCAGACCTCGGTCGCCCAGATAGCGGTGAACCTGGCTCAAACACACCAGGCGCTGGTCCTGTTCGGGCACTACCAGGAGGTGAGCGCGGCGGCGCCGGACCTGGAGCGCGCGAAGGAGCCACGCCCGCTGCCGGCTCTGCGCAAGGGGATCGAACTCCGCGACGTCTGGTTCCGCTACGGCAAGGATCAGCCCTGGATCCTCAAGGGCGTCGACCTGGAGATTCCCCACGGCCGGAGCCTCGCCCTGGTCGGGCTCAACGGAGCTGGCAAGTCGACTCTGGTCAAACTGCTCTGCCGGTTCTACGACCCGACCCGTGGCGCGATCCTCTGGGACGGCGTCGACATCCGGGACGTCGACCCGGACGAACTGCGTCTGAGGACCACCGCGGTGTTCCAGGACTTCATGCACTACGACCTCACGGCGCGGGAGAACATCGCCCTCGGCGATCTGACGACTTTGGACGATCCCTCCCGGGTCACCGAAGCGGCCCGGAGAGCGGGAGTGCACCGGACGGTCTCGGGCCTGCCGCAGGGATACGACACCCTGGTCACGCGCACCTTCTTCGGGGGCCTCGAGGAGGACACCGAGACGGCGGGTGTCCTGCTCTCCGGCGGTCAGATGCAACGGCTGGCCCTGGCGCGCGCCCTGGTACGCGAACGGCGCGACTTCCTGATCCTGGACGAGCCCAGCTCCGGCCTCGACGCCGAGGCCGAGTACGAAGTGCACACCCGTATCCGCGAGTTCCAGCAGGGCCGGACCAGCCTGCTCATCTCGCACCGGCTCGGGTCCGTACGGGAGGCGGACCGCATCGTCGTCCTGTCCGGGGGACGGATCGTGGAAGAGGGGAGCCACACCACACTGATGGCGTATGCAGGCACGTACGCACGCCTCTTCACGCTCCAAGCAGCCGGCTACACCGAGGAGTCGGCCCAGCCCTTCGTGGAAGGTGCCGCGCTGTGATCCGGACCGTCCTCCTGGCAGGAGCGATCTGCGCCGGCCTCGCCGCCGTGACGCTCCTGGTCCTGCGCAGGCGGCTCGTGTCGGTCACGGTCGTGGGGCACAGCATGCTTCCCGCCTACCGGCCCGGTGATCGCGTCCTGGTCCGGCGCGCGACGGTACCGGAACGCGGGGGTGTGGTCGTCGTGGAACAGCCGAGCACGGAACGCAGGGCCTGGGACCTGCCCCCGGCCGGACTGGGCAGCACCCGACAGCCTGTCGCCGAGCGCCGGTGGCTCGTCAAACGGGTCGTCGCGACAGCGGGGGACACATGGACGACGCAGGCGGGCGGGACCGAACGTGTGCCCCCGGGCCATCTGCTGCTGCTCGGGGACAACGCGGCTGTCAGTTTCGACTCGCGCCAGATGGGCCCCTTCCCGGTGGACAGGGTTCTCGGCGCGGTATGGCGACGGCTGTGACGTGCGCAAGCGGCACGTCGGCCGTCCATGGACTCCCGCATCCGCGGGAGAGGTACCGAACAAAGGGAGAAGGACCGTGCAGGAGAGCATCCGCGGCACGCAGGACGAGGAACCGGTCGCGTTCGGCGAGGCCGAGGTGACGGGGCAGAGCGAGTACATCGAGATCCGTCTGCTCGACAAGATCGAGACCATCCAGAACAAGCAGATCGATTCGTAGTCCGTCGTAGTCCGGTCGGGGGGGGGGGGGGGGCGGCGCCCCCGCCCCCCCCCCCACAACCGAGGGTGGGGGGTTTCAACCACCGGGGGAGAACCCGCACCCCCCCCCCCCGAGGGTAGCCG
>NZ_JBIRQM010000029.1:0-35955 GCF_044333225.1 Streptomyces sp. NPDC021080 | reverse complement strand
TAATAACTCTATCCCCGCCCCCCAAAAACCCCCCCACACCAACCAAACACCCCGTTGCGGGCGGCGGGCGCGGGGGGGGGGGGGGGGGGGCGCGGCCCCCCCCCCCCCCCCCCCGACCCCAAGAAGCGAGGTGGTCGTGAGACAACCACGGGTGAAGCCCGAGCACGCAGCCCATCGGTTCGACGACGGAACCATCCGGATCGGGGGCGAACTGTACGGAATCGCGGCGGAGATCACCGATCCCGGCGGCTGGGTCTGGGAAGCGCTGAGCCTCATGGACGGAACCGCCCCGGTCGGGCATGTCGAGGCCGAACTGGCCGCGCGCCACCCGCGGTTGGGTGCCGACGGCGCGCACGAGGTCGTCAAGGCGCTGCTGAACTCCGGATATGTGGAGGACGCGGCCGCGGACGGCCGCCCCGAGGGTTTCACCGACGACGAGCTGGAGCGCTACAGCCGCAACCACACCTACTTCCGCCGTGTCGACCTGCGGCCGGGCAGCGATCCGTGGGAGCTGCAACTGCGGCTCAAGAAAGCGAGTGTGAGCGTTCTGGGTGTCGGCGGAACCGGCAGCCACGCGGCCTGGGCGCTGGCCGCCGCGGGCGTCGGCAATCTGCACCTGGTCGACCCCGACCGTGTCGAGGTGTCCAATCTGACCCGGCAGGTCCTGTACGGCGAAGCCGACCTCGGCCGGCCCAAGGCACAGGTCGCCGTCGAGCGTCTTCGCTCGGTCAACTCGGCGGGCTCGTTCACCTGCGACATCCGCAAGGCCGACACCGAGGACGCGCTCGCCGAACTCGTCTCGCGCTGCGACGTCTTCGTCCTGTGCGCGGACGAACCCCGCAACGATCTCATCGCCAAGATGACCAGTCGGGTGTGTGCCGCCCTGGGCGTTCCCTGGGTGGCCGCCGGATACAACGGCCCGCTGGTGACCGTCGGTGTGTACGGGCCCGACGGTCCCTGCTTCGAATGCGTCGGAGCGGGAGAAGAGGCGAAACTCAAACCCGGCTGGCACCCGGACCTGGGGAGTACGGGGGTGCTCGCCCCGGCCGCGGGAATCTCCGGACAACTCATCGCCTACGAGGCGATCTCGCTGCTCACGGGAACGGGCAGGCGCTCACCGGGCTATGTGCGGGGTATCAATCTGATCGCCCCCGACCATGTGGTCGACGTACGGCATCCGGCCCGGCCGGAGTGCTCGCTGTGCGGTTCGTGACGGAGCGGCGAAGGTGACACCGTCCGCGAACGACCGCGAGGCGACCGTCGTCCTGCGCGCGCTGGAATTCCGCCGTGACCGGGGCGAGTGGATCGTCGGCGCGCAGGGCGGCGAGCAGATCGTCGCTCTGCCCGAGATCGGTATGGCCGCCGTTCGACTGCTGGCGGCGGGGAACACGGTCGAGGAGACGAGACGCGGCCTGCGTGCGGACACCGGCCGTGACGTCGACGTCCGCGCCTTCGTGGAGCGGCTTGCGGAGGCCGGACTGGTGGCGTCCATCGGCGGCCGCCGGTTCGCGGCGAAGGCGCCAGCCGTGTCCTTCCCCCGGCTGCGCCCGCATCACGTGCGCTGGGTCATGAGCCCGGTCCTGCAGGGTCTGACCCTGCTGGTCCCGGTCGTGGCTCTGCTCACCGCGCTGTCTCGGCCACGAGCGCTTCCGGCCTGGGGAGAACTGTTGTGGAGCGAGTACGGCACGTTCACGGTGCTGGTGCAGAGCACGGTCGCCGTGTGCCTGATCGCTCTGCACGAGATGGCCCACCTCATGACAGCCCGTGCCGCGGGTGTGCCCGGGCGGATCCGTCTCGGGACGCGTCTGCAGTTCCTCGTGGCACAGACGGAGGTGTCCGGGATCTGGCTCAAGAGCCGCAGGGAACGCCTCACGGTCTATCTGTCGGGGATCGCCGTGGACGGGATGGTGTGGGGCGGCTGCCTCCTGGCCCGCTGCCTCGGCGCCGACTGGGCGTTGTTGCCCGTGATCATGATGACGCTGCTCACCGCGCTGGCGAGCCAGTGCCTGCTGTTCATGCGCACCGACCTGTACTTCGTCGTCCAGGACCTGACAGGCTGCCGGAATCTGTACGGCGACACGGGACGCCGACTGCGCCATGCCGTGGCGCGTCTGTGCGGACGTTCCGCCGAGGACCCTCTTCGTTCCCTGCCCGCCGCCGAACGGCGCTGGCTGAACGTGTACGCGCTGGCAGTGGTCGCGGGCACGGCGACCTGCGTGTATCTCGGTCTTCGCGCCCTCACCGAGGTGACCTGGCCGCTGTTCCACCGTTCTCTCGGTGTCCTGTCGGGCTCCGCCGACCGGTGGGTCCGCCTCGACGCGTTGACCACCGTGCTCGTTCTGGCCGCGCTGCAGACCCTGTGGGCACGGCTGTGGTGGAGGCGGCACGCGGGCCGCGTACGCCGGGTGGGGCGAGCCGTGCGCGAACGGCTCCGCGGGAGCTGACAGGACGTTCATTGCCCGCGAGGTGATGCTGGTCTATTTTTCTGCTGGTGCCCAGAATCCAGCCCAGGTTCCGCCTGCTCGGCCCTCTCGACGTCCGGCTCGACGGGAACGCCGTCGCCCTCACCGGCCGGCAACGGGCTTTGTGTGCCGTGCTGTTGTTGCACGCCGGCCGAGTCGTGTCGGTCGAGCGGCTGGCCCAGGGCCTGTGGGGCGAAGTCCTGCCCGGTGCATCGGCCGCCCGGGTGCGGTCGCTGGTCACCGAGGTGCGCCGCGCCCTCGGGCCGGCCGGCACCGGCCTGCTGGCCACCCAGCAGCCCGGCTACGTGCTGCGGGCGGCCCCGTCCGAGGTCGACGTGTTCGTCTTCGAGGACCTGGTCAGGGAGGGTGCGCAAGCCGCGGCGAGCAGTGCGTGGGCACAGGCGTACCGCTGCCACGACGAAGCCGTCTCCCTGTGGCGGGGCGACCCCCTCCCGGACCTGCCGACGATGGAAGCGGAACGCCGGCGCCTCACCGAACTGCGCATCGCCGCCCTGGAAGGCAGAGCGGAGGCGGATCTACGGCTGGGCCGGTTTGCGGCCGCCGTCGCGGAGCTGGTCCGTCTCACCGCGGAGTACCCGCTCCGGGAACGTCCGCACGCCCTGCTGATGCGCGCCCTGCAACGTGACGGCCGGACCTCCGAGGCGCTGTCCGTCTACACCGCGCTGCGCCGCAGGATGGTGGACGAACTCGGTGTCGATCCCTCCGACGAACTGGAGGCCCTGCACCGGCGCCTGCTGACCGGGGAGACCGCGGCCGCCGCGACGGCTGTGCCCACGGCCGCCCAGGAGCGGCGTGTGCCCCGCCAACTGCCACGTGCTCCCCGCCGCTTCGTCGGGCGGAACGCGGAACTGCGTCAACTCGACGCGTCCCAGCTGGCTGCGGAGAGACTCGCCCTGATCGTGGGGCCGGCGGGGGCCGGGAAGACGGCCCTCGCCCTGCACTGGGCGCACCGGATCGCCGGCAACTTCCCCGACGGACAGCTCTTCCTCGATATGCGGGGGTTCGACGCCGCGGAGCCCATGACCACGGAGGAGGCCCTCCCGCTGCTACTGCAGGGACTGGGCAGCGCACCGCGTGACATCCCGCTGGGCCTTGAGGCACAAATCGCCCTGTATCGAACCCTTCTGGCGGAGCGTCAGGTACTCATCGTTCTCGATGACGTTGCGGACGCGTCCGTCGTACGACGCCTTCTGCCCGCCTCCAGCGAATCGCTGACCGTGGTGACGAGCCGGCACAAACTGAGCGGGCTGGTGACCCTGGACGGTGCTCATCGGGTGCTCTGCGATCTGCTGGACAGCGGTGAGGCGCTGGAACTGCTCGGCGCGGCGGTGGGTCCGCAGGTCGTCGCCGACCCGGAGGCCGCCGCCCGCCTGGTCGAACTCTGTGACCGTCTGCCGCTGGCGCTGTGCGTGGCCGGCTCCTGGATCGGCGACCGGCCCGGGAGCATCAGAACCTATGTCAAGGAACTCGCGGAGCGAGGGCGTCTGGCGCGACTGCACGTGGAAGGCGAGGAGAGCGTTGCCGTGAGGGGCGCGCTCGATCTGTCGTACGGCACGCTGCCCGGCGAGGCGAAACGGGTGTTCCGTTCACTTGGCCTTGTGCCGGGCACCGGACGCTCGGTCGGCGCCGTGGCCGCCGGCGCGGGACTGGACGGTACTCGGACAGCCGACCTCCTTGGCCTGGCCCAGCGCGTCCATCTCCTGCGGAACAGCGAGGACGGCCGGCCTGCCTGGCACGACCTCGTGCACGAGTACGCCAGGGAGCGGGCGTTCGCCGAGGACGGCGAAGCGGAGCGGGGGAAGGCCGTCGACCGCCTCCTCGACCACTATCTGCAGAGCGTCGTCAACGCGGCCGCCGCATGCGGCATGTACGTCCCGTACAGCCGCCCGGCCGCCGTCGACGGCTCGACCCCGCGCGTCTTTCGGGCGCAGGAAGAGGCTGTCGACTGGTTCGACGGTGAGTGGGACGACATCGCGGCAGTGATCGGGCACGCGGCGGAGCAAGGCCCCGTCCGCTATACGTGGCAGCTCGTGGACGCCCTGCAGGACCTGTTCCACCACCGGCGCCCGCTCTCCGACTGGATACGGCTGGCACGTCTCGCCCGTAGAGCGGCCGAACGAGTGGGCGACACGCTTGGTCAGGCCACCGCGTGCATCTCGATGGGGAATGCCCGGTGGAGAAACGGTGACCTGAGAGAGGCACTTGGAGAGTACGAGACGGGTGAACTCCTGGCCCGACGAGCCGGCTGGCTGTACGGCGAGGCGAAGTGCCTTCAGGGCAAGGGAGTGACTCTCAAGCTCTTGGGCGAGCCGCACAAGGCGCCGCCCTTCTACCAGCGCACCCTCTCCATCTACCGAACCCTCGGCATGACCGGCGCCGAGAAGACGATGCTGCTCAACACGGCTTCCCTGTACGGCACCCTTGGGCGGCTCGCCGAAGCCGAGGAGGCGATCGTCCAGGCACTGGCGCTCACCGATGACGCGGCAGGGGACCACATCCACGCGATGGCCCTCGTGAACTGGGCACTGGTACTGCAGGAGCAGGCAAGGTTCGACGAGGCGAAGGATGCGTTGCGCAGGTCCTTGCTCACCTCGCGGGACTCGGGTTCGGTCTACGCGGAGGCGGTGACGCTGGAGACGCTGGCGCGGGTCCGGAGCGACGCCGGGCAGGATGCCCGTGCGATCCGGGCGTACGAAGACGCACTCCATCTCTCCCAGCAGGTCGGCAACCGGAATTGCCAGGTGGACTCCCTTGTCGGCCTTGCCTCTGTGAAACTGCGCACCGGACAGCTGGACGAGGCGGCCGAACATCTCGACACGGCCAGGGGCATCGCCGAGGAGACGGGCCACCTCACCGGAGTCGTCGAAATCCTCTTCATACGCGGTGCCTTGAGCTGTGCGGTCGGGCAATACGGCGACGCGCTGACCCACCTGGACAGATCCGCAGGCATGGCAGCCGAGGGCAATCTCCTCACGCTCCCGCGCATCCGTACGGTCGCCGCCGTGGCCCTGCTGGAGACGGGCGCACTCGACAAGGCTGCGAACTCAGCGGATCAGGCTGTCGAATTCGCCGGACAATCAGGCCAACGGCTCTTGTGCGCGAGGGCGTTGATGACCCGGGCCGCCATCCACGAGGCCGGCGGCGACTTCCGCCGCGCGCGGGCGGTGCGGGATGAGGCCCAGGCCCTGTTCGCCGGCATAGGCACCCCGGTCCACCTCCGGACGCCCGCGTTCTGGCGTACCGAGCCGGGCGCGCGGCGTGCGGGCCCGGTACGGCGCCGCCCCCGGCCGGAGCTGCCGGCCGATGCGGAATCCCGCCTTGAAATGTACCTGACCCGTCACTTCGACGACGTCACCGCTGAGCCGTCCGCCGGCTCATGATGCCAGGGTGTGCGGAGCCGGACGGCCGGTGCGAATGCCTTCGTCCCTGCGCAGGATCCGCTCGTGCAGGACGCTCAGGTCGCGCCCGGGCTCGTCGCCGAGTCCGTCCACCAGCTCGGAGCGGATCCGATGGAAGCACTGCAGCGCCTCATCCTGACGCCCGCTGCGGTGCAAGGCCAGCATCAGCAGGCCGGCAACCCTCTCGTCGAGGGGGTGCTGGGAGGCCAGCTGATGCAGCTGGGGCAGGTAGTCGTCGTGGCGGTTCAATCGCAGCCCCACCTCAGCGCTGTTCAGCACCGCGGCTCGCCATTCATGGCGGAGCGTCACGCGCGCTCCGTCCGCCCACCCCGTCCGGATGCCGGACAGCGGATCACCGTGCCACAGGGAGAGCGCCTCTTCGTACAGGCTCAGCGCCTGTTCGTCCTCTTCCCGAGAGACGGCGCCCCTGGCCTGCCGGACGAGTGCACGAAAGCGGCAGGCGTCGACCGCTCCCGCGTCGATCACCAGGACGTACCCTCCCCGCCGCCGGATCACATCGCCCGCGACCTCACCGGTGCCGAGGCCGTGGAGCGCCTTCCGCAGCCGGGTCGCCAACGTGTAGAGCGCGTTGCGCGGGTAAGTCGGCGCCGCGTCATCCCAGACCCGGTCGATGACGTCCTCATCGGACACGAAGGTGTTGGGCGACGACGCCAGCGCGGCCAGTAGGGCCCCCACCGCGGGAGAGGTCGAGACCCGGTCCCCGCGGTCGGTGCGCAGCTCGATACAGCCGAGGAGTTGAACGTTCACGCAGGTCCCCCGATGGTGTGTGCCGGTCATGCGCCCACTGTGCGGGACCGGCGTTCGGGTGCCGCATGGATCGTGCATGGCTGCCGGTGTGGGCGACGGCGCCTCGACGCCGCGGCAACACCACATCCACCAGCCGCGATCCACACACCGCGGTGAACCGGCCGCTCACCTGTCCAGGTCCTGTCCGACGGGTCGGGTGACCCGCCTGTCGGTCGGTCGTTCCGTCGGGTGTGGGACGGGGTGATCTTTCTGGGCCCGCCTGCCGGATTCCAACGCTGACCTCGTACTCTGCGCACATGACCGGTGATCCATTCCAGTGCCGATGCGTCCTGTGCCACGACTACGGTGACCGAGACGACGCAGACCGGGTTGAGCGGACGATCATCGGCAATGTGCAGGAGTACGGCTGGCACGTCGCGATGGTCCCCGAGGACGAGATCGGCCCGGGATTCGCCTACACGATCGGCCTCTTCCACGCGCACGGTGCACCTGAGCTCGCGATGTTCGGGCTCGATGTCCACCTCATGCACCGCATGCTCAACACACTCGGCGAGAAGGCGGCCTCAGGCGCGGTCCTGTCCGACGGCCAGGAGCATCAAGGCGTCGCCCGTGACCTACCGGTAGGGCTCAGGCGAGCCGATCTTCGCTGGTACCGGACCTTCTTCGGGCAGGCCATCGGGTTCTACCGGCGGCCGCCCTTCCCAGTCCTGCAGGTGGTATGGCCCGACGCGAACGGGCGCTTTCACTGGGAAGAACGAATCGAGCAGGGACATCGAGACTCGCAGCCGCAGTTGTGGCTGCCGCCCGGCGAGCACCCGGTCGGAGTTTGGACGGCCGAGCTCTGAGCCCGGTCGGCGGGAATCCGCTGAAGCAGGATCATCTTGCGAAGCAACCGGTTCGTCCGTAGAGCTGCCTCTTGATCTTCTTGTTGTGGTTCACGGCGCCCTCGACGCTGCCGGAGCTCCGCTGGAGGGTGAGGCCGGCTGTGGCGGCGTCGAGGTCTCTGAGCAGATGCAGTGCGAAGCCGGTCGGGCCGGGCAGCCGGCCGGCATCGACTGACGTGATCCACGTCCGGCAGCCGGCGCTTTGGCGGCCGCTGAGGATCTCGCCGAAATAGCGGGTGTGCCCGGCGGCCGTGTCCAGTTCGGGACAGCAGGTCAGGAACTCTTTGCGGTCGGTGCGGTCCTTTTCGTTCAGGGCGGCGAGGTGGCGGGTTGAGCACCCGGCACCGCGAGGTGCGCTTCCTGTACTGGCCGCCCCCGCGGCCGACCGTGTACCGGAACCTGCGGGTGTTCGACCGGGACGGCTACGACATCGGCCGTCTGGTGTGGGTGGTGTGCGACGCCTGCCGCGTCGGCAGCATCAACAAGATCTCCATCGGCCCCGACCACCGCCAGGGCCTCGGGCGACGCATGATCCGCCGGGCCCTGGCCGGCAGCCCCGGCCGCATCTGGCAGACCACCCGCCAGTCCCCGGGCCAAACAGTTCTTCCCCGCTCTGGAGAGGGAGAGGGGGCGCTGCCCGAGTTCGGCGGGGTCTGCGAGCACCTCACCTTCCCCCACCGCCCTCCCCCCGCCGGGCCGGCGCCCGCGGCCCGTGCCGGAGCGCGGCGTGTAGAGCCACTGCTTGCGGCACGGTCTCCTCTCGTTCAGATGACTCCGAGGAGTCCGTTGCCGCCAAGCAGGGTGCTGTCCTTCTGCGGGAAGCCGACGGACGGGGCGGTGATGATGATGCCCTTGGCGGTGGGACCGTCGGTGCCACCCGGGAGTACCCAGACGGCGCCGGTGGAGTTGTTCTCTTCTGCGGCGCTGATGAAGAGTTCCGGTTTGCCGTCCTTGTTGATGTCGCCGACGGCCACGGTGGTGCCGAAGGCGTCCTCGGCTTCGTCAGCTCCTGGGATTCCGGCGGTGTTCTGGGTGAAGGCGTAGGAGCCGGCGCCCAGGGCCCCGGTTCGGCGGCCGGGGATGACCGTCACCTGCCCGGCGTTTCTCTTGCCCGTGTCCTCCAGCGGCGAGCCGACCACGATGTCCGCCAGCCCGTCACGGTTGAGGTCGCCGACCGCGAGGGCGCCGCCGAAGTTGTCCTCCTTCTCGCTCACACCAGGGACACCGGGGGTGTTCTGGGTGAGCTGCACGGGTTTCGTGTCCCGTGCGATGCCGTGTGCCGAGCCGTACCACAGGAGTACCCGACCGCCGAGCGCGCCGTCGGCTCCGGCGTGGTCCGGCTCGTCGGGGTCTGCGACCACGAGATCGGTGTATCCGTCGCCGTTGACGTCCCCGGTGGCCGCGATCAGCCCGTTGCCCGCCTGCTGTGCGCCGCCGTAGACGGGGTTGATGTACACCTCGCCACCGCTGATGTCACTCAGCCGGACGGTGAGGACTACTTCGTCGGGGACGCCGCTGTGGGCGAAGTCGCCCAGGGTGACGCTTCCGACAGATGCGGTGTCGCGGTTTTCATCGGCCGAGCCGTAGGTGCCGCTGCGGCTGAACGGCCCCCGGAAGCGCATCGCCCCCTCGTACCCGGCCACAAGCACCTCGGTCCGCGCGCCCGGACCGGCGCTCAGCGCTGCCACGTCGAGACCGTAGTACCTGCCGGCCGTGGTCGCCGGCAGGTCGGTGCCGGACGTCAGCCCGGACTTGCTGCCCCACAGGACCGTCACCGTGCCGGCGTCCTCGCCCCGCGTGGTGTCCTCGTACGGCGCGGAGACCACCAAGTCCGCGTAACCATCCCGGTTCAGGTCGGCCGTCGCCGTGGCGGCGCCGAACCCGTCGTTCGACTCGGCCGTGCCCGGCACGTCTGCGGTGTTCTGCGTGATGGTCGCCCGCCGGGACGTCGACAGCCCCGTCTTCGATCCGTAGAGAACGACCACGGCACCGGCTCCCGCCTTGCCGGCGATGTTCGCGCCCGGCGCGGGCAGCACGGCGTCGCGGTAACCGTCACCGTTGAAGTCACCGGGCACCGCACCGTGCACGGCCGCCGCGGGCGCGGCCGACAGCAACGGAGCGCTCATGACGGCGGCGACCAGGAGCGCCCCCGACCGCCAGCCTCCGCGCAGACCACGTCTGTTCACCATGAACTGGATCCCCTCCCCCTCGACGCACCTGGCGTGCGCCGCAGTCAGGGCATTTTAGGAGTCGGCTGGACAGAGGCGGGACCGCCGTCCGCGTCGAAGAGGGCATCAAAGCCCGCTACGTCCATCGCCGACACGCCTCCGGAACCGGTACCGAAGGGTGAACGGAGAAGGGGTGTCTCTGTGCGTGACTGCGGGATCCGCCGGGATCACCAGATGGGCACGTCACTGCGGGCGCTTCAGTGCACGCACAACGTGCCGTGGAGGACCGTCCGGCGGGCCGCCTCTCGCACCAAGGCCCAAACCGAACGAGCCCAGGTCGGCTGACCGTGCGCCACACGAGAGGGAGCGCCCGACAACCAGCCCGGCCAGAGCCGGAATGGCCGATGCTACGGCTGCTCGGTCGCCGCCGGCAGGTTGTGCCATGCATGTCCGCAGTCGCCCTTGCAGTACGTTTCGCGGCGGCGCGTGTCAGCAACGGCGAACACGGAAACGAGGACGCGGAACGCCGTGACGTGTTCGGCGGAGGGGAGGCCCGCGAACCCGTAGCGGGGCGGGTCCATGCAGATCATCACCGAGGGGTTGGCCGTGGGCTTCACACCGGACCGCGCCACCCCCGCACGGCCGTCCGCAGCAGTAATGTGCGCCTGCATCGCATAGCCGGCGACTTCCTGCAGAACCTCCTGCCGACGCGCCGGGGCAAGGCCAGAGAACCAGCCCACACCGGCGTCCAACGTACGGAGCCCTTGGGCGATCTCGTTGACGACCCGCTCGGTCTCCCGGCGGAAGGTGCGGCCGTCGTCGCTGCTCGGTCCGGTCATCGCCTGATGATTTCACAATGCCGGGTTCCGGGCGAAGGCCGGAGCCCGCACCCGAAACAGTGCAGGCGGGAACCAGGAACAGTCCGCTCCCCCGATCTGCCAGTGCCGCAGGACTGCCACACCGCGGCTCGCAGGACGCCCACAGCACTTGAATGACATCAAAAGCCGGTTCTGGCACAGATCTTGGGGAGCGATCACCGAAGGTGACCGCAGTGTTCGATTGCGATACACCGAGCGGGTGTGAGGCCGCGTACGCCGCGCCGCCGAACAATGGGTGCTGGCGCTTCGTCAAGTGTCTGCAGACCTAAGTGAGCGTCTTGCCGGCGGCGGCCCTGGCGCCTGATTCCTCCCGTGCCTTGCAGTCGTTGCGGTTCCCGGGCATGGGCCGGCCGATCACGACGACCAGGCGGGTGTCGACGTCGATGACGACCCGGTGGTTGGTGGAGTACCGATAGTTCTTCGACCGCTCGGCCACTGTGCGGTCGCGAGTGGGGACCAGGGTGCCGTCCACGATGAGCACGGTGTCCTTGGCGAACCGCTTGCGGGGCTGGAGGGCGAGCATCGGCCCGAGGTGGTCGATGATGCGGTCCGCGGCCGACTTGGACACCCCGAACAGCGGGGCGATCTGGCGCATCGTCAAGCTTGTTCGCCAGTACGCCGCGACCAGCAGTTCCCGGTCCTCCAGCGGAAGGCTCCACGGCCGGCCCTTGCGGATCGCATCCGCACCCTCGCGCCGCAGCATGGTCACCAGCTTCCCGAAGCAGCATGGGCTCAGACCGGTGAACGGGGCTGTCCAGGAGGACTTCGACGCCGTGATCACACCAGTCGCTGTGATCCTCTCAGTCCTGGATCGGCCCACGAATCTCACATGACCTCCCCGCCTACCGTGAGGCGGCGACGCCACCAGAGGTCAGCACGCCACTGCCGACGATCGGCGAAGGGGTCAGGCAAAGTTCGCTCGAGGTAGACGGCGTCCAGGTAGGCCACTCGGCGCTTCAGCTCGGTGCGAGACCGCGAGGGCAGCTGTTGCAGAACCTCCTCAAGGACGTCGCGGGCATGCCTCACATCGCCGAAGGAACAGCCGCGGCACGAGCAGTGCGCGTCCTGGGGATACAAGGGCCGCCGCCCTGGCGGTTGCAAGAACGTTTGATAACGCCGCAGCGCGAGGGCCGTAGCCCCGGGAAAGACGTAACAGCCACCCGAGAGGCGCTCCACCCGATGTATCGCCAGGCTGGTAAGGGCGGAGAGCCCGTGGATCCGACTCGGCGGCGGAGCCTCCCAGACGCGAGGACCATGTTGCTGGGCGCGCAGGGCGCCAGGCCGTCTACGCGGCATCGGCCCTTCGGTATGCGGTCATGGCCGTCATCCTGCCAGCCCCACGCCTAGGCGGCCAGGGATTAGCGGGACAGCCCTTACGGCTCGGTCCGCGATCGATGGTGGGAGTAGCTCTGTCCCGGGGGCGGCTGATCTGGGATGTGCGACGGCCGTTGACCAGCTCGGGGGTGTTGTGATGGGCGGTGCTCGGTCGGGATATTCGATGGTTGCCGCTTATTGATGGTGGTCATACTGCCGCGATGGATCCAGTGACGCTTGAAACCGACCGCCTGGTGCTGCGGGCCTTCACACCTGCCGACGTGGATGCGGTGTACGAAGCCTGCCAGGACGAGGACATCCAGTTCTACACCCCGGTGCCGGTGCCGTACCGGCGTGCGGACGCGGAGAAGCTCGTCGGCGAGAAGCTGCCCGCTCAGTGGGCCGAGGACAAGGACTACACCCTCGGCGCGTTCCGCAAGGACACCGACGCTCTGGTCGGCTCGTACTGCCTGACCCTCGTCAGCCGAGGCGTTTGGGAGCTCGGTTACTGGGCGGTCAAGGAACAGCGCGGACGCGGGTACTCGGTGGAGGCCGCTCGGGCCTTGTGCGACTGGGGTTGGGCCGTCCTCGGCGTCCACCGCATCGAGTGGTGGGCCATGGCCGGGAACACCGGCTCGCGTGCCGTCGCCGAGAAACTCGGCTTCGCCGTCGAAGGGACACTGCGCGATCGCGGCATCGCCAACGACGGCAAGCCGCACGACTGGTGGGTGGGCGGACTGCTGAGGCCCTGATGCCCGGTCCGGTGCTTGGCCGGCCGCGTTTGCTCTTCTGCAGGGAAGTTCCCAGTTCGGACAGTTCCCGCAGAAGAACCACACCATTGATCATCGGCAGGCAGCCGTGACGTGCCAGTGGCCGCACGGGTTCTTCGAGTGTGACCAAGAAGTGGGCCCGTGCGGCCTTGACCCGTCCCGCCTTCTGCGGCGTCGCGTACACATCTCGGCGATTTGATCGAAGAGTCGGCCGATCCGTGGCTCGCCCTGTGCGAGTCGGGCTGTCAGCTGTTCTGCAGGGTGCTGCGGCGGTCCTGGTCGGGTAGGCGCAGGAGTGCCGCGCCGACCGGGGTCAGGGTGTGCAGGACGGTGTTCGCGTGCCGGTGGCTGGCGATGAGTCCCGAGTCGCGCAGGACCGTGGTGTGGTGACTGGCGTTGGCCGTGGACACCGAAACGGCGCGGGCTATCTCGGAGTTGGTCGCGCCGTGCGTCACCGTGCGCAGTATCGCGGCACGGGTGCGTCCGAGCAGTGCCGACAACGACGCCTCGGCCGGGCAGGGCTGGGGCGCCGAACCGGACGGCGCCGGCGGATAGAGCAGGACGGGCGGCAGGTCCGGGTCGGCGAAGGAGACCGGCTTCTGCCAGCAGAAGTAGGAGGGGATCAGGAGCAGTCCGCGGCCGCCCAGGTGCAGGTCCCGGTCCAGGCCTCCCCCGTACTCGACCTCCAGGACGGGGGTCTTCCACCGCATGGCGGGCCGCAGTGCGCCGAGCAGCGCCTCGGCTCCGCCGTGCAGCAGATCGCGTCCCCGGCGGGCGCACTCGGCGTCGACGCGGGCCTGCATGCGGTCGGCGTAGGGGGCGATGACGGCGTTGTGGTACTTGCGCAGCACCGCGACCAGGTCCGCGCGTACGTCGTGGTCGGCCAGCCGGTACATGTCCGCGGGTACGTTCCTGACCTGGGCGAGCAGACCGATCTCGTGGCGGACCCTGGCCGGCGGGGTGTCGAGGATCGCGTCGAGTCCGCTGTCCAGTCCGCGACTTGCCTCGGCCGGGGTGAGGAAGTCGGGGAAGTAGGTCGCGCGGGGGAACAGCGGGAAGAGCAGTTTGCGTACCTCGGCGCCCAGTTGCCGGGTGGCGATGGCGTCGCGGGCGTCGCGGTACCAGGCGGCGTGGGCCCAGCGTCCGAGCTGCGACTGCAAGCGGTGCAGGCTGACGGCGATCTCCCATAAGGGGTCAGGTCTGGCGGCAAGGCGGGTTCGTGCGAGATCCTCCGTGGTGAAGTGGATACGCAGCACGGTCCCCCCACGCGTGTTTTCCCCGATGCGGCCGACAATGCCGCGCCGCCCCCGTGAAGGCAAGATCGGAACGGGTCAACTCGGGCCGCTTACCGCCTAGTTGGCGCCGCGGAGGAGGCGGGTCGGTCATCCCGGGACAATTGCGGCGACCTCCTGGCGTATGGCGGGCAGGTCGGTGAAGACCGTGCCGGGGCAGTCGGTGTCCGCCCAGTGACGGTGGCCGCCGATGACCGGCGCGGCGCGGCTGACCCCGCTGACCGGGTTGAGGTAGAGCACCTTGCCTTTGGGAGCGAGCGCGTGCCGTGCGGCCAGGTCGGCCAGGAGTTGCACGAGCGCGGTGCGGGCGGCGGACGACGGGGGTGTGGTCGTCAGCGTTCCCAGCAGGGCGATCCCGACGTTGCCCGTGTTGTAGCCCTGGACGTGCGCGCCGGTCACGAGCCGGCCCGCGGGGTCGTGTGCGGCCGTGCCGTCGGTGCCGGACCAACGTCCTTCGTACACCAGGCCGTTCCGGTCGATCAGGAAGTGGTAGCCGATGTCGCCGTAGCCCTTGCCGACCGTGTCGTTGCGGTAGATCGCCCGGACCACCGCGGCCGGGTCGGGATCGCTGCTCCCGTCGTCGGTGTGGTGCACGGTGAGGGTCTGGACCGGGTAGTACTCGGGCGGCCAGATCTCCGTACCGTCTGCGTACCGGAGTGTCTCGTCCGCGCCCCACCCGGCTCGGGACAGCAGCGTGTACGCGGCCGAGGCCGAGGCGGCCGCCGAGGGCGGGCGGGGCACCACGCTCAACGCGGCGGCTCCGAGCGCGCCGAGGATCACGCGCCGAGTTACTGGGGACGGCATGTGGTCCGACCTCTGGGGGCCTGCGGCCTGCGAGTCCGGGTCCGGGTTCGTCATAGCGGGATTCCTCCTGTGAGAGTGTTCGCGGCCGGCCGCCCGCTCTCCGGAAGGCGGAAGCGGGCGGCCGGTGGAACGGGAGGTCGCTGCTACAGGGCGCAGGCGGGCTTGGGCGTGTAGAGGCGGGACCACGTGCTGGTGCCCACGATGCCGTCGGCGCCGCCGGTGGTGCCGTTGCACGTCTGCACCCAGTACACGCCCCGCGCGGTTGCCTGGCCGTAGTCCCCGTCGACGTCGAGCCAGTCCGAGTACTTGCTGTAGTAGTCGATGAGGCACTGCACCTGCTTGACCGCATTGCCGTTGTCGCCGGGGTGGACCGTGGGCCGCGCGGAGTCGGCGATGTAGTTGCAGTTGTTCTCGGCGGCCGAAGCGCTCGCGGAGGGGGCGCCGACAAGCATGCCTGCGACGGCGAGCACGGCGGTGCTGCACAGAGCAGCGAGGCGATGGGTGCGCATGACGTCTCTCCCGAGGTGTGTGGTGGTCGTGATGAAAGTAAGCGTGCGTGTGAACACGACCACCGTCCACGAGATTCGACTGCGCCGAAAATAGGCAGCTCAGGCATCGTGGGGCAGGTGTGAGGCACCCGTCGTGGGCCGAACAGGCACGTCCGGCCCGGAGTTCGGGTGGCGGTCGGGACGCGGGGTTCCGGACGTCGTCGAACAGGGCCGGTTCCAGTGGATCCGGGCATGAGCGTGGCCGGGCGTGCGGGCCGGACATTTTTTGCGGCCGATGCACAACCGTTCCGATGGCCCGCGAGTCACATAAGGCAGGAGCAAACATCTCCAAAGATCACAAGGGGGAAATATGCGATTCAACCGTTCTGTTCTGACGGCGGCCGCTTCCGCCGTGCTGGCGCTGGGGGCCGCCACCGCTCTGGCGGCGCCCGCCTCGGCCGCGCCCAACACCACACCGCAGAAGGTCTGCGGAAGCGCCTACAAGACCGTGAACTCCGCTCCCGTCGGCTCCCTGGGCACCGTCTACCTGACGTACAACGCGTCGAACGGAAAGAACTGCGTCGCGACCATCCGCCAGAACCCGGGCACCGCCGTGGACATGTCCGCATGGATCTACGTCCCCGACACCGACGCGGGCGCCCAGGACTACGGCCGGTACACCTCGTACGCAGGGCCGGCCTATGTGTACGGCAAGGGCCACTGCGTCGACTGGGGCGGCCAGATCAACAACGTGTACGTCCAGGTGACCGGCTCCAACTGCGCCGCCTTCAAGGAGCACCGGGTCACCTTCGCCCGCTGACCCGCCACTCCTCCGGCCACCACGCTCCGGCGCCGCCCTCTCCCCTGACCCGGGTACGGAGGGCCGACGGTGATCGGGGCCGGCGCCCCGCAGCCCGATCACCGCGTGGGAACGCACTTGGCCCGACTCGCTCCGGCAGACTCACCGAGTTCTGCCGGAGCGAACACGTGTCCCAGCCCCTGTCACAGGCCCGGGTCCTGCCTGCCTGCCTGCCTGCCTGCCGACCGGGACTGTCCGATCAACGGCGGCCTCATTTGCTCGGGCGCCACCGGAACCAGCAGTCGAGCCCCATGACCAGGCGGAAGGCGAGCGTCCCCGGCGGCTGGTCAGGCGGAGGCGAAAGCCTCCTGGGGGACGTCGTCGAGGACGAATCCGTTGTCGAGCCGGACGCGGACCGTGACGCGGAGCATCTGTCGCTGATAGGCGACCCACTGCTCTTCCAAGGCCTCCACCTGCTCATCCAGTTGCTTTCTGCTCGCCGGCGGCATCTGGTGGCCGAAGTCGTCGAGGAGCGACTTGAGCCGCAGGTACTCACGGACCCCGTGGCCCTGCTCCCGGTGATGCTCGTCCACCCGCTCGACGGTGCCCTCGATACCCGCCGCCAGGGCCACAGAGGCGGCGAAGGAACCCGTCCCCTCCGGAGGCTCCCCGACCGGGGTCACCGACCCGGCCAACCGAAGATCCGCCGCCAGCCACACCCGTTGACCCACGTTCAGCGTCATCGATCCTTCGTCTTCCTCTTCGGTCACCGGCGACCCGGTACACATGGCGTCACCAGACGTACCGGAGCAGACAGGATCATCCCACCCTCACCTCCGGCCCCGACACGATCGACACCCTCACCGACCCGCACCTGCGCAACACCCGCACGACGGGCGGACAGGAGCCCGGAGGCTGGAGGCGTCGCGGGGCGCGGAGCTGGAGCGACTGGGGACGGGGACCCGGTGCGGGCCTGGACCTGGGGACCCGGCATCCGCGCCCGCCGGGCTGCGGGCGCGGGTGAGGATGACGCAGTGCCAGGTGTCCCTCGGCCGCGCGGGCCTGCCGGCCTTCGGCCTTGACCGACCACGTGGGGCCTGCGGGGACGCGGCCGCCTGCGGCGCAGCAGTTGGGGCGTCGATCCCTTGCGCGCCGGAGGTGGCCGCCCGTGTGATCACCAGGTCTGTCGAGCGAACGATTCGCAGTCCCAGGCCGGCGACATCCTGGCCGCTGAGCGCAAGGAACGCGCCCTCACCCGCTGCGGGAAAGGCATCCAGTGGGCGGTCGGCTACTCGCCGGTGACGCCGTCGATGCCCTCGCGGAGGAGATCCGCGTGGCCGACGTGGCGGGCGTACTCCTCGATCACGTGCTCAAGGACGAACCGCACATCGGTGTCACCGAATTCGGGGTTCGGCACGATGCGCGCGATGTCGACGGTCACCTTCGCGAATATCTGCCGCGACTCCTCGCACGCCTTGAGGTAGTCCTCGTAGACGTCCCTGGCCGACGTGGCGTCCGACTCGTCGTACCACTCGCCACCATCAGCGGTGACGTAGGTCCGATAGGGAAAGAAGCCAGGCGTCGTGCCGGCCAACGTCCGCTGGAACCAGGCACGCTCAACCCCCTGCAAATGGCGCATGAGCCCGAGCAGCGTCAACGCCGACGACCGCACAGGTCGCAGCCGCAGTTGTTCATCCGAGAGGCCCTCGCACTTCCACAAGAAGGTCGCTCGGTGGTAATCGAGATTCGAGGCGATCACCTCCAACCACGGGCCCGATACTGCGCGCTCGGGCCGGACGATCTTCTGGACCACGATGTCGCTCACGCTGGAGTCTCCTCACCGGTCATCAAGCTCGGTCGAGTTCGTACGTGCCCACGGCCCGAGGACTGGGCGGCGCCTCCACCGGCACCTCACGAGCACGTCCGCCCAAGAAGACCTCTCTTCGTATCGGAACTCATCGCTCGATGCCGCCTCTGGAGTGACCCTCCACGGCTGCGAGTCGCAGGGTGGCCTGGACGCAACCCGGCGAACCCCATCCGTAGTCACCGGCAGTTCGTTAGATCTGGTGGTGGCGCGGGTTGGCGGCAGGTCGGGCTGGTCGTAAGTCGGTGGCAGGAGGCAACTGCCGCGCTGGGGACTGAAGACGACCGCTCGCCGTCCGTGTCCGCCTGCGCCGGGGACGGTTCCCCCTGCGATGGGGACGGTGGACGGTCACGCTCTTGCGCGGGGGGCACACCCCAGCTTCACGGAAATCTTGCCGGGGCCACGTTCACTTGTACGCCGACAGCCTTCAGCTTGCCGGCGTGTGTGCCGTGCCCTTGGTGCTGATGCGCTGGCGGAGGAAGAGAGCGGCGCGCTCCAGTGCCTCGTCGGCTTCGTCCAGGACGCCGGCGAACGCCTGGAAGACGTGGGGAACGTCAGCGGTGACGTCCAGGATGACGTCCACTCCGGCTTCCCTCGCGCGCGCGGCCATGCGTGTGGAGTCGTCCAGGAGCATTTCGTTGGTGCCCGCCTGCAGAAGCATCGGGGGGAAACCGGTCAGGTCGGCGCGGACGGCGGGGCTGAGCAGGGGCTGGTGCGGGTCCTGTCCAGCAAGGTACATGGCCCCGGTGTGTTCCAGGCCCTCACGCGTGAAGAACGGATCGATGCCCGCCTTGCCGTCCATGCTCCCGCCTGTCCGGGTCATGTCGAGTCCGGGAGAGAAGGCCACGATCGCGGCGGGCACGGGCAGGCCCGCATCGCGAGCGGCAAGGCAGGTGGCGACAGTGAGACCGCCACCGGCGGAGTCCCCGGCGAACGCGATCGCCGAGGGGGCTTCGCCGCTGTCGAGCAGTGCGCGGTAGGCGCTCAGCCCATCCTCGATCGCGGCCGGGAACGGGTGCTCAGGGGCAAGCCGGTAATCCAACGAGAACGCCCTGAATCCTGTTTTGGTCACCAGGTTCCCCGTCAGCGACATCGCCGTCTCCGGGGAACCGACCACGTAGGAGCCGCCGTGGAAGTAGAGGATCGTCCCGGCCTTCGGAGTGCCGGCCGGCTCGACGAGCACCGCGGGCCGGTCGCCGAGCGTCGCAGTCCGGGTACGGATCCCGGCCGGGACGATCATTTCGGCCATCATCGCCCTGAACCCGGTGCGGAGCTCCTCCACCGACCGAGGGCCCTCGGGCCGGGGCCGCCGGACCATCGCGTCGATCTCCGCGCGCTGTCGCCTGCTCATTGTCGCCTCCATCGCAAGTGCATGCCAAGGAACTATATGCCTAGGCATCTATGTGTTAAGGTATATGCCATGGCATCCAAGTCAGGCAGTGGCCTGGTCGACCTCCCGGGCTTCTTCGCCGACCTCGTTCGCTGTGAGACGCGCCTCTACAACGCGCTGAACGACCGTCTTCGCGAGCGGCACGGGATCGTCACCTCGCAGTTCGAATTCCTGCGCTTCCTGCGTGACCACCCCGGGTCCCGGGTGGCGGACCTTGCCGCTGAGTTCGCCATCGGGATCGGTGCGACCAGCAAGGGCATCGACCGCCTGGAGAAGCAGGCATGGGCCGTACGGCGAACCAATCCATCGGATCGTCGCTCATCACTGCTCGACCTGACCGATGACGGCCTGCAACTCGTCGAGGCGGCGGAGGCGACCTTCACCGAAACGCTGGCCGAACTGACCGCAGACACCCTCGGTGGCCCCTCAGGACTGGCCGCCGTGCAGGTCCTTTCGGAGCTCCGCTCCGTGCTCGAACGCGACCAGATCGGCCTGCCCACGGGCTGACCGGCATGTACACCCACTGCGATTGCCCGCCGGCCATGTGTCAGCCCTTGCTGCGAGGCGAATCCCGCAGATTGATCACGGCTCGATACGCTCCCTGGAACGGCCGCCCATGGATGGCCCGCCCGACCTACGAGCGGGCCATCCGCGATCTGACACACGGGCGGGTCAGGCGCCGGGCAGGGTACGCAGGAGCCGGCGGAGGGCGCGGCGCAGGGCCAGGCGGCGGGCGAGGCCTGGTGCGGCGCAGGCGGTGGCGACGAGGACGGCCATGGCGGCGAACGTGAGGCGCCGGGTCAGGTGCATGACCACTCGTTCCCGCGCGTTGACGTCACGCCCGCGCCCAAGGCTGTTACGCCACGCTGAAGGTCCGCGACACCGCCGAGACCGGTGCGCAGGTCGACCGAAGGTCGCGGCCCCGGGCCTCCGCTGAACCGGGCCTCGTTTCCCTGCTTGCCATGGGCGATCACACCGCCGTACATTCCCTGCACCCGGCTTGTCCGGCCGCTTTGTCTATCCCCTTTGAGCACATGAGGAGCGCCCGGTATGACGGGTGTACTGGCGGTCGCAGGCGGCACCGCATCCGGCAAGTCCACCCTTGCCGAAGCCCTGTCGCTGCAGTGTCCCGAGAGCGTGGCGCTGATCCATCTGGACGACTACTACGTGCCCGCGCACGACCCCCTGATGGGTGTGTGGACGGTCAGTGCCGACGGGCACGCCGTCCTCGACTGGAACCATCCGGGGTCGATCGACGAGACAACGGTGGCACACGCCATCGACGCGGCGCTGCTGCGCCCCGGCGTGCTGCTGGTGGTGGTCGAGGGCCTGTTCGCGCTGTCACTGCCGTCCGTGGTCCGGCGGGCGGCATGGCGGGTGTATGTCGACACCCCCGACGACATACGCCTGGCCCGCAAGATCCTCCGGAAGATCGAGGCGCAGCGGCAGGACCCCCGGCTGTCCCTGCGCAACTATCTGCAGACCGGCAGGGACCGCCACGCAGCCCACGTCGCGCCCTCCCGGGCAGCGGCCGATCTGGTCGTGGACGGGACCGCGAGCGAGGCGGAGATGCTGGCGGCCGTCATGCCGCTGATCGGACCGGCCCTCGCGCCGCCGCCCGCGGTGCCCTCGCGGGCACGGGGGGTGCGCGGTGCGACCCGTACCCCCGGGGTCCCGGCGTTCGCGCTGTGACGTGCCCCGGGGGCACCGGCCCGGCGAGAGACGCCGCGTGATCACGCTTCCGGCGACACGGCCCGAGCCCCGGCGGACTCTCAGGTGGATCACGACCGATCCGGTTCACCTGCAGCCAGGCGAACTGCAGGGGCGACATATGGCGGGATCAGGGGAAGACCCGCATCCAGGCTCTCGTCCGCTTCGCCCTGGGCCCTTGTTGTCGGCCTCGTGTCCGTGGTGCCGGGATCACCCCAGCCCCGGCAAGCTGCTCAGCTCCCCGATTCGCAGAAGTCGCGCAAAGAGAACAAACAGCAGGGCCATCGCGATGCCCCCTGCAGCCAGGGAGACTGCCGGCGTCCAGGAGACCGATGCCAGGCTGTGGCTGCAGAAGCCGGCGATGAGCCAGCCGGCAGCCCCCGCGCAGGTGGCGGCCACGGTCAACTTGGTGTAGGTGCGGCAGATCCGGCGGCCGTCGAGCAGCCCATCGGTGCGACGCCTCAGCCGCAGAGCTGTCAGCAGCAGGCCGATGGCGTAGGACAGGGTGTAGGCGGCGGCCATCCCGGTGACCGCCCACCTTGGGGACAGCAGCAGGTGGCAGGCCACGGCCAGGGCGATGTCGATGCCGCTGATCCACAGCGCCATGCGGAACGGCGTGCGGGTGTCTTCGAAGGCGTAGAAGCCGCGCAGCAGGAGGTACTGGGCGGAGAACGGGATCAGTCCCAGGCCGAAGGCTTGCAGCATGTGGCCCAGAGGGACGGTCGCTGCGGCTTTCGCGGCCCCGTGGGCGAACAGCAGCTGTGCGATCTGCGGGCCGAAGGCGACGAAGAAGAACGCTGCCGGGACGATGACGACACCGCTGGCCCGGAGCGCGCGGGACAGGTCGGCGCGCAGGTCGTCGAGGCGGTGCTCGGTCACCGCCCGGCTCATGCGCGGGAGGATCGCGGTGACGAGGGAGACGGTGACGATCGACTGAGGAAGCATCCATATCTGCTGGGCTTGACATGCTCCTCGCCTTGAAGGGCGAGGATTCTGGCCTTCTCGACTGGTTGCTGTGCCGCTATGCGGCACGGTTTCCGGTCTCGAATCCGTGGCTTCCTGTTTCTTCGCGCTGTGCCGGGATTGCTCCTGGTCTTACCGGCGCTCCGCAGGCCGATACCGCCAGTCCGGCGGCCTGTTTGATGTTAAGTGCGGCATTGTGGTCCCGGTCGTGGACGGTGCCGCAGGCGGTGCAGGTCCATTCCCTGACATTGAGGGGTTTGGGTCCGTCTTTGACACCGCAGGTGGAGCAGACCTGGCTCGTCGGCTCGAATCTACCGATCTTGACCAGGGTGCGGCCGTACCGGGCGGCCTTGTACTCCAGCATGCCGATGAACTGTGCCCAGCCCGCGTCATGCACGGACTTGGCCAGCCGGGTGCGCGCGAGCCCCTTCACCCACAGATCCTCCACGGCGATCCCTTGGTTCTCGTAGATCAGCTTGGTGGAGAGTTGGTGATGGAATTCGCGGCGTGCGTCGGCGGCCTTAACGTGGGCGCGGGCGACCTTGAGGCGGGCTTTAGCCCGGTTCTTTGATCCCTTCTGTTTGCGGGACAGCTCCCGCTGGGTCTTCTTCAGTTTTTTCTCCGCACGCCGCAGGAACCGTGGGGAGTCGATCTTCGTTCCGTCCGAGAGGATCGCGAAGGAAGCCAGGCCGAGGTCGATGCCGATGGTGCGGTCGGTGTCGGGCATCCGGGCGGCGTCTTCGGCGGGGTCGGTGTCGATGACGAAGGAGGCGAAGTACCGTCCCGTGCTGTCCTTGATCACGGTGACGGAGGTAGGGACGGCGGGCAGGGTGCGGGACCATTTGACCTTCACCTCGCCGATCTTCGGCAGGTTCAGCCGGCCGCCGTCGGTGATGTTCCAGCGGGCGTTGGCGGTGAACCGGATCGACTGCCGGGTGTCCTTGCGGGACTTGAAGCGGGGCGCACCCATCCTGGGGCCCTTCCAAGAGCCCTTGAGGGAGGCGAAGAAGTTGCGGTAGGCGGCCTCGGCGTCCCGCAGGGACTGCTGGAGCACCACCGCGGAGACCTCGCCCAGCCAGGACCGCTCGACCGTCCGCTTGGCCTCGGTGATCAGGCGCGTGGACAGCTCTCCGGCCTTCGGGAACGGCTGCCCGGCTCTGCGGGCGTCCTCGCGTGCGTGGACCGCGTCGTTGAACACGACCCGCGCGCACCCGAACGCCCTCGCCAACGCGGTCCGCTGACCGGCGTCCGGATACAGACGAAAGCTGTACCGAAGCTGCACGGCGACCACACTAGGCATATCGAACCCGCGACGTCACCGAGAACACACAAACGATCCGTCACCGTCACCGTCACCGTCACCGTCACCGTCACCGTCACCGTCACCGGGCAGGGTCCGGCTCCGCCGGAACGCCACCGCGACGCTTCGCGTCGCCACCACAGGATTCGCTTCACCCCCGGCCTGAAAGCCGGAGCACTGCGAATGAATCCCGGTAGCGAGGGGCAATGCAATCGGCGGACGGTTCGGGGATGCGGGCGTAACGCTTGGCGGTGTTCAGGGCGAGGTTCGGTCTGCGGGAGCAGTCGAGCAGGCCGACGCCGGAGCCGAGGAAGGCGTGGACTTTGTGCCGGCGCTCGCGGGTGGTCTGCTCGCACACCCCGCCGGGCCCGGGCGGGTTGGCGGTCGCCCAACATGGGGTGTGGGCCTCGGCCAAGCTGTCCGCGTGCTGGAGCTGGTCACTGACAATGCCCCGGTCGGCCAGGGCTTTCAGCTAGTTCGGCCTACCCGCGAGGGTCAAACGAGTGGTGCAACTCGGGTAGTCGGGGTCAGTGACGGGTTGCTGAGAGGCGGCCGTCGAAGGTGTTCAGCGCGGGTCTGTCGACGCATGACCCAGAGGGCTCGGCCCTTGCCGATGGGATCGGGAGTGCCCGATCGACATCGAGCTGCGGACGCCGGTGTGGGGCGAGCCGACCGACGCCGAGTGCTGGAACGGCTGCCCCGGGCCGCGGCCGTCGCCGATCAGGTCGAGGCCTATCTGCGGATGCAAGTCATGGGGTTGCGTCGGCGCGGTGTGACCTGGGCCAGGATCGGTGAGGCACTTGACATCGCCCGTCAGTCGGCCCGGGGCGTTTCTCTGGGGGAAGAGCGGCCTCGGGGCATCACCCGGTCCGCGGACAGATGCCCGCGTCCGGGCCGGACCAGACCGGACCGGACCGACGCCAGGAAGGAACCAAGTCCTCGCCACCCAGGTGCACCTGCCTTTTCCCGAACTCCGCGTCCGACCCTAATTGCCGTGCCTCCGTGCCGAGTTGGGGGATATAAAGGCGGACGGCCGGGCGGGCGGTCCGGAAGGGCCCCGCCGTCTTGAACGCGTCAGGGTGGGGATCGACAGTGTTGCTGTGGAGATTGCGCAGATGGGTCACGGTGGCGGTCGCGGCTGCCTCGCTCGGTATGGGAGGCGTGACAGCCGCGCACGCCGCCGACCGGCCGGAGGTCACCTACGCGGGGAGCGTGTCAGAGGACCTCGGGATCCTGCAGATCAACGCCCGATCCGCGGCCGACATCAAGAGCATCACGGCACATCTGGTCTCGTACGCCTCGCAGACCGAGGTCGCCGAGATCGGGACCAAGGACTTCCAGCTCTTCTCCGGCACCCCCCAGGACGGCAGCTGGCGCACCAAGAAGCCGTTGAAGTTGGCCGAGTTCGGTTCCTACCGCATCGATGTGGAGGTGACGGACGCCGACGGCGGCCATGCGCTGCAGCAGTCCGCGGGGGACTTCGCCTACTACGTCGTGGCGAAATTCGGCGCGCTCACCGTCGATCGCACCGCCATCGACCGGGAACACCGCGACGTACAGGTCGAGGGGACGCTGTACGGGCGGTGGCCGACCCGCCGGGTGAAGCCTCTTGCGGCACGCCAGGTCGAGATCAACGTCGACTACTGGACGCAGACGACCGTGACCACCGACGCCCGGGGTCACTTCACCGCCTCGGTGCGGCTCGACAACGCCGCCCCTGTCCAGGCCGTGTTCGCCATGGACGGTGGCACGCCGACGGTTCTGTACGGGGAGTCCGAGCCGGTACAGATCGGCGTCGACCAGATTCCCACCCGGTTCACATCCACGGTGAGTGCGACCGACGTCGACTTCGGTCAGCCGGTCACGGTGAGGGTCAAGGTCGAGCAGAAGACCGCGGACGGCTGGGTACCGCTGGCCGGGCGCTCCGGGGGCGTCCTGTTCGGCCCCGACGGCGCGCAGACCGACCTGGTGGGCCGCTTCACCACCGCTGACGACGGCACCTTCACGATGCACTACACACCGGGGCAGGGAGGTTACTTCCAATTCGCCCTGGACACCTCGGAAGACCCGTTCCTCCAGGCCGGCACCGGTACGAGTGACGTCGTCCACGTGCACCGGGCATCGAAGTTCACAGCCTTCACGGCCGCTCGGTCCGACACGGGGCAGGTCCACGCCGAGGGACTCATCGACTTCCCCGACGGGTGGACGCCCGCCTGGATTCATGTCCACATCCAGTATTCGCCCGACGGCGTGACCTGGTCGACACTCACCACGGTCGAGGCGTCCTGGGGCGGCAACGGCAACGACTTCGCCGCAGACATCGACGAGAGCGGCGCCGGCTACTACCGGGCCGTCTTCGACGCTGACGACAACTTCCAGTCGGCCACCTCGCAGACGGTCCTCGTGCCGGCGTCCGCCTGACTCCCGCGCTGTGCGACTGCGCGCCGATCCGCTTGCGGGCCGGCCACCGACCGGTGGATCCAGGTTCAGTGAACGAACGTGCTGGGAAGCGTTCTTGAACGCTTCCCAGCACGTCGTCGTCACGCGAACTTCGTCACCGGGGCGACGTCACTTGCCGTAGTACGCGTTGTGGATCGTCAGCGTGGACTCGTTGCCCTGCTTGTCCGTGACGTCGGCGAGGAACGAGATGCTCTTGTCCTTCGCCGGGTTCTGCACGGAGATCTTGCCGCTCTCGACCTTCACGAGCTGCCAGGTCGTCCCGTCGTCGTAACTCACGGACACGGTGAGCGACTTGAGGTTCTTCCCGGCCGCCGAGCCCTGCACGGTCACCGGGACCTGGACCGACGTGTCCGCCGGGGCGCGCGAGGCGAGGTCGACGGGGGCCGCGAAGCGGACCGTGGACACCGGCAGCGCCGTGGTGGCCGCGACCTGCCCGGAGCGGAACGTGAAGCTGGTGTCGATGCGGGTGGAGACCGCGGCGACCTTTGCCGAGCGTTCGACGGAGGTCGTCAGCCGGTATTCGGCGTCGGCGGAGCCGACCGTGAAGGGCTTCGCGCCGCTCAGCGGGTCGTCGTTGTGGCCGACCTCGACGCCGTCGCGGTACAGCGTCGACCTGGCCGAGGTGTACGTCGAGGAACCCGCGTGGCCCTTGCCGTCGGCGAACAGCGGCAGGGAGCCGACGATCTGCTGCTCGCCCGTGGCCGGGTCGGGTGCGGTGCGGAAGACACCCATGTTTTTGCCCAGGAGCGGGCCGAACACGCCGGTGTTGAACCTCTCCCGGTACGTCCTGCCGGCCTCGAAGCGCTTCGGCTCGGCCATCTCGTAGGCTCCGTCGAAGGACGGGTAGCCCCACTTGTCGGGCTCGCCGAACTGATTGACCCTGGTCAGCCACTTGACGCCGTCGGCAGTGGAGAGGTGGAAGGTGCGCGTGCCCGGCGCCGCCTGCGCGGCCGAGAACGCGTTGCCCTCCGGCGCACCCGGCAGACGGGGGTACGGGAAGACGAGAGCGCTCTTCCCGGCGGCGGAGGCACCGACGCGGACCTTGAGCGTCGCCAGCTCGTCCGCCTGCACGTGCTTGGTGTAGCCGGTCGCGACCTTCTGCGTCTTGCCGCCGTAGGCCACCGAGTACTGGGTGGTGGCGTCCTTGATGAAGTGCGCGTCCCAGGTCTGCAGGAGCGAGCCGTCCGTGAGGGCCGGACCCAGGTGCGCGGTGCGGAAGCCGGTGAATCCTCTGAGGACCCAGCCGCTGCCGACGGGGCCGATATCGGTCGCGCGCTCGTAGTACGTCCCCCCGAAGTCCGCCGTGTCGAGGCCGGGCACGGTGATGTCCACCGGCTCGGTGGTGCGCGCGTCGGCGGTGACCGTGGTGTCGCCGGAGACGTCCAGCTTCGGCTGGGCGATCCAGTCGGTGCCCTTGGTGAAGTCCGACGGGTCCTGGTAGACGGCCGTGTCGAGGGTGTACGAGCCCTTGGGCACGCGGATCGTGTGCGTGCCCGGCTCGTCGTCGATGCGGGCCTGGAAGCCCTTTGCGGGGCCGGAGACGCCGATCAGGCTGTTGGAGAAGTTCCGCGCGTCGGTGCCGTCGCGGCCGATGGTCCTGAGCGTGACGTCGTAGGACTCCGCCTCGCGGACGGCTGCCACGGCCGTGCGGACGGACTGGCCCTCGCCGGTGGCGACGACGTAGCCCGAGTAGGTGCCGTCGGCGTCGCCGATCCTGGTGTCGGCGGTCAGGTCGACCTCGGTCCTGCCGCCGGCGGGCACGGTCACCCGGGTGGCGCCGAGCGCGAAGAACCCGGCCGGGGCCGGCTTTTGGGCCGGGTCCAGCGCGGACACCGACAGGTCGAGGGTGACGTCACTGGTCCCGAGGTTGCGGTAGCCGATCGTCCTGGCAAGGGGCTGGTCGTCGGTGTGCGGCCACTGTGCGACGCCGAAGTTCAGCGAGACGGGATCGGCGATCACGCTCTGGGCCAGTGCCTTGTCGACCTGGATGCGGCCCGAGCCCTGCTGGAAGACGGTGTAGCCGCCGTCCTTGGCGGACGCGATCAGTGCGCCCTTCAGCTCGGCCGTCTTCCAGGTCGGGTGCTGCTGCTTGAGGATCGCCGCGGCGCCCGCGACGTGCGGGGTGGCCATGGAGGTGCCGTCGAGCTGGAGATAGCCGGGGGCCGGATGCGGGATACCGGGGTCGGTGTCGAACGTGCTGCCGGAGGCGGCGGCCGCGGTGATGGCGACGCCGGGAGCGGTCACGTCCGGCTTGACGGCGCCGTCGCCGACGCGCGGCCCGACGCTGGAGAAGGACGCCAGCTTGTCGTCCTTGTCGACGGCGCCGACGGTCAGCGCGGCGTCCGCGCTGCCCGGCGAGCCCACCGTCGACGCGCCGAACTCGCCGTCGTTGCCCGCCGCGACGGCGAACAGGATCCCCTTCTCGGCGGACAGCTTGTCGATCTCCGCCTCCATCGGGTCGACACCCGGGGAGTCCGGGCCGCCCAGACTGAGGTTGACGATGTCCGCGCCCTGGTCGGCGGCCCACTCCATGCCCGCGATGATGGCGGAGTCGTCCCCGTATCCCTCGTCGTTGAGCACCTTGCCGCTGATTACTTCGGCACCGGGTGCGACGCCCTTGTACGTACCGCCCGACTTGGCACCGGTCCCGGCGGCGATCGAGGCGACGTGCGTGCCGTGCCCGACGTGGTCCTTGGTGTCGGGCGAGTCGGAGAAGTTCTTCTCGGCGACGACCCGGGTCTTCAGGTCGTCGTGGGTCGTGTCGACGCCGGTGTCGAGGACGGCGATCTTGACGCCGGTGCCGTCGTACCCGGCCTCCCACGCCTTGTCGGCGCCGATCTGCTCGACGCTGCGGTCCAGGCTCGCCTTGCGCACCCCGTCCAGCCACACCTTGTCGATGCCGGAGGCGGTGGCGCGCAGGCCGTTCTTCCGCCGGTCGGTCAGCGCCTCCCACACCTTGGCCACGTCGTCCTGCGGCGTACGGATGGCGTCGGCGTCGATGGCGGGGAACGTGCGCCGTACCCGGGTGTCGCCGGCCGAACGCACCTCGGCCCGTGCGGTGCCGGCGCCCCCGTCGTACTGCACGATCAGCTTGAGCCCGTCGCCCTGGCTCTTGCGCAGCCGCGGGTCGGTGAGCTCGTCGACGTCGAAGAGCCGCTGGTCCAGCTTCCCCGTGGCGATCAGGCGCTGCGCGTCGCTGGGTACCACCAGCGTGTGGTCACCGATGCGCTGCACCCGTACGGGTATGTGCTCACGGCCCTTGGCGGCCTCGAAGCCCACCACCTGGCCCTTGGCGCCGACCGTGACACGGTCGCCCGTGATGAGCCGGATCCGCTGACTGCCGTCGGAGCGCGTGGTGTTCGGTGCGGTCGTCGTGTGCGCGGCGATCGCTGTCGTGGGGCCGGTCATGCCTGCCACGAGGGCCGCTGATGTGGCCGCTGTGATGGTGAAGGCGCGTGCTCTCTTCACTGTTACGCGCAAGTCTCCCCCAGGGGTTCGGGTTGAAGGCGAGTGGTCGTTGCACGGGGGCAGGGGCGGGGCGCCGGGCCGCCCTCACCTGCCCCGCTTGTTTCACGTCGGTATGGCGGAACCGGATGGTGCTGCTCTGCCCGATGACGCCGTCGGGCTCCTCCGGCTCGGGCTGCGGGGTGAGGATCCGGGAGCCGTGGCCGGCACATGGGCCTTCCGGCCCCGGTCGGGGAGCCGGAGATCCTCGGGGCTCGGGTACGCCCACGTTCCGGACTCCCCGGCGCCGGCCGGCCGGGGCCGGGCGCCTGGTCGCGGGGAACGGCGTGTCGGCCCGTGAACCGGCGGGGTGGTCGAGGAACCGCACGCCCGCCCGGCAGTGGGTGAGGCGGTCGACTCGCTCCACGTATTCCTCTCCTTACCAGGGAACGCCGACGGCATGATCCGCATCACGTCGTTTCGGTGCTCGACCCGCCGGGCTCAGCGCTGTCACAGACATCGCGGCCGGACCGTGCCGGAGATCCGAGGGGTCCGGCCCGCTTGCGCGAACGGATCAAGTTGATCAGTCGGACTCCGAGAGGCACCAGGCAGTTCTTCCGGCGGGATCATGGCCCGTCATACTTCTGCCGGAGAGCGGACGTTCGAGGCCGGGCAGCGCTGAACAAGGGAATTCGACATGGGCACTGCCGCACCGGTCACGAAGGAGTTCGGGCGGCTGCTGCTGACCCTGCGCACCCGCGCCGGGCTCAGTCAGGAGCAGTTGTCCCACGCTGCCGGGGTGAGCGTGCGCGCCCTGGCGGATCTGGAACGCGGTCGTTCCCGAGGGCCGCAGCAGCGCACCGTTCAGGCCCTGGCCGCCGGGCTGAGCCTGGACAGCGACACCGCCGCGGAGCTGGAGCGGGCCGCCCGCCGGGGACGGACCCGTTCGCGCCCGGCCGCCGGGCCGCGAGCCCACGGTCCGCTGGCCCTGCCGCGTGACGTCGGCGACTTCGTCGCGCGTGGTCCGGCCTTGGCCCGATTACTCGCCCTGGTCGAGCGCACCGACGCCGACCGCTCCACGATCAGCGTGGTGTCGGGGCAGCCCGGTCTTGGCAAGACCGCCTTCGCGGTACACGCCGCGTACCATCTCGCACCGCACTTCCCGGACGGGCAGTTGGTTCTCGACCTGCACGGCATGGACCCGGAGCCGACCGCCGCGCACGACGCCCTCGCGTCTCTGCTGCGGGCCGTCGGCGTGGCCGAGCACGCGATCCCGGCCGCGACCGACGACCGGTCAGGACTCCTGCGGTCCGTGCTCCGCGACCGGCGACTGCTGCTGGTGCTGGACAACGCGGCGGGCGAGGACCAGGTCCGCCCCCTGCTTCCCGGCGCCGGACGCTGCCTGACGATCATCACCAGCCGCCACGCCCTGGCCGGTCTCGAATCGGTCCACCGCAGCGACCTGACGCTGTTCCGCCGGGAGGAGGCGGTCGAGCTGCTGAGCCGCATCATCGGCCCCGAGCGGATCCGGCAGGAGGCCCAGGCCGCCCGCGACCTCGCGGACCTGTGCGGACTCCTGCCCCTGGCCGTACGCATCGCAGGACAGCGCCTCGCCGGCAGGCCCCATGAGCGCATACGCAAGCTGGCCGCCCAACTGGCCCGGGAAGGCCGTCGCCTGGACACACTCCAGGCCGGCGATCTACAGGTACGAGCCGCTTTCGCCTTGTCCTACCGGCGGTTGGCCCCGGCCACCAGAACCGTACTGCGCCGGGCGTCCCTGGCCGCCGGCGGCGACTTCAGCCCCGAGAGCGCCGCTCTCCTGGCCGACCTGCCGGTCGACGAGGCGGCCCGGTGCGCCGAGGAACTGACGGATGCCGGGCTGCTGCAGTCCGACCCCTCCGCCGAGCGGTACCGCTTCCACGACCTCCTGAAGCTCTTCGCCACCGAGCAACTGACCACCGAGGACGGCCCCGAGGTGTCCCGAGCCGCACTGGACCGGACGGCACAGTGGATGCTGCGCCGGGCCACGGCCGCCGCGCTGCGCTTCGACGCCGACCGCCACGAGGACCTGCCGTACGACGATCCCGACCCCGCCGGCGCACCCGCCGACCGTGACCAGGCCCGCGCCTGGTTGGAGGCCGAGCGGGGCCAGTGGCTCGCGGCCCTGCGCCACGCGCAGGCCAGGGGGCACCACCGGCAGGTGATCGACACGGCCAGGGCCATGCACTGGTTCTCCGAGTTCAACCTGCACTGGGAGTTGTGGGTGGAGCTGTTCCGGCAGGGGGTCGAGGCGGCCCGCGCCCTGGGCAGCAGGCAGGACGAGGCCGTCCAGCTGAACTTCCTGGCCTGGTCGTACAACAACTGCGTTCACGACCCCGGCGCCGCGCTCGTCACCGCCGATGCCGCCCTGGAGGTGGCCCGTGAGATCGGGGACCGGCTCCAGACGGGCTGGGCGCTGGGCTACGGGGCATCGGCGCTGCACCGCATCGGCCGGGCCGGGGAATCCATAGCCCGGCTGCGTGACGCCGTCGACTGCTTTGCCGACCAGACCTCTGTGCAGGGCCGCCTCGCCGAACTCACCGCCCTGAACACGCTGGGCAGCTACCTGCGTCAGTCGGGCAGCGCCGAAGAGGCCCTGGCCATCCACCGGCGCAGCGAGGCGATCTGCCGGGCGAAGGTGCCCGGCCGGCCGACCGAGCTGATCACCGTGTACCTCGCGGCGGCCCGGCAGCAGATCGGCAACGACCTTGCGGCGCTGGGACGGCGGACGGAGGCCGAACGACCGCTCCAGCAGGCGCTGGACATCTTCGAGACCATGAACATGGCCGCCTGGGCCGAAACCACCCGTCTCGACCTCGGCATCGTGCTTCGCCACCTGGCCCGCCACGACGAGGCTCGCCGAACCCTGCTCGCCGCCCACGAGGCACTCCGCAGGCTCAACAGCCCCCGGCAGGCGGAGGCCGCGGCCGAACTGCGCGAGCTGGGGGTACGGGCGTCGTGAAGACTCCGGGCCCACCACCCGGACGAGCGGCTGGAGGCGGACTTTGACATCCTCCCCCCCTTGAAAGAGGGGGATTCCAGCCCGTGCGGGTGGGGATTCACGGGTGTTCGAACGGCCGGTGTCCGTTGTCACCCCTCCAGCACCGGCTGTTCGCCGGGGGCGGAGGATCCCGCCCTGTCCTGCGGTTGTTGCGCCGTCGGCGGGTGACCTTGAGGGCCTGGACGGCATGCGGGAATCACAGTCGGCTGGGCACCGCGGTGGCTTTGAGGCGACGGATCTCGTCACGGCCGTAGGCCGAGCCGGTCACGGATTTCCTCGGACAGGTAGGCGGCATGCCGCGCGATCGCGACCAGTGTGGTGGCCCCGGCGAGCGCGGCGATCGTGTACAGGGCGAGCAGGGCGCCGAGGCGGTAGCGGCAGCTCTGACGGCGGCGGGGATCCGGCAGAACGTCCAGTACGTCGGCCAGGTCCACGACCCGGCCGACATCGGCAGTGGTGCCCGCATCATGGTCGCGGTGGCGGGCCAGGAGAGTGATCAGTGATGATGACATGCGGAAGCGGTCCGTGTTGATGAGGCGTCAGACGCCTCGATCATCACGGACCGCTTCCTCTCCTTGATCACCGCCCCTGACCTCAACTAGGGCGCGTATCGCATTGTGATCGCCAGAGCCGTGACAACCCGCTCTGACAGCGCGGATACGTCCACCTCGTCACCGCCGCCGCCTTCGTCATCCGGCTCCGCCCGTGACCGAACCAGCGGATTCCGACAACGGCTCGATCTGCGGCCGAAGAACGGTGTTGCCCTCTCCTGCGCTGATCACTAAGGTCAGCCCGGTGACTGCCGGGTCGGCCTTGGGCCATGCACGAGTGAGTTTCCCGGCCTCGGTGTGAGCAGGAGGCGGGCAAGAGGCCCGCCCCCTTCTCCGAGTCTTTGCTCCCTGCGCCCGCATGTGGCGCCCGTTCCAACGGATCCCAAGACCGGAGACACATCACTGATGCCCCATGACCAGCAGTACCCGCATGAATTCGAGCTGCCGTCGGTCAGCGTGCAGCTGAACCACACTGCCGTCTACGCAAGCGACCGGTACCTGTCCGCGGAGTTCATCGCCGCGGTCCTAGGCCTGAAGGTCGGCGCCCCGTTCGGGCCGTTCCTGCCCGTTGACCTCGGCAACGGCGTGACACTCGACTACTACGAGAAGAGGGACGAGCCGATCCAGTCACAGCACTACGCCTTCCTCCTGCCTGACGAGCAGTTCGACCTCGCGATCGCCCGCCTGAAGTCGGTCGGGGTCACTTACTACGCCGACCCCGGCCACACCGACCCCGGCAACGTCAATGGCCTATTCGGAGGCCGCGGCGCCTACTTCGACGATCCGGACGGCCACAACATGGAGATCATGACTCGGCCTTACGTCCGCCCCTAGGCTGCGACCGAGCCGTGATCAAGAGACTGCCTGAGTGAGGTCTTTGATCCAGATCATCGAGGCGCGCAGGTGGAGGCCGGCGAGGTAGCTCTCCGGGGTCTTGTCGTACCTGGTGGCGATGCCTCGCCAGGCCTTCAGCTTGTTGATCAGTTGCTCGACAGTGTTCCTCTCCTTGTACAGGTCTGCGTCATGGCCGATGGGCCGGCCGCCCCTGGGGCCCTTCCTCTTCCGGTTGGCGGCCTGGTCCCTCTTCTCCGGAATGACGGCCTTGATACCGCGTCTGCGCAGGTGGGCGCGGTTACCGCGGGACGAGTAGGCCTTGTCCCCGGCGACGGCATCGGGTCGGGTGCGCGGGCGGCCGACGGGACCTGGGACCCGGATCTTCCGCAGGACGGGAATGAACTGCGGGCTGTCGGCCGCCTGTCCGGCGGTCAGGACGAACGCCAGCGGGGGGGCACCTACGGTCGGCGGCGAGGTGGACCTTGCTGGTCTGTCCGCCCCGTGAGCGTCCCAGGAGGGCGGTCTTCAGCCGGAGCTTTTGGCGGCGCCGGTCGCGTCGTCGCTCCTCGCGTTCGGGATCCGCTTCGGCGTCTGCTGCGTTTGTTCTTCGGAGCTGCCCCCTTTGCCCTGGCCGTCTCCTCCTCGGCGGCGGCCTTCTCCAGAGCAGTGAGAACGTCCTCGCGCAGGTGCATCCCGGCGGCGTCGTGGTGGGCGCGTGCGGTGGTGGAGTCGATGCTGACCAGGGACAGGTCCACCTCGCCCCCTTTTCGCGGCCTCCGCGATCAAGCCCTCCAGCAGGGCCTCGAACACGCCGGCGTCACGCCACTGCCGGAAGCGGTTGGAGACCGTCGACCATGCGCCGAACTCCTGCGGCATCTCCCGCCACTGCCCGCCGGTCTTGAACCGCCAGATCACACCCTCGAACTGCTGCCGCAGGCGCTCGGGGTACGGGCCGTACTCGCTGATCGGCAGGTACGGCCCGATGAACTCCCACTCGCCGTCCATCAGTTGCACTCGTGTCACGCAAGACGATCTACCGGATCAGCCTCCACCCCGAGGGCGATTCCCGCAGATTGATCACGACTCGATACGCGCCCTAAAACGCGATTCCAGAAGTTCTGCGCCTCACTGGGATGGGCGGTTCGCAGGACAGGCAGGCCCCTGACCACGCCGCCGCGATGGCCGTCGGGCGCCGGTTCACGAGCAACAGCCCCAGTCGCCTGTGTTGGGCTGCCCGCCGTGGAGGCCGTCGTCGTGGCCGGCGGCAATCCGTGCCCATTGCGCGGTCGGCCGTCCGTCCTTGCGGAACTGCTGACCGAGGGTCGCGTACGGCTGCGGCCAGCCGGACGGGGAGTCCTCCCAGGTCTCCTGCCGTCCGTAGACGGTCATGTCGAGGATGCCGTAGGACGGGGCCATGGGTTCAACGCCGCGGCCGGTGGTCCAGTACGTTTCGTAGACGCGGTCCCCATCGCGAAGGTAACTCGCCTTCATCCCGAAGTGGCGGCTGGCGAGGAGCCGTTCGTGTGACTCGGCGGGGACGGAGTACCAGGGCATGCCCCAGCCCATGAAGCGGCGGTAGCGGTCGGATTCCTCGTAGGGGCCCTGGCAGAAGACGGCGAAGGTGACGTCACGCTGGTGCAGATAGGCCAGTTCGCGGACCTGGCCGGTGAAGAAGGTGCAGCCCTCGCACTGGTTCGCGGCGGTGTGGCCGTCGTGCCACATGTGATACGACACGAACAGCTGGGTGCGGCCCTCGAAGACGTCGATCAGGGGGACAGTTCCGTTGCTTCCTGCGAGCGGAGTCGAGGGGTTCACCTCGGTCATGGGTAGTCGCCGCCGTGCAGCAGCGATCGCGTCGCCCTCCCGGGTGTGCGCCTTCTCCCGGACGCGCAGGGTGTCGACGGCGGCCAGCCACTCCCGGCGGGAAACGACCGACGGCGTGTTCTCAGCAGTCATGTCCGTACTGACCCGACAGCCCGCAAGAACTCATCGGTGGAGCCCGCACCGGGGGCAGACTGATCACAAGACCGCAAGAACACCGTCACGCGGTACGCGGGGAACTTCTGGAATCTCGCTTGGCGACTACCGAGGACAGTTCAGGGCGTCTCATCACCCGAGAACGCACGAGCCCTGATGATGACCCGGTGCCTCACCCGCAAAGGTCCCTCACCAGCCAGTGGACGAGGAAAGCTCGTGTCTGATCAGGAGCAGTTGCGTCACGTGGCTGAAAGGTGTTGTGCCGGCCGTGGTGACGATATGTCTCTGGGCAAAGTGCTCCGCCGAGTCGAGTACATCCGGGATCATGAACCGTGTTTCCGGATGACTGGCACCTCACCGAAGACGTCGATGGCTT
>NZ_JBIRQM010000028.1:0-74672 GCF_044333225.1 Streptomyces sp. NPDC021080 | reverse complement strand
CGGACCCGGCCAACCCCACCAGCAACGCCCTCTACCAGCGCATCGGATACGTCCACCTCGCCGACTTCACCGGATACAAGTTCTCCCGCGGCACGCCAGAAGCCGGTTAGGACACGACCGACGCGAGACGCGTCTGCCGTCCAGGAAACGCCGACAGGACCTCGCACTGGATCATCCAGGTCTGCGCAGCCGACCAGCCTCACCTGCACACCTTCATCCGGGGCCTGGCCCAAGACCACGACGCCGTGAACGCCGCGCTCGCCCATCCCTGCGGCAACGGCCCCGCCGGGGGCGTCAACACCAAGACAAACGGATCGCACTCCAGATACGCGGACGAGCAGGCTTTGCCCTTCTCCGCCGCCGGATCCTCCTCGGACAGCGGCACGCTCCGTCACCACCGAAAGTGGGACAGGGCCGTTGGCTGGACGGCCCCGGTCGACGAGTGGTCACGCGCCGGCTCTGCCGTCTGTCACACGGAGTCGCTTCCGCCACGGCCGGGACTCCTGGCCGTGATCTCGCCATCCGTTTCATCGTCCACGGCCGGGCTTGTCCATCCGTGACTCAACTTCAGCCAAACAGAGCAGCGACTCTGTATGGTGGAGCTGCAAGCAGAGCATCGATTCTTTTTGCCGGAGGGGCAGTGCCGCGGCTTACCGACGCACGCAAGGAACTTCGGCGCGCCCAGATCACCGAGGCCGCCGTACGCTGCTTCAGCCGCAACGGCCTGGAGCGGACCTCGATCGCCGACATCACGGCCGAGTCCGGCCTCTCGAACGGCTCGATCTACGCCCACTACCGCAGCAAGGCCGACCTGGTCCAGGCCTCCGCCCACGTGGTGCTCGACAAGCGCGCCGAAGCCCTCGGCGACTACGCCGCGAGCGACACCCCGCCCGACCCCGACGAACTGCTCGCCCGCCTGATCGCCGCGATCGACCCCGCCGAGGCCCGCGTCGGCGTGCAGACCTGGGGCGAGGCGACCACCAACCCGGCCGTCCACGGCATCGTCATCGACACGATCGACCGGTTGCGCGCCATGGTGCACGACTGCGTCATGGCCCACCTGGTCAAGGTCGAGCACCTCGACCCGGCCGAGGCCCAGGAGCAGGTCGTCCCGATCACCGACCGGGTGATGGCGCTCTACCTGGCCGAACTGCTGCACACCGCCTTGCGATCACCGACCGAGGAGACAGCCTCATGACCACCTCGACCGCTTCGTTAGCCGCCCGCACCGTTTTCCGGATCGGCTACGGCGCCCTGCAGCTCGAGCGCCTGCACGACCGCCGCAGCGACGCCGTCACGCTACTGCGCCGCGCGGTCGAGCTGGGCGTCGACCACGTGGACACCGCCGAGTTCTACGGCTTCGGTTTCGCCAACGACGTGATCCGCGAGGCGCTGCGCCCCGAGGACGACGTCCTGGTCGTCACGAAGGTCGGCGCCGATCCCGACCCGGGCGGGCCACTGCCACTGCGTCTGGCGCAGCGGCCCGAACAACTGCGCGCCAGCGTCGAGGACAACCTGCGAAGCCTCGGCACCGACCAGCTCCCGGTGGTCAACCTGCGCCGCCTCGATTCCGGCCCCGGCCTGCGCCCCGACGGCGATCAAGTCGTCGACCTCGACGACCAGCTCGCGGTGATGACCGCCCTGCGCGACGAGGGGAAGATCGGCGCGATCGGCCTGAGCAGCGTCACCCTCGACGGCCTGCGCCGCGCCCTGCCCGCCGGCATCGTCTGCGTGCAGAACGCCTACAGCCTCGTCTCCCGCGACGACGAGGACATGCTGCGGCTGTGCGCGGCCGAGGGCATCGCCTGGGTGCCGTTCTTCCCGCTGGGCGGGGCCTTCCCAGGCCTGCCCAAAGCAACCGACGAGCCGGCGGTGCACGCCGTGGCCGAGTCCCTGGGCGTCACGCCCTCCCAGGTCGGCCTCGCCTGGCTGCTGCACCACGCCCCGAACGTGCTGCTCATCCCCGGCACCGCCGACGCCGCCCATCTGGAGGCCAACATCGCGGCCGGCGGGATCACCCTCGACGCCGCGACCCTCGCCACCCTCGATGCCATCGAGTCCCGCTCCAACGAAGTCCCCATCGGCTGACCGGAACCGACCGGGCCCGGCTCGCGGCCGCAGTCCGGGCGCCCGGCCACGGCGCACAGCCCATATCCGCCAAGGATCCAAGGACAGATCATGAAAGCCATCATCTACCGCGACAACGGCGGCCCCGAGGTTCTTCAGCTGGTCGACCGCGACCTGCCCGTGCCCGGCCCCGGCGAGGTCCGTGTCCGGGTCGCCGTGTCCGGAGTCAACCCGACCGACTGGCAGGCCCGTTCAGGCGTCGCCCATGCCAAGCCGTTCGCCGAGATCACCCCGCACCTGGACGGCGCCGGTGTGATCGACGCCGTGGGCGAGGGGGTCGAGCAGAGCCGGGCCGGCCAGCGGGTCTGGCTGTACATGGCCGCCGCCGGGCGGCCCACCGGCACCGCCGCCGAGTACACCGTCGTACCTGCCGAGCGGGCCGTGCCGCTGCCCGACGATGCCGGCTTCGACCTCGGTGCCTCACTCGGCGTCCCCGCGCTGACCGCTCATCGCGCGCTCACCGTCGCCGAGGACGGACCCGGCCGTCTCCGTCCCGGGGCACTCGACGACCAGGTCGTGCTCGCCGCGGGCGGGGCCGGGGCGGTCGGGCACGCCGTGATCCAGCTCGCCCGCTGGGCCGGCGCCACCGTGATCAGCACGGTCAGCGGCCCGGAGAAGGCCCGGCTGGCCACCGCCGCCGGCGCCCACCACGTGATCAACTACCGCGAAGGCGACCCGGCCACCGAGATCCGCAAGATCGCCCCGGCCGGCGTCGACATCATCGCCGAGGTGGCACTCGGCACGAACCTCGCACTGGACCTGGCCGTGCTGCGGACGCGCGGCACGATCGCGACCTACGCCAACGACGGCGGCAAGCCGGTCGAACTGAACGTACTGCAGAACATGGTGCTCAACACACGCCTTCAGTTCCTGGTGCTCTACACGGCCGGCCCGGAGGCACGCGCCGCGGCCGTCGAGGACGTCGCCGCCGCGGTCCGCGACGGCGTCCTGCCGGTCGGCGAAGAACACGGCCTGCCACTGCTCCGCCTCCCGCTCCACCGCACCGCGGACGCACACCGGACGGTGGAAAACGGCGCGGTCGGCAAAGTCCTGGTGGACATCACGTCCTGACCCATGGCCAGCCATCGTGCCGACATCTGCACGTAGCCGCGATCGGCACGCGGCAGCTCCCCCAGCCGCAGGCTCGCCGCGAAGAACCGACCGAAGCTCTGATGCTCGCGGCCTGACCACCCGAATCACGCATTCCTCAGCAGAGTCCTAAAGGCCGGAGCACTGCGGATGAATCCCGGTAGCAGAACAACAGCCGCGTTGCCCCGGCTTGATGGATCCAACGGCCGGTCAAGGTCCAATAAGTACGTGTCAGCCGACAGTAGAACCGGTCGGGCATCGTTACCGGTGGTTCGTTAAATCCGGCGGCAGAGGTCAATGCCTTGTGCGGTGGCAATCGCGTCGATCAGCATCTGAAGTTCGGAAGGTGGGTCCGTGTCCGTCCAGGCCTGCCACCACTGGTTGAGGGCAACGGCCGAGGTGAGCCAGGAAGGATGGCGTAAGGCCCTGGGCCGACAAGGCGCCTTGCGGAGTCATCGGCGCGGGATCGGCGTTCTTGTCCAGCTCGGTCGGTTCTGCGGGCGGTTCGCCCAGGAGACGGCGGTCCCCGCACTCGCGATCTCCTGGCCTGTTCAGGTGCATGTATCGTCGCCGGGTGGCGACGAGCGAGGCATACAGGCGGCTGGGCGAGGCGGCATGGTCGTGGGTGCTGGACCAGGTACGCGAGGACGAGGGCCCGTGGCTCCCGGAGACGGTGCCCGGGGACGGCCAGGACGTGACACCGGCGAAGGACCGTGACTCGCTGTACTCGGGCATCGCGGGCCTGGCCCCGGTACTGGTGGAGATCGCGCAACACCGTGAGCTGACGGAACGGGAGCGGGCCCTGGCCGACGGGATCGTGACCAGGTTGTCGGCACAGGCCGAAGGGCGTGTCGAGCCGTCGATGTACGACGGACTCGCCGGTGACGGCACGGCACTGCGTCTGCTCGCGCCGGGCACGGAATCCGTCGCCCTGCGACGGCTGCACGATCTGACGACCTCCGACGGCTGGAGGACGACCCTCGAGTTCGAACCGGACTCCGACGCCCCTCTGAACGACATCATCATGGGGACCGCAGGCGTTGTCATGACGTCGGTCTGGGCAGGGGGAGAGTTCGCGGACGCGATCGCCACAACGGGCTGCGAGGCGCTGCTGCGCACGGCGGACCGCACCGAAGCGGGCCTGGACTGGGGCATCGCGGCGGATACGCAGTGGCGGGCACCCAACTACTCCCACGGCACCGCCGGGGTGGCCGCCGCGCTTGCCGTGGCGGGCGCGGCCCTCGACCGCGGCGACTTCGTCGAGGCGGCGGTCGCAGGCGCCCGGCACGTCCTGTCCATGGGGGTGCTCGACAACGGCGGGTTCGTCGTACCGCACACCGTCCCGCCGTCGAAGCGAGAGGTGGAGCCTCTCACCTACACCTGGTGTCACGGACCGGCGGGAACCTCGCATCTGTTCTCGGCGTTGTCACACGCCGGCGTCACGGAGGTGGCCGGATTCCAGGTCGACGAGCTGCGCCGGCGTTGCCTGACCTCCCTCCTCACATCGGGCATTCCCGAGCGGCTGCGCCCCGGATTCTGGGACAACGACGGCCGGTGCTGCGGCACGGCGGGAGTCGGTGACGTGCTCCTGGACGCCGCACAGGACTACGCCGACACCAACTGGGCGGAGACGCTGCTGCGCGGGGCCCACAAGATGGGCGACGCACTTGTGGAACGGGCGATCCAGGACGAGTCGGGTGCCCGCTGGCGCTTTGTGGAGTACCGGAGCGACGAGCCCCTGCTGCCGCCCGGCACCGCGTGGATGCAAGGCGCGGCAGGCATCGCGGCCTTCCTTCTGCGCCTCGCCCGGTACAACGAGACAGGCCCGAAGGCTCTTGTGGTGGACCGGCCGGATCAGTGGTGGGCCGTGCCCGACGATGTGCGCTTGATTGCCCGCCGGTTCTGAGGCCGACGGGTGGACGAGCACCCGTCGACCGAGCCCGTACAGCTGGGAATGCCTAGATCGGTGCCTCCGGGATACGGTCACAGATAGTCGAAGAAGCGGGTCCACCACCTTGGCGGATGCTCGGGCGGGTAGTAGGAGACGAGGTCGCTGACACCGTCGTATCTCGTTCGGAGCAGGTGCTCGGAGATGGCGACGTAGCCGAGTGCTTCAAGGACGTTCTCGACCCGGTGACGGTCGGTGGCCTGGAAGAGTTCGCGTTCCTCGTCCTCGTCGCAGCTTTCGGAGTTGCCCAAGGTCACGGCTGCCAGGTTCCCAAAATTGCTGACGGTCACCGTGATGCGATCCCCGCCGGCAGTGGCCGTCTCCGGGATGGAGATCCTCCCGTGGTGGCTCGCGTCCTGGACCTGCCGGTCGACGGTGCAGGTGCACTGGAATCGCTGGTCCAGGTGGGCTGCGAGTTGGTCGAATCGTGCTCGGGCGGCGGTGTGATCGTAGCCGTGGGGGAACTCCATGTGGTCGGGGTCGTCGAGGTGCCGAAGCAGAGTCCAGGCACTCTCGTCATCGAGGGACACGTACGTTCTCTCCTTGCTGGTAGCGGGTGGATCGTTGGCTGACGTCGGCTGCGCAGGCGGCCCGGTCTCCGTCCCGGACGGAGGTGGCCGTCGCGGCCCGGTGACGGCACGGGCTTCTCAGACCGGACGGATCGGGGCGGGGGCCGGGGTGCGCATCCGGTTCAGGAGTTCTCTCTCCGCGGTGCCCGCCTCCTGGTCGTCCCACATGCCCGTGAACGGCACTCTGCGCAGGTGGCGGCCCTCCGGATCGAGTACCTCTCCGGCGTGCTTGAGCACCCAGAGCGCCATGGCCCGGTCCGCGACGGCGAGTTCGGGGAACCGCTGGGCCAGCGCCGCCTCGAACGACTGGACGTCGCCCAAGGAGCGCAGCCACACCGTGACCATGAGGTTGTGCGGACCCGACAACGTCGCGCAGAGCCGGGTCTCCCGCATTCCCGAGAGCTGGGCCGTGATCCTCGCGGTCTCCGCGGCCGGGGCGACCCCCCACAGGGTGGCGCTCACCGGCCAGCCGGAGACGGAACGGGCGGCCTCGCAGCGGTACGAGATCGCCCTGGCCGCGTCCAGCCGGTCGAGCCTGCGCCGGACCGTGGTCGGGCTCAGTCCGCTGCGCTCGGCCAGCAGGGCGACGCTCTGCCGGCAGTCCTCCGAGAGCAGCAGGATCAGGTCCAGGTCGGACTGGTTGAGGACCGCGCTCTCCGGCGGCCGGTCACGGTCCGCGCGAAGGATGCCCCGGCGTTCCTCGGCCAGCCGGTCCAGTCGCCAGCGGCTGCCCTCCGTGTGGAGCGCCGTGGCCAGTTGGGTGCGCGTCGCGCCGATCCCGTCGAGCCCGCCCAGCCGGAAGCCCACGTAGCGGGCGAGCTGTGCCTGCGAGCGGAAGACGCCGGTGAGCATCAGGTCCCGCGCACCGGTCGTGTGCTCGATGTTGAAGAGCGGAGCGTCGTCCAGGATCTGCTCGCACACCTGGTGGAGTTTCCCCGACACACAGTCGACCTCGATGAACGCCACGATCAACTCGCCGATGAGCGCGGGGTTGGGGTGGCAGCCGAGCCAGGCGAGACCGGACTCGGTCAGCCGGGCCCAGCGCCGGGCGGCCGTGGTCGCGTCCACGTCCAGTGCCGCGCCGATCCGTCGCCAGTCGGCACGGGGCGCGTGCTGGAGGGCCGTGATCAGGAGATAGTCCAGCTCGTCCAGCATGTCCGCGCTTCCTTCCCTTGTGATGGCGGATACCTGCAAATGATCATGGATAAGTGTCTGATGCCGTCGTTCAGAGGCCAATGGGTGTCCTCGATCGCACGATACCGGCCATGTTCCAGCACTCAGACGCCGCCGCCCTGCTCGACGACCTCACCGGCCTCCGCCGTCGGCTCCACCGTGATCCCGAGATCGGCCTGCACCTGCCCCGCACCCAGGAGAAGGTCCTCGCGGCTTTGCGGGGACTCCCCCTGGAGATCACCCTGGGCAAGAACCTGTCCTCGGTCACGGCCGTCCTGCGGGGCGGCAGGCCGGGCCCCGCCGTACTGCTGCGCGGCGACATGGACGCACTTCCGGTCCACGAGGACACCGGACTGCCGTACGCCTCCGAGCGCCCTGGTGTGATGCACGCCTGCGGCCATGATCTGCACACAGCGGGCCTGGTGGGTGCGGCGATGCTCCTCGCCGCGCACCGCGAGGAGCTCGCGGGGGACGTCGTGTTCATGTTCCAGCCCGGCGAGGAGGGCGACGGCGGTGCCCGCATCATGGTCGAGGAGGGGGTGCTGGACGCGGCCGGCGAGCGGGTCGTGGCCGCGTACGGCCTGCACGTCTTCTCGACCCAGGTCCCCATGGGCACCGTCGCCACACGCCCCGGCACCATGTTGGCCGCCGCCGACGCGTTCGACGTCACCGTGATCGGCCGGGGCGGGCACGGTTCGATGCCGCACCTGACCCGGGATCCCGTGGCCGCCGCCGCGGAGATGGTGACCGCCCTGCAGACCCGGATCGCGCGCGAGATCGACGTCCAGGACCCGGCAGTGATCACCGTGGGTTCCTTCCACGCCGGCACCGCCCGCAACGTGATACCCGACACGGCCGAACTCGGGGCGACCGTACGCACCTACTCCGAGAAGACCCGCGGCCAGGTCCAGGGCATGGTCGAGCGCACCCTCCAGGGCATCGCGCAGGCCCATGGCGTGGACATACGGCTCGACTACACCCGCCAGTACCCGGCCACCGTGAACCCCGCGGACCAGGCGGCCTTCGCCCTGGAGACGGCACTCGACCTCTTCGGCCCGCACCGGGTGTTCGAGACGCCCCGGCCGGTCTCCGGGTCCGAGGACTTCTCGTTCGTGCTCGACGCGGTACCCGGCGCCTTCCTCGCGGTGGGCGCGTGCCCGCCCGACCGCGACCCCGCCACCGCCCCGGTGAACCACTCCGCGCAAGCGGTGTACGACGACCGCGTGCTGCCCGACCAGGCACTGCTCCTCGCCTCACTCGCCGCGCGCTCCCTGGACCGTCACGCGGCAGCGGGCCGGTCCGCGTGACCGAGACCTCCCCCGCTACGGACGAACCCCGCCTCGGCCAGGACCAGGCAGCGCCCACCTCCGTCACCGCAGTCGTGGGACTGCTCGTCCTGTTCGAGCTGATGAGCGCCTCCAGACGGGGATCACGCCGCTTCTGCCCGCGCTGGGCGAACACCACGGGATCGGCGACTCCACGCTGAACTGGATGATGTCGGTCCAGTTGCTGGCCGGGGCGGTGATGGTCCCGGTCCTCGGCCGGCTCGGCGACCTGTACGGGCATCGCCGGATGCTGCGTGCCGCCATCGTCGCCGTGACTGCCGGGACCCTGCTGGTCGCCCTCGCCCCCGACTTCCCGGTCCTCCTGCTCGGGCGGGTGTTCCAGGGCGCGCTCGTGGCGCTCCTCCCGCTCGAGATCGCTCTGGTCCGCGACCGGCTCCCGGTCGAGCAGGCTCGCCGGGCCATCGCGAGACTGGTGGGCGCGCTGACGCTGGGCAGCCTGCTGGGCGCCGTGGTCATGGGCGCGGCGGCCAAGGCCGCGCACAGCATCCAACTCGTGCTGCTCGTACCGGCGTTCCTCGCTCTGGCGTGCGTGCCGGTGAACCTAGCCAACACATTCCCCGACCACCGACCGCCAGTCAACCACCGTTGGCTCCGAGCTGCCGCACCCGCTCGAAGCGGCCTCACCACCATCTCTCTCGAGATACCGAACCGCCCTGGCGGCGATTCGGCTTCCCCCGACCCGCTCCGCGGGAGCGGGCATTCACCCCGGCCCTGAAGGACCAGGCGCCCTGCCCGAAAGCAAGGGTGGAAGAGCTGCCTGGTGACGGCGGCGAGAGCGGCACGTCCATCCGACTCGGCGAATGGCTCGACAACACTCGACGGCGAGCCAGCAAACTCACCCGTTGTCGAACTTGGCGCACGTCTCACTCCGTCCGGCCGCTCAATTCTGCCCAGGTGTAGCTGTCAATACTGTCGGGAGGGCCGAGCCGGGAGAGCTCCGAGCCGTCCCGCCCCACAGCCACGATGAGCGGCCGTATCCCCCCGCGGCCTGTGGACGGGGACTTCCAGACCACGATGAGCCTGCCGTGCCTGGGCACCTCGATCCGTCGGTCGCCGAGGAGGAGATGATGTACTTCGGCCGCCACCTGGAGTTCGTTGGAGCCGACCCATGGGACCGTCCCGATGAAGTCCGGATCACGATGCTGCAGGCGGCAGGCATGACTCAGGCCACCTGCACCTCCGCCAAGCTCGATCATGCCGACCTGACCCGGCTGGCCCACCGCGAGTCTCTCGGCAAGCAAGTCACCGCCCGACGCGCTGCCACCACCTGTGTACTGCCATTTCTCGCCGCAGCGCTCAAAGAGTGCGGTGTGCGTCTCCGCTTTCGCGGACCCGGGACGCCAGACGAACCAGACTGCGCCGACACCCGCCTCCCGGTCGACGTCACCCGACACCAAGGTCAGCCAGCGGCGAGGCAACCAATCCGGCTGCGACACCTCACCATTGACCACGCGTCGGACCACCCTCGACAGAATGATCTCCATCCAGCGGTCGATACGGCGCATCCGACGCAACTCCGCGCGAGTGGGCATGTACACACGGTACCCAGCGGCGGGAGTCCACGCACGCGCAGGAGGTGGCGGGGACGGGTCAGTACCGAAAGCTGGCTCGCCCTTCAGTGAGGTAGATCATCCAGGGGCGAATCGGCTCACCGCCTGCCACAGGCCGCAGTTCCACGTCGAGATCTCGCACCGCGGCTATCGCCCCGATCAGGTGCTCAGGGAAGTCCCGGCACCGCGCCTCCTCCTGTGCGGCAAAGAGCGGACTGACCTCACTCCAGTCGACTCCTGGCACGAACAGGCAGAGAAACCACGGTTGATCGACGCTCAGGTCCCAGAGTTCCCCGATCAAGGAATCGCCATGCCAGACCTCGTATGCGGCCGACTCCCCCACGCACCCCTCCCCAGTTCCTCATCCAGACAGTAACCGCGGCGCAGACAAGTCGCGAGACGCCAATCCGCCATGACCGGTGGCCCATCCAGAACGGAGAGCCCTCGTACATGCAGCACCGGCCGGTGTCGGCAACAGCGCTGCGCGGAATGCGGCGTAGCACAAGCAGGGGGATGCGTGAACGCCGCGCCCCATAGGGGAATCCTGGCAGCGATTCGGCTTCGCCCGACCCGCTCCGCGGGAGCGGGCACTCACCCTGGCCCTGAAGGACCGGACACCCTGACCGAAAGCAAGAGCGGAAGGCCACGCCTGGTCCAGGGATTTGAGCTCTCGTGCGATCGCCGTGCAGAAGCGTGATCCTGGGCGCGGTTTCGACACGCGTAACCCGAAGTGCGGGTGCGACCTGACGGACCGGCCCCGGCGCGTCTTCGAAAAGGCGCGTCGGGGCCGGTTCAGGTTTTGGATCGCCGCCACCCTTACAGGTGGGTGCCGGGGTCGGCTACAGGGTCAGCGGTGGTGGCACTCCTTGTGGGCGGGGCGCCAGACGCGGACCCACTGGCCGGGGTGCCGGTGGTGGTGCCGGTCCCGGAACGCCGGCTGCCACTCCCGCACCCAGTGGCCCGCCACCCTCACGCAGTGGTGCGACCCCGCCGACGGCCGGTGGTCCTGCGGAGCGGCCGACGCGGTACCGACCGTACCGACGACCGCGCCCGCGGCCAGGGCCACCGCCGCCGCCCCCAGAGCCGCAGCCCTCTTCAACCCGTTGATCATGTTCAGACCTTTCCGTACGAACCGGGGCCAACACCCCGGCACTACCCGGACCATTCGGCCGGGCACGCACTGATCCTCACCCCCGGACGCGACCAAAACGCCACCAAACGCCACCTCTTAAGAAATGCAAATCAATTTCTCATTCGGCGCAAATAGTCATATATGCAGTCCAATAGTGCAGTTGGCCACACCTCGACGTCCCGCACACGCAACACCGCTCACGGATCGCGGCACAGGCGCCTCATCTCCATGCGACCGACATCGCCCGCCCGCAGCAGAGCGGGCCGGCGGCAACGCCCCGTACCCGGGGCGACGGCTTCGGTTGGGCAAACCGCGCGAGGTCGCCCCGACCGAAGGCCCGCAGGAACGGGTGAGGGTGCTGGTGCCACGGGCGATATGGCATGCGGAGAGGAAAGCGAGTTCCGCGCCGGAGAGGTCCTGTTCGGCGACCCTGGTCACGAAGAGGGGGCCGTCGTACAGGACCAGGTGACTATTGGCGGGGTCGTCCGGGTCGTGCATGCCGTGGCGGGCGAAGCGGACCCATGGATGCGAGGACAGAGCGGACAGGACGGCAGGCATGACGGCCTGTTCCCCAACCCGGAGGGTGTGCGCGTCGCCGAAGAGCTCACCCAGCGCGGACAGTTCGCTCTGGACGTCGGGCAGGCCGGTCACGGGCGCGGTGTTTTCGTCGTTTTCCGGTACGTCGGCCACCCCTGCTGCAAGCAGTTGCGGCCGCCGGGGCGGGCGGTGAGATCTGGCCCTGATGAGTGAGCCCAGGGTGGGGGTACAGGAGGAGGTCGCTCGGTCGGTGACCCGCGGGCCGTTCCTGGGCCCGGCGGCGTGCAGAGGAAGAAGGGCCAGGGGACCTCTGTGGGGCACCGCCACAGGCGTTGCACCGCTGGAGTCACCTCACGCCAGACCTGCCACCCGCAACCCACTCGTCTCCTGGCCGCACGACGTCGACCAGCGGCTCGACATACTCGTACGCGCCGCCGCGGGCCGCGGGCGAACAGACCTGCCGGTCCCGGATCCTGGCCGCACTCGTCGCCACCGCCGACACCCGCCCCGGCGCCGTGACCGACGTCGTTCAGGCGTACTCCACCGCCGCGTCCAGTAGCCAGTCCGTCAGGTAGCCGGCGAAGGACGACCGGACCAGCACCCAGAACCCGGCCCTGGCCTCGCTTCGAGCGACCAGCACGATCTGTGTGCGGCCCAGCGTGGTCTGCGCGCAGCGGTCGGCCCCGAAGGCACGCGTGTGCAGATCCAGCGGGCAGCCGTGTGCCAGCAGGTCGCGGGCGCGCGGACCGGCGACGAGGAGGGTGGTGCGCTGGGCGGAGACGTCGGTGACGGCCACGGGCTCGTCCGCGGTCGCCGCCCGGATCCGGCTCTCCAGGTCCCGCTCGCTGCCAGGCGGTCCCACTATCAGCCATTCGTCGGGACCAAGCCATACGGCGGTTCGTTCTCCGGCACGTACGACGGTGTTGGGTTCGAGGGGCAGTTGGAGGCCCAGCGCGAGCCCGACGGCGGCGGCCGCCGCTCCCTTGGCGTCGAGCCGTACGTCGACCTGGGCCAGGAAAGGGAGTTCGGCCAGCCGGACCGCGCCTTTGGAGTCGCGTGTGACTGCGGCCAGACGATCCGCGGCGTGTGCCAGGGGGCTGCGGCGCTGGACGGGAAGGACGGTGTCAGCCATCGCGGCGGGCTCCCTCGGGGTCGTAGAGGACGGGACGTGCGACGGTCACCGGAACCAGTCGGTCGCCCACGGGGGCGTAGAGCCGCTCACCGATGCGGTCCCGGCCGCCCTTGATCAGAGCCAGGGCGAACGTCCGGCCCAGCGCCGCGCTGCGGTAACTGGAGGTGACGTGGCCGAGCATCGGCACGGGCGGGGCCGGCAGCACGCTGTCGGCGACCAGGTGCGTGCCCTCGGGGAGGAAGGCACCGGGGTCTTCGGGGAGCAGGCCGACCAGGTGCTTGCGGTCGGGGCGGACGGCGTCGGCGCGGGCGTAGGAGCGCTTGCCGATGAAGTCGGGCTTCTTCTTCGACACCGCCCAGCTCATGCCGAGGTCATGGGGAGTGACGGTGCCGTCGGTGTCCTGCCCGATGATCGGATAGCCCTTCTCCGCGCGCAGGACGTGCATGGTCTGGGTGCCGTACGGGGTGATGCCGAACGGGGCACCGGCCTCCTGCAGCGCCTCCCACAGCGCAAGGGCCTGCCACGACGACACATTGATCTCATAGGCGAGTTCGCCGGAGAAACTGATCCGGCACACCCTGGCCTCGATGCCCGCGACGGTCGTCTCCCGCCATGCCATGAACGGGAAGCTGTCGTTGTCCACCGCCAGCGTCGACGCGAGCGTGCCCAGCACCTCGCGGGAGCGGGGGCCGACCAGGGCGACGGTGGCCCACTGTTCGGTGACGGAGACGCAGTGGACGCGCAGTTCGGGCCACTCGGTCTGCAGCCATTCCTCCATCCAGTCCAGGACAGCCGCCGCGTTGCCCGTCGTGGTGGTGACCAGGAAGCGGTCCGGTGCGAGGCGGATGACGGTGCCGTCGTCGAAGACCATGCCGTCCGGGCGGCACATGACGCCGTAGCGGATCATGCCGACCTTCAGGTTGCTCATCATGTTGGTGTAGAGCCGGTCGAGGAAGACGGCGGCGTCCGGGCCCTGTACGTCGATCTTGCCGAGGGTGGAGGCGTCCATGAAGGCGACGCCTTCGCGGGCGGCGGCGCACTCGCGCAGCACGGCGGTGTCCATGTCCTCGCCGTCCTGCGGGTAGTACCAGGGCCGCTTCCACTGGCCGACGTTCTCGAACAGGGCCCCGTGCATGACATGCCAGTCGTGCACGGCGGTCACGCGCACCGGGTCGTGCAGCGCGCCGCGGTCGCGGCCCGCGAGCGTGGCGAAGGAGACGGGGGTGTAGGGCGGCCGGAACGTCGTCGTGCCGAGGGCCGAGACGTCCACTCCGAGCAGTTCGGCGACGATGCCGCTGGCGAGCACTCCCGATGTCTTGCCCTGGTCGTTGGCCGTGCCGGCCGTGGTGTAGCGCTTGGTGTGCTCGACCGAGCGCAGACCGGCACCGGTCGCGCGGGTCAGGTCGTCGACGGTGACGTCGCGCTGGAGGTCGACGAAACGGGGTGCGCCGGCGGTTCCCGGGACGAGGAAGACCTGCGCGGGCAAAGCAGTCGGTTGCGCGGCCGCTTCGGGAAGGCTCGGCGCCTGGGAGGTGTAGCCCTCGGCCTCGATCGCGCGGGCACCGGCGGCCGCGCCCTGCGCGAGGACCCCGGCCAGGTCCAGGACACCGTTCGCGCTTCCCGCGACCTCGACGGCCTGACGACAGGTGTCGGGGACGAAGGAGCCGAGCGTGTCGTCGTAGCGGAGCTTTCCGCCCGCCTGGCTGAACAGGTGCGCGACGGGGTTCCAGCCTCCGGAGACCAGCAGCAGGTCTGCGGCGAACTCCCGGGTCCCCACGGACTCCCCGTACGGGGCGACCGTCACGGCAGTGAGGCGCGCCACGCCTTCCGTACCGGTGACGGCATGCCCGGTCAGCACCTCGATCCCGGCCTCCCGGGCACGCAGGGCCCACCGGCCCGGCTCGGGGCGGGTGTCGACGATCGCGGGCACCTGTGCGCCGGCCGCCGCGAGGTCCAGCGCGGCGGCGTAGGCGCTGTCGTTGGTGGTGAAGACGACGGCGCGACGGCCGGGCAGAACGCCGTGTCGGTTGACGTAGGAACGGGCCGAGGCCGCCAGCATCACACCGGGGCGGTCGTTGTCCGCGAACGCCAGCGAGCGCTCGTGGGCGCCCGTGGCGAGTACGACGCGACGGGCGCGGATGCGCCAGACGCGCTCTCGGGAGACGTGCTCGGGGGCCGCGGAGCCGAGGTGGTTGGTGCGGCGCTCGACCGCGAGGAAGTGATTGTCGTCGTAGTGGCCGAAGACCGTGGTACGGGGCAGCACGCGCACCTCGGGTGCGGCTTCGAGCAGGGTGCCGACCTCGTCCGCCCAGTCGAGGAGTTCGCCCGTGCCCGGCAGGCTGCCGCCCGGTTCGGGCTGGTCATCGGCGAGGATGACGCGTGCGCCACTTCGGGCGGCGGCTGCCGCGGCGGCGAGTCCCGCTGGTCCGGCGCCGACGACGAGCAGGTCGCAGTGGGCGTGGACGGCGTCGTAGCGGGCGGGGTCCGGCTCGGTGGCGAGCCGTCCCCGGCCGGGCAGGCTGCTTGCCACCAGGCCGTCGTACAGCTCGACGGTGGTCGCGGGGAGCATCGGCTCGGGGAAGGGTTCCTCGATCTGGACGACGGCGTTGGGCTCCTCGACGCCGGCCGAGAAGATACCGCGCGGGCGGCCGAGCTTGATGCTGGTGCCGACCTGGATGACGCCGTTGGCCAAGAGGGCGGAGGCGAGGGTATCGCCGCGGAAGCCCTCGTACGGCGTGCCGTCGAAGACGAAGCGGAGCCGCTGGTCGCGGTGGATCCGGCCGCCGGAGGTCAGCCGGAACGGTTGGGTACTTGTGCCCGTGGCGGCGGCTTCGGGGGCTTGCGGCTTCGTCACCGAGAGCGGTCCGGTGGCCTGGTGTCGCTGTTCGGGCCCGTGCTCGAACGCCGGACGGTCCGGTGATGGCGGCCCCGGCTCGATGGGGGCCGGCCGCGGCTCGCCCGGCCTGTACACCGTGAGGATCTCGTTCGTCGCCGTGTCGCGCACCGCGTTGAACCAGCGGCGGCAGCCGGCCGTGTGGCTCCAGCGTTCGGCGAACGGGCCCTTGGGGTTGTCGCGGAAGAAGAGGTAGCGCGCCCACTCCTCGTCGCTCAGGGCCGCGGGGTCCTGTGGGTAGGGCACGTGTGCCTGGCCGCCGTAGTGGAATTCGGCTTCGTCGCGGGGCCCGCACCACGGGCAGGGGATGAGCAGCATGGGTTCGGCTCCCTAGTGGGCCACCGCGGCCGCGCCGTGCTCGTCGACGAGCGCGCCGGTGGTGAAGCGGTCGAGCGAGAAGGGGGCGTTGAGGGCGTGCGGGGTGTCATGGGCGATGGTGTGGGCGTAGACCCAGCCGACGCCCGGGGTGGCCTTGAACCCGCCGGTGCCCCAGCCGCAGTTGAGGTAGAGGTTGTCGACCGGGCTGAGGCCGACGATGGGCGAGGCGTCGGGGCTGACGTCGACGATGCCGCCCCAGGTGCGCAGCACATGGGCTCGGGCGAAGACCGGGAAGAGTTCCAGGGCGGCGGACATCTGCTCTTCGATGATGTGGAAGGCGCCGCGCTGGGTGTAGGAGTTGTACGAGTCGATGCCGGCGCCCATCACCAGTTCGCCCTTGTGGGCCTGACTGACGTACACATGGACCGCGTTGGACATGATGACCGTGGGGTGCACGGGTTCCAGGAGTTCGGAGACGAGTGCCTGCAACGGGTGACTCTGCAGGGGCAGTTCGATGCCCGCCATGGCGGCCAGTACCGAGGTGTGGCCGGCCGAGCAGAGTGCCACCTTGCCCGCGGCGATCGGGCCGAGGGTGGTCTGTACGCCGACCACCCGGCCGCCGACGATGTCGAGGCCGGTGACCTCGCAGTTCTGGATGATGTCGATGCCGGCGGAGTCGGCGGAGCGGGCCAGGCCCCAGGCCACGTGGTCGTGCTTGGCAATGCCGGCGCGCGGCTGGTAGGTGCCGCCCATGACCGGATAGCGCACGTCGGGCGAGATGTCGACGATCGGGCAGACGTCCTTGACCTGCCGCTCGTCGAGCCATTCGGCGTCCACGCCGTTGAGCCGGTTCGCCTCGACGCGGCGCACGCCGTCACGGACGTCCTGGAGGCTGTGGGCGAGGTTCAGTACCCCGCGCTGGGAGAAGAGGATCGGGTAGTCGAGTTCCTCCTCCAGTCCCTCCCACAGTTTGAGCGCGTGCTCGTAGATGCCGGCGCTCTCGTCCCACAGGTAGTTGGAACGGATGATCGTGGTGTTGCGGGCCATGTTGCCGCCCGCGAGCCAGCCCCTCTCCAGCACGGCGACGTCGGTGATGCCGTGGTTCTTCGCCAGATAGTGGGCGGTGGCGAGGCCGTGTCCGCCGCCGCCCACGATCACCACGTCGTAGGACCGCTTGGGTTCGGGCGTGCGCCACAGCCGGTCGGGGTGTTCGGGGAGCTCGGCGCCGGGGGTGCGGGGGCTCATCGGACGTCTCCGGCTTCTTCCGCTGCTGAAAGGTGCGGGTAGAGCGGGTGCTTGGCGGCCAGCGCCTCCGTACGCGCGCGCAGGGCGGCGATGTCGGGCTCGGGCTGGAGGGCCGACGCGATCACGTCGGCGACCTCGGCGAAGTCCTCTTCGGTGAAGCCGCGGGTGGCCAGTGCCGGGGTGCCGATGCGCAGGCCCGAGGTGACCATGGGCGGGCGCGGGTCGAAGGGCACGGCGTTGCGGTTGACGGTGATGCCGATCTCGTGGAGCAGGTCCTCGGCCTGCCTGCCGTCGAGTTCACAGGCGCGCAGGTCGACCAGGACGAGGTGGACGTCCGTGCCTCCGGTGAGGACCTTCACCCCGGCGGCCGCCACGTCGGGCCGGGTGAGCCGTTCGGCGAGGATCCGGGAGCCGGCGAGTGTGCGGGCCTGGCGTTCGGCGAACTCGGGTGACGCGGCGACCTTGAAGGACACGGCCTTCGCGGCGATGACGTGCTCCAGGGGGCCGCCCTGCATACCGGGGAACACCGCCGAGTTGATCTTCTTGGCGAGGTCGGCCTCGTTGGTGAGGACGACTCCGCCGCGGGGACCGCCGAGCGTCTTGTGCGTCGTCGTGGTGGTGACGTGGGCGTGCGGTACGGGGTTGGGGTGCAGTCCGGCGGCGACCAGGCCCGCGAAGTGCGCCATGTCGACCATGAGGAGGGCGCCCACCTCGTCGGCGATCCGGCGGAAGGCCGCGAAGTCCAGCTGCCGCGGGTATGCCGACCAGCCTGCGATGATCATCTTGGGGCGGTGCTCCTTGGCGAGCCGTTCCACCTCGTCCATGTCGATGAGGTTGTCCGTCTCGGCCACGTGGTACGGCACGGCGTTGAGCATCCTGCCGCTGTAGTTGATGCGCATGCCGTGGGTGAGGTGCCCGCCGTGCGCGAGGTCGAGGCCGAGGATCGTGTCGCCGGGCTGGAGCAGGGCGAAGAAGACGGCGGTGTTGGCCTGGGCGCCCGAGTGCGGCTGGACATTGGCGAATCCGGCGCCGAAGAGGGACTTGACGCGTTCGATGGCCAACCGCTCGGTGACGTCGACGTGTTCGCAGCCGCCGTAGTAGCGGCGGCCGGGATAGCCCTCCGCGTACTTGTTGGTGAGGACCGAGCCCTGGGCCTCCAGCACGGCGAAGGGCGCGAAGTTCTCGGAGGCGATCATTTCGAGGGTGGACTGCTGGCGGTGCAGCTCGGCGCGGAGTGCGGCGTGGACCTCGGGGTCCAGTTCCGCCAGGGGGGTGTTCAGCGTGTTCATACGGTGTTCGCCTTCCTCTCGGCGGCCTCGGCGGCCGGGTCCGTGCCGAGCCCCGGCGGCCGGCCGGCGGCGGCGGTCGACTTGGCCACGCGCTCGGCGGATCTCGCCTCACCGTCGGGCAGTTGTGCGGTCACCGGCGGTGTTCCTTTCCCTGAAGCCGACACGGTGAACCGGGCGGTTCCGGTGGGGTGCCCGAGCTTCCCCGGGGTTCCTCAGCCACGGAGGCGGGACATGGTCGGGTCGAACAGGGGCTCCTCGGCGACGACCGCCTCGACGCGCCGGTCGAAGTAGCCGATGTGCAGGGTGTTGCCGGTGGTGGCGAGCTCCGCCGGGAGCCACGCGTAGGCGATGCCCTTGCCGATCGTGTAGCCGTAGGCGGCGCTGGTGACATAGCCGACGGGGCGGTCGCCGTCGTACACCGGCTCCTTGCCCATGACGACGGCCCGCGGGTCGTCGATGGTGAGACAGGTCAGTCTGCGCCGGACGTCGGACTTGCGCCGCTCGAGTGCGGCCTTGCCGATGAAGTCGTCCTTGTCGAGCTTGACGGCGAAGCCGACTCCGGCCTCATAGGGGTCGTGTTCGTAGGTCATGTCGGTGCCGAAGGAGCGGTAGCCCTTCTCCAGGCGGAGGCTGTTGAAGGCGCCGCGGCCGGCGGCGATGCCGCCCAGCGGGCCCGCCGCCTGCCACAGGGTGTCCCACAGCTTCAGGCCCTGGTCGGCGGTGGTGTACAGCTCCCAGCCCAGTTCACCGACGTAGGACAGGCGCATCGCGGTGACGGGGACGGATCCGATGTGGGCGCGCTGGGCACGGAAGTACTTCAGGCCGTCGGCCGAGAAGTCCGAGTCGGTGAGCGGCTGCAGCACATGGCGGGCGAGCGGGCCCCACAGGCCGATGCAGCAGGTGCCCGGGGTGATGTCGCGTACGGCGACCGAGCCGTCGGCGGGCAGGTGGCGGGTGAGCCAGTCGAGGTCCAGGTTGCCGTTGGCACCGACCTGGAAGAGGTCGGGGGCCAGCCGGGCGACGGTGACGTCGCTGCGGATGCCGCCGTCGTGGTCCAGAAGCAGGGTGTACGTGACGGAGCCGACGGACTTGTCGACCTTGCCGGTGGACAGCCGCTCCAGGAAGGCGGCGGCGCCGTGCCCGCTGACTTCGAGCCGCTTGAGCGCCGTCATGTCGTACATCGCGACGGTCTCGCGGGTGGCCTGCGCCTCGGCGCCGACGACGGGCGACCAGTACCGCGCGGCCCAGTCGTCGGGGGTGGGGACGGAACGGCCCTCGACCAGGTTCGCGTTGGCCTCGTACCACTGCGGGCGCTCCCAGCCGTTCGCCTCCAGGAAGAAGGCGCCCAGCTCCTGCTGGCGGGCGTAGAAGGGGCTCGTGCGGATCGGGCGCGGGTCCCCCGACGGCTGGAGCGGGTGCAGGATGTCGTAGACCTCGACGAAGTTGCGGCAGCCGCGGGCCAGGACGTACTCCGGGGCGAGCTGGTGCGGCTCGAAGCGGTTGACGTCGCACTCGTGCAGGTCGAAGGACGAGCAGTAACCGTCGACGAGCCATTCGGCCATGGCCCGGCCCACGCCGGCGGAGTGGGTGACCCAGACGGCCTCCGCGACCCAGAAGCCCTTGACCTCCGGGGATTCGCCGAGGAGGGGCAGGCCGTCGGTGGTGAAGGAGAACAGGCCGTTGATGCCCTCCTCGACCTTGGCCTCCTTCGTCGCGGGGAGCAGGGACCGGGTTTCGGTCCAGGCGTCCGCGAAGTCGTCTTCGGTGAACTTCAGGACCGACGGCATCTCGTCGGCCGCGTCCACCGACAGGATGTCGTCGGCGGAGACCGGCATCGGGCGGTGGCCGTAGGAGCCGATGCCCAGGGTGTCGAAGCGGTCGCGGTAGTAGAGGTCGGCGTCCTGGTGGCGCAGGATCGGGCGCACCGCCTCCTCGGTCTGGCCCGCCAGGGCCGGTACCGGGCCGGTCCAGGCAAGCTGGTGGCCGAGCGGGGTCAGCGGGAGGTTCATGCCGACCATGCGGGCGATCTTCGGGCCCCAGATGCCGGCGCAGCACACGACGATGTCGGCGGGGATCTCGCCCTGGTCGGTGCGGACTCCGGTCACCCGGCCCTCGCTCTGCCGTACGTCGAGGACTTCGTGGCGGGCGAGGAAGCGTACGCCGCGCTCGGTGGCCCTGCGGATCTGTGCCTCGACGGCGAGGACGGCCTTCGCGAGGCCGTCCGTCGGTACCAGGAGGCCACCGAGGATCTTGTCCCGGTTCACGAGGGGGTGCTGCTCGACGCACTCCTCGGTGCTCAGCAGCCGGGCCTCGATGCCCCAGGCGGTGATCCAGCCGTGGCGGCGGTGCAGTTCGGTCAGACGCTCGGGGGTGGTGGCCACTTCGAGGCCGCCGACCTGCAGGAAGCAGGGCCGGCCGTCGACGTCGAGGGAACAGAACTTCTCGACGGTGTAGCGGGCCAGTTCGGTCATCGTCTTGGAGGAGTTCGTCTGGAAGACCAGACCCGGGGCGTGCGACGACGATCCCCCGGTGGCGGGCAGCGGGCCCTGGTCGACCACGGTCACTTCGGTCCAGCCTCGCGCGGAGATCTCGTCGGCGAGGGCCGCTCCCACGACGCCCGCTCCGATGATGACCACCCGGGGTCCCGCCATCGCCGCACCTCCGACTAGAAAGCAATCCAGTTGCTATCTGCGCAACATGCTTCAAGTTGCGCAACTCAATGTGCCGGTCGCGGGGAGCGGGTGTCAAGGGGGCCGTGACGTAGGAAAACAGCCCGAAACGCGGCGATGCCCGGCAGGCTGCCGGCGCAGCCTGCCGGGCATCGTCCGGCGGTTTCCGAGTCGCTCGTGCGGCAACGCTCCGCCGCCGGCCCGAGGCCGGAGACGGTGCCGCGCCGCGTCCTACTTGATCCAGGCGTCGACCTTGTCGGGGTTGGCCTCGACCCACTTCTTCGCCGCCGCCTCGGCCGACAGCTTGTCCACGGCGATGTACTTGGCGACGGCGTTCTGGTCGTCGTTCGTCCAGTTGAACTTCTTCACCAAGTCGTAGGCGGGGCTGCCCGACTTGGCGAACTTCGCGCTGACGACCTTGTCGAGGTCGTACACCGGGTAGTCGCAGGCGACCTTCGCCGCATCGGCGTCACAGCCCGTCTTGTACGTGGGCAGACCGACCTTGACCAGCGGCACCTCGGACAGGAACCACTGCGGCTCGTAGAAGTAGCCGATCACCCATTCCTTGTTCTTCTCCGCCTTGCGGTAGGCCTGGATGAGCGCGGTCTCGCTGCCCGCGTACACCACCTTGAAGTCCAGCTTCAGGTTCTTCACCAGCGCCTCGTCGTTGGTGACGTACGACGGGTCGCCGTCGAGGAGCTGGCCCTTGCCGCCCGACTCCGAGGTCTTGAAGTTGGACGCGTACTTGTTCAGGTTCTTCCAGTCGGTGATGTCCGGATGCGCCTTCGCCAGCCACGGCGGTACGTACCAGCCGATGATGCCCTTGTTGCCGGTCTGCCCCGCCTCGACGGCGGTCTTCTGCCCGGTGATGTACTTCTTCTTCAGGTCGTCGTGACCCCAGTTCTCCAGGACCGCGTCGACCTCGCCCGTCCCGAAGCCCTGCCAGGCGATCTCTTCCTTCAGGTCCTTCTTGGTGACCTTGCAGCCGAGTCTGTGCTCCGCTACGTACGCGACCACCGCCGCGTCGGCCTCATAGCCCACCCACGGGTTCACCGCGAGGTTGAAGGTGCCGCACTTGCCCGGACTGCTCCCCGAGCCGGCGGTGCTGTCACCGACCTTCGCACCGCCGCAGGCGGTGAGGGTGAGGCCGAGAACCGCTGTGCCGACCGCGCCGACTCTCCAGTGTCTTGCTTGCCTTGCCATGGTCAGTGCTCCTTATTCGCTCGCGCGTCGCGCCGCTGCCTGAGTGATCCGGTCGAACATGACACCGAGCAGTACGATGGCGAGCCCCGCCGCCAGCCCCTTGCCGTACAGCTCTCCCTGCGAGAAGCCGGCCACGACGTCGTAGCCGAGGGCGCCCGCGCCTACCAGGCCGCCCACAACAACCATCGACAGCACGTAGATCAGGCCCTGGTTGGTCGCGAGAGTCAGGGCACTGCGTGACATCGGCAGTTGAACCTTGGTGATGATCTGCCAGGTGTTGCACCCGGCAGCGGTGGCCGCTTCGACGGTCGTCTCGGGCACGGCCCGCACACCATCCGAGATGATCTTGATGGCGACCGGCACCGCGTAGACGACGGCGGCGACGATCGCCGTGAAGCGCGTCGCGCCGAACAGCGCGAGGAACGGCACGAGATAGACGAACGGCGGCATGACCTGCGCCGCGTCCAGGGTGGGCCGCAGCAGCCGGTCCACGAGCATGCTGCGCCCCATCCACACCCCGAAGACGACACCGAGCACCATGACCAGCACCGTCGCCACGATCGTCGACGCCAGCGTCGTCATGCTGTCCGACCACACGCCGGTACCGACCAGCAGGCCCACGCACACGGCCGCGGTGACCCCGGCGCGCCATCCGCCGAGCACCGCGCCGAGCGCGACCAGGACCGCGCCGACGAGCCACCACGGAGAGTCGGTCAGCAGCGTCTGGAAGGGATTGAGCAGGCCGTTGGTGATCGTGTCGCGAAATGCGTTCGTGATCCCGGAGAGATTGTCCTGCGCCCATGTCGTCACGTCGTCGGCCGCGCTCGCGATGGTGCTGCCGGTGCTGCCCTCGCCCGGGAACTCCGCCGCCCATACATAGGTGTGCGACATGGAGACCAGCACCGCCACGACCACTGCGCCCGCCGCCAGCAGTTGCCTGCGCCACTTGAGGAAGCGGTTCCCCGAGCGCCGGGCCGCCTCCGCGCGCACGCTCGCCGCGGTCGTGACCCGGTCGAGGACGATGGCCATGACGACGATGGCCAGGCCCGCGTTGAAGGCCGTGCCGACATCGAGCGACTGCAGGGCCTGGACGACGGTCTTCCCGAGGCCGGGCGCGTCGATGAGGGCCGCGATGGTCACCATGGCCAGGGCGGCCATGATGGTCTGGTTGACGCCCATCACCACGGTCCGCTTGGACATCGGCAGCAGAACCTTCAGCAGTGTCTGCCGCCGCGTCGAACCCAGCGAGTCGGCCGCCTCGACGGTGGTCTTCGGCACGGAACGGATGGCGTGCGCGGTGATACGGATCGCCGGTGGCGCCGCGTAGATCAGGGTGGCGATCGTCGCGGAGGCCGGGCCGATGAGGAAGAACAGAGTGAGCGGGGCCAGGTAGACGAAGGTCGGCATCGTCTGCATGAAGTCCAGGAAGGGCGTCATGATCCGGTTGAACCGGTCGGACAGACCGGCCCACACGCCCAGCGGGATCCCGATCAGCAGTGCGACGAAGACCGCGGAGAGGGTCAGTGCCAGCGTGTCCATGCTCTCCTGCCACAGACCCTGCAGCCCGAAGAAGGTGAAGCCGGCCACGGCCAGGAGCGCGACCCGCCAGTTGCCCACGGCCCAGGAGATGTAGCCGACGATGCCGACGACGCCGAGCCAGCCGATCTGCGGGACGGGGCGGGTGGCGGACGGCTGGGAGATCAGGTCCTGGATGAAGGTCACCAGGTTGTCGATGACCAGGCGGATCTCGTTGAAGAAGTACAGGAAGAGCGGGTTGGAGTTGCGGTCGGCGCCGATCGTGTCGTTGACATCGTTGAACCAGTGGTGCAGATCGGTGAGGTCCGCCGCCGCCAGTGTCAGCGTCTGCCTGCCGCGCAGCACGGCGAAGAGCACCAGCCAGGCAACCAGGATCGCGGCCACCACCGTGCGGCGGCCGACCTTGCGTACACCCGCGGCGGGCGCGGATTTCGCCGGTTCCTCCGCCTCGTCCGCCTGCTCCGGCTTCTCTGCGGCGACGGTCATCACACGCCGCCTTCCTGCCCGGCGACCACCGCGAGGATCTCCTCGTCACCGACGATGCCGAGCAGCTTCCCGTCCTCGACGACCTTGACCGGCTTCTCGGCCGCCAGCACCGCCCGGGTGGCTTCCCGCACCACGACGTCCGGGCCCAGCTCGGGACCGTCCAGGGCGTCGTCCGGCTCCGCGGGACGCATGATCCACCGCAGGGTCAGTACGTCGCCGCGCGGCACGTCCTTGACGAAATCGCGTACGTAGTCGTCCGCGGGAGCGCCGACCAGTTCGTCGCCGGTGCCGCACTGGACCGTCTTGCCGTCGCGCATGATGAGGATGCGGTCGCCCAGCTTGAGGGCCTCGGAGAGGTCGTGGGTGATGAACACCATCGTCTTGCCGACCTCGTGGTGCAGGCGGATGACCTCGTTCTGCATGTCACGGCGGATCAACGGGTCGAGCGCCGAGAACGGCTCGTCGAAGAACAACACGTCCGGATCGCCGGCCAGCGCCCGGGCGAGACCGACGCGCTGCTGCATACCGCCGGAGAGCTGGTCGGGGTAGGAGTTCTCATATCCGGCGAGGCCGACCAGCTCGACGACCTCCAAGGCCCGCTTGGTGCGTTCGGCCCTGCCCATGCCGCGGATCTCCAGGCCGAAGGACACGTTGTCGACGACCCGGCGGTGGGGCAGCAGCCCGAAGTGCTGGAAGACCATGGAGAACTTGCTGCGCCGCAGTTCGCGCAGGCGCTTGGCATCCGCGTCGCGGATGTCCTCGCCCTCGAAGACGACCTCACCGGCGGTGGGTTCGATCAGCCGGGTCAGACACCGCACCAGGGTGGACTTGCCCGAGCCGGACAGACCCATGACGACGAAGACCTCGCCGGGCGAGACCTCGAAGTTCACGTCGCGCACGGCGGCGGTGCATCCGGTACGGTCCATCAGCTCGCGCCGGGTGAGACCGCACAGCTCCTCGGAGTCCGGCACCTGATCCGCCCTCGGACCGAACACCTTCCACAACTTGCGCACGGATATGACCGGGGTGGGGGCCGCGTCCTGGGGCGTGCCGCGCCGCTGCGGAGCCTCAGCCTGTGCTGGGGTCACGATCGACCTCTCTTCGGCGTTCAGCCGCGGAACCAGTGCTGCGGCCGGGGTTGGATGTTCTGCCAGATGTGCTTGGGCTCTCGGTACTCGTCCAGGCCGGACGGTCCCAGCTCCCGGCCCACGCCCGAGTGCCCGAAGCCACCCCATTCCGCCTGCGGCACGTAGGGGTGGTAGTCGTTGATCCACACCGTGCCGTGGCGCAGCCGGCGCGCGACCCGCTGGGCCTTCCCGGCGTCCTGCGTCCAGACGGCACCGGCGAGTCCGTACTCGGTGTCGTTGGCGATGCGTACGGCGTCGTCCTCGTCGGTGAAGCGCTCGACGGTCAGCACGGGTCCGAAGGACTCCTCGTGCACCACCCGCATGTCCTGACGGCACTCGTCGAGAACCGTGGGCGGGTAGTAGTGGCCGTTCGCCAGCCCGGGGCCACCGGGCCGTTCGCCGCCGCAGCGCAGTACGGCGCCTTCGGCGAGGCCCGCCGCGACATACGCCTCGACCTTCTCCAGATGCCGTGCGGAGATCAGCGCTCCGGTCTCGGCCTCGGGGTCGAACGGGCCGCCCAGGCGGATCTGCCGGGCACGGCGGACGACCTCGTCGACGAAGGCGTCATGAAGGGAGTCCTCGACGATCAGGCGGGCGCCGGCCGAGCACACCTGCCCCGAGTGCAGAAAAACGGCCGTGAGGGCGAAGTCCACGGCCGTCTCGAAATCGGCGTCGGCGAAGACGACGTTCGGGTTCTTGCCACCGAGCTCCAGCGCCACCTTCTTCACGGTCGACGCGGCGGTGGCCATGATCTGCTTGCCCGTCTCCAGACCCCCGGTGAAGGAGACCAGGTCGACGGCCGGGTCCTCGGAGAGCGGCGCCCCCGCTTCGGGCCCGGCACCCAGGACGAGATTGGCCGCACCGGCCGGGAGCCCGGCCTCCTCAAGGGCCCGCATCAGCAGGATCGAGGTGGAGGGGGTGAGCTCACTGGGCTTGAGGACGATCGTGTTGCCCGCAAGAAGCGCCGGGGCGACCTTCCAACTGGCCTGCAGCAAAGGGTAGTTCCAAGGGGTGATGAGCCCGCACACGCCGACCGGTTCGTAGACGACGCGGCTGACGGCGTCGTCACGGCCGGCGTCGATCACCCGGCCGGCATCGGTGCCCCCGATCCCGCCGTAGTAGCGGAAGCAGGAGACGACATCGGCGATGTCGTACTCGCTCTCCACCAGCCGCTTGCCGGTGTCCAGCGACTCGGCGCGGGCGAATTCCTTGGCGTCACGCTCGACGAGGTCGGCGGTGCGCATCAGCAGCGCGCCGCGCTCGCGCTCGGGGGTGCGCGGCCAGGGACCTTCGTCGAAGGCCCGGCGTGCCGCCGCGATCGCCGCCTCGGTGTCCGGACGCGTCGCCTCGGACACGGTCGCGGCGAGCGCGCCATCAGCGGGACATCGGATCTCCCGGCGCCCGCCGGCCACGGCGTCGCGCCATTCCCCAGCCACATACAGGTCTGCCACTCGCCAAGCCCTTCAGCCGCTACGAGTTGCGCATCGTGCATTCAATTGCTTGTGGTGGAACACCATGGCGAACGCCGCAGACCTACGTCAAGGGGTTGGCAGATGACGATTTCACTGGGGACCGCGGCATGAGGGGCGGGCCGGAACCCGACCTCGCCCGCCCGTATACGAAACCGGGCGTCCTCCTGGACGCCGTGCTCCGCTCCCGCGATCGGCTCAGTGAGGTCTTCTCAGAGGCCAAGTTCAACGTCTCTGCGGGATTCGGCGTGGCCCACTTCGAGTGTGCGTGGCCTTCGCTGGCAGGGAGTCACACCGGGTCCGGCAGGTCCATGAGCGCTAGTTCGGCTGGGTCGATCACGGCGGTGATCTCGGTGATGTGACCGTCGGCGACGGTGAAGGCGAGGAGGGAGAGCGGGGTGCCGTCCTCGCTCCAGGAGATGACGCCGGGGCGGCCGTTGACGGTCGCCGCATGTCCTCGTGCCGCACTGCCGGCCACTCGCGCGCGAGTGGCGACCTCGGTGGCCCCCAGCGTGACGAACGTGCCGTTCGGGGTGTGGACGGTGAACTTCACTTCGGAGTGGAGAACCTGAAGCAACTGCTCGAACCGGCCGTCGCGGGCTGCGGCCAGGAAGGCTTGCACCACCTCGCGTTGTTGTCGTCCGGCGTTTGCCGGCTGCTGGGCGGCCTGTACCTTCCTGCGGGCACGGCTGGCGAGCATTTTGGTCGCGTCGGCGGATTTGCCGAGAATGGTGCCGATCTCCGCGAAGGGCACGGCGAACACGTCGTGCAGCACGAACGCCAGTCGTTCGTCAGGGCGCAGCGAGTCGAGGACCGTGAGGAGCGCGAGGCCGACGGAGTCCCCGAGTGCCGCGAGGTCTTCCGGAGCGGGAGCGTCGTCGAGCGTCACGGTGAATTCGACCAGCTGGTCGTCGAAGGGGACTTCTAGGCGCATCCGGCCCGACCGCAGGTGATCGAGGCTGATGCGGCCGACCACGGTGGTCAGCCAGCCGCCGAGGTTGTCGATGGTGTCGGTGTCCTGGCGGGAGAGACGTAGCCACGCCTCTTGGACCACGTCTTCCGCGTCGGCATGTGATCCGAGCATGCGGTAGGCGACGGCGCGAAGCCGGTCACGGTGGGACTCGAAGGCATCGGCGATCGGGTCCGCGGGATGGGTGCCGGCCATGGTGTTACCTCCGTGGAAGCTGCTCCGTCATAGGGATGACGCGCACAGGCGCCGCAACGTAACCCGATGAAGGAGAGCACTCCCAGATGGAGAACCGGCTCAAGAACAAGAACATCAACAACCCCGATGTGTGGACCGCGATCCAGCACCTCCAGAAGGCGATCGCCGCCGGGGGCGTCGACCCGAAGCTGCTCGCGCTGGTCCACCTGCGCGTCAGCCAGATCAACAGCTGCTCGGCATGCGTCTACGCAAGTGTCTCCGGAGGGAAGAAGGCCGGTGACACCGACGAGCGGCTGCACAACGTGGCGGCGTGGCGTGAGGCGCCGCTCTACACCGACGCGGAGCGCGCGGCACTGGCGCTGGCCGAGGCCGCCACCCGGCTGCAGGACGGTGCGCCGGGCGTCACCGACGAGATCTGGGAAGAAGTCAACGCCCACTTCACCGAGGAGCAGATCGGCGCGATCAACCTGGAGATCGCGCTGACCAACTTCTTCAACCGGATCAACCGCACCATCAAGGAACCAGCCGGCAAGACCTGGGGGTGAGCCCAGCGCAGCTCTCACCCACTGAGGTTTCGCCAGCGAAATGATCTTCGGGTGGGTCAGTTGGCCGGGTAGGCGTGAAGCCCTGGTAGGACGAGTCCGCCAAGATCACGTCCGCTCGAACCAGAGGCTTCATGTTGGTCACCTATGCTGCCGCGCTCGACACTGATCAGACATGTGAGGGCGCCCGGCGAACGGACCGCAGCGGAACTGAGGGAACGCTGGCGAACCCTCAAGCACATCCCCCTCAGCCCCAGCGGAATCGGCGACATGGCCCGCGTCGCATTCGTCCTCGACGGGCACTGGAAATGATCCTCGCCGAGAGAGCCTCAGTGACCCAACCGGTCCAGCAGCGCGCGGCGCCAGCGCTCGGTCTCGGCGATCTGGTTGAACGTGAACACGTGCAGGCCCGCCACCCCGGCCGAGGGCACGGTCAGCACTTGCGCGCTACGGGCGAGCAGTCGATCGGGCGTGTAGCCGCGGGGGGTCGCGAACCGCAGAAACCACGAGGCGCGTCGACTCCCCCACGCCGATCTTCGCCGCCATGGCCAGCAACTTCGCCCGCTGCACGGGCCTCGCCACGCCCACATGGACAGGCAGGGTGACTCCGCGGTGCCGTATGCGGCCGGCCCAGTCACCCGGCACGCTCGGATCGAAACAGAAGTTGCTCACGATGTACGTGGCGTGCGCGCGCTTGTCTCACATGGCCTGGATGGTGACGTCGTCGTGAATGAGCAGATGGTTCTCCGGATAACCGGTAATGCCGACGCGGGCGAACGGGCCGCCCAGGTCACTCAACCTGCGTAGCACCGGCAGCGCGCCTTCGAAGGCCCCGGCCGGAGGATCGGCGTCGTCTGCCGGGACGAAGACGTCGTCGACACCCGCCTCCCGGAGCCGGTCGACGACATCCTTCAAATGCGTGTCGTCCCGCAGCAGCCGCGCAGGCACGTGCGGGACGGCACGGTAACCGTGCGCCGCCAGCTGGCCGACGAGGTCGAGCGTGGGCTTCAGGCACTTGACTGGCGACGCCGTCACGGTCACGACGACATCGCTCGGTACACGGGCAAGGACCTGGTCCACGGTCGCCTTCGCGGGCAGCACCTCTTGACATGCTCCTCTCCCTAAAAGGTGAGGATTCTGGCCTCCTCGACTGGTTGCTGTGCCGCTACGCGGCACGGTTTCCGGTCGGGATTCCGCGGCTTCCTGTTTCTTCGCACTGTGCCAGAACGGGTTCTGGTCTTACCGGCGCTCCGCAGGCCGATACCGCCAGTCCGGCGGCCGTTTTGATGTTGAGTGCGGCATTGTGGTCCCGGTCGTGGTGGGTGCCGCAGGCGGTGCAGGTCCATTCCCGCACATTCAGGGGTTTGGGTCCGTCCTTGACCCCACAGGTGGAACAGATCTGGCTCGTCGGCTCGAACCGGCCGATCCTGACCAGGGTGCGGCCGTACCGGGCGGCCTTGTACTCCAGCATGCCGATGAACCGTGCCCAGCCAGCATCATGCACGGACTTGGCCAGCCTGGTGCGCCCCAATCCTGCCACCGCCAGGTCCTCCACAGCGATCGCTTGGTTCTCGCGGATCAGCCGGGTGGAGAGCTGGTGGTGGAACTCGCGGCGTGCGTCGGTGACCTTGGAGTGGGCACGGGCGACCTTGAGGCGGGCCTTGGCCCGGTTCTTTGATCCCTTCTGCTTGCGGGACAGCTCCCGCTGGGCCTTCTTCAGCTTCTTCTCCGCCCGGCGCAGGAACCGCGGGGAGCCGATCTTCGTGCCGTCGGAGAAGACCGCAAAGTGCGTCAGGCCGAGGTCGATGCCGATGGCGCGGTCGGTGTCGGGCATCCGGGCGGCGTCGGCGGCGGTGTCAGCGTCGACGACGAAGGAGGCGAAGTACCGTCCCGCGCTGTCCTTGACCACCGTGACGGAGGTGGGGGTGGCGGGCAGGATGCGGGACCACTTCACCTTCACCGCACCGATCTTCGGCAGATTCAGACGGCCGGCTTCGGTGATCTTCCAACGGGCGTTGGCGGTGAACCGGATCGACTGCCGGGTGTCTTTGCGGGACTTGAAGCGGGGCGCACCCAGTCTGGGGCCCTTGCGGGTGCCTTTCAGGGAGGCGAAGAAGTTGCGGTAGGCGGCTTCGGCGTCGCGCAGGGACTGCTGGAGCACCACGGAGGAGACCTCGCCCAGCCAGCACCGCTCCTTCGTCCGCTTCGCCTCGGTGATCAGCTTCCGGGACAGCTCGCCCGCCGCAGGGAACGCCAGCCCGGCCCCGCGGGCGTCCTCGCGGGCGCGGACCGCGTCGTTGAACACGACACGCGCGCACCCGAACGCTTTGGCCAGCGCGGTGCGCTGACCGGCGTCCGGGTACAGACGAAAGCCGTACCGAAGCTGCATGGCGATCACACTAGGCATGTCGAACCCGTGACGTCGCCGGGAACACACGAGCGATCCGTCACCGTCAGCGGCAGGGTCCGGCTCCGCCGGAGCACCGCGATGAATCCCGGTAGCGGACCCTCGACGACAGCGCCCCGAGCCCCTCGGCGTCCACCGTCTACCCGGCCTGCTTCTGGGAGTCCCGGTGCCGGTAGTAGGCGGCCTTGGAGGGGGCCAGCGGCTCTTTGCCGAGGATGAGGTCGGCCGCCTTCTCCGCGATCATCATCACCGGCGCGTAGATGTTGCCGTTGGTGACGTAGGGCATCACCGACGCGTCGACGACGCGCAGTCCCTCCACTCCGTGCACGCGCATGCTGGCTGGGTCGACGACGGACATCTCGTCGGTACCCATCTTGCAGGTGCAAGAAGGGTGCAGGGCGGTCTCGCCCTCCTTGGCGACCCAGGCGAGGATCTCCTCGTCGGACTCCACGGACGGTCCGGGCGAGATCTCCCCGTCGTTGTACGGGGCCATGGCGGGCTGGTTGAGGAGCTCACGGGCCACGCGGATCGACTCGACCCATTCGCGACGGTCCTGTTCGGTGGACAGGTAGTTGAAGCGCAGTGCCGGGTGTTCCTGCGGGTCCTTGCTCTTGATCTTCACCGAGCCGATGGCGTCGGAGTACATGGGGCCGACGTGCACCTGGTAGCCGTGGCCGCCGGCGGGCGAGGAGCCGTCGTAGCGGACCGCGACGGGCAGGAAGTGGAACATCAGGTTGGGGTAGTCCACGTCTTCGTTGCTGCGGGCGAAGCCGCCGGCCTCGAAGTGGTTGGTCGCGGCGGGGCCCTTGCGGAAGAGCCATTGCAGGCCGATGAAGGGGGCGCGCCACTTCGCCATGTACGGCTGCACGGAGACGGGCTGCTTGCAGGCGTACTGGATGTACACCTCCAGGTGGTCCTGCATGTTCTCGCCGACGCCCGGAAGGTCGTGGACGACGTCGATGCCGAGCGCGCTCAGTTCCTCGGCGTTGCCGACTCCGGAGAGCTGGAGCAGCTGCGGGGAGTTGATCGCGCCGCCGCAGAGGATGACCTCGCGGGCGCGTACCTGCTGGACCTTGCCGCGGCGCCGGTACTCGACGCCGACGGCCTTCTTGTCCTCGAAGAGGACGCGGGTGACCAGGGCACGGGTGGTGACGGTGAGGTTGGGCCGCTTCTTCACGGGCTTGAGGTACGCCTTCGCGGCCGACAGCCGGCGGCCGCGGCTGACGTTGCGGTCGAACTGCGCGAAACCTTCCTGCCGATAGCCGTTGACGTCGTCGGTGGGGGCGTGACCCGCCTCCTGGGTGGCCTTGAGGAAGGCGCCGAACAACGGGTTCGTGGCGGGGCCGCGCTCAAGGACGAGGGGACCGTCGTGGCCGCGGAACTCGTCGTCGGGTTCGGCCGCGAGACAGTTCTCCATCCGCTTGAAGTACGGCAGACAGTGCGCGTAGTCCCAGGACTCCATGCCGGCCTCGGCCGCCCAGCGCTCGTAGTCCATGGGGTTGCCGCGCTGGAAGATCATGCCGTTGATGCTGCTGGAACCGCCCAGCACCTTGCCGCGCGCGTGATAGATGCGCCGGCCGCCCATGCGCGGCTCGGGTTCCGACTCGTACTTCCAGTCGTAGAACCGGCTGCCGATCGGATACGTCAGCGCCGCGGGCATGTGGATGAAGACGTCCCACGGGTAGTCGGGCCGGCCCGCCTCCAGGACCAGTACCTGGTTGCCCGGGTCGGCGGAGAGCCGGTTCGCCAGTGCGCAGCCGGCGGATCCACCGCCGACGATGACGAAGTCGTATTGCAGGGGAGCCATGGTGCCTCGTCTCGCTCGCGCCATAGATACCCGAGGCATGCTAGTACGAGTAGCGTCATACGCACCAGGTTGCGAACAACGCAACTTGCAAGGCCTACGTTTCCGTGCCGTTACTTGCGTCGCTGTTGTTTACTACGCGTATAGTTTCGCTGTGAGCAACTACAGTCCAGACATCGAAACGACAGGTACGCAGTCCGGCGGCGTACAGTCCGTCGACCGCGCCATCAGCGTGCTGGAGATCCTGGCCCAGCGCGGCGAGGCCGGCGTCAGCGAGGTGGCCGCCGAGATCGATGTTCACAAGTCGACCGCGTTCCGGCTGCTCGGCGCCCTGGAGGCGCGCGGCCTGGTGGAACAGGCGGGCGAGCGCGGCAAGTACCGCCTCGGCTTCGGCATCGTGCGCCTGGCCGGCGCGGTCACGGGGCGCATCGACATCACCCAGCAGAGCCGCCAGGTCTGCGAGCGGCTCGCCGAGGAGATCGGCGAGACCGTCAACATCGCCGTGATGCAGGAGCACTACGCGATCAACCTCTACCAGGTACGCGGCCCGGGGGCGGTCGCCGCACACAACTGGGTCGGCCAGCTGACCCCGCTGCACGCCACCTCCAGCGGCAAGGTCCTGCTGGCGTATCTGCCCGCCGAGGAGCGCACCGCGCTGCTGGCCGAGGCCGGCCTGAAGAAGGTGACCGCGCACACCCTGACCTCGAGGACGAAGCTGGAGAAGAACCTCGCCGAGGCCCGGGAGCGCGGCTACGCCTGGACCCTGGAGGAGCTGGAGGTCGGGCTCCACGCCATGGCCGCGCCGGTGCGCGACCGCAACGGCGAGGTCATCGCGGCGCTCAGCGCCTCCGGACCCGCGTACCGGTTCACCGAGGAGCGCCTGCACGAACTCGCTCCGGTGCTGGTCAAGGGCGCGGAGGAGATCAGCCACCGGATGGGTCACCTGGGCTGACCCGCCCCACTACGGCCGGGGAGTGCCGAGGCGCTCGTTCACCCAGTCGTGGAAGGCACCGATGTGGTGTTCGCTGGGCACCAGCACCCCGCCCTTGGCGTACATCCGTGAGCTCATCCCGGGCTGCGTGCGCTCGCACGCGTCGAAGTCCTGGCGGTTGACCCGGTCGAAGAGTTCCACGGACCGGCTGACGTCCTTGCCGCTCTCGACGACGTGCGGGAGGTAGAGCCAGTCGCACTCGACGATCGTGCGGTCGACGGCCGCCGGGTACATCCGGTGGAAGATCACGTGATCGGGGACGAGGTTGATGAAGACCTGCGGTTTGACGGTGATCGCGTAGTAGCGGCGGTCCTGGTCGTCGGACACGCCGGGTATGCGGTCCAGGCCCTCGGAACCGTCGACGGTGAAGCCCTGGACCTCCTCACCGAACTCGGCACCGTGGCCGACGTAGTACTGAGCGGCGTAGCCGTCGGCGAACTCGGGGAGCACCTCGGTGAGTTCGGGGTGGATCGTGGCGCAGTGGTAGCACTCCATGAAGTTCTCGACGATGAGCTTCCAGTTCGCCCTGACGTCGTAGACGATCCGCTTGCCGACCGCGAGGTTGCCGATGTCGTAGTGCTCGATCGACTCCACGTCGCCGAGCCGGCCGACGACCTCGCCGATGACGTCGTCCTCGAAGGAGGGCGGGTTCTCCGCCAGGCAGACCCAGACGTAGCCGAGCCATTCTCGGGCGGTCACGCCGACCAGGCCGAACTCCGTGCGGCCGACGTCGGGCATCTTCGTGAGGTTGGGCGCCGCGACGAGCTTGCCGTTCAGGTCGTAGGTCCAGGCGTGGTACGGGCACTGGAAGGCACGCTTGACCTCTCCGGCCTCCTCGGTGCAGAGCTTGGCGCCGCGGTGCCGGCAGACGTTGAAGAAGGCACGTACGGAGTTGTCCCGCGCCCGCGTGATCAGGATGCTCTCGCGGCCCACCTCCACGGTCCGGAAGGCACCGGGCTTCGCCAGCTCCGAGGAACGCACGGCGCAGAACCACATCGTTTCGAAGATGCGCTCCTGCTCCTGGGCGAAGATCCCCGGATCCGTGTAGGAGGAACCGGGGAGGGTGGCGATCAGACTGTCCGGCAGGCTGGTCGGGATCACGGTGCACTCCTCGGGAAACGTCGTGGAGGGGCCATTCACGCGCCGGGAGGAAAGACTCCCGGCAATGTTGTACAGGGAGCAACGCCGCGCGCCATGCGCAACCGAAGCATGAGGTGACTCCGGGGTCGCGTCAAGAGCTCGCGGCCGCGAGCTGCTTGCGCCAGCGGGTGAACAGCCGAGGCTGGTTCATCCCGAGCACGGCGACCGGGACCCCGGCTCGCCGGTAGACGGCCAGGACGTCGCGGTCGTCCGCCACGCCCGCCTCGATGGTCACGCTGTCGGCGGCTGCCGCGTGACCGGCGAACTGGATCTTCACGCCGTACTGGTCGGACCAGAAGTACGGCGGCCGGGGCACCCCCGGTTCCACCGCACCGCCCGCCAGCAGTGCGGCGATCGCGGCGTCGGGACGCTCGCGCGCTCCGGTCCAGTGTTCGACGCGGCGGTGGGCGCCCGCGCGGGCGTCGTACCAGTTGGCGCAGTCGCCGACCGCGACCACGCCGGCCAGGCTGGTACGGCCGTCGGCGCCGCACTTGACGCCGTTGTCGAGTTCGACGCCGGATCCCTCCAGCCACTCGACGCACGGGCGGGCGCCCACACCGACGACGACGATGTCAGCGGGGACACCGCGGCCGTCCTCGAGCAGAACGGCCTCCACCCTCCCCCGGACTCCGCCCGGGGGGACCCCCGTCCCGCTCCGCTCGTCCCCGCTCAGCCCCTTGACCCCCACACCGCACAACAGCCTTACGCCGTGGTCCTCATGGAGGGCGGAGACGATGCCGCCCATCGTCGCGCCGAGCGGTCCGGCCAGGGGCGTCGGGGCCGCCTCCACGACCGTCACGTCCAGTCCGAGGGCGTATGCGGTGGAGGCGACCTCGGCACCGATGAAGCCGCCGCCGATCACCACCAGCCGTCCGCCCCGGGCCAGTTCGTCCCGCAGGGCGCGGGCGTCGTCCAGGGTGCGCAGGGTGTGCACTCCGGCCAGGCCCTCGGACCCGGGCAGGGTACGCGCCGCGGCGCCGGTCGCGATGACGATGCCGTCGGCGCGGACCTCCCGCCCGTCGGCGAGCCGGACGGCGCGCCCGACGCGGTCGAGTCCGGTGGCACGAGCGCCGAGCAGCCACTCCGCCCGCAGGTCCTCGTCGTCCGCCTCCAGCGAGAGATCCGCCTCGCCGAGGGTGCCGGCCAGGAACTCCTTGGACAGCGGGGGCCTGTCGTACGGGCGGTGGAGTTCGTCACCGATGACGACCAGCCGCCCGTCATAGCCCTGTCTCCGCAGCGAGCGCGCCGCCGACAGCCCGGCCAGCGAGGCGCCGACCACGGCGACGGTCCTCACCCGGAACCTCCGGCGAGCCGGGCTGCGACACAGGGCGGCAGGTTGGGGGCGGCTGCGGACAACCGGACGTGGATCACGCCGTCCTCGACGACGACCTCGTGCGTCCGGACCGGGAGCTTGGCCGGCGGAGAGTCGACCGCACCGGTCCTCAGGTCGAACTTCGAAGCGTGCAGCGGGCATTCCACCTCGCAGCCCTCCAGCCAGCCGTCGGCGAGCGAGGCGTCCTGGTGGGTGCAGGTGTCGTCGATGGCGAACAGCTCGCCGTCCTCGGTGTGGAAGACCGAGACCGGCGGATCGATGTCGAGCCGGTGAGCCTCGCCTCGCGGCAGATCCGCGAGACGGCACGCGGGAATCATCATGACACCTCGGTGCGTATAGCGAAACGGATTGCGGTAAGCGCAACAACAGTCTGAGGTCGGCCAGAACCCTTGTCAAGGCGTCCACAGGGCACTCCGAGGCGCCCCATCATGGTGCGCAACACGGAACTTGATTCACATGGAACAACAACAGCCCGCCGCATCGGCTCGCGACGGACGCGGACCGAGGGCGGGCGGTCGAGGGGTACGAGCGGGGCGGTCGAGGAGGTATGAGCGGGCGTCAGAAACCGCGCCCGATCCGCTCCTGGAGGTGCGGCGCCTCGGCGGCGACGGCGGTCGTCCCTCCGTGCCCGGTGTGCACGACGGTGTCGCCCGGCAGTGTCGGCAGCCGGTCCCGGATCGACGCGATGACGGTCGGGAAGTGGCCGTACGACCGCCCCGCCACCCCGGCCCACCGGCGAACAGGGTGTCGCCGCCGAAGAGGACGGTCAGGACCGGTACGTATGAACGTTCCTGAGGTGACGGGGTATTCGGATGCGGGCGGCCGTCAGAAGACCACCACCGAGCGCAGCACATCGCCACCGTGCATCCGCTCGAACGCCTTCTCCACCTCGTCCAGCGCGATGGTCTCCGTGACGAACGCGTCCAGGTCCAGCCGACCCTGCCGGTAGAGATCGACGAGCATCGGGAAGTCACGGGAGGGCAGGCAGTCGCCGTACCAGGAGGACTTGAGCGCGCCGCCGCGGCCGAAGACGTCCAGCAGTGGCAGTTCCAGCTTCATCTCCGGGGTGGGCACACCCACGAGGACGACCGTGCCGGCCAGGTCGCGGGCGTAGAAGGCCTGCTTGTACGTCTCCGGGCGGCCGACCGCCTCGATCACGACGTCGGCGCCGAAGCCGCCGGTCAGTTCGCGGATCGCCTCGACCGCGTCGGTGTTCCTGGAGTTGACCGTGTGGGTCGCGCCCAGCTTCCTGGCCGTCTCCAGCTTGTGGTCGTCGATGTCGACGGCGATGATCCTCGCCGCGCCCGCCAGGTTCGACCCGACGACCGCCGCGTCTCCGACACCACCGCAGCCGATGACCGCGACCGTGTCACCGCGGCCGACCTTGCCGGTGTTGATGGCCGCACCGATGCCGGCCATCACGCCGCACCCCAGCAGTCCGACGGCGGCCGCCGACGCGGCCGGGTCGACCTTCGTGCACTGCCCCGCCGCCACCAGCGTCTTCTCCGCGAACGCGCCGATGCCGAGGGCAGGGGACAGCTCGGTGCCGTCGAGCAAGGTCATCTTCTGCTTCGCGTTGTGGGTGTTGAAGCAGTACCACGGCCGTCCGCGCAGACACGCCCGGCACTGCCCGCACACCGCTCGCCAGTTGAGGATCACGAAGTCGCCGGGGGCGACATCGGTGACGCCCTCCCCCACCGCTTCGACGACGCCTGCGGCCTCGTGCCCCAGCAGGAAGGGGAAGTCGTCGTTGATGCCGCCCTCGCGATAGTGCAGATCGGTGTGGCAGACCCCGCACGCCTCGATCTTCACCAGCGCCTCGCCCGGTCCCGGGTCGGGCACGATGATCGTCTGCAGGCTGACGGGGGCACCCTTGCCCCGCGCGACGACAGCACGGACCTGGTGCGTCATGGCCACTCCTCAGCTGGTCGAGACTCGAATCAGGCGTTGCTCATTACGGCACGGATCTCACGTGCCGCAACACAGCATCGTGGAGTGCCGACCGGGGGTCAAGGAGCCCGACGGGGGTTCCCGCGGCTGGGCGGCTTCGCGGCGGGACGGCATGAATGCGGGCGGAGTGCGGGCTCAGCGGACACCGCACCACTGTTGGACGTGGTGGTCCTGTGGTGAGTCCGAAGCCGGCCGGCGGGCCGCGGCCGACAGGTCCCGATCAGTCCAGTCCGGTGACACCGCTGCCGATCCGAAGAAGGCCGATCGGACGCTGGCGCCCACACCCGAAGGTGCTGCAGGCGGTGGCCGGGCCCCCGACCTCGCGCATCGCCCACGGGCACACACGCCCTCCTTGCCCAGGCGATCCGCCCTGTCTCTCAGCCTTCAGCAGCCCGCACGGGCGTCGACCCAGGCGGCGTCACGGCTCCGGACCACCGGATTCGCTGCTCGGGGCGAGCGCGAGTCGCAGCCCTCATGACCGAGTGGGAATCCGGGTGCGGAGGAGATCGAACGAGGCTCGGCCGCACATGGCTCTCTTGAGCGTTCTGACCCTGTTCACATGGCCTTCGACGACGCCAGAGCTCCAGGGCAGGGTCAGCCCGGCGGTCACCGCATGGAGGTCTTGGCGGAGAAAGCCGGAGCCCTTCATGGGTTTCGAGGCGTCCTGCCCGGCCTGGCGGATCCACTCCAGCAGCAGGTATCCGCGCTGATGGCGGACCATTTCGGTGATCTCCTCGATCGGGACGGCCGACTCGACGCGGTGCAGGCAGCACAAGGTCGACGCGATCCGCGCCCAGACGCCGCAGTGACCGGTCCAGGGCGTGCCGCAGGTACTCCGGGAGACCGTTGTCCATGGTCCGGTCCTCCCGTAGCCGTCGGCCGCAGCGTGAGCCAGATCATCGACGTCCGCATGCCACTTCGGCAGGGCGCAGGCGGCCTGCCGTGATCCTCCGCACGCCTGCACGGAGGCGGCCGTCATGTTTGACCCGTGGTGTCGAGGCAGCGGACCGTCAGGGCACGGTGACGGGTCAGTGCTGCGGCGCTTCACCTCGGCGCCGCGCGACGATCCCTTCCAGCATGGCGGCCAGGATCCGTGCCAGTCGTGGCTCCACGTCCACGATCGCGTGGGCGAGCCGCGGATCGTCGCGGTACAGCGCTGCGACCTCGGGTCCCGGCGTCGCAATGTTCCAGAACGTGCCGGCCATCGACGTCGCGGCGGCGATCAGGTCCACTCCGTCGGCCTCGGTCAGCTCCGGCAGCCGCTCGCGGACCGCGGTGACGGCCGAGGCGACCGCGACCAGAGTCACCAGCTTGAACTCGCGCACCGCCTCGACCGAGACGTTCCGCTCGAGGTTCATCGGCGCCTGCGCGAGCAGGTCGCAGAACATTCCGCGGGCCGCGAGGGTGCGGGCGAAGGCCGCGGCCACGCCCGCCGCGTCGCCGTCGGCGACCCGGCCGATCTCCGTGCACAGGACCGGCGCCCACTCCTGCCAGTCGACCGCGGTCAGCCGCAGGAAGATCTCCTCCCGCGTCTCGAAGTAGCGCAGCAGCGCGGACTTGTGCATGCCCACGGCCGCCGCGATGTCGGTCAACGTGACCTGCCGGATACCGCGCTCGGCGCCCAGGGCCCGCGCGGCGTCCAGGATGGCGGCCTCCCGCTGCTGCTTGGCCTGCGGGGACCGGGCGCGCCGGAAGTCGGTGGTGTCCACGGACCCACTTTAACGCAACCACGTTGCACTATTAACGCAACAGTGTTTCACTAACTGCATGAGTGAGAACACGACCGAGAACACCCAGCAGACCTGGTTCGTCACCGGCTCCTCCCGCGGCTTCGGCCGCGCCCTCGTCCGTGCCGCCCTGGAGGCGGGCGACACCGTCGCGGCGACCGCCCGCCGGCCCGAACAACTCGACGACCTGGCAGCCGAGTTCGGCGACCGAATCGCCCCGATCGCGCTCGACGTGACCGACCCCGCAGCCGCGAAGGCGGCCCTGGAGGAGGCCAGGAAGCACTTCGGACGGATCGACGTACTCGTCAACAACGCCGGCTACGCCAACGTCTCCCCGATCGAGACCACCGACGACGGCGACTTCCGCGCCCAGTTCGAGACGAACTTCTGGGGCGTCTACAACGTCACCAAGGCCGCGATCCCCCTGCTGCGCGAGCAGGGCGGCGGGCTGGTCGTCCAGTTCTCCTCCATGGGCGGCCGCGTCGGCAGCTCCCCGGGCATCGCCTCCTACCAGGCGGCGAAGTTCGCGATCGACGGCTTCAGCCGGGTGCTGCGCGTGGAGACCGCGCCGTTCGGGGTCCGCGTCCTGGTCGTCGAGCCGAGCGGCTTCCGCACCGACTGGGCAGGCTCCTCGATGACCGTGCACGACGTGCCCGAGGGTTACGAGGACACCGTCGGCGCGATCAACCGGCGCATCCGGCAGAGCACCGAGGGCCCCGCCGGCGACCCGGTGCGCGCCGCGGAGATCCTCGTACGAATGGCAAAGCGCCGCGACATCCCGACCAACCTCGCGCTCGGCGCGATGGCGTCGGAGGGATCCATCGCCCAGGACCGGCGACTCCTGGCACAGGACGAGAAGTGGAGCCCCGTCGGGCGGTCCGCGGACTTCGCGGAGGCCTACCCCGTGGACTTCCCCGAGGACGCGACGGCCTAGTGGGCGGCGGAGTTCAGGGCCCGGATACGTAGGTGCTCATGATGGCCTGGCGTCCCCCGGCCCGGTCAGGCGGCGAGCCGGTTGATGTCGGCGGTCCGCAGGACGTGCGGCCCGGCGCCTTTCAGGCGGGTGGTGGCGAGCATGGCGCGGCCTACCTGTTCGGTGCTGGTGACGTAGCGCGGAGCCACGCGCCGGACGACCGGGTACAGCCATGAGGTGAGGCGGTACATCACCCGGTACCAGCGGGTGCGCGACGTCTCGCCGTGGACGGGCTGGATCCATCCGGGCCTGAAGGCGTACGCGTGCATGTCCATGGCCAGGAGGGCGTTTTCCGTGCGGCCCTTGACTCGGGCCCAGGCCGAGCGGCCCGCTTCGGAGCTGTCGGTGCCTTCTCCGGAGACGTAGACGAAAGTCAGGCCGGGGTTGCCGGCGGCGACGACGCGGGCGGCCTCGAGCGTGTACGTGTAGGTGATGGTCTCGTACTCGGCGGCGTCGCGCCCGGCCGCGGAGACGCCCAGGCAGTAGAAGCACGCGTCGGCCCCGGCCAGTTCTCCGGCGATCGGGGTGAGGTCGGTGAAGTCCGCGTGGAGCAGCTCCCGGAGCTTGGGAGCGGCGGCGCCGTCGAGCGGGCGGCGAGCGACAGCGAGGACCTCGGTCACCCCGGGGTCCTCCAGGCAGGCGCGCAGCACCCCCTGGCCGACCATGCCGGACGCCCCGAAAAGGATCACCTTCACCGCATGACCTCCCTAGGCTGATTCATGTGGAATGGTGCGGAATAGTACCCCTCGTCGGTGACGGGCTGCAGCCAGTGCACGACATCGTGCGTCTCGTCGCCCTCGTTGACGGCCACGTGGACCATCAGCCGGTTCGGGGCGGCGCCGTGCCAGCGCTCCTCGTCGGCCTCGAACAGGACGCGGTCGCCGGGCCGGATGACCTCCACCGGTCCGCCGCGACGCCGGCACAGGCCGACGCCTTCGGTGACGAAGACCGTCTGGCCCAGCGAGTGACGGTGCCAGTGCGTGCGGGCCCCGGACATGAAGTGCACCAGGGACGCGGTGACGCGGGACGGGGCCGCGGCGACCGGGGCGACGTAGACGTCGCCGGTGAACCAGTCGGCAGGTCCCTTGAACGTTGTCGATCAAGCTGCGGGTGATCTGCATGGGGGCGTGCTCCTCGTGGTGTGGGAGGTGGGTGTGGTCGGGGCTTGAGCGGGGTGGATGTGGTCAGGGCTTGAGGAGGGTCTTGACGGCGCGACGTTCGTCCATGGCCCTGTAGCCCTCGGCGACCTGCTCCAGCGGAAGGGTGAGGTCGAAGACCTTGCCCGGGTCGATGCGGCACGTGAGGACGCGGTCGATGAGGTCGGGCAGGTAACGGCGCACCGGGGCGGGGCCGCCGCGCAGGCCGACGTGGGAGAAGAACAGCTCCTGGCCGTCGATCGCGGCGTCCTAAGAAACGCCGACGAAGCCGACGCTGCCGCCAGGACGGGCCGAGTGCAGGGCCTGCCGCACGGCCTCCGCGGTGCCGACGCACTCCAGCACGCTGTCTGCGCCGATCCCGCCGGTCAGCTCCTTGATCTTCTCCACGCCCTCCCTGCCGCGCTCGGTGACGACGTCGGTGGCGCCGAACTGACGGGCGAGCCTCTGCCGGGTCTCGTGGCGGAACATGGCGATGATCCGCTCCGCGCCCCTCTCCTTCGCGGCGATCACCGCACACAGACCGACCGCGCCATCACCAACGACCACGGCGGTCGAGCCGGGCCTGACCTCGGCTGCGTCGGCGGCCCACCAGCCGGTGCCCATGACGTCCGAGCAGGCCGGCAGGCTCGGCCACAGGTCCTTGCCGGGCACCTGCTCGGTGGCGACCAGGGTGCCCTGGGCGTTGGGGATACGGACATAGTCGGCCTGGCGGGTGGACATGAACTCGTCCTCTCCGCACGAGCGGAGGTGAGCCGTCCTGCGGGGGCGCCGCGTAGCCGTTCCACGCGTCTTCTCTGCGCGAGCGGAGGTGAGCTGTAGGTTCCATCGTTTCGTGCGCACTGGGTCCTGCGGAAGGCTGGCGTCCACGGGTAATGCGCACTGACCGTGTCAGTTGTCGTTACGCATTCTCCAGGTCACGGACTTGCTCGGTGGTCACAGTAAGTGATCGTTGAATGTGATCGGGCAAGCCGCAGGGAACGTGCACGGTGGTCCGGGCAACCAGGCCCCGACAGCCTCCTGCTTGTCGCCACCGCTGACCTGGTGGCTTCCCAGGGTGAGGGGTGGCTGAGTCCCCAAGTCGCCTGTGGAACCCGTTGGTTGGGTTTCAGCGTCCGTACTCTTCGTCTCTTGGCGGGTCTGTGCGATCAGGCGGGTTCATCAAGGACTCTCTCGTGGAGGCCGAGCGCCCCGCTGTCTCTGCCCGGTACTGCCCCGGGGTAGTACCGAATTCCCGGCTGAAGGCATGTGAGAGGGCGTACGGAGTGCCGTAGCCGACGCGGCGAGCGATGGTGGCCAGAGGGTCCGGGGTGTCGCGGAGCAGGGTGGCGGCGAAGGTCAGGCGCCACCAGGTGAGGTACGCCATCGGCGGGCGGCCGACCAGGGTGGTGAAGCGGCGAGCCAGGGTGGCGCGGGACACGCCTGCCTCGGCGGCCAAGCGGTCGTTGGTCCACGGGGCGGCCGGGTCCGAGTGCAGCGCCCGTAGGGCGGCGGTTGTTATTGGGTCGCCCAGTACGGTCGGCCAGGTGCCGCTCGTGCCCTGGGCCGCCCAGGAGCGGATCATATAGACGAGGAGGAGGTCGAGCAGGCTGGGCACCGCGATGCAGGCGCCGGGTCCTTGTGCGCCCAGCTCGTGGCCCAGCAGGTCGACGGCGGCGCGCAGTTCGGGATGGGTGCCCACTCGGTTCGGCAGGTGGACGACCTTCGGCAGTTCCGCCATGAGCGGGTGCATGCGACTGCGGTCGAGCCGGTACTTGCCGCACAGCATCTGCACCTCGCCGGAGGTGGCTCGGGGCCGGCGCGACCCCCTCTCGTCGAACCATCGTTCGAACGGCACCGCCCGTTCCACGGTCGTCGCATCGACGGGGGCGTCGGCGATCACGTGTCCCGTGCCGTGCGGCAGCAGCACCACGTCACCCGTGCCGAGTGAGACCGGAGAGCCGTTGTCGGGCAGCAGCCAGCAGCTGCCCTCCAGCACCACGTGGAAGCCCGCACCGTCGTACGGGGCGAGCCGCGTGCACCAGTTCCCGCTCACCCGCACTCGGTTTGAGGAGGGACGCCCGATGCGTACTGCCGAGACTGCGTCGCTCACCACATCCATCGGGCGACGATACCAATAGCGTCAGTGGTGAGACGGATGCGTATCCGAATGAGCCGGACAGGCATTGAGAGGCTCATCCGTCCTTCCTAGAGTCGACGACATGAAGAGCGAGAGCATGGAGAGCATCGTGCTCGGCGATGTCGAGGTCATCCGAGTCGTCGAGTGGCAAGGGGCGTTCGCGCCCGCACGCGGCCTGGTTCCGGAGTCCGGCACCGAGGTGTGGAAGGGCAACGAGGGCTGGCTGGCGCCGGATCACTGGGAACCGGACAGCGACAGGGCGGTGGTGGCGCTGCAGACCTGGGTGCTGCGCAGCTGCGGACGGACCGTCCTGGTCGACACCGGGGTAGGGAACGGGCGCGAGCGGCCCGGCTCGGCGCAGTTCCACCACTGGCAGGGCGATTTCCTGGGTGGGCTGGCGCGGGTCGGAGTTCGGCCGGAGGACGTCGACGTCGTCGTCAACACCCACGTCCACGGTGATCACGTCGGTTGGAACACCGTCGGTGTGGACGGAGGGTGGGAGCCCACGTTCCCTAACGCCCAGTACCTCATCCCGGCCGCGGACGACTTCCACTTCGGACCGGACAACGCGTACGGGAACGGCCGCCGGGAGGATGACCGGCTGATCTACGAGGACAGCATCGCGCCCGTCCACCGGGCCGGGCAGAGCGTCCTGTGGGACGGCACCCACCGCATCGATGAATACCTCACTCTGGAGTCCGCGCCAGGCCACACACCCGGCTCATCCGTACTGCGGCTCGCATCCGGGAGCGACCGGGCGGTCTTCGTCGGCGATCTTCTGCACAGCCCGGTGCAGATCCTCACACCCTCCTGCAACAGTTGCTTCTGTCTGGATGCGGAACAAGCAGTGGCCAGTCGCCGGCGGATCCTCGAACGAGCCGCCATCGAAAGCGAGTTGGTCGTCCCTGCACACTTCGGCGGGGCGGGTGCCGTGGAAGTCCGGCAAGAGAACGGCGGGTTCACCCTCGGGCGGTGGGCGGCCTACGGTACGGAGTAGGTCGCGTCAGTCAAGGCAACTACGGACCGCGACCATTGCGCATCGAATCTCGGATTTGCGTATTCAGTGTGCAGCCTGAGATGCGTGCGAGCGGTCCACACCTCGACGTGCCGGCCAAGGCAATACGCCTGCGGCATGGACAGGTTCAGTGCCTGCCGTGGCAGGCGGAGCATCAGACGGTGGGTGCCCCAGTTCGTGACGTACGGGTGAGCGTCGAAGTAGCGCGCGACCATACGGCGCGGATCCCCGCTCAGGTCACCCCACTCATAGGTGTTGGTGAAATTGGTGGCGGTGATCTCGGCCCGGGTGGAAATCGCCCGCAGCTGCCGCGACTTCAACCGGGTGGCCCGCACGTCGGCCATGACACGGCATGGTTGCCCGGTACGGCAGCGCCTGAGCGCGCTCCGTCGCCGTACACGCCGACCAGCCGCACGTCCCCTCGTCCGACCTCCACGCCACCAGGTCGAGGACGACGCTTCAACTGCCCGGGCTCACACGCTCAGTGCCGCTCGTACGGTCTGTTCGGCGGCCGTTCCGCCCTCGCCCGAGGACGTCACGCGTCCGGCCTCCAGCACGTAGTACCGCTGGGCGGCGCGCATGGCGAAGCCGACGTGTTGTTCGACGAGGAGGACGGACAGGCCGCCGCGGCGGGTGAGGTTGAGGATCGTCTCCTCGATCTCGGTGACGACCGACGGCTGGATGCCCTCCGTCGGCTCGTCGAGCAGCAGGAGTCTGGGGCGGGTGATCAGCGCGCGAGCGATGGCGAGTTGCTGGCGCTGGCCGCCGGAGAGCAGGCCGGCGCGGCGGCCGGACAGTTCACGCAGGACAGGGAAGAGGTCCAGTGCCTCGGCGGTGGCCGCTGTACCGTCGGGGCGGCCGTCGGCGACGAGTTGGAGGTTCTCGGCGGTGGTGAGATGGGGGAAGGACTGCTGGCCCTGGGGGACGTAGGCCATCCCTCGGGCGACGCGTTGGTGCGGGGCGAGGTGGGTGATGTCCTCGCCGTCCAGCCGGACGGTGCCGCTCCTGGGCTTGATCAGGCCCATGGCGGCACGCAGCAGCGTGCTCTTGCCGGCACCGTTGTGGCCGAGGACGGTGGCGACGCCGTCCTCGGGCACCGTGAGGGTGACGCCGTGCAGGACCGTGGTGCGGTCGTAGCCGGCCTGGACGGAGGTGATCTCCAGCATCTGATTCACGCCTCCTCGGCGACGGCCACGGGCGGTGCGGAGGCGGGTTCGGGTGCCGCGACGCGGCCGAGGTAGACCTCCTGGACCTTGGTGTCTGCCTGGACCTCGGCGACGGTGCCCTCGCTGAGGACCTTCCCCGCGTGCAGGACGCTGACGCTGCGGGCGAAGGAGCGCATGAAGTCCATGTCGTGCTCGATGACGACGACCGTGCGGTCCGCGCTGATGCGCTGGAGCAGCGCGCCGGTGGCCTCGCGCTCGTCGTGGCTCATACCGGCGACCGGCTCGTCGAGCAGCAGCAGTCTCACGTCCTGGACGAGCAGCATGCCGATCTCCAGCCACTGTTTCTGCCCGTGGGCGAGGACGCCGGCGGGGCGGTCGCGCAGGTGGGTCAGCCCCGTGGTCTCCAGGGCCTTCGCGACCGGTTCGGGGATGTGTCTGCGGCGCCGGAGCATCGTCCACGGGCCCCGCCCGGCGCCCGCCGCGATGTCGAGGTTCTGCAGGACGGTCAGTTCCTCGAAGACCGTGGCCGTCTGGAACGTACGTCCGATGCCCATGCGGGCGATCTTGTGGACGGGCCTGCCCAGCAGGTCCTGGTCGCCGAAGCTCACCGAGCCGGTCGCCCTGACCAGGCCGGTGACGGCGTCGACGAGGGTGGTCTTGCCTGCGCCGTTGGGGCCGATGAGGAAGCGCAGGTCGCCGGGGTGGATGTCGAGGTCGACGCCGTCGACGGCGGTGAAGCCGTCGAAGGTGACCCGCAGGTCGCGGACGGTCAGTCCCTGGCCGCTCATGCCGTTTCTCCCGTCGTACGCGTTGCGGTGGCGGTGGCGGTACGGCGTCTGCGCAGGACAGCGCCCAGGGAGGCCAGGCCGCCGGGCAGGAAGCCGACCGCGACCACGAACAGCAGGCCCTGGAGGTAGGTCCACGCGGCGGGGAAGGCGTCGGAGAGCGTGCTCTGCGTCCAGGCGACCGCGATCGCGCCGAGCACCGCGCCCACCAGTGAGGCCCGGCCGCCGACCGCTGCCCCGATGACGAAGCCGATGGAGGGCACGATCCCGATCAGCGCCGGGGAGATGATCCCGACCGCCGGGACGAAAAGGGCGCCGGCCAGACCCGCCGTGCCGGCCGCGAGGACGTAGGCGACGAGCTTGACGTTGGCCGGGTCGTAGCCGAGGAAACGCACTCGCTCCTCGGAGTCCCTCGTGGCGACGAGGAGTTCACCGTACCGGCTGACGAACAGCTGGCGGCCGCCGGTCATCAGGAGCAGCAGGACGGCGGCGATGATGAAGTACACCATCCGCTGGTTGACGGGGTCGTCGAGGGAGTAGCCGAGGAAGCCGTGGATGTCGGTGAGGCCGTTGGTGCCACCGGTGGTGGCCTGCTGGCCGATCAGCCAGATGGACAGGGCGGCGGCCAGCGCCTGGCTGAGGATGGCGAAGTAGGCGCCTTTGACCCGGCGGCGGAAGACGAAGAAGCCGAGCAGCGCGGCGAGGGCCATCGGGAGCAGCACCGTCATGGCGAGCGCGAAGGCGGGATCGGCGAACGGCCTCCACCACCAGGGCAGAGTGTCACCGGTGCCGTAGAGCTGCATGAAGTCGGGCAGGGTCTGGCCGGTGGCGGCCGCGTCGGTGAGCTTGAGGTGCATGGCCATGGCGTAGCCGCCGAGGCCGAAGAAGACGCCCTGGCCGAGCACCATGAGCCCGCCGCGGCCCCAGGCGAGGCTGACGCCGACCGCGACGATCGCGTAACACAGGTACTTGGCGAGGAGGTTGAGGCGGAAGTCGGAGAGAACGGCTGGTGCGACGCCGAGGAGGAGTACGGCGCCGGATACGAAGGCGGCGGGGACGCGGAGCCGCTGCGGCAGGGACGGGGGCGGAGGCACCGGCGCCACGGTGGTGGGGGTCGTCGTGGTCGTCATGCCAGGCTCCGGGTGCGCAGGGTGTACAGGCCCTTGGGTCGCCACTGCAGGAAGGCGACGATCGCCACGAGGACGATGACCTTGGCGACGCTGACCGTTGTCGAGTATTCGAGGACCGCTTGGAGGATGCCGAGCGCGAAGGCGGTGATGACGCTCCCTTTGAGCTGTCCGATGCCGCCCACGACGACGACCAGGAAGGCGTCGACGATGTAGTTGGTGCCCGTCGTCGGGCCGATCGGGCCGACCAGGGTGAGGGCGACGCCGGCCACTCCCGCGAGGCCCGAGCCGATGAAGAAGGTGATGCGGTCGACCTGCCCGGTGGCGATCCCGGAGACCTCGGCCAGGTCGCGGTTCTGGACGACGGCCCGAATACGGCGGCCCAGTGGCGTGAGTCTCAGGATGAGGGTGAGGGCGAGGACGCTCAGCAGGGCCAGGCCGAGGATGAACAGGCGGTTGCTGGCGAAGGTGATGCCGCCGCCCAGTGCGATGTTGCCGGTGAGGATGTCGGGCGCGGCGGTCTGCACGTTGGGGGCGCCGAAGATGTCGCGGGCGAGTTGCTGGAGCATCAGCGAGACGCCCCAGGTCACGAGCAGCGTGTCCAGTGGGCGGGTGTAGAGGCGGCGGATGAGCAGCCATTCCAGCAGGGCTCCCATGGCTCCGGCAGCCAGGAAGGCGACCGGCAGGGCGACGAGCAGCGAGACGCCCGCGCTGCTGATGGACTTCTGCAGCACGTACGTGGTGTAGGCGCCGGCCATGATGAACTCGCCGTGCGCCATGTTGATCACGCCCATCTGGCCGAAGGTCAGGGTCAGGCCCAGGGCGATGAGCAGCAGGACGGCACCGATGCTGATGCCGGTGAGGGACTGGTTGAGGATGACCGTCATGGGTCGGCTCCGGGTCGGGGGCGAGGGTGCGGGTCTGCGCGGTGTGCCGTGGGCGTGACCCGGCCCCTGGGGAGGGCCGGGTCCGGTGCCGTGCGGGGCGTGCTCAGGAGAGTCCGGAGGCCCAGGAGTAGCCCTTGAGGTACGGGTCCGGCTTGACCGGCTTGCCGGAGTTCCACACCTCGGTGATCAGGCCGTCGGAGCCGACCTTGCCGATCCGAGCGGTCTTGTAGACGTGCTGGGTGGCGCCGTCGACGGTGACCTTGCCCTCGGGGGCGTCGAGTTGGATGCCGTCGGAGGCGGCCTTGACCTTCGCCACGTCGAAGGACCCTGCTTTCTCGACCATCGCCTTCCACAGGTGGACGGAGATGTAGGCGGCCTCCATCGGGTCGGAGGTCGGCTTGCCCTTGCCGTACGCGGCCTGGTAGGCGGCCACGAATTTGGTGTTGGCCGCGCCGGGGGTGGTCTCGTAGTAGTTCCAGGCCGTGAGCTGGCCGTCCAGGTACTGGGTGCCGATGCTTTTGACCTCTTCCTCCGCGATGGAGACCGAGAGCACCGGCAGGCTCTTCGCGGTCAGGCCCGCGGACTTGTACTCCTTGAAGAAGGCCACGTTGGAGTCGCCGTTGAGGGTGTTGAACACGGCGTCCGCGCCGGCGTCCTTGACCTTGTTGACAATGGTGCCGAACTCCGTGGAGCCGAGCGGGGCGTAGTCCTCGCCGACGACCTCCATGCCGTTGGCCTTCGCGTACGCCTTGATGATTTTGTTGGCGGTGCGTGGGAAGACGTAGTCGCTGCCGACCAGGTAGAGCTTGGTCAGGCCCCGCTTCTTGAGGTAGTCGAGTGCGGGCACGATCTGCTGGTTGGTGGTGGCGCCGATGTAGAAGATGTACGGAGACTGCTCCAGGCCTTCGTACTGCACGGGGTAGAACAGCAGCGACTTGTACCGCTCGAAGACCGGCTTGACGGCCTTTCGGCTGGCCGAGGTCCAGCAGCCGAAGGTGGCCACGACCTTGTCGTCCTTGATGAGGGTCTCCGCCTTCTCGGCGAAGGTGGGCCAGTCGGAGGCGCCGTCCTGGCTGACGGGCTCGAGCTTCTTGCCCAGCACGCCGCCGGAGGCGTTGATCTCCTTCACCGCGAGCAACAGCGCGTTGTGGACGGTGACTTCGCTGATCGCCATGGTGCCCGAGAGCGAATTCAGCAGGCCGACCTTGACCGTGGCACCGGAGGTGTCGGCCTTGGCGCCGGAGCCGGTGGAGGTGGTGTCGCCCGTCTTGGCGCCGCACGCGCCGAGGGCGGCGGATGCGCCGGCGGCGGATATACCGGACAGGAGACCGCGTCTGCTGATGCTGAACCCGGACATGCACAACCTCCTTGCCCCGAAGGGCGGTACGAAGAGAGCGGAAAGTCTCTGGGGAGGGGATGAGGGGACGGCGCTTCAGAAGTGGCGGTGTCGGCACACGAGTTCCCCAGCCGTTCAGGGGTGGTGTCCGGGCTGGTTGCTGAAGTGCGACCACAGCCTGGAGGGAAACTGTTTCCACCGCGTTTCGGAGTAATTGATGAACAGTTTCCAGTGGAAGTATTGCGGTCGGCCAAAGCGGAGGAAGTCACCGTTGAATACGCCCGGTTGAGGTCATGACAGAAACGGCGATCAATGCTTCCCACGGAAAGGAACAGTTATTCTGATTCCTCTTTTTCAGGGCCCGGTGATCGACGGTAGGCTCAGACACCGGTCGGCGAGCACGAGTGGAGGAGCACGATGGCGAGACGACCCCAGGAACTGCTCTACCTCCTCACGCGGGCCGAACGCCTCGCCGTGCGCCGAGTGCAGTCCGTCCTCGACGAGTTCGAGTGCAGCGTGGAGGCATGGCGGGTGCTCGACCTGCTCTCCGACGGACGGGGCCACAACATGACGGCCCTCGCCGACCACGCCTTCCTGCCGGCTCCGAGCCTGACCAAACTGATGGACCAGCTCGTCGACCAGAACCTGGTCTACCGTCGCGTCGACCCGGCCGACCGGCGCCGCGTCCTGGCCCACCTCACCCCACGCGGCATGCAGCGCTGGCAGCTGCTGGCACGTGAAGTACGGGCCGACTGGCCGGACTTGGAACTGGCAGGCGAGGAACTGGACGACCTGCTCGCGCAACTGGCCGAGGCCCTGCAAGGACGGCTCGCGACCGATCCGGCACGCGTCACGACAGGTCGTACGGGGAAGGCAGTTGGGCCACCACGTTGAAGTCCGGCCCGGCCGCCTCCGCCAGGTAGATGCGCTGGCGGACATGCCGGTCATGAAGGTGGAGCAGGCCGCGCGGACCCTCGTAGGAGACACTCTCGGCGGCGGCCGAGATCGCACAGACGTCCAGGGTGCGAGCCCGCTCGATGAGCGAAGCAAGCAGCAGCACTCCCTCGTAGCACGACTCACCGAGACTGCCGGGGGCCGGCGCCTCGAAGCCGAAACGGCCGGCGTACCGGCCGTGGAAGTCCAGGGTGTCCTGGTTGGCGAGCGAGGCGAAGAAACCGGCCGTGCTGAACAGGTCGCCGGTCGTCTCCGGGCCACTGGCCATCAGCATGTTCTCGTCCATCAGCGTGCTCAGCCGAAGACACCTCTGGTCCAGGCCCGAGGCGGCGAAGGCCCGGTTGAAACGGACCGCGTCGCTGCCGACGAGCAGCATCAGCACACCGTCCGCGTCCGTGTGCTCGATGCGCCGCAGCACATCGGCGAAGTCCTCGGTGCCCAGCGGCAGATACGCCTCACCGCAGACCCGCCCGCCCCGCAGCGCGCGGGCGTAGCGGCGGGCGGCCCGGGCGGTGCGCCGGGGCCAGACGTAGTCGTTGCCGACGACGAACCACCTGCGGACCCGCCGCGTCTCGGCGAGAAGCCGCATGGCGGGCTGCAGTTGCCAGTCCGGCGTCTCACTGGTCATGAAGACACCGTCGGTACGCTCCCCGCCTTCGTAGAGGGCGGTGTACACGTACGGCACGCGGTGCGCGACGCGTGGCGCCACCGCCTGCCGGACCGAGGAGATGTGCCAACCGGTCACCCCGTGCACCGCTCCGGTCGCCACCAGGGCCTCGACCTCCTCGGCGACCGTCTCCGGCCGGGCTCCGCCGTCGACCTCCAGCAGCCGCAACTCCCTGCCGAGCACGCCGCCGTCCTCGTTGATCTCTTCGGCGGCCAGCCGCGCGCACGCCTCACAGGCGGGACCGAAGATGCCCGCCGGCCCCTGCATCGGGTACACGAGCGCGACGTTCAGGGTCGAGTCGTCGACCCTCAACCACTCAGGGCGGTGAAGGTGGAGTGGCCGGCGCATGTTCACATCATTGCCCCACGGCGTTCAGCACCCAAGCAACGGCCGGGATCGAGACCGATTCGTAGGCGTGAGAAGCCGGGCGCTCGGCCCCGCGAAGGGACCCTCCCCCGGCGCTCCCCCGGCGCTCGCGCGCCGGTCCGTGAGTGTTGCGGTCACCTGCACCAACAGCCTTGCTGGCCCGGGGCCTTACGCGCCATCCGTTCCTGGCTCACCCCCGCTATCACCCTGGCCCGATGGTGGCGAGCCTGGACGGACACGGACCCACCCTCCGAGCTCCAGGCCCTGATCGACGCCGTCACCACCGGACATGTCATTGACCTCTACCGCCGGTTTTAGAGGGCATCTCACGTGGCAAGTTTCGCGAGCTTCCTGTAGCAGGTCAGAGCAGCGGCCAGGCCGAGGAAGGCGAGGAAGTGCGAGCCCTTTCGTTCGTATCGGATGGTCAGGCGGCGGTAGCCGAAGAGCCAAGCGATCGACCGCTCGATCTTCCAGCGGTGCCGACCAAGGCGTTCGCCGGACTCGATGCCTGGCCGCGCGATGCGCGCGACGAGCCTGCGCTCGCGTAGCCAGCTGAGGTGTTCGGCGGAGAAGTACGCCTTGTCCGCACGGAGTTTGACGGGCCGGCGCCGCCGTGGTCCCCGGCGGGACCGGACGGCGGGGATGCCGCGGATGAGCGGCTTGAGGGCGAGACTGTCGTGCATGTTCGCACCTGACACGGCGACGGCGAGCGGTATGCCCTGGGCATCGGACAGCACGTGCAGCTTGCTGCCCTTCTTGCCGCGATCGACCGGGTTCGGCCCCGTCAGCGATCCCCCCTTTTGGCGCGAACGGAGGCCGCGTCGATGATCCCCGAGGTCCAGTCCACCTCGCCCCGGACCCCGAGTTCGTCCAGCACCGCCCGATGCAGCCGACGCCACAGGCCGACCTCGGTCCATACCGTGAAGCGGCGATGCGCGGTGGCGGAGGACGTGCCGAACGTCGGCGGCAGATGCCGCCAGGCACAGCCGCTGGTCAGCACGTACACCACTGCGGTGAACACGGCCCGCTCGTCACGCGGAGCGGTCCCGCCACCTTGCGGTCGAGCCGCGAACGACGGCAATAGCGGGGCGACCAGCTCCCAGAGTTCATCAGGAACCAGACGCTTCGACAGGTCAGCACTCACGGCAGGCATCATGCCGCTCGAACATCAAATCACGTGGGACAGCCCTCTACGCCTTGGCTGATGAGGCCGATCTGGCGGCCTGCTCGATCTTCGCGCAGTAGGCGGTGCGGGCGTCCTCATCGATCTGCATCTCGTGTTCGGGGCGCATCCCGGTTCGGCCGTCGACGCCTTCGCGCAGGATGTCAGCGTGCCCGGCATGCCGGTTTGTCTCGCCGAGGACGTGGACCAGGATGGCGAACAGGTTCGTGTTGGTATAAGGCTCTGGCCACCACGGCACGTGGCCGGGGGCGTCGAGGGCAAGTTCGTCGATCGTCGCGTCTGAGTGTTCCCACGTGCGCCGGTAGGACTCGATGATCTGATCGCGCGCCTCGTCCTCAGCCGCCCACAGATCGCTGCCGTCGTGGTCCTGCCACCGGGGCAGCGGTTCCGGGGACGGCCGGTCGAAGACCTCGCCGAAGTACCTGGCCTCGACGCTGGCCACGTGTTTGACCAGGCCGAGGAGGTTGGTCCCGGTCACTGTCAAAGGTCGGCGGGCATCGTATTCGGACAGGCCGTCGAGTTTCCAGAGCAGCGCCTCGCGGTCCCGCCGCAGTCTCCCGTGCAGGTTGTCCTTCGCGAATTCATCGATCATGCGGCATGAGCCTGCCATGGGTTACTCGCGGCCTCAAGATCCCGTACGTGGATCGCAATGGCCGGCAGAGCCGAAGCCTGGCCATGGCCACCGCCCTGCGCTACTCAAGAAGCTCGCGGAACCTGCCACGTGAGACAACCTCTTAACGAACTACCGGTAACCGAGACCGTCTGATCATGGACGGCTGACCGGCATCGCCCAAACTCAGTACCCCGCGCCCGCACCGGCACCGCGGAACCTGACGGCCGCTATCAAGGCCACGCGTCGGCACTCAACAACCGCCTAGTACTCCAGTGCGACTTCATGATCTATTCGGTCGCGAGTCGTCGGCGTTAGTGGCTGCGGTGAGTTCTGGCCTGTGCGTTCCTGGCCGGTGTCGCGCCGGTCCGCACGATCACCGTCATGGACTGACCTGCCATCCCGACCGCACCTGCCGCCGCCAGTCCGACGGGCTGACCCCGCGCGCCCGCTTGAACGCCACACTGAACGCGAACGCGTCCTCGTACCCCACCGCGCGCGCCGCCGCGGCGACGGTCTCCTCCGTGTCGCGCAGCAGATCCGCCGCCAAGGCCATCCGCCAGCCGGTCAGGTATGTGAGCGGCGGTTCGCCGACCACGCTGGTGAAGCGCGCGGCGAAGGTGGCCCGGGACTGGCCCACCCGCGCGGCCAGTTCGGCGACTGTCCACCGCTGCGCGGGGTCCTCGTGCAGCAGGCGCAGGGCCTCGCCGACTGCCGGGGTTGCCAGCGCGCGGTACCAGGAGGGGGGTTGGGCCTGTGGCCGGGCCCACCAGGCGCGTAGCGCCAGTACCAGTACGAGGTCCAGGAGCCGGTTCAGGATGGCGTCCTGGCCGGGCTCCTCGCGGGCTACCTCGGCGGCGAGCAGGTCCAGCACCGCCCGGGTACGCGGCCCGGCGGGCACGATGGCCAATGAGGGGAGCATGTCCAACAGGCGCTCGCCCACGTCGCCGCGGAGTTCGTAGGCACCCCGGAGCAGGGTGGTGGCACCCGGCAACCCGTCGCCGTACGTGCGGGGTGCAAGGTTCTGCGGGACGGCCGTCCCGCTGTCGATGACGTGCTTCCTTCCGCCGCGGATCACCACCTGTGGCGGGGTGTCCGGGGGGTCGGCGATCGTGTACCGGGTGGTGCCGCTGATCAGGGCAATGTCCCCGGCGGACAGACGCACCAGTGCGGCCTGCGGGTCGTCGTCGAGCCGGACCGACGCGTGGCCGCCGAGGGTGGCCACGACCGTGAGCGAAGGGGCGCCGGCGAAGGCCATCGACCATGGCGGCCGCTGGATCAGCTGCCGGACCTCCGCGTTCCTGGCACGGGCCCGGTGCAGCAGTTCACTCAGGACATCCATGCTGGCGACGTTAGACGATCACAAAGGGATTGGCGACGTTCTCCCATGGATCGTCTGCCTCCACCGGGGTTGTCTGGAGAGCATGAAAAACATCCTCGTTCTCGGCGGCACCGGCACGACCGGCCGCCGTATCGCCCGCTGTCTGACGGCCAAGGGCCTACCCGTCCGCACGGCATCCCGCACCGGCGGTGACACCCACTTCGACCTGGACGACCCAGCGACCTGGGCGCCCGCCCTCGACGGCGCCGCCGCCGTCTACCTGGTAGAGCCCAACCTGCAGCCCGGCGTGGACCGGCAGGCGCGCATCCCGCGCTTGGTGGCTGATGCAGTCACCGCAGGCGTACGACGGCTGGTGCTGCTCTCAGCCCACGGCGTCGGCCGGGCCGACAACAGCCACCCACTCAAGGCCGCCGAACAAGCCGTCCGCGACTCCGGTGTCGACTGGACCATCCTGCAACCCGACTGGTTCGCGCAGAACTTCAGCGAGTCCTTCTGGCTGCCGGGCATCCTGGCCGGAACCCTCGCCCTGCCCACCGGTGACGGGCGCACCCCGTTCGTCGACGCCGAGGACATCGCCGAGGTCGCCGCCGCGGCGTTGACCGAGGACCGCCACAGCGGACAGACCTACCAGCTGACCGGCCCGCAGGCGATCGGCTTCGGCGAGGCGGCCGACCTGATCGCCGCCGCCACCGGCCGCACGGTCCGTCACCTCGACGTCGACCCCGACGCCTTCGTGAACCGCATGGTCGCCGAAGGCGTGCCCGCCGACGTCGCTCGTCTGCTCACCGGCCTGCTCATGGACATCCGTGACGGCCGGGGCGCGGGCGTCTCCGACGGAGTGGAGCGGGCGCTCGGCCGACCGCCCCGGCCGTTCAAGGACTTCGTCACCGAGGCCGCCGCCGCAGGCCGCTGGAGCTGACCCAGCCGCCGACCGCGATCTCGCGTCGGACCCCGGAGTGAACGGGAACGGCCACCGCGTGATCATCAAGGGTTGTGTGGACTCCTGAAGATCGCGCGGTGGCCGCAGGTCACAGTATGGATGCCACCCGCTGGCGGTCGATGTTCGACCAGGCCATGGCCCGGATTGCGGGCCGGTTCCGGCAGGTGGAGCCGCGTGCCGCGGCCCGCGCCTTCGTACTCGGCCTACTGTCCGGCGTCGAGCGGAAGAACTGCCGGCGGCTGGCCGAACAAGCTGGCCGCGCCCGCCCCGGGCCGATGCAGCGACTACTGCAAAGTGCCCGCTGGGACGCCGACGTGGTCCGTGACGACGTGCGCGCGTACGTTTTCGAGCACCTGCAAGCCGACGACGGCGTGCTGATCGCAGACGAGACGGGATTCCTGAAGAAGGGCACCGCCTCGGCGGGCGTGCAGCGGCAGTACACCGGCACGGCGGGCCGGATCGAGAACAGCCAGGTCGGCGTGTTCCTCGCCTACGCCTCCAGTAAGGGACGGGCGCTGATCGACCGTCGGCTCTACCTGCCCGAGCGCGCATGGTGCCAGGACGCCGAGCGACGTACCCGGGCCGGGGTGCCCGACCAGGCGGAGTTCGCGACCAAACCCGCTCTGGCCGGGCAGATGATCGAGGCAGCCCTGGGCGCCGGGATCAGCGCCTCCTGGGTGACCGCGGATGAGGCTTACTGCCAAGACCCCAGCCTGCGTGCTCTGTTGGAGTCCCGCCGGATCGGCTACGTCCTGGCCGTCGCCTGCAGCACGCGGGTGCGGATCAACCAGGGGCGAACAGCCGACCGCGCGGACGCTGTCGCTGACCGCCTGCCCGCCTCGGCCTGGCACCGTCAAAGCGTCGGAGACGGAGCGAAGGGGCCGCGATACTACGACTGGGCCTGGATCGAGACCGGCGCCTACGGCCATCGGCACCTGCTGATCCGCCGCAACCCCACCGGCGGCGAACTCGCCTACTACCTGTGCTGGTCCCCCAGGCGGGTGCCGCTGTCCGAGCTGGTCCGGGTGGCCGGGACCAGATGGTGCATAGAGGAGTGCTTCCAAGCAGCGAAAGGCCAGGTCGGACTGGACCACTACCAGGTCCGCCACTGGACGGCCTGGCACCGGCACATCACTCTGGCCATGCTCGCCCTGGCCTTCCTGACCGCACTCGCTGCCGATGCGACGCCGACCACGACCGCACAGCCCAATCGGCCCAACCGCAGAACCGATCAGATCGACTTGACCGTCCCGGAGATCCGCCACCTGCTCGGCGCCCTGCTGAACCCACCAACCATGTCCCCGACGTTGCTGCACTGGTCGAACTGGCACAGACACCACCAGGCCACGGCCCGCCGCAGCCACTACCGCCGACGGCTCACGATCGAATAGATCACGAAGTCGCACTGGAGTACTAGCCGTCCCATCACCCACACCGTGGGCACCATGTGGTGCGCCTACGCCTTCGCCGCGCTCGCCCTGGTCTCCCTGCCCGCCGCCCCGGCGCTGGGGGGCTGATCTCGCCTGCTCTGAGCTCGGTTCACCCTGAAGGGCCTTCCAACGGGTCGGGGCGCGCGATCTATGGTCTCGTCTCAACTATGCCCAAGATCTCCAAACTCACCGCATCCCGGGTACAGGAGTTCGGTCCGGTGACCGACCGGCGCGAGGACATGGACGGTTACACGGTCGAGTTCGTATCTTTCACCGCGGACGCCGACCTCGATGGCCCGCTCAAAGCCCTGCCCGGGAGTCAGTGCCCCTGCCCTCACTGGGGCTACGTCTTTGCCGGACACGTGCGCTTCGTCTTCGACGACCACGAGGAGGTGTACGAGACCGGTGATGCGTTCTACACCCCGCCTGGTCACCGGCCCTACGTCGATGCCGGCACCGAACTCCTGCAATTCAGCCCGACCGAACAGCTCGCCGAACTTGAGCAAGCCATCGCGGAGTGGATGAGTCAGCAGCAAGGCGGCTGAGAAAACGGTGCGGGCGACCAGCATGGTTGAACGCCGAATCCCTGGACAATCGAGCGGGAGGAGCTGTCCGGCTACGGATACTTGTGGTCCCCGCTCAGGCAGACAGCCTGCACGACGTGCCGGTCGGTCGCCGCCGACGTGGACGGGCGCTGGGCCGCCGGGCACCGCGGCCGCCCCGATGGCGAGCCCAGGGGCGATCGAGGCTGCTTATGACTTCCTGGCTGACGGGCTCAGTCCGCGCCCCAGAGGGAGCGTCCACCCCAGCGGACGCCCTTCTCGCTGCGGACGCGGGGGCGCTCGCGCCGCTGGGCGGCGAGGACGTCGGGGTGGCGGGCGACCTTGTCCGCATCCGCCTCCGGCGAGGCGGGATCCCAGGACGCGGGCAAAAACAGCCGCCAGTTCACCGCGGCCGAGGCATGTTCACGGGCCAGGTGCAGCGACACCCCGACCTGGCAGTTGGTGACCTTGCCCGCAGCGCCGGTGTACTGCCGCGACACACACGCCGAGGCATCCCCGTCCTTCAGGAAGCCGGTGTCGTCCACGATCAGCGCTTCCGCCCCGATCACCTCGTGCATCCTCCAGGCCGACCGGGCCCGCACATGCGCCGGATCCCACGGACTGGAGGTGACGAAATGCGCCAGCGCCTGCCAGTTGCCGTCCTCACCCAGACGGGCCGCCATCGGCTCCACCGATTTACGCCGCCCCTCCAGCAGCAGTCCCCGCACATACGCCTGTCCCCAACGGCGCTGATCCGCGCGGAAGAACCCGTCGAACAATCCCGCCGCGAACGCCTCCAGGTCCTCCCGGACCTCAGCCATCTCCCCAGGCGTCACACCACGCCAACGACGCCCACACACCAGCAGACACTCCACTCACGGATGAAGATGGCCAAGCCCTACTAGCGTGATCGGCATGACTGAGCGTTTGGTACGGCTGCTCATCGGTGGGGTCGTTGTCGCGCTGATTTGGCATTTCGGCAAGGGTGAGTCGTGGGGCGACACACTCGTGGGACTGTCCATGTGGCTGGTGGTCATGTCACTGTGGTTGGTCGTCGACGATCGGTACCGGCGGCGGACCGAGAGCCGGTAGGAAGCAGTCGTGCGGTTTGAGAGCGAAGAGACCACCCAGTGCCCGGGTGGTCTCTTGTCATCCGGCCGTCTCAGTGTCCGCAGCGTCCGCACCCGCCCCCTACGAGCGAGCCGTGACCTGCGGAAATCAGCTCCTACCGGCTGCGCCAAAGCGTTCGAGGCGGGCGGCGGGGCGCTGGCCGGTCGTCTCGTACCAGCACCTGCGGAAGGGGCTGAGTATCCACAGCGCGACGACGCCGACGAACACCAGCAGACGTCCACGAACGTCTGTGGACCATCGGTGCAGGTGAGAACACGCCAGTCCAAAGGAAGCACCCCGTCCAGGTTGCTTCGGCGCCGGTGGTGGTCGCGCCGTCCGGCCGCTCCGAAGCGAGACCCGTCAGACGGCGACGATGCCCTCCATGCCGGACTCACCGAAGGGCGACAGGCCAGTACTGGCTGTCGTGATCTTGGCGAGTGAGCCATCGGCCCTGACGCGGAAACCGTCGACCGTCCCGGAGACAGCGTTCTGGACATAGACGAACCGCTCGTCCTCGGTCACGGCGAGGTCGATCACGCCCTTCGACTTGGCCGAGGGCGGCGTGGCGATGCCCACGTCGTTGGTCAGCGAGAGCCGGCCGCGCCTGTCCATGCGGTACCCGGTGACGGTGGAGTTGCCGGTGTTGCCGCCGTAGAAGTGGTTGCCCGCGCGCTCGAGCCAGCACAGGGTCTCCTGGCCGTTGGGCAAGGGCTCCTGGAGGACCCGCAGGGTGCCGTCGTGCCGCACCTTGTAGGTGGTGACCGTGGACTTCGCGGCCTCGGCGACGAGTATCCGCTTCCCGGTCGCGTCGAAGGTGATCGCGAACGGGACGGCTCCGGCCGACTTGTTGACGACGGGTGCGGTGACGGCCGGCAGACCGTTCCGCTTCATGGGGAGGACTTCGACGGTGTTGGCGGACTTGGTGGTGATGACCAGGTCGCGCCCGTCCGGAGTGAACGCGACCTGGCCGGGAGAACTGGAGAACAAGGGGATGTCCTTGTTGCCCAGGCCCAGGGAACGGCGGGACCCGGCCAGCGGCCGCAGCCCCTCACCGGATATCTCGAAGCCCTGGACGCTGCCCCGTCCGCCTGCGTTCATGACGTACGCGACCCGTCCGTGGACCGCGACGGAGGCGGGGAACTTGCCCCCGGAACTCACGACATGCCGGTCCGTGAGCCGGCTTCCCTCAACCCGGAAGGAGGTCACCGTCCCGCTGCCCGCGTTGACCGCCAGCAGCATCCCCGAGGCACCGTCGTAAGCGAGCGAACCCTGGGAGGCGAGCGAGTCGGTCGGGGCGTCGACCTGGTCACCGCCCTTGCCACCGGTGGCGTAGGTCCCCGCGGCACTCAGTGTGCCGTCCTCGCCGCGGGCGAACACATGGATGGTGTTGCCGCCCAACTCGTTGCCCTGGACGAAGACGGCGTGGTCGGCCTCGGGCGTACTCCCGGAGTTCTGACTGGCCGATGCCACGCTCACGGCCACCGTGGCCGCGGCTGCGGCGGCCAGAGCCCCGCCACCGATCATGATGCGCCGTGTTCGTGACGTCGCCCGATGACCGCCACGTGCTGCGGCGGGTCGGATCGTACGGCGATGGTTCTCGGGGGTGCTGTGCATGTGCGCTTCCCGTCCTGGTGATGTGTCTTCGCGGTGCGGCTCGAGGCTGCGCGGACCGCACCAGAGTGGACGGTGGGAGTGGTGGGGCGACACGGGATCTGTGGCCGCGTCAGACTCTCGTAAGACCCGTCCCCGTACCAAGCAACGTGGCACCGCACGCCGCGGTCCATGTCTTACGGAACCCTTACGCACCCGCCTCCGGAGGCGTCAACACGCCTACGCTCGCGGGCGTGTTGATCCTACGAAACATCGCCCTCGCCACCGTCGCCCCACTGGTGCTGGCCGTGGCGGGCCTCGCGCATCCGCACGGACTGGCCCGCTCGACGGCCGCGGACTGGACGCAGCTGCACATCGCGCTCCTGCCCGTCTTCCCCCTGCTCACAGCGGGCCTCCTCATACCTCTGTGGCACCGGCCCCGACCCTGCCTCGCGGGCTTCGCCACGGTGGTGGCCTGGGTGTGCTCCTTCGGCTACGCCGCCTTCTACACGGGTCTGGACGCGGTCGCGGGGATCGCGGCGGGGACCGCGGTGGAGAACGTCGGCGCGACAGTGAGCCTCGGACCGGTCAAGCGCCCGCTGTACGCCACAGGAGAGCTCCTCGGACACGTCGGCGTGTACGCCCTCATCGGTGCCATCGCCGCCACGGCCGGCGCACTGTTCCCGAAGCACGGCGTCCGGATCCTGCCCGGCACGGTGGTACTCCTCGGCGCTGGCTGGTCCTTCGTCGACAGCCATATCTTCTGGCCCCGCGGTGTCTGGACGATGCTCGGCTTCGCACTGGGCTTCGCGCTGCTCACCTTGGGAACGACGGTGAAGCGGGTGCCGTCGATGCGCATGGCCTGACGTGCGACGCGGGCGTACGGCAGCGACGACTTGCCGTCCCGACGCCACCGGGACATGGGCACCGTCTTGGTCGGATCCGCCTCTTCGCCGTGCCTCGACCGGGCGCAGCCGTGCTCAAGGCACCCGGCGACGTCAGCCGACTTCCGCGCTGACATGCCGACTTCGGGGGCGAGCAGCGCGCCGCCGAAAAAAGGGCGCAGCCTGGCCTCTGTCCGGAGGTTCACGGCACGAGACTAGGGTTACCGGTGTTCCCCCACCGGACCGGAGTGCCCTGTGCCCGAACCGCTGACCGTCGCCGTCGCCCAGCCCCGCTGCGCCGGCTCGGACGTCGCCGCCAACGCCGTGCTGCACGCCGAGGCGGTGCGGGACGCGGGGGCCCGTCTGGTCGTCTTCCCCGAGTTGTCGCTCACTGGATACGACCTCGCCGCGCCGGCCGTGGCGGTGGACGATCCCCGCCTCGCCCCTCTGATCGACGCCTGCCGCAGCACGGGGTCGACCGCGCTGGCCGGCGCCCCCTGGCGGGACGCGGAGGGACGCGAGTACATCGCGACGCTGGCCGTCACGGGCGAGGGCGCCGAGGCGGTGTACGCCAAGATGCATCTGCACGGCCCCGAAGGGCTCCGCTTCACCCCGGGCGAGAAGCCCGTGGCGTTCGAGGTGGACGGCTGGCGACTGGGGCTCGCCGTGTGCCGGGACGCCGCGGTGCCGGAGCACGCCACGCGGACCGCGGCACTGGGCATCGACGCGTACGTCGCCGGCACCCTCTACGGCGAGGGACCCGAGCAGTCCGCCCGCCGGGACGCGCACATGCGGGAGCGGGCGCGGGCGCACGGCGTGTGGGTCGTACTGTCGACTGCGGCGGGACCGAGCGGGGAGTACCAGGAGACATCCGGCGGCTCCGGGGTGTGGTCCCCGGACGGTTCACCGGTGGCGCAAGCGGGCTCCGCGCCCGGTGAGGTGCTGACCACCGTCCTCGGCCGCCCCGACGCCACTGTCTGAAACGACATCAGCGGAGCCTCTGGGCGAACGCGTCAGCTGTCACGGCAGGATCGCGATGGCGCTGGACCGGTTCGGGCCGAAGCGTTCCTGGGACGCCGAGTGCAGTAGCGGGATGCGGCGGCCAGTTCCTCGGCCTTGGCCTGGCTGCGATCGTGCGGGCGGACGGAGTGTCCCCCTGCTACGGCCCGGGTAGCGATGCCACGGGTCATGGTCCCTGCGCCGACGCTGGTGACGATCATGTGCGGCTCCTCGATGGACGTTCACCACCCCGACGACCTGAACGGCGCCGACGACAGTGATGTCGTCGGCGCCGTCGAGGGACCTTTGGTCAGACCGTCGTGAGGGTCCGGGGGGCGGTGTCCGTAGCGGGGAGAGACGGCTCGGCGGGGGCGTCGACGGCCTTGGTGGCTCCGCGGTTCGAGAACCAGTACGCCCCGGCCACCAGCACCGCTCCACCCACGATGTTGCCTGGGACGGTGAAGGCGAGGTTGTGGGCGAGGTCGCCGACACTTGCCTGACCGCTGACGATGCCGAGCGAGAACAGCGCCATGTTGGCGATGCTGTGCTCGAAGCCGCTGGAGACGAAGGCGAACACCGGAATCCACACCATGAAGGCCTTGGCCCCGTCGCCGGATGCCCGGGTGAACATCCACACGGCCAGGCAGACCAGCATGTTGCAGAGCACGGCCCGAGCGAACAGCTGTCCTCCCGTCTCCGCTTCCTTCGCAGCGAGCAGTGAGCCCAGCAGGGCGGAGGAGGGCCCGCTCTCGACCGTCCCGGCCGCGCCTACGATCAGCGCGAAGAACACAGCCCCCACGAGGTTGCCGAACAGGCACATCGCCCATACCCGCGCCGTGTCCATCCAGGTGGTACGGCGGCTGAGCACACCGAACGTCATGGTCATGCACTGGCTGGTGAACAGGTCCGCACCGGCGAACATCACCATGGTCAGAGCGACGGGGAACACCATGCCCTCGACCAGCTTGACGGCCCCCGAGTGCCCCGCCTCGAGCGGCCCCGCAACGGTGAGCAGCAGGACCTCGCCGACACCGATGTAGATGCCGGCGAGCATCGCGGAGACCAGGTAGCGAGCGGGTGAGCGAACCAGCCGGGATTTCTTGACGGCAAGGTCCGCAGATGCATCGATGGTGGAGGGGATGGTCATGGGCATACTTCGAGGTTATGCGCCCCATTCACCCCTTTTAGTACGATATGGTCCTATGTCTGCGGGACCTTCTGCCCGTTTTCCCCGGGCCGTTCCGCACGCCGGCACCTCATCGGCCGGCACGAAGGTGGTCGACCACCGGCGAACCGCCCCCGTCGGCGGATCTCCCGGCTTCCGTGCTTCGAGACTTCCCTGGACCCGACACAGGCCACGGGCGCATCGCATTCGACGCACACGTGCTGAGCGGCCCCCGTCCGAGGCCCACGTCATGTGTGCTGCCCGGTATGCAGAGGCCGTGGAGTGAGCGTGCCGTCGGCCCGGCTTTCGACGCCGGTGCCGAACGCTCGACTCCGCCTGTCCAGGACGGCGCGCAGCCACTCGGTGTCCTCCGACGGGGCGTGCTCCAGCCGCATCCTGCGCGCCCGCAGGGGCACCATCCGCGCGTCGATCAGTCGGCCGGTGTCCGCTTCCACCGACACCAGGTACAGCACCCGCAGGTCGTCCCGGTAGCTCTCGTAGCCGGCGATCCCCTCGTAGTCGTCGACGAGGTCACCGCAGCCGTACAGGATGAGCCTGTCCCGGTACACCTCCAGCGGGCGCGGATGGTGCGAGGAATGTCCGTGGACGACGTCCACGCCCGCGTCGACGAGCGCGTGGGCGAAATGGACCTCGGAGCGCGAGACGTCGTAGCCCCAGTTGGAACCCCAGTGGATCGAGACGATCGCGATGTCCCCCGGCCGCCTGACCTGCCGGAGACGGTCGGCGAACGCGGAGGCGGCGGCTGCCGAAGGCTCCGCGACGACGGCGACACCGAGCCGCTGCCCGGTGGCGGCCCAGTCCTTCGGGATCCCGCTGGACGGCATTCCGAAGGAGAAGACCAGCACCCGCCCGTCGGCACCCACGGGTACGATCGCCGGCTGTCTCGCCCGCACCTCGTCCAAGCCTGCCCCCGCCGTCCGCAGCCCCGACTCCGCCAGGGCGTCGAGCGTCTCGCGGAGACCGCGTGGGCCGAAGTCGAGCACGTGGTTGTTGGCGAGTACGCACACGTCCGGCCGGGCTGCGGCCAGGCACGGCAGGTTGGCCGGGTTCATCCGGTAGTGGACGCCCTTGCCGGGCGCGAACTCCCCGTCGCCGGTGACGGAGGTCTCAAGATTGACCACCCGCACGTCCGGCGCCGCCTCGTCCAGGACCGGGAGCGCCTCGCCCCACGGCCAGCGGAAACCGACCGGCCGGGGAATCGGCCCGTTCGCCGCCTCGGCCAGGTCTACGTAGGCGCGGGCGTCGCGGATGTACGTCTCCCGCAGCACCGGGTCACCGGGGTGCGGGAGGATCTGATCGACGCCGCGGCCGAGCATCACGTCCCCGCCGAGGAACAGCGTCACCACGCCCTCGTACACCTCCCACGGTAAAGCCGTCGCGAGCGAGGCGCGAACGATCCGCAGGACGGGGGCGCCATGTGGCTGCACATGTGTGGTGCGCCAGGGATTGCCGCTGCGCCTGATCACCGTGACCGGAGCATGCGTTCGCATCTACCGCGCCGTGTGCTGGACCGGAGCCATGTGGTCGGTGAACCAATCACGGGCCAGATCGGTGACCCTCTGCAGGGCACCGGGTTCCTCGAAGAGGTGGGTCGCGCCGGGAACGACCGCGAGCCGGCTCTCGCAGCGCAGCCGGGCCTGTGCCTGGCGGTTGAGGTCGAGCACCGACTCGTCACGGCCCCCGACGATCAGCAGGGTGGGCGCCTTCACAGCCGGCAACCGTGGGCCGGCCAGGTCGGCCCTGCCGCCCCTGGAGACGACTGCTGCGATCCGCGCACCGGGTTCGGCTGCCGCCGACAACGCGGCGGCCGCGCCGGTGCTCGCACCGAAGTAGCCGACAGCCAGCTCCTGAGTCTCCGGCCGACCGCGCACCCAGTCGGTGGCGTCCGCCAGCCGCCGGGCCAGCAGACCGGTGTCGAACACGTTGGCTCTGTCTCTGGCTTCCTCCTCGGTGAGCAGGTCGAACAGGAGAGTACCGAGCCCGGCCCTGTTCAGCCCGCGCGCGACGAACTGGTTGCGCGGGCTGTGCCGACCGCTGCCACTGCCGTGCGCGAACAGCACCACACCCGTCGCCCCCTCGGGCAAGGTCAGCTTCCCGCGCAACACCGTCGCCCCGGCCTGCACATCCTCCTCCGGATCCTCCGGCCCGGCGTGACGCGGCTCGGTCCGCCGGGTGCTCGACAGACGGACCACGGCTTCCTCCAGACAGGCGACAACCTCGTCGTCGCCGGTCTGGGAGAAGTCCTCGTAGAACTGGCCGACCGCGGAAAAGCCCCACGGATTGTGCAGACAGACCAGGTCGTCCGCGTCCTCGCCGAGCCGCGCGCTCCAGTCGTGCGGCGCCACGGGGACGGCGAGCACGATGCGCGCCGCTTCGCGCGCACGGGCGATCCGGCAGGCCGCACGCGCCGTGGACCCCGTGGCCACCCCGTCGTCGACCAGCAACACCGTGCGACCCTCGATGCCAACCGCTTGCCGCCCTGCTCGGTAACGCCGGGCCCGGCGCTCCAGCACTTCCCGCTCACGGGCCTCGACCCGAGCCAGCTGGTCCGGGGCGATGCCCGCGGTACGCACCACGTCATCGTTGATCACACGCACCCCGCCCTCACCGATCGCCCCCATCCCCAGCTCAGGCTGGAACGGCACGCCCAGCTTGCGCACCAGACAGACATCGAGCGGCGCGGAGAGCGCCCCCGCGACCTCCGCGGCGACGGGCACCCCTCCACGGGGCAGCCCCAGCACCACCACGTCGCTCCCCTTCAGATGCCCCAGCCTGGCGGCCAGCTGCCGGCCGGCATCTCTACGATCCCTGAAGAACACGACCCGACCTCCTCGTCACGGAGGAACACGGGGCGACACTCGCCCCTCACCTCTACCCTCAGCCCCACGGCCAAGAGACGCTCATCGCCGAGCGACCCGCTCCGGCCCGGCCACTGGGAGATCCGGCAGACAGCGGTCGTAGCGGTGATGCACACCGGTCGATACCCGGTCACAGGCCGGACACGAGCCCGCGTCGCGGCGGCGGCTCAGTCGCACCACCATCCCGCACGCGCCGTACACGGCCGTGGTGAGCAGCACCTCGAAGCCCTTGAACAGCACGTCCGGCCTCGAGATGTCGTCGTGGTTCATGTTCCGGACGCCGACGCCGACGCGGCGGTTCAGCCTGTCTCACCGTTCGCACCGCTACCGCGGGTTCACGGGCGGCACCCACGTCCACGACCTGTACCGCACCTGTCCGGACCGGCTCCGGCCGATGCCGACCCGTCAGCCCTCGGCCTTCCACGCTCCGACCGACCGGGTCGAGCACCGGGCCGCGCCGACGGCGAGCGGAACCGCACCCAGGCCCGCTTCCAAAGACCTGGTCAACTCCGGTGAACTGCCGTGACGTTGATGCCCTGCACAATGGAGTCCACCGACACCCGAGGTGATCGAGAAGTGTAGTCCGCTTCCACTTTCGGCTGCCCGCCGCGGTCCTACGGTGCAGTGGACCGCCGCTCCGGAGGGACACCGGAGCGACGGCCCCCCACTCCTCGGACCACGGGAGGACCGCATGTCGGTTCGTGACCGCACCCGTAAAGGCCGCTGGGCCGCACTGACTGCCCTGCTGCTCGCCCTGATCACCCCGCCGCAGAGCGCGTCGGCCGCCTCGCTCACCCAGGTGACCGGCTTCGGCTCCAACCCCGGCAGCCTGTCGATGTACACGTACGTCCCCGACAACCTGCCCTCCGGCGCCCCGCTGGTCGTAGCCCTGCACGGCTGCACCCAGAGCGCGAGCGACTACTACAGCCACTCCGGCTGGCCCAAGTACGCCGACCTGTACGGCTTCGCGCTGGTCCTCCCCCAGACCTCCAGCGCCAACAACGCCAACTCGTGCTTCAACTGGTACCAGTCCGAGGACTACACCCGGGGCCAGGGCGAAGCCCTGTCCATCAAGCAGATGGTCGACTACGCCAAGACGCGGTACGGCAGCGACCCCGGCCGCGTGTACGTGACGGGACTGTCGGCCGGCGGCGCCATGACCTCCGTGATGCTCGCCGACTACCCCGACGTCTTCGCGGGCGGCTCCATCGACTCCGGCATCCCGGCGGGCTGCGCCACCGATCTCAGCAGCGGCCTCACCTGCGAGTACAACCCGGTCGGCAAGACCCCGAAGCAATGGGGGGACCTGGTCCGCAGCGCATCGGGCGGCTGGAACGGACCCTGGCCGCGGGTGGCCGTCTGGCAGGGTTCCGGCGACTCGACCGTCAACCCCGCCAACGCGACCGAGTCCCGCGACCAGTGGACGAACGTCTGGGGCGTCAGCCAGACCCCGTCGTCGACCACCACGCTCACCGGCGGCACCACCCAGAACATCTACAAGGATGCCAACGGCGATCCCGCCGTCGAGACCTTCACCATCTCCGGCATGGCACACGGTCTCGCCGTGAACCCCGGTTCCGGTTCCGGCCAGTGCGGGACGACCGGCACGTACTACCTCGACTACATCTGCTCCAGCTACTACACGGCGAAGTTCTGGGGCCTGGACGCCACCTCCGGCGGCGGCACCGGTTCCCTGCCCGCGCCCACCGGGCTGAGCGTGACCGGCACCACGGACACCAGCGTCTCACTGTCCTGGAACGCCGTCGGCGGCGCAGCTTCGTACACCGTCTACCGCGGTGGTACGAAGACGGGCTCGACGACCTCCACCACGTACACCGACACCGGACTGGCCTCCGGCACCGGATACAGCTACACCGTCGCCGCCGTCGACTCACCGGGGAGGGCCGGCGCCGCCAGCGCAGCCGTGACGGCGACCACCACCGGATTCCAGCCACAGTGCTTCACCGCCGACAACTACGACCAGGTCACCGCGGGCCGCGCCCACCAGAGCGGCGGCTACACCTACGCGAACGGCTCCCACCAGAACATGGGCCTGTACAACACCTTCACCACCCACACCCTCGAGGAGACCTCCACCGGCTACTACGTGATCGCCGACTCCGGCTGCCCCGCCTGACCGGGACCGCCGCTGCTCACGCCTCCCCGGCCGACGCGTGGACAACCCCTTCGGCGCCGGCCGGAGGGGTTCGACGGGCCGATCCCGCCACTCGGGAAAGAGGTGCAACCGCCCGGCGGCTTTCGGCGGAATAAAGCTGCGAAACATGAGCAAAAGGGCCCCCCGGTCGTGGGCCTCCCCGGCACGCGAAGGGACGAGCGATGAACCTCCAGGACGAACTCCCCATCGACCACCACCTGGCCGCCGTGTACCGCTGGGGAGCCGCCTTCTGCGGGGTGGTCCTGCTCGTCTTCGGCGCCCTCGGCTTCGCCGACGAGCTCAGCCCGTTCACCACCGACGGGCGGAGCATCGCGGGCATGTCGACCAACGGCACCCTCAGCCTGATCTCTGTGATGGTCGGCCTGGCCCTGATCATCGGGGGTGTCATCGGCGGGAACGTCGCCTCCACGCTCAACATGGTGGTGGGAACCCTGTTCGTGCTCAGCGGGTTCGTCCACATCTTCATCCTCGACCGGCCCGCCAACGTCCTCGGCTTCGGGATGACCAACGTCATCTTCAGCTTCGTCATGGGGCTGGTGATCCTGACGTTCGGCATGTACGGACGCGTGTCGAGCAAACTGCCGCACGACAACCCGTACTGGCAACGGCGCCACCCGCGCGAGGCCGCCGAGGAATCCCTCGCCCGGCGCAGGAGGTCGGCTCCCGGAGGGGTACTGCCGACCGGCACGAACCGGACCGCCCTGGGTGGACCGACCGGGGCTCCCGGCCCACGGCGCAGCTGACGGGCAGGCCGGTGCCCAGGGACGTCGGACAGGCGGGCTCGACCGCGCGCCCCGGCCCGGCACCACGGCCGATCTTCAACGCTCCTGCCGCCTCCCGGCGCCCGGGGTTCCGTCGTAGGCCTGTCGCACGGAGGCGGTGACGCGGTCGGTCAATACGGGGAGGGCCGACCGCACCGCTTCGCTCAGAGGTGTGCCGAACTCGACGTCGGTCACCTCCACGGCGTGCACCACGAGCCTCGGCGGCAGCAAATCGAGAGCCTCCGCCGGAGCGAGGCAGTTCCCGAGACCGAAGCCGTGCGTGCTCGCCGCGCCGTCCCGACTGAAGCGGATCCCGGTCACCGACCGTGAGAGCCGCCCGGTCGGTGTCGTACGCCGCAACGCGCTGTTGCAGGCTCTCATCAGAGACGACGCCGCAATCAGGGCGGAGGTCGAGGCCGGGATCGAGGCTTGCTGCCCGCCGGGCGACCGCGGAGGCGAAGAACACCGCCGGCGTCGTGGAGGTAAAGAACGTTCTCACCGCCGTCTGGACCAAGGGTTGCCCGATCGCGTACCTGATCCGATCAATGCGCGGATCCGCGTTCGGCAGAGCCTCGGCGCTCCGCGGACGACCCGCCGCCGTTACGTAGCTCCCGCGGCGGGGTCAGAGGGGGATCACATGCTCCGCCTTCCCATGCCTTCCGTACGCCGCTGCCCGGAGCGCGAATCAATACAACCCCGATGTAACTCAATGCATTTTTGGTATCACTTTGGGCTACATGGATGGGTGGATGGAGGATCATGGCCGGGGCTGTATCTGCGCCGTAGCGGGCATGCCGAATCCCCGCGGATCGCCCCTTCCCTGACTGCCGGGCCGCATGACCCCCAGGAATGCCCGATCGGCCCATCTCGCGAGCCGACCCATGGGCGATCCCCGAAAGAAGGAAACCCGACATACGGGACGCGGGTGAAGGTGTCGACCTCCGGGAAGAGTGGGAGTGACGAGGATGCAGAGCACAGGCGGGTGACGTACTGCGCTTCACCGGGAGGAGATCCGGAACCCCGTGACTCGTGGTTGCGGAACGGGGAGCAGCCCCTGCGCTCCGACCGGGGTGCCTGTGGCGCCAGGCTGCCGGCACGCCGTGCAGCACGCGACGCGGACACGTCGCCGACGCAGGGCCCTACCGCACGGTCGAGCCGTACGGGCGCCACAGGAGCACGGCTGGGGCTGCCAGGAGCCCGGCGCAGAGGTGTCGAGACGATCCGGGTATCGCGGTTCTTCGGCTGATGCCGCGACGGTTTCCGCCGCAAGGACGCCAAGAGCCCCTCACGACCAGGAGGAGGAAAGACATCATGGCCAAAGCGACGTGGACGACGAAGAGTGTGTTCACCGGGCGAGGAGGTGCCCGTACGGACGAGGCCGGGATCGTGACCGGCGAACTGACCGTACGCACCACCTGGGACGGTGGACAGGCCGATGTCGAGGCGCGGTATACCGACACCACGAAGTGGTTCACCCTCACCGGGAGCCCGGCGCCGTGCCAGTCCGAGCAGGACAGCAGGCGGCTGCACCAGGCGGTGGTGGACGCCGTGCAGGCCGGCGGCGGCGCTGTCGTTCCTCAGCCTGTGCGGATGGGCGGATGGCCATGAGCACCGAATTCCCGTTCCCGCCACAGGCGCGGGCGCAGCGGCGCCCGCGCTGCCATCACCGGACCCTGGCGGTCTGCCGGACAGGCCGTCTGCGGTTCGGCCCGTGGCGGTCTGGCGGGCGTTCGTCGGGGCTGCCCGGCCGGGCAGCGGCCATCCGAGTGTACTGAAGCCGTGTCAGGCGACCGTCCGAAAGCCGATTGACCATGCTGGGCGGGAATCCACACGCTGTCCAGCGAAGAGGAGTACGGCATGCCGATGGACTCGGTGGCTAGATTTCTGGCGGCTCTGACCCCGGAGGATCGGCAGACTGTCGACGCCGAACCGCGCGATGAGCAGGAGCGCCTCGCTGCGGCCTGGGAAAACGAGCTGGAGGAAGACGCCGAACTCGACACGCTCGACGAGCTGTCGCCGCCTGCGGCAGAGGCGGAAGCGGCCCGTCGTGTCCTGGACCGCAGAGACGGCTGACCCCCTGTGGCACCCGTACCGACGAGCCCGGCGTAATGCCTTCTGTTCTGTCTTCTTGCTGACGGGCCGGCCTGGAGCAAGGGGCCAGGCACAGGTGCTTGCCCGTCAGGTGCCCGGGGCAAGGATGGCCATGCCGTCGTGGCCGCCGCTGGGGTGGTGGTCGGCCAGGACCTCCACGAAGTCCTGCAGGGGCAGGTGCGCGTGGGCGGTGGCGAGAGCGGCCAGGCCGTCGTCGACGGCGTGAGCGGGGTTGTTCGATGAGGCCGTCGGTGAACAAGAGCACGGTGGCACCCGGGGGCAGGGGGGTGGGTGTGGTCGGGGCAGTGCTGTTCGGTGCTGACGGCGAGGGGAAGACCGGGCTCGGCGTGAAGGTACCGCGTCTGCCGGTCAGGGGTGATTCCTGATCGTTTCAGAATGATGTGCGGAGTCGCCTGAGGCAGATGATGCTGCAGGCGAGTTCCAGGAGGCCTTGGTGGAGGTCGGCGCGGCGTTCGTAGCGGGCAGCATGCGGCCGAGCCGGGCGGACAGGTTCCTCTGCGTTGCCTGAAACGCTCTCGATCATGTCGGCTGCCACCTACGGCAGTGCGGCATGAGTGCCTCTACTACCAGGCGTTCTATATGCATTGCGGACGCGGTCGGTGACCGGCCATCGTTCGAGATGCCGCTGTCCGCGCGTCAAGGAGGCCCGTCCATGGCTGCCGCTCCCGCCCGTCGACTCGTTCTCCTCGGCGGAGGTTTCTCCACCGACGACGACGGCCTGCTCGACGACTGGATGCTCTCCCTCGCAGACGTTCCGCGGCCCAAGGTGTGCTTCCTTCCCACAGCAAGTGGTGATGCCCCGGCTTACGTCGAGCAGTTCCACACCGCGTTCCGGCCCCGCGAGTGCGAGCCGGCTGTCCTGTCCCTGTTCCGCAGGGAACTCGACGACGACGCCCTACGAGCAGTCCTGCTCTCCCAGGACATCGTGTACGTGGGCGGCGGCAACACCGCGAACCTGCTGGCGGTCTGGCGCACACACGGCGTCGACCGCCTGCTTCGCGAGGCCTACGACCGCGGAACCCTCCTGTGCGGCATCAGCGCAGGCGCCAATTGCTGGGCGGAAGGCTCCCATACCGATTCGTTCGGACCGCTGACGTTCCTCCCGGACGGGCTGGGCCTGCTGCCCGGCTCGGTCTGCCCGCACTACGACAGCGAGCCCGGCCGCCGTTCCTCATACCACGAAGCTGTCGCAGCCGGCTCGCTCGCCGCCGGCTGGGCCCTCGACGACGGCATCGGCGCCCTGTTCACCGACGGCCTGCTGACGGATGCGGTGACCCGCACCCCCATGGCCCGTCTGCACCATGTACGGACGGACGGGAAGGGCGATGTGCTGGAGGAGACCATGCCCTGCCGCCCGCTCGGCGAAGCACAGTGACTCGTTCGCCTCACCCGTCGGTCAGGCTGTCCAGCGGGCCGCGAAAGCAACGGAGATCTGCGCCTTGCCGACCCCGGGCGCTGTCGCTGGTCTTGTTGCCGATACCGCTCGATGCGGCTGACCACGACGTTCCTTCGATCAATGTGACGTGGCCCGAGGAACTCGATTGCCGATACGCCCAGTTCCGTTGAAAATCGCCTCGTGAGTGATCACTTGCCGACCGACTTCTCCGTCAAACCCACGCTCGTCGGGGAGAGGGTGTTCCTGCGCCCGTTCCTCATGGACCAGGACGCTCCCGTGCTTCGCTCGTTGCTCCAGGATCCGGAGGTGGGCCGTCTGACCGGCAGCAGCCAAGGACCGGCAGGCCGTGAGCCTTGGGACGAGACCGCTGAGCAACGGATGCGCGTGTGGTACGGCACCCGTCACGAGCAAGCGGACCGGCTGGACCTGGCCGTCGTCGAGCGGGCGACCGGCGCCTGCGTGGGCGAGGCGGTGCTCAACGAGTGGGACAGCGGCAACCGCAGCTGCAACTTCCGGATCGCGCTGGCTGCGGCCGGCCAAGGCCGGGGGTTGGCAACTGTTGCCTGTTGACTGTGCGTAAGTGTGTTCTGGCGTGCGTGAGTGAGTGTTGACGGTTTCCGCTCGTACGAGGTCTGGGAGGGAACGGGGGTTCCTGTCTCGAATGCGTGACCTTTATGGGTGGTGGTCGTTGGGTGGGGTGACGGGCTGTTCGGGCCGGATGGGGCTGGGGGTGGCGGTGTGGGGGATCTGCGGGCGGTGGCGGCGTCGTTCGTGGTGCCCGGTCCGTCGGGGGTGGCGGTCCGGGACCGGCTCAAGGGCCTGACTGCCCAGGACGAGAGGGTGCTGCGGCTGGTCGGCGACCATCTGGGCTCACTCGCCGCGCGGGATCTGAAGGCACGGTGCGCGGTCGGCCTGGAGCACGGCAGTGAGTCGTGGGCAGTGCGGAAGCGGGAGCTGACGGGGCTGTCGTCGTCGCGGTGGGCGGGGTCGCTGACGAAGGCCACCCATGACCTGTGGGCGCTGGCCCGGCGCGGCCAACTGGCGCACATCCGGCAGTTGGAGGCTGGGGTGGACACGATCCGGCACCGGCTGTCCCTCCCTCTCGGG
>NZ_JBIRQM010000027.1:0-76021 GCF_044333225.1 Streptomyces sp. NPDC021080 | reverse complement strand
CCGCACAAGGAACGATTTCAAGGCGACTTCCGCACCCACCATAAAAGATCAACAACTACAACGCGTGACCGCTCACGGAAGTTGTGCCAGACCCCGAGTCAAGCCGGAACTCAGACCCCAGCACGATGACTTCCCGCCAGCCTGGGGCCCGTCCCGCGTGGTGCGCGGTCAGGGCTTCATACGCGGCGGGGCTTCCACCCGGGGTGGAGATCATTTGCCGGGACCGGGCGGTTGCCTACGCCGAGGAGCCCGACTCGGTGCCCCCGACGCCCTGCAGGTCGCAGACCGCTTCCACCTGTGGCAGGGCCGTCGAGACATGCGTCGCTGCCCACCGCGACTGCCTGCGGACCCCGTCACCCAACCCACCGACCAGCGACACACTCACAACCGCTGACCGGCCTCAGGACGATCCGGATCCCGTCGGTCGGCGGGCCGAGCGAAGGATCAGCCCCGCCGGAACTCCGAAGACCAGCCAAGCGATCATGTCGGTGTCTGCGTCCCACAGATACAGATCCACGACGCAGTTACGACGCTGTCGCGCACGTCAGTGCCGCTACCCCGCATGAAGCCCCTCGGCTTCGCGTTCCCCGTGAGCCCCAACCCGCACGGGCTGAAATCCCCCTCGATTAAGAGGGGGAGGATGTCAAGTGGGCTCCGCAGCGCAGCCCGGCCGTAGATCGGGCTCGGGCACGGGGGCGCTCAGTATCGGTTTTGGCAGCATCCACGCCGCAGTGGATGCCTTCCATCAGATGTCCCGGTGCTGTCCTCTTGCCTTTGCGCGGGGACCGAGGCGGGGGCGTGTTCGTCGCCCAGCGCCGCGAGGTGGCGTTCGGCAACCAGGGCGGCCTGGCAGCCGCTGGCGGCGGCGGTGATGGCCTGGCGGTAGGCGTGGTCGACGAGGTCACGACACCTACGCCGGCGGTCTCGATGCGCTCCTGCGCACGGTCACCGCCGCCTGACTGCCCCCCCGCACGCCAGGTACCGAAAGGGTTGCGGGGAAAGTCAGTGACATCCCTCACGTGCCCGGTCCCCAACAACGTGCCGCGATAGTACGTGGCGTGTGGCCGATATAGGCGGATCTGACATACGGAAGCAGGCATACGCGGCATCTCGGTCGGGGTCACCGGCCCGGGTCGCCGACCTCGAGCCGCCGGACCGCCTCTGCCGTCCTTCTGACGGAGTGTGAGGCGCCGTCGGCGTCCGGCGTGGCGGCCCGGCACAATCCCGGGCCGGATTCAAGGGTGCCCCCGCCTACTAGGCGAGGTAGTGGAAGCCCCCGTTGTCGTGCCCTCCTGCGGCTTTTAACAATGACGGCCCCGCAAGGCGTCCCCGCAGGCCAAGCGCAGTGTTTGTGCGAAACCGAGCCCGCCGGAGGCGCAAGGAGAGACGACCGAACGAGGTCCGCATGAGGAACCACCGGAAGCACGGCAGGAAGACGCGCCGCCGGCCCATAGTCGTCGCCGTCCTGGCGATGGGCGCGGTGGCGGTGCCGTCGGCCGCCATGGCGTGCATGGGCGACGAAGGAACCGAGGCCGTCACCGCCACGTCCAGCAGTCCCTGGACGGACGGGAGGAAGGCGTCCTGGGACGGACACCGGACGGATGGGAGGAAGGCGTCCTGGGGCGGGCATCGGGGGTGGGGCGTCCGGACCGCGAAGCCCACGGCGACGGCCTCGCCGACGACCTCTCCCAGGACTGAGGCGCCCGCCCCAAAGAAGTCCAAGGCGCCCGTCTCGAAGGCGACCACCCCGCCCGCCCCGGCGAGGACCGCCGCCGCGCCGAAGCCGACCGCCGTGCCCCCCTCGACGACCGCCGCACCGAAGCCGCCCGTCAGCACGGCTCCCGCCGCAGGCGCGGCGACCCCCGCGTCCGCCGCCGTCGCCCGCGTGGTCGCCCTGGTCAACAGCGAGCGCGCCAAGGTCGGTTGCTCCCCGGTCGCCCTGAACGCGAAGCTCTCGCAGGCCGCCCAGGCCCACAGCGCGGACATGGCGAGCCACAACACCATGTCGCACACCGGTTCCGACGGGTCAGACCCGGGACAGCGGATCACGCGCGCGGGCTACCTCTGGAGCACCTACGGCGAGAACGTCGCGTACGGGTACTCCACGCCCGAGCAGGTCATGGCGGGCTGGATGGCCAGCGCCGGCCACAAGCGCAACATCCTGGACTGCGGCTTCAAGGAGATCGGTGTGGGGGTGGCGCAGCCCGGCAACTACTGGACGCAGGACTTCGGCACGGCCCGCTGACGCTCACGGGGCCCACGCCCGTCACGGCCCAACGGCCACCACGCCGGCCGCGGCCGCTCCGCTCGCTCCGGAGCGGCCGCGACCGGCGTGGGTGCCGTTCTGCCCAGGGCGCAGGTACTGCGCGAGTCCAGGTCTCCAAAGAAGAATTACTGACTTCGGCTCGTCAAGGTGACGCCGGTTCGCCGAGGGCCAGGCCGTTGCCTGCCATGAAGTCGTCGAGGGTGTCGGGCCGGTACGGGAGGCGCTTGAGCCGGTTGCGGATTTACCTCCGCCCAGGTCGCCTCCTTCCATACGGTGACGGCCTGCTCATCGCGTTCGGCGACCCGCCGCGCGGGGACCTGCGGGCTGAAGCCGAGCCGGTGCATCAGCCTCGTGGCACCCGAGACGCTGTGGGAGAGGTGGAACTTTCTGCCGATCAGCGTGGCCACCCGAGCGGTGGTCCACACCTGCTCCTCCGCCCAGCCGTGCGCGGCCGGACCCTGCTCCAGATACGCGGCCGGTTTCTCCAGGCAACGCGGCGACAGACGGCAGTGCGATCTGCTCGGGCCATGGGAGGCCAGAGCCCGGGCACCGCCGTCCCGCCACAGTTGGTACCACTGGTAGGCCGAATTCCGCTTACCCGCAACCGCTGTGCGACCTCGACCGGCTTGATCTTCTGCTCGAACAGCCGACCGCCTGCCACGAGATACAGCCAATATTCCTGGCCCTACAGGTACTTCGCGAAGGTTTACCCCGACGAGCCGAAGTCGGTAGCGGGCGCCTCTTCCTGTTTCTCTGTCGGCAGGCCGATCATCAGGCGGTGGATCGAGGCTGAGGCGGGGTGTCCGGGAGAGGAATCACCCCGCCACATCCCGGCGCTATCCGCGAGGTTTCCGCATCACGCGATCGCGGCCCGTGGAGTCGTCACCAGATTTGAATTGCATTGACGTGCACCGCGTTTCGCGGTTGAAATACGGTCCACCGGTTGATCTGCACCGTGGCCCCGTTGACGTCGTAGTAGGTTATGTCGTTGTTGCCGGTGCTGATCCTGTCCACCCAGATGCCGCCCGGGTACTCATCCCTGCCGGCGTTCGCGTAGCAGATCTCGAGAGACCCTCCCCAGGAGTGCCCTTCGACCTTCAGGAGGTCCGTCCTGCCCTGGCAGGGAACCTCGTCGATGGCGTAGGCGCTGCTGGCCGGTACGGCGACGGTGAGAGCGGCGGCCGCGGCGATCGCCATGGCCGAGGAGCGCACCATCCTCTTGGTCCGTGACATTGCAATTCCCCCAATGAGCTAATGCCGAATTTTGCGGTCACGTCACGGGGAAAGGTCAACGCGAAAGAATTGACCGTGCGGCCATTCCCTCGCTTCCCCCGTGCCTCACCGAGGATCGCTCAGGAGTCTTCCGCGCGGCAACCCTGCCCTTTGTCCCGGACCGAAATCAATCACCCAATGTCCTGAAGTGATCCCTGAATGTACGGGTCCGGGTGGATTCGGGTTCTCTTGGCGGCCTGTATCGCAGCGCAAATGACGGCCTGTCCGACCGACACCAGCTCGGACGGGTGCATTTCACGGCGGTTCGCCATGCCGTCGGCCTGGCCTGGGCAGTTGAAGATGGTTCACAGGGCAATCACTTCGCCGCAGCTTTAGCTTGGGGTTTATCCCGGCGGGCTTCGTGCCCCTTGATGGTCTCGGCGCGTTTGACGGTTTTGCCGACGTCTTCGAGGACGAAGCCGGTTTCACCCGCCGGCCGCTCCGAGGACGCGCCTGGGGCCGACGCGGCCGCACCCCGGTCGTGACGGTCGGCGGCCGACGCTCCGGGCGCCTGTCGGTGGCCGGGCTGATCGCGATGCGGCCTGGCGCCCGCACCCGGCTGTGCCACCGTCTGCGCACCCATCCCACAGGCAGGGGCAAGCGCCGCAGCATGGGCGAGCATGACTTCATCGCGCTGATCGACGGTGTCCACCAGCTCGTCAAGGCGCCGATCGTACTGGTCTGGGACCGGCTCGACACTCACGTCTCCCACGCCATGCGTGAGCTGATCGCCCAGCGTGCATGGCTGACGGTGTTCCTGCTGCCCGCCCACTCGCCCGACCCCAACCCGGTCGAGGGCGTGTGGGCCCGCGTCAAACGCAGTCTGGCCAACCTCGCCGTCGTCGTGCTCGACCTGCTCGAAGCCCTCGTCCGCAACCGGCTCAAGCGCCTCCGGTACCGGCCCGACACCCTCGACGGCTTCATAGCAGGCACCGGCCTGGCCTTCGGCGAACCGGCGTCACCTTGACGAGCCGAAGTCAGTGACGACTTTGCCACGCGCATCGAGGCCCATCCGGAACACGGGCACACCCGCCCGTTGAGTCTGAGTACGACAGGTGTCGTACGTGCACGACACCTGTCGTCATCCGCGTCCGGTCCTGGTGCAGGTTCTCCTGAGTCGGTCTCCACGGGGCTCCGAGGAGTGGCGTTGTCAGTGGGCTCTGCCAGGGTGTGCGTCGTGGACGAACTGGTGGAGCGTGTCGACGATCAAGATCGCCTGCTGGGGGTGGTGGTCAGCCGCCGGCAGGCCATCCGGGAGGGTTGGCTGCACCGGGTCGCCGTGACGGTGTGCCGTGATGAGCGTGGCCGGGTCCTCGTTCACCGGCGGTCGGAGCGGCTGTCGCGCTTCCCCGGGCTCTTCGAGGTCGTGGTCGGTGGTGCTGTTGATGTCGGTGAGTCCTATGAACAGGCCGCCGCGCGGGAGCTGGCCGAAGAGCTGGGCGTCCGTGTGCTGCCGCGCTTGCTGTTCACGTTTGTCAACCGCAGCGGTTTGAGCCCTCACTGGCTCGGCGTGCACGAAGCCGTGGTGCCGGATGCCGTGGCCGCCGATCCTGATGAGGTCGCCTGGCACGGCTGGCTGACCGAGCCGAAGCTGCGGTCGGCTCTGCTGGAGTGGCACTTCACTCCCGACAGTCACGAAGCCTTCAGCCGGTATCTCGCATTCCGGACCGCGCGGTCCTGACCTTGCCCGCCTCGCGGGCCGGGGTGCCTGTTTGGGGCCAACGCGCCTTGTGGGAACGGTTGTTCGTGATAGGGAGTACGGATGCATGGTCGACTCCCGCTCGTTGAGCAGCTCGATGGCTTGCGGTCCGTACTCTCCCGGAACGAGGTCCTGACCGACGTGATGACCAGGGCAGCGACGTTGGAGCTGCCCGGCTGGTATGTGACGGCGGGCTGCCTGTTCCAGACGGTGTGGAACGTGGTCACCGAAAGGCCACCGACCAGCGGCATCAAGGACTACGACATCTTCTATTTCGACGGCACCGACCTGTCCTGGGAGGCGGAGGATGCTGCGATCAAGGCAGGGCAGGAGGTGTTCGCCGGGTTGCCGGCCGAGGTCGAGATCCGCAACGAGGCCCGCGTGCATCTCTGGTACGAGCAGAAATTCGGCGTTCCCTGCCCGCCTCACGAGTCCACCGAGGCCGCGATCGACTCGTTCGCCGCGACGACGTGCTGTCTGGGAGTGCGGCTGGACCCCGGCGGCGGGTGGCGCGTCTATGCACCCCACGGGCTCTCCGACGTGTTCAACCTCGTGGTCCGACCCAACCCGGTGCTTGCCCCTCGAGAGGTCTACGAAGCCAAGGCGGCGCGCTGGAGAGACGAGTGGCCGGAGCTCACCGTGCTGCCGTGGCCGAGCTGACGCGCGGATGCGGTTGATCGTGCAGCGAGTTCCTCTCCAGCGGGCCGGTTGTCCTTAACCTGCCTGCGAAAAGCACGAAACACGTCAACAACGATGAGAATTCGGCGACAGATATCGTGCTCAGGGCTTCGAGAAAGGCCAGGTCGGGATAGGAGGTTAACGACAACTACCCCGTGCTCAGGCTCAGGAGCGCCCCGATCGAAGCGCCTGCCGATCCGCCTCGGGGAGATCAAGACTGGTCGAATCGTCAACCGCCTGCAGGAACTGCACGAGTTGGGCGGGGATCCGGCGTACGAGCGGTTCCTGGCCTCGGAGGAGCAGGGCTTCGGCGTGGTCGAGTGACGTCCGCTTCGTACTCGGGTGAGGCCGAGGAGTGTGAGGGGTCGGCGGGCGTCACGCGCATTGCGGCGATGGCCGGAGGCGATGTTCTTTGCGCCGTTCAGTCGCAGGGCGCCGACCGCTAGGTTGCGTCAGGTCGCCATAGCGCGGGGTGCGCTGTCGGTCCGCCACCGCGCACGCGGTCAGGTCGAGGACGACGGCCAGCGTGTGCCGCCCTCCTCGCAGCCGGATCATCTGCTATCAACCCGAACACTCAGCCCAGCCGCTCATCCCATGCACGAGCGTCGTCCGCATCTGCACCTGTCTCTTCAGCCACGCAGGGGATCATTCTCCGGCACCGTCGGCTGGCTCCACCCGACGGTGCCGGAGACGCAGGCCACCGAGGCGCAATGGACACGAGACAGGAACCGTCCGCTCGCGCTCCCTTCACCGCAAGTGATCGCGAAACGGACGCCCGTCGACTACGCCGAAGCCCTGATGGCTGGTGCATGCGTTCTCGGCGTTTTCTCAGGCCGAGAACGCGAGGTAACGCTGCCTCAGATGGTCGGGGTGTCGTCAACAACGGGCCTGTGAATCTCAACGACCGGCTTCCATCCCGCGGAGAACTCGATGAAGTCCGCACGGGTGGGGTAGGTGTCGATCGCGCGACGGTCACGCTTGGGGCTGTCGCCCGCCTTGCGCCCCCGGGGAATCTGCTCCTCGAAGATGTCGACCTTCACGTCGGGAACCTCCTTGAGGCCCTGGCGCCAGATCTGCACGATGTCGGCGCCGAACGCCTGCCGGGCTGCAGCGTAAAGGGCCGTGAGGGCCCCCTTGTCCCCACCAGGGACGAAAAGTGCCAGGTCCAGCACGACACCGGCGGACTGGAGGACCTCGATGGTCACCGAGCCGTTCTCGTCGGCCAAGTAGATTCCGGCTTCATTCTCGTCGTCGGGAAGGCAGGAGACCTCTTCCTGGAATACGGTTCTCGCCGTGATCGAGCCGCCCTCGAAATGCTCACCGGGCTTGGTCAGAAAAGCAGGGACATAGCAGTCGGGAAGCTTGAGTTCTGCCGTATCGGCAGAAATGAAGAGCCTGTCCTTCACGCCGAGCTTCGTCACCTCTTCCAGTGAGAGGCGGCGAGCGGCGATCTTCTCCGTGTTCACGATTTCCCTTTCAGGTTGCACTGTCCCTCCGAACCAGGACGTTACCACGAAACCCCGAGGTCAACTGCCCAGTAATCTTTGGGTAAATGGCCTCCGTGACCTGCACGGGAGGGTGCCGAAGCGAGTGCCACTCGGCCGGGAACACGCATCCGCCAGGCAGTGTCCCTCGTCATGGCGTTGGGGATCAACTGGCGGTTGCATTTCGGTGCGTTGGGTGGCACGGAGGAACTAAGAAAGAGTTTACGGTAGATATCGCCCATATCCCCTTCGGGGAGGTGGTGGTGAGGTGAGGCGATCCATTCGTCGTGCATCCCGAAGAGCGCAGCGGAAACCAACCGGATGGTCCGACAACTCAACGACAGAGACCCCCATCGGCAACATCTGGATGGGGCGCGAACCGGAAGTCGCGTACTGCCGCGTCCTCTTCGGTCAGGACTTCGGCGTAGTCGGCTGGCGCCAGGTTGCTGACGTCTCGTCATGTCGGGCGGGGTTCGGTGCACAGCAGGCGCGGACGTCCGCGATCATGGAGTTCTCTACGCTCTGTGACCTTGGACTGCCCGTGCCTGCCGACGCGTCATCTCTGATCTCCCCTGCCTTTGAACGGCTCGGATCGCATCCGGGAGTGTCCGGGAGCGATCTTCCGGATCTGCTGGAACGCCTCGCGCAGGTCCCGGACCCGCGGGATCTGCGGGGGAGTGCGGCACCCTCTCGTGACGCTCCTGGCGCTGACGGCCTGCACGGTCCTCGCGGAGCGCGATCCCTGCTCGCGGTGAGTGGATGGGTGGCCGGCGCACCGCCGGCCCTGCTCGAACGGCTCGGCACGGCCGTCGAACTGCTGGTCCCGAAACGGTCCTGGCCCGCGGAATCCACGATCCGGCGACTGCTCGCCAGAATCGACGCGGACGCCCTGGACCGGGCGGTCGGAGCCTGGCTCGCGGACCGGCAGACCAGGGGGACAAGGGCTGCGAGGGCTCGCGGTCGACGGGAAGCCGCTGCGGGGGTGCGGCCCGCGCGAAGGGACGGAAGATCCACCTCCTGGCCGCCTGTGACCACGTGAACGCACTGGTCCTGGCCCAGATGGACGTCGGTGAGAAGACCAACGAGATCACCCGCTTCCGGCCTCTGCTCGACACCCTCGAGGATCTGGCCGGCACAGTCGTCACCGGCAACGCGATGCACACTCAGCATGGCCACGCCGCCTACCTGCTCGACCGGCAGGCCCACTACATCGTGATCGCCAAGCGCAACACGAAGAAGCTCCGTCGGCAGCTCAAGGCCCTTCCCTGGACGCAGATCCCACTGCAGGACAGGACCCGTGCGACCGGTCGCGGCCGCCAGGAGATCCGCCGGCTGAAGGTGTGCACGATCAACAACCTGCTCTTCCCCTGCGCCCGCCAGGCCGTACAGATCGCCCGCCGCCGCGTCCACCGCAAGACCGGGAAGATCAGCCTCAAGACCGTCTACGCGGTCACCAGCCTCACCGCCAGCAGGCCGGCCCGGCTCAGCTCGCCCGACTGATCCGAGGGCACTGGACCGTCGAGGCCCTGCACCACGTCAGGGACGTCACCTTCATCGAGGACGCTCCCCCGGCCTCTGGCCGGGGGACCCCCACCCAGCTGCGGACCGGAAACACCCCAGAGCGATGGCCACCTGCAGAAACCTCGCGATCGGAGCTCTCCGCCCGACCGGCGCCCGCAACATCGCCTCCGGCCTCCGACGGGCAGCCCGAGACCGAACCCGGCCCCTTGCCCTTCTCGACCTCACATGATCAAAGCGGACGACATCAAACTACGCCGAAGCCCTGCTCGGAGGAGCTGCACCTCGTGCTGAAGCACGCGCAGACGTGGGCCGTCAAGCTGAAGCAGCCGCAGAACAGCCTGGTCAACGTGGTGGGCGAGGCCGCGGTGCTACGCGCGAAGCTGTGGCAGTGCCTGCGCGAGCAGGCCGATGCCGGCCAGCTGAAGCGATCGAGCACGGCCGGGCCGCTGGCGTGCCGTGGGGCCACTTCACCGAAGCGCTGTGCGTGACCTCGAGCAGGGCGCCTACGAGAAGGCTCGGCGGCTGATGGCCGAGCAGGTCCGCGACTCCGGCGAGCACCGTACTCCCGAGACCGCCCGTGAACACGAGCAACGCGCGGCCGCCGAACAGCGGGCCGAGCGGGCCCTGATGCTCGTGCAGGAGCGCCGTTTCCCCGTCGCCCGGCAGATCGGCCGACTACTCCTGGAGCACCGCGGCAGCATCGTCCTCGACAGTTGGGCGACGTACCGGCTCGACGAGATCGCCAAAACCATCGACGGCCGCGAGGACCCGGCCGAGCGCGGACGGTTCACCGGGTGGGTGGAGAGCTTCGTCCGAGCTGTCCACGGCCATGCTCGGCAGCGCAATCGGCCCTCCATCAATACTGAGGAGGCCCGCCGGGCCCTGGCGCCGGCCACCGAGTCCACCTTCCAGGAGTGGCCCAAGACCCCCGAGCGGGGTCGGCGTTCCCAATCTGGGAACTCACCGAGGCGCGAACGTCGACGAACGTGTGACTGAGCGTTCCAGCGGGTCACTGGGTGCGGGAGTTGACCAGTTGAGCAACACGTTGACCGGGTGTACGACTCTGACCTCACATCGAACGTCCATGTAGAGATTTTGTGCCATATTTTGGACACATCTCCTGGCGAAAGGCATGTCATGAAGTTCGCGGTCATCGGCGGTACCGGGTTGATCGGGTCGCAGGTCGTCAAGAATCTGAACGCCGTCGGGCACGAGGCGGTGCCGCACTCGCAGTCCACCGGAATCGACGTCATCAGCGGCCAGGGACTGGGCGAGGCGGTGGCGGGGGCCGACGTCATCGTCAACCTCACGAACTCCCCGACCTTCGACGAAGCCTCCCCGGCCTTCTTCCAGACCTCGATGGACAACCTTCTGGCCGCGGCCCAGAAGGGCGGTGTCGGCCACTTCGTCATTCTCTCGATCGTCGGCGCGAACCAGGTGCCGGAGCTGGACTACTACCGGGCCAAGGTGCTCCAGGAGGACATCCTCGCGGCAGGGCCGGTCCCCTACTCGATCGTCCGCGCGACGCAGTTCATGGAGTTCATGGACGCTGTCCTGTCCTGGACCGCCGACGGCGACACCGTCCGGCTGCCTGCCACGCCGATCCAGCCGATCGCCTCCAAGGACGTGGCCGACGCGGTGGCGGAAGTCGCCGCGGGCGCTCCACTGAGGGGCATTCGCAACATCGCCGGGCCCGAGGTCTTCTCCCTGGACGAGCTGGGCCGGATCACCCTCACCCACAAGGGCGACGGCCGCACCGTTGTCACCGACCCCACCGCCGGCATGTTTGCCGTCGTCAAGGGCGACGTCCTCACCGACAAGGACGCCCACCTCGCCCCCACCCGCTACGTCGACTGGCTCTCCTGAACCGCTCGCGCCCTCCAGCCTCCAGTTCGGCCGGACGCGGACGATTCAGGTAGCCGACAGGTGCTCCATGTCATGAGCGCTGTAGTTGGCCGAACCGGCCAACTACAGCGCTCAGTCACACGTACGGCGGCCGTCAGACCGACTGACCCGCCCGTACATTCCGTCACCCCACGAGCCGCATTTCGTCGGTTCCCCACCTGCGGGGACGGTCCCGGCTACGACGACAGTAACTTTCTCGCGGCCGTCTGCTCCCCGCACCCGCGGGGATGGTCCCCCATTCCACCTCTGCCAGATCCGCGTGCTCCGCCGGGACCGGGTATTCGCCGAACTACGGTCTCGGAACATCGCCGTGGGCGTCCACTACCCGCCCAATCACCTCCAGCCAGCCTTCGCCGCCTGGCGGCGATCCCTCCCGGCCACCGAGCAGGCAGGCGCACAGATCCTGAGCCTGCCTTTCCACCAGCACCTCACCGAGACGGACATCGGCCAGGAGATCACCCTGGACATGCTGCACTGGGCAGATACGGTCCTGGCGATGGACGCCAAGCGTCCTCGCAACGCTCCAGGCGATCCGTGGCGAGCAGAAGGCCCGCAAACTCGGCCTCTACCTCGACGACCGCGACATCCCCGACTGTGGACGTTCACGTATTTCGGCTCTGTCGGGGATCTTGTGATGTCGTAGGACCCCTGAATACGGGATCACTCACCCCTGAACCGGCCGGGCGGGCCGGTCCTTCCGTATCGTGGCGACCTCTTACCTTGGTGCCATGGGAGAGACGAACGCGAGGGAGCGGGTCGAGTTGACGCACGAGGACGTCCACGCCGGTGAGCACGGTACCCGCGCGCGGTGTCTGCCCGAGCCGTGGATGTGCGATGTCTTCCATCTCGACGGCAGCCTGAGGGACATTCGGGTCCTCGACACGACCCGCGTCGAGTGGATCGCGGTCCTCGAACGCCTGCGTGTTGTAGCCGACGAGACCGAGGTGGAGCACCCCTACCCCCAGCTCGATCCCGTGCATCCCGCCTTCACCGATCTCTTCCGCGTCTGGGCAGACGACCCGGAGGGCCAGGGAACGAGTTTTGCCTTCCGGGCCCGCTTCGGCGCCGTGTGGTTCTTCGCCTTGCCCTGCGACGAGGAGGAGATCGAGTTCTCCGTCTGGCCCGAGGACGTCCTTGACGGGGCGGGGGTGGCCGCCGTGCTGCGGTTCCTGGTCGAGGTCGCGACGGCAAGTCGGCGCCGGGCCCTGCTGACCGGCGAGGTCGTCCGGTATGACCCGGGGATGCCGACGCTGATCTCCCACGACCCTGTCACCGGCCTCACCTCCCACATCTGAAGGGTGTTGTGGACGTTCGCGTAATTCGGCTCTGTCTGGATCTTGCGATGCCGAACGGTCATGGGGCGAGGAGTACGCGTTGGCGTAGGAGGTCGAGGTCGGCTCGTCCGTAAGCCATGCGTTCGAGAAGTTCGACGCGGGTGACGTGGCCCTCGACCTGGCCGGAGCTCCATGGTGTGGAGAGTCCGGCGGTGACAGCGTCGAAGTCTCTTCTTAGGCCGCTGACCAGGGAGTACAGGGCTGGTAGGTCGTCGGCAAGGACACGGTCCATCCAGTCAGGGAGTTGGTCTCCCCGGAGGTCGTGGAGCATTTCGGCAAAGTCGTGGACGCGCCGTGCGGCGGCGTCGAGGTGAGAGCAGGCCGTACGGATCTCCTCCAGTTCCGCAGCGTCGACGGCAGCAAGGCGTTCGGGGCGCGTCACGATTCAGCGGACGACGCGTCGGGGCTTCGGGGCCGGGCGGAGCGTGGGAGGCGGTGCCGGCGGGTTCCTGGGCCTGGGGCAGTGCGGCTTCTTGTAGGGCTTGAGGTGGCGGCGGACGGACTGGATGTCGCCGGTGAAACCCTGCTGCTGGAGTTCGCGGTGCAGTTGGGGGATGTCATGGCAGCCCTCGCGCCAGTGCTGGTGCAGGTAGGGCTTGAACTGGTCCAGGATTGACACGCGATTCACCGCCTTGACCAGCAACTCCTCCAGGCTGCCGGCCCGGGCGAAGCGCCGGACGGTCGAGTGGTCCAGCCGAGTTCGCGGCTGATCTGAATCAACGACACTCCATGGGACAGGAGTTGCTGCACCGTTTGGTAGCGCTCGGTGGTGAGGGCGGCCAGCCTTCGAGGACGGCCGAGCACGTCCGATGTGCCATCCGGCGGGACGAAGACGGTCTCTGCCGTGCCGTGGGCTCCGCGGCATCCGTGAGCCCTCGCATGTACCGGCCGTGCACCCGGTCCGAGGCACTACCGCGGTGCGGACAGTCCGCACCCGTCGAGCGGGCCCGCGCAGGCAACGTGACAACCCCGGCCGCAGCCCCATTCGCCAACTCCACCACGACACCAGCCAGATGAGGGAACAGCACCTCGAAACTCCGCGAAGAACACGCGAGACATGATCACAGCCAACCGCTGGTTCCTCGCGTACTCCTCTCCGTCATGCTTGCCGGACCAGGAGCGTGAGCACAGCCCGGGCCCTGCGCGCCGCGCAGGGCCCAACATGGGGGCCGGCAGCGCGAGTTCGGCCACTTCGTACGGCATCGTGGCCGGTCAGCGATGGCGTACCGGCTCGGCGGGAAGATCGCTGGGTATAGTGCAGGCGTTTCGGGGAACCGGCGACCCGGAGTCGGCCGACCTCACGCGCCACTTCGCGTTCATCGGCCTCCGGGACCCTGGCGGAGCCCCGATGACCCATATCGCTGAGGAGGCCGTCCCATGGAACCCGTCACGCTGATCACCGGCGGCTCGACCGGAATCGGCGCCGCCACCGCCCGCGCCTTGCTCAAGCAGGGGCACCGCGTGGCCGTCACCGGACGTGACGCAGACAAGCTGGCCGCCTTCGCCGCTTCGGCCGGAGCGGGCGAGCGGCTGCTGACGATCACCGGCGACACCAGCGACGCGCACGACGTCGCCTCCGCCGTGCGCCACGTGGTGGACGCGTGGGGCCGACTGGACAACGTCATCGCCAACGCCGGTTTCTCGCTGCCCGGCAACCTGGAGAGTCACGCCCCCGAGGACATGCGCGCCATGGTCCTCACCAACGTCCTGGGCCCGGCCCTGCTGGTGCGGGAGACCCTGCCGCACCTCAGGGAGTCCAAGGGCCGGATCGTGATCATCGGTTCGGTCGCCGGGGTGCGCAACACGCCCGGCAACCTGTACTCGGTCACCAAGTGGGCCGCGCACGCGCTCGCTGAGAACACCCGGCTGCTGGTCGCCAAGGACGGAGTCGGCGTGACCGTCGTCGCCCCCGGGGTGGTGGACACCCCGTTCTGGGACGAGCGCGGCGGCACTCCCGAGGCGACACAGGCGATGACCGCCGAGCAGATCGCGGACACGATCGTCTTCGTCGTCAACCAGCACGCGGGCGTGGACATCAACCACATCACCATGCGGCCGACCGGGCAGCTCGGCTGACGCCGCGCTCCCGACGACCGTACGACAAGGCGCCTTGGGCCCCCGCCGCACACCACGCGGTGCAGGCCGAAGGCGCCTTCGGGCGTCCGGGTGGACGCGCGGCGTCAGGGGGAGAAGCGGGCGCCCCCGGGAAGGACCACCCCGGACCGCTCGAAGTCGGCCACGGTGGGTGTCCCCATCAGGGCCCTGACCTCCTCGAACTCACCCATGAGCAGCCGCAGGACGTCCGCGACGCCCTCCGCGCCGGAGTGGACGAGCTCCCACAGGGCCGGGCGTCCGACCATCACCGCGTCCGCGCCCAGGCACAGGGTCTTGGCGATGCCGGCGCCGTGCCGAACCCCGTCGTCGAGGACGACCGCGCACTGCCCGGCGACGGCATCCGCGATCTCGGGGAGGCGTCGGGGGCACTGCGGGAGAAGTCCAGCCGGCGGCCGTCGTGGTTAGAGACGGCTAGAGCGTGTCTTTTTATCGGGTGCGTGGTGAGTGAGCGGACCGTAGGGTCCAGACATCATGAACACGTTCCTCCACCAGCCGCGCCTTGCCGCGGACGATCTGTTTTCCGCTCTACGGGTGCTCTTCCCCCAGACGCAGCCGATGCGGTCCACCACAACTGCAGGCGTCGAGGTGGTGAGCGTGCTCGTGGCGTCGGACAGGGTGCGTGACGTATGGGACGAGTGGCGCGGGAAGCACGGTGAGACCGGCTGGTGGCCCTATGTAAGCCTGATATCACCGGAGGGCCTGACCAGTGGCGGCTGTCTCCACGAAGACGTGGACGCTGCGGTTCTGGAGAATATGGTGGCCGAGGTTGTGCGCCAGGACCACGATGCGCGCGCGGCGTCCATCGTGGTGTCGAGCTTCCTATGGTCTGCGGACCATGCCTATCTGGAGGAAGGGGAGCTCGAGGAATGGCTTGACGACTATGACCCCGATCGGCTGGCACCTCGGTTGAGTCCTGCGATCGCGGAGCCGCTGCCAGGGGTGTCACGCTGGGTGGCCGAAGATCCGAACTCCTGGTACTGGAGGGATCAGCGGTGGCTCCACTTCGTGCCGGCGCGGGGAGGCTACGAGGTGCCCGTCATGCTGCCCGGTCTCATCGGGACGGGCAACGGCACCCACTACCTCCCCCCAGTCGACGATGCGGCGCTGCTCAGACGCTGGCATGAGCAGTGGGGGGCCGAGCTCTACTTCGCTTCGGGCTCATACCTGGAACTCGTCGTCGACAGACCGCCCTTGGACCCCCGGTCCGCCGCACAGGCCGCAACGGAATTGACGGGTTACTGCGAGGACACCGTGGAGGACCCTCGGGCCGCCGGCGACGGCATGGTCCGTTCGACGATGTGGACGCTGTGGTGGGACTGAACCACGCCGTCATCGTCAGCGTCGGGCCCAGATGAAGATGGCGGCGAGGTGGAGTGCGGCCCGGTGGCCATGGCGAGTTTGTCTGTTCGCATGGCCAGGCAGCGCCACTGCTTGAGCCGGTTGATACAACGTTCGACCGCATTGCGCTGCTTGTATGCCTCGGCATCGAACGTGGGCGGTCGGCCGCCGGCCCGGCCCGGCCTCGGCGGAGGCGGTGGCCGATCTGGTCAGAGGGCTGAGGGATGACGTTACGGATCCCGCGTCGGCGAAGGTGCCTCCTGATCGCACGGGACGAATACGCCCGGTCGGCCAGGACCGCATCCGGCCGGGTCCTCGGTCTTCCGGACCCGCTTCGCGGAACGCGGATGCCTGCCATCACAGCCTCGAAGGCCGACGCGTCGCCCGCCTGGCCCGCGGTGACGTGGACGGCCAGCGGCCGTGCATGGCTGTCGCTGGCCAGATGGACTTTCGTACTCAGACAGCCTCGGGAACGTCCGAGTCCGTGATCTTCGGGTTCGGCTTCATACGGCGCCCCCTTTTCCTGGCGCCGGCGGCATGCTGGTGGGCCCGACAGACGGTGGAATCCACCGACACGGTCCAGCCGACATCGTCATCGTCGTCCGCTGTTGACAAGATGGCGGCGAAGATGCGTTCCCAAGTCCCTTCCACGGCCCATCGGATCAGCCTTTTGTGGGCGGTTCGGAACGAGCCGAGCTCGTCCGGCAGGTCCCGCCAGGAAGAGCAGGTTCGATACTTCCGTGAGCTGGCCTCAAGGGTTCGGCGATGGTCGGCCCACCGCCGTCCACGGACCGGATCGGCCGGCATCAGCGGCTCGATCCGGTCCCACATCGCATCAGTGATCACCAACCGGACGGGCACATCCGATCAACTCTGTAACCGATCAAAGAGACACGCTCTCAACCCCTGCACGTCCGTGAGTGGACGTGCAGGGCATGTGGGACCGTCCTGGACCGGGACATCAACGCGGCGGTCAACGTCGCCAAGGCCGCCGGACTGGCGGTGTCAGCCTGCGGAGCGCAGGTGAGACCGGGACTCGTCCCGGCACCGCGCAGCGAAGCAGGAACCCTCCCGAAGCCCTCACCCATCCGGTGAGGGCAGGCGGGAATCCCCGGCCTTCAGGCCGGGGAGGATGTCAAGCTCGACCCGCATGAATGATGGATCAATGCGTGACGCCTCTGTGGTCGTGGCGCCCGGCGCGAGGTGCGCCTGCGGGAGAAGACGCTGTGGCGGATGCCGTATGAGACCGCCGGACGGGCGGAGGAGATCCTGGGTGTCAACATCGAGGATCTGGACCTTGCCGGGCGTCGTTGCCCGGTCAAGGCGAAGGGCACCCGGACCAAGGCCCGGCGTCGGGGCCAGGCGCGCGAGGACTACGTGCTGGAGCCCGTGTACCGGGATGCTGGCACTGTCCGGCTGCTGGAAGGCCGCACCCGCGGGCCGGTGTCCGTCACTCACCACCGCCCGGGGCCGGGCAAGGTCGTCGGCCCCCGCGACGTGTGCCCGGACACCGGCCCGGCTCGTCTCTCCTATGGGCAGGCCCGCACACTGCTGGACGAGCACACCGCCGTGCGAGGGCCGGGGACGGGCTGGGAACGAGTACCGTCACTCTGCCCTGACCCATCTCGGTGAGCAGGGAGCCTCGATGCTGATGCTGATGGCGAAGTCCCGGCACAAGAAGCCGGAGAACGTGCGCCGGTACTTCCACCCGTCGACGGAGGCGATCGCCGAGGTCACCAGCCTGCTCGCGCCCGGCGACAGCAGGCGCTGAACGCCGGCCTCTACAGGGGGTTGTCCCTCAGCCAGGCCAGGACCTGGTCGGCGTGTTCGTTCGGGGGGAAGATCGGATAGAAGACGTGCTCGACCACGCCGTCGCGGATGATCAGAGTCAGCCGCTTGTAGAGCGTCAGCCCGCTGGTCTCGAACGTGGGCAGGCCGAGTTCCTGGGCCAGGCTCCGTGCAGGGTCGGAGAGCATCTGGAACGGCAGGTGGAGCCGCTCGACGACCTCACGCTGGTAGTCGGTCTCCTGGCTGGAGAGGCCGAACACACCGTCCGCGCCGGCGGCGAGAAGATCTTGGTAGTGATCGCGGAAACCGCATGCCTCGGGAGTGCAGCCGCGCGCCCCAGGGATCGAGTCCCAGCCTTCGGGCAGGTCGATGCCCGGGCGTCCGGTGAGCGGGTAAACGTAGATCACCATGCGGCCCGCGCCGAGCGCGTCGAGGCGGACGGCCGTGCCGCCGGTGCCCTGGAGTTCCAGGTGCGGCACCTTCGTGCCGGGCAGATGAGCAGCCGCGCCGTCGTCCTCGGGGACGGGCAGGTCGGCGGGCACGCTCGTGTAGTCGGTCATCAGGTCTTCTCCTTCGTTGACCGGTGAGACGCGGCTGCCGCGGTGGGCGGCCTGTTGCAGATGCGCGACCAGTACCGCCCGACGGGCGGTGAGTCCCTCGATCTGCTGGGTGAGCTCGTCGATCGCGTCCCGGTAACCGGCCAGCGAGGCCGGACAGTCGTCGGCGTGTCGATGGCCGGCGGTGAGGCACTCCAGGAACGGGCGGGTGCGCTCAACCGGGATCCCGAGACTGCCGAGCGCCCGGATCTCCTGCGTGAGTCGTACGTCGTGCTCGGCGTAGTCCCGGTAGCCGTTGGCCAGCCGCCCGGGCGTGAGCAAGCCCAGCGATTCGTAATAGCGCACCGCTTTCGTTGTCACGCCCGCCCGGCGGGCCAGCTCACTGATCTGCATGCCTCTCACCTCGAAGAACGCTAAACCTTGCCCTTGAGGGTAAGGTCAAGTCGCAGCGAGATGTCCCACTGGCCGCACCCTGGGTCTGTCGACGAGTGCGAGCACCGCGGGCAGGAAGACGACGGCCAGGACGGCTCTGGGCGTGACTTACTCGTCAGCGGCGTCCGGGGCGCGCAGGCGCCGCAGACCTCCGGGCAGGTCGGGGAGCCGGAACGAGTACCTGCCGAGCATGTTGATGTGGTGCCGGACGAATGGCGAGAGGCGGGCCACATCCTCCTCGCGCACCTCGAACCCGTCCGCGCGCAGCTGGTTCACCGCGGCGTCCATGTACCTCGTGTTGAACAGCACCAGTGAATTCAGGACCAGGCCCGGCGCCCCGATCTGGTCTTATCCGAATCAGCCCGGCTGGGGTGCTTCAGGGCCGGCCGCTGGCGGGTCACCGAAGGTAGTCCCCAACGATCTTGAAGTCGCCGGTTCATCCGGGTGTGTCGTGCGCCGGGGTGAACCGGCCGGTGCTGGTGCGGAAGTCGGGCATGCCGAGGTGGCTGTGAGACCTGCACGAATCCAGCCGCTACTTCAAGCCCTCGGCGGAGAGCATCGCGGAGGTCACCAGCCTGCCGGCCCCGGGGCGACGCCCGCCGCTGAGTGCACACGAGGCATCGGTGTCGCGTGTTCGCCCGCAGCAGGCCGCTGAGCGCACGCCACGCCGGTGCCTCGGGCAGCCCCAGGCACCGGGTGGGTCAGGCGTGAGAGGCGTCCTAGACCTGGACCTGGGTGTCGAAGGACCGCCGGACCGGCTTGTCCGCGCTCTTGGAGGTGACGGTGTACGAGACCGGGATGACGCCGTCGCCCGCCTCGGCGATGTAGTTCCACGCCACAGTGACGCCGCTCTGGCCCGCGGCGATGTCGTCGTCGGTCAGAGCGTGCGTTGCCCCCGAGACGGCACGCTCGTTCCAGTACACGGCGAAAGCCCGAGCGTGGGCTCGCCTGGGCCGGAGTTCCCCGCCGTATCGGCTGGGAAAACCGCTGTCGGGCGAATGGATCAAGGTGGTAGAAGTACCGCCGTGCACAAGACTTTGGAGTTTCCCGATCTGCTGCGGCTGATCGACGAACGTTCAACCGCCTTCCGCGCCGCGATCGCCGTCGCGCCCAGCCTCGACCTGCCCGTGCCGACCTGCCCCGAATGGACGCTGTTCGACCTGGTGCAGCACATCGGCGAGGGCCGCCGTCGCTGGGCCGCCACCGTCTCCGCCGGGCCGGACGCCACGTCCAGGACCCCGGCCCAGGGTGACGCGGTCGCGCCGCAGGAGCGCGAGGGCGTGCTGGCCTGGCTGGCCGCCTCGACCGAGCTGTTGCTGGCGGCCCTGCGGGAGGCCGGTCCGGACCAGGGCTGCTTCACCGGCTGGGGTGTCACTCAGACGCCGCACACTGCCGGTGGCGTCGCCCGGCACCAAGTCCAGGAGATCGCGGTGCACACCTACGATGCCCAACTCACCGTGGGCGACTCGGCCTCACTGCCTGTCGAGGTGGCGCTCGACGGTGTCGAGGAGAGCCTGTTCATCGCCAGCTTCACGAGGAGTGCCTGGCCGCACAAGCCCACCGCCTTCGACTTCCACGCCACCGAGGACCGCTCCTGGCGCCTCACGGTCGACGGCGACGGCGCACGGACCACCCGGCTGCCCGCCATCGGCGAGGCCCCGGAAGCGGCAGGCCTCTCCATCCGCGGCACGGCCAGTGATCTGGTCCTCTGGCGGTACGACCGCATTTCGGCGGACTCCCTGCAACTCGACGGGGACCCGAAGCTGCTCGACCTGCTCTTCGCCTGGGAACCGGAGGACTGGGCGTGACGACAGGCCACCGCGTACAAACCTGTCGCTGAATCGCGAACGGATTCTGCCACCTCTCGAAGGCGGTATCCGGCTCCCGCAGCGGACGAAGGCCCCCGGGCAGCTCCGGCAGCTGGAAGGAGCACCGGCCGAGCATGTTGACGTGGTGGCGCACGAACGGCGAGAGCCGCGCCACGTCCTCGCTCCGGACGTCGAAGCCATCGGAGCGAAGCCGGGCCAGGGCGGCGTCCATGTGAGATATCCGAACCAGCCCGGGTGAGGTGTTTTCAGGGCCGGCCTTGACGGATCACCGAAGATAGTCTTCAGCGATCTTGGAGTCGCCAGTTCATCCGGGCGTGTCGTGCGCCGGGGTGAACCGGCCGGCGCTGGTGCGGAAGTCGGGCATGCCGAGGTGGACGGTGGTGTGCCGGGCGGCGAGGTCGCGCATGGCGGCGAGCTTGTGCTCGGCGGCCGCGAGGCTGGCCTCGATCGCGGCGACCTCGCCAAGCCAGCCCTGCTCCTTGGCCTCGCGGAGCCGGTCGCCCAGGTTGGCGTGGATCTCCTGCAGCCGGGGCATCTGCGCGGGGTCGGGCCGCAGGACGGGGCAGCGGATGCAGGCGTGCTCGTGAACGCACGGGGTGCCGAAGTCGCGTGCGCACACACCCAAGGCGACCTTCCGCAGCTCGAAGTGGTCCAGGAAGTCGCGCCACTCCTGGACGGTGGGCTCGCGATACTCCTCACTGGGCCGCAGCGAGCGGCGGCGGGCGATGAAGGCCCGGTGATGGGTGATGACGTCCTCCGGGTAGATCGCGGCGTACCCGAGCGTGGTGTCGACGGCCTGGTGACCGCAGATGCGGGCGGCGATGTGCGGCGGCAGGCCGGAACGCAGAGCGTCAGTGACGAAGATCCTGCGGAAGTCGTGCGGGGTGTAGTGCAGCGGCTGGTCGCCGGGGCCGGTCAGTCCGCTCGCGGCGAGCGCGCCGTTGAGGCAGGTGCAGACGTAGTTGCGGGGGATGGCGCGGTCTTCGGGGCCGACGGGCCGTTGGAAGAGGAACGGCATCGGTGCACTCCACAGCCGCTCCAGGGTGTCGTAGGCGCTGACCGTCGGCATGGCCGGCCGACCGCGGCGGATGCGCTGGATGATCGCGGTGAGGACTTCGCCGAGTTCCGGGGAGACCAGCAGCAGCCGCTCCTGGTCGAGCTTGGACGGTGCGACCTGGAGCATGGGCACGATCTCGCCGGTGGTCGGCAGCCGGCAGGCGACGAAGCTGTGGTGGGTCAGCTCCAGGGCCTCCTCGATGCGCATGCCGGTGTGGCGCAGGACTTCGACGATCGCCCAGGCCCAGAAGGCGAGTTCCTCCTCGACGGTCAGGTCGCGGCACCGGCCGGTGGCGGAATCGTCGGCCAGGACGCGGGCCGAGGCGCCGCGGCAGCGGACCAGCATTTGGCCCTCCGGCGTGGTGAACGAGGTGCCGGCCCGAGCCTGTCGGCCGCGGGCGAGGCGGGCAGCGGCGGCCTTGAGCTGCTGCTCGGCGGCGGTGACCAGGGCCGGGAGGGCGGGCAGCAGGGTGCGGGTGCGCTGGTCCATGGCCGCCTTGCGGCGGGCGCGGGCCTTGCCGTGCTCGGTGTCGCGGACCGGGCACGGGGCCACCCACGGCCCCCACCTGCCCGGGGCGTCGGCGGCCCAGCGGGCGAGGTCCTGGTAGAAGGCGCGGACCCAGGTGAAGACGGAGTGCGCGTTGTCCCGGGGGCGGATCGCGATGCCGTGCCGGTCGCGGATCACGGCCGCCCGTTCCCGCCAGGCCGCGACGGTGTCCGCGTCCAGCCGCAGCGAGTTGATGCCGGGGTGGTGGGTCTCCAGGTCGCGCCAGAAGATCCCGGCCAGGGTCCTGGCCATGTCCTCCAGCGTCGTGTAGTCGACCTCGGTGACGCGCTCGGTCAGGTAGTCGACCAGCAGGTCGCGCACCGGCGTGCAGGCGATCGAGTGCCGGTCGACCATCGCGGCCGGCGTCTGCTGCCCGGGCAGCATCACGGTCTTCAGCCGGGCGGGGGCGCCGGGGCCGAAGACGCCGGTCTCGGCGAGGAGCGCGTAGAAGAGGTGCTTGCCGTGGTGGCCGTTGGCCTGGTGCTCGCCGATGGCGTGCTGCAGCTCGACGCAGTCGCCGATGGTGGTGTCCTGGATGGTCCCGCGCTTGCGGGTGAGGATCCAGGTGACGCGGTTGAGCGCGTTGTTGCAGTCGTTGGCCCCGGCCCGTCCGGACTGCGCGTACCGGGCCGTGAGCCGAGCGAACCCGTCGGGGTCCGTGGCGGTGCGGACGTGGGCCAGCAGCTGGGAGGGCCGTTGCCGCAGCAGCCAGCGATAGGTCGGGCGGACCGCCTGTCCGCCGAGGAACGGGATCATGCCGCAGCACAGGTCGATCCGGTCGTAGTTGCGGGCGCGCTGACGGTCGGTCAGCCGCTGCATGGGCAGCCCGGTCCACTCCCGGCCGGCTGCTTCGGCGCCGCTGGCGAGCCAGCGGTCCTGCCAGGTGCGGCCGGGCTGGTCCTGCAGCCAGTCGAGCAGCTTCACCAGGCCGCGCCGACGGGTGCGCTGGTTGGCGTCGCTGACGGCGGTGAACGGCAGGGCGAGGGTGCGCTCCAGCACGAGCTCGGGCGGCTGCTCGGTCTGCCACCAGGTCGCCGGTGCCTCGCGCGACTCCTGCCCAGCGGGAACGCGGGCCGGCCGGGCCCGGGCCGACGTCAGGGTGTCCGCCGCCGCGACGCTCACGCCGCTCCTCCGTCCAGGACAGCCGTGCCGAGCAGGGTCTGCAGGACCTCCGGGCGGTAGCCCGGCGCGGGCATCACGGGCCGGGGCGGCCCGGCGGCCTGGCGGGCGTAGTGGGCCAGGATCTGGGCGACGACCTCGTCCTGAGCCGGTTCGAGGTACTGCTCAGTGGTGGCGATGTGCAGGTGGCCGAGGACCCACTGGGCATCGGTGATCGACAGCGCCGGGTCGCGCACCATGCGCTTGGCCGCGCTGTGCCGAAGGTCGTGCAGGGTCCAGTTCGCCCCCAGCTTCTCGTTGGCCCGGGTGAAGACCATGCGCGCCGCGTCGTAGCTCAGCGGGCGAAGCGGTCGCCGGAGCGTCCACCACAGCGGCTCGTCGGGCCCGTCCAGGGCCAGCGGACGGATCTGCTGCTGGTAGAGCCGCAGCCACACGAACGCGTCGCTGGACGCCGGGATCCACTGCAGGGCCCGCGAGCCCTTCCGGACGACCCCGATGGTCTGCTCCCCCGGGCTGACCCGGTCCCGGGTCAGCCCAAGCAGCTCCGAGGCCCGTGGGCCGGCCGAAATGTAGAACGCGACCAGGGCCCGGTCCCGGTGCGAGGGCAGCGTCGCGAAGAGCTCGTTGAACGCCTGCTCGGGGATGCCGCGCGGGGCTCGCCGGGGCTCCTTCGGCTGGTAGGGAGCCGGCCGGGCCGGCCGCCGGTAGGGCTGCATCGGGTCGTGGTGGGCGTTGAGGTGTTCGTCCCCGGCCCGCCTGGCCTTCGGGAACGGGTTGAGCAGCGGCCGGCCGTGCATCTCGCGGTGGTACTCGTAGAGGCTGCGGACGGCGGCGCGCGCGTGCCTGCGGGTCCGGGCCGCGTAGTGCTCGCCCGGGTACCGCTTGCCGGTCACCGGGTTGATCGACCCGGGCGGTGGAGCGTCCGGCCGGCGGGGCCGCGGCGGCTTCTTGACGGCCTGCAGCCACAGGGCGAAGTCGCGGGCCTCCACCCGGCCCGCCCGATCCCACGGCACCTCGACGGCCCACAGGAACCGGAACCAGGCCAGCAGCTCGTAGGCGTAGGAGCGCAGCGAGGCGGGGCTGTCGTCGTTGGCGAGCATGTCGAGCAGGAACTCGCTGACCGCCGCCACCTCGCCACCGCCGCGGTCGAGCAGCCGGTACGGCAGGGACACGCTGCCGGTCTCCTGGACCCGGCCGACCCTCGGGACCGCCAGCGTCATTTGAACACGTCTATGCGGCTTGGGGTTCGTAGAAGGTGCCGCGGACCTCCTGGAGACCTCGTACAGATGCCGAGCTCTCCAGGCCGAAGGGAGAGGATCATTTCCTGTCCACCCTGCCGGGCAGGGGTGCTGGGGGCGGCTCGGGTATCCCCGGTGCGCGGCCGACCGCCGGCCGCTCCTGCCAGAGCGTGAGCCCGACGTCGACGAGCCCCACCCGGTCCAGTGCGGATACCTCCTCCAACGGGTGCCAGGCCGCCATGTCGGTGGAGCCGTCCGATTCGTAGCGCAGTTCACCGCCGGTGACCCGACCCTCGTAGACGATCCGCAGGCTCTGGAAGTCGGCGGTGGCGCCGAGGCGGCGCGGATAGGTATGCCGGCGCGAGTCGACACCGAGCAGCGCCAGCGGCTCGATCGCGTACCCGGTCTCCTCCTCGGCCTCCCTGATCACGGTGTCATACGGGTCCTCGCCGTGATTCATGCCTCCGCCGGGGAGCGTCCAGCGCCTGCTGCCGTCCTGCGCTACCCAGCGCGCGAGAAGCATCGCCCCGTCCCGCACACACACGGCGTAGGCCGCCACCCTCAACTCCTGCTTCATGCACCGACGTTAGAGCAGCAGTCAACGTCGCGGCAGGACAGGGCGGGTGTTTCCCCGCCCCGGCGAACAACTGGTGCCGGAGGAGTGACAACGGCCATCGGTCGTTCGAACACCCTGAACCCCCACCCACACGGGCTGGAATCCCCCTCTTTGCAAGAGGGGGAGGATGTCAAATTTCGGCCTTAGGTCCAGCGACCGGAATGGTGTTTCTTGGCTGTGCCCGGCCAACTTGCAGCATGTTTGCTGATTGCGTGTCAAGAATCACGCATGACAATCAGTCATCTTCAGCGTCCCTGCTTGATCGTAAGCTCACGGATCCGTCACGATCATGAACTTGTTGTGTACATGCTTCAGGGCGTGTATGTGCGGTGACTGGGGGTGGGGGAGTGCTGGCATCTGTGCCTGCGCGCTTACGGCTGTTGATCGTGCTGGTGGTCCTTTCCGTGGTTGCGGGTGGCGGCTGGCTGTTCAGGGTGTCAGTCGACAACACCAGCGGCCCCGACAGCGCGGCGTACCTGGGACCGCAGCCTGCCGCCCACCAGGAACCGGTGTCCCCCCAAGAGCGGCGGGAGCAGACCAAGGACCGGGCAAAGCCGACGAAGTCGCATGGCCTGCCGACCACCAGAAGCAAGCCGGTCACGGCAGAGCAAATCGAGCTGTTCAAGCAGAACCAGCGACGCTTAAAGGCTGTCGGTCCCAAGACTGTCAACACGCCTGCCAATGCCGACAGCGGTGTCAGCCAGGCATCCTTTACAACCGGCACACAGGCCACGGCCGCTGCCTCCTATACCAGCGGTGCTCTGTATCAGGTGTCGACCGATCCGTTCGGGAACGCGGCTGCCCAGCAGGGTGGCTGGCTGATGGCACTGGGCAACCACATTGGCGCGGCCGTGCAAGGCGAGCCGATTCAGCTGACGGCGGCGATCTGGCAGTCAGGCGGCGCGCTCACTGAGGTGCATCCGGTGAAGGTGCGCTGGAAGGTCGACTTCTACGGGTGCCGTCTGAGTAACGGCGATGTGCAGTACTTCGACTTCGGCCAGACGGTTCAAGCGCCGACGCTGAACACCGGTGTGACGTTCCCTGAGGTGAACGCGACGTTCACAGTGCCGACGACGGAGTGCACGCAGCAGGTCCCGGCCTACACCGTCTCGGTCTGCACCACGGTCACGGACGATCCCACGGACACCGAGGGCTGCGGCTCCTACAACATGTTCTACATCGTTCCCGCGCTGCCGGACGGTGCCGAGTGCGGTGCGGTCTGCGGTGACGCGAGCGGTGCGGCCGGCACGACGGTGATGCGAGCGGATCCGGTGAATACCGCGACGGGCGCTTTCACGGAAGCGTTCACCGACGCCCAGGTGCCCGCGCCCGGTGTTCCCCTGACGATCGGCCGGGTCTACTCCTCGGACAACACGCTCACCGGCGCGCTGGGCAAGGGCTGGCAACTGCCCTGGGAGACCCGGCTGTCGATCGGCTCCAACGGCGATGCGGTGCTGATCGGTGAAGGCGGCAGCCGACACGCCTACGTCAAGAAGTCTGACGGGACGTTCACGACTCCCGGTGAGGCACGCTCCAAGCTGACCTCGGACGGCAACGGTTACAAGGTGACCACCGTTGATCACTCCACCTACGGCTTCAACGCCGCAGGACAACTCGCGGAAGTTAAGGACCGCAGCGGCCGTGGCCTGACCCTCTCCTACACCGGCTCCCAGCCCACGCAGATCACGGACGCGGCAGGCCGCTCGGCAACACTCCGGTACACCGGCGCGCTGCTGGAAACGCTTACGCTGGCGGACGGCCGGGTGGTGGACTACGGCTACACCGGCGACCAGCTGACCAGCGTGACTGCTCTCGACGGTAAAACCGAAACCTACGGCTACGACACTTCCGGCCGACTGAACGCGGTCACGAACGCCCGCAGCAAGCGGGTCACATTCAACGTCTACGACACGCAGGGCCGAGTCATTACCCAGACGGACGCGCTGGGGCACGACACAACGTTCGCCTATTCCAAGAACGGCGTGTTCGACCAGGTCGACGTCACCGCTCCGGACCACGGTGTATGGACGGACGTCTACTACAAGAACGTCCTGTTCACGCAGCTCGACCCGCTGAACAACAAGAGCTACTACCGCTACGACAAGTTCTTCAACCGCACCAGCGAGATCGACGCCGAAGTCCGCGAGACCCAGTACCAATACGACGGCTCCGGTCGGCTGACCCGCCGGTCTAATTCGGCGTCGGATGAGGACTGGTCGTACGACGCCAACGGCAACGTCGCCACCTATCAGGACGGTGAGTACAACAAGACCGTCTTCGGCTACAACACGGCCAACCAACTCACCACCGTCAAGGACCCGCTGGGCAAGACAACCACCTACGGCTACAACGCCGCCACCGGGCTGCTGGAGGCCGCCACCACTGCACGCGGCAAGACGACCAGCTACGGCTATGACGCTGACGGCAACCTCAAGACGCTCACTACACCGGCGGGCAAGAAGACCACCTATACCTACTTCCCGTCGGGGCAGGTGAAGACGGTCGTCGACCCTCGGGGCAACGTCACCGGCGCGGACCCCGAGAAGTACACGACCTCCTATACCTACGATGCCGCAGACCGTGTCAAGACGGTCACTGACGCCCGCGGTAACGCCACCTCCTACGGCTACGACGAGGTCGGCAACCTCAAGACGCTCACCGACGCCCGCCAGCGCACCACCAGCTACGACTACGACGATGCCGACCGCCTGACCACGGTCACCGATCCCGCTCTGAAGCAGACCCTGCTCGGCTACGACCCGGCGGGCCGCCTGAACAAGGAGACCAACCGCCGGGGCGCGATCGTCACCTACCAGTACGACAAGGCCGGCCACCAGATCCAGATAGTGAGCGCCCGCGGCAACGCCACCGGCGCCGACGCGAAGCAGTACACCTGGACAACCGGCTACGACAAGGTCGGCAACCGCAAGACCGTCACCGACCCGCTGGGTAAGACCACCGCCTTCACTTGGGACGCCGACAACCGGCCCGTCTCGGTCACCGACCCCCTCAGCCACACCCGCAGCGTCACGTATGACGACAACGGCAGCGTCGTCAAGACCACCGACGGCCTCGGCCACGGCATGACGCTCAGTTATGACGACGACAACCGGCTCGCCACATCGAAGACCTGGGCCGGCTACACGACCTCCTACGAATACGACGACGACAGCCACCTGTCTGCCCAGGTCTCACCAGAAGCCGAACGCACCACCTACACCTACAACGACGACGGACAACTCTCCACTTCTGTTGAACCGCGAGGGAACGTCAGCGGCGCCGACCCGGCGAAGTACACCTGGTCCTACGGCTACGACGAGGCCGGCAACCCCACCTCCGTCACCGACCCGCTCGGTCACAAGCAGTCCACCGACTACGACGCCGCTGGCAACATCGCCTCGGTCACCGACGCCCGCAACAAGCAGACCCTCTACGAGTACGACGAGCTCAACCGGCCCAAGAAGGTCACCGCCCCAGACGCCGGCACCACCACCTTCACCTACAACACAGCCGGCTTCCTGGACACCACGACGGACGCCAACACCCACACCAGCACCTACGGCTACAACGCCGAAGGCCAGCTGACGTCAGTCAAGAACCCGCTGGCCAAGACCGTCGCCTACGAGTACGACCTCGACGGCAACCGCACCAAGGTCACCAACGCCCGCGCCCAGACCATCATCACTACGGTCGACGCCCGCAACCTGCCCACCAACGTCGCCTACTCCGACGGCACCCCGGCGGAGACGTACGTCTACGACGACGCCAGCCGCCTCAAGGACGTCACCGACGCCACCGGCAGCCGCAGCCTGACCTACGACAACGACGACAAGATCCTCACGATCACGTCACCGGGTGCCGCGAAGCCGTTCAGCTACAGCTGGAACACCGACGACACCCTTAATTCGCGCACCTACCCGGACGGCCGGGCCACGAGCTACACCTACGACAAGGTCGGCCGGACCAAGACCCAGACGACCAACAGCAAGGCCGTTACCTACGGCTACGACAAGGCCGGCAACCTGACCTCGGTCGCCCTGCCCACCACCACGGCACGCAGCGAGACCCGCACCTACGACGAGGCCGGCCGTCTGGCCTCCACGACCACACCGACACTGAACAACACCTACACCTACGACGAGAACAACCGCCTCATCGCGGACAAGCCGGGCACCGGCTATCCGGCCCGCTACGGCTATGACGACACCGGCCGCATGACCAAGGTCTGCACCGACACCTCCACCACCTCCTGCCTGACCGGCACCAGCGGATCCACCTACGGCTACGACAAGGTCGGCAACCTCAAGACCGTCACCAGCTCCACCTCCACCTCCACCACGACCAACGAGTACGACGCTGGTGACCAGCTCTCCACCACCACCGTCGGCACGACCAAGACCAGCTACACCTACGACGCCGACGGCAACCAGACCAAGGACAACGACGGCACCTACGCCTACGACCCGGCAGGCCGTGTCAAGTCCGCCACCATCGGTAGCGACAGCTTCGCCTTCCTCTACGACGCAGACGGCAACCGCGCCGTCTCCAAGAAGAACAGCGCGCTGACCAGCACCTCGCGCTGGGACATCAACAACACCCTGCCGCAGATCGCCACCGACACCAACTCCACCGGCGCCCTGCTCGCGGACTACCACTACAACCCCGACGGCACGGCCCGATCAATGGACCGCACCGCTGGCACCTACTACTTCACCCAGGACCGCCAGAACTCCGTCAGCGCCGTCTACGACGCGGCAGGCGTCGACAACTACCGCTACACCTACAGTGCCTGGGGTACCCCCACGGGCACCGCCACCATCACCGGTGGTCAGACCAGCACCTTCGGCTACACCGGCCAGTACAAAGACCAGTCCCTACCCGACCGCCTCCAACTCCGCGCCCGCTCCTACGACACCACCCAACGCCGCTTCACTACCCAAGACCCTGTAACCGCGGACGCCGACAGCCCCAACCAGTCGGCCTACAACTACGCCGACAACGACCCCGCCAACCTCTCCGACCCCTCCGGCAACTGCCCGATGTGCATCGGCGCAGCCATCGGAGCCGTAGTCAGCGGCGGCGTCTACGCATTCACCCACCAAGACGACTTCGACTGGGGCGACTTCGCCGCTGCCACCGGCGAAGGAGCGGTCATCGGCGCAGCCGGCGGATTCCTTGCCCCAGCCGGCGCAAGCCTCGCAACGCAGCTCGGGCTCCAGGGCGGTCGCGCCCTCGCGGTAACAGTCGGCACGGACGCCGCCATCGGCATGGGCTTCACCTGGGCCATCAATACTGCCCAATGCCAGCCCACCACCCCCCTTGACCTTCTCGTCGGCGGTCTAACCGGTGGACTCAATGGTCTAATTGGGCCAGCCTGGCGATGGGGCAAGGGGCTTTTTGGTAACGGTGGGCGTGCAGCTTCGTACGACATAGAGGGCATAGCGGCCGACGGTACGACTGTCTGGGGGTCTGACGCTGAACTTGGCGCCGCTACAGGAAAGACCACTGCGGTGCGAAATAGGGCCATCGATGCCGTGATCGCCGAAGATTTTCCGAATCTACGCCTGACGTACAAGCCGCGATTCAACCCTAGGGGGAGGCATGGCGTGGCCAAAAATGGTGTGGGAACCCAATTCGGTCCCAAGTCCTTTGAGTCGAGGCATTCGCTGCGACTTTCAACTGTTCACGAGGAACTTCACCACCGTTGGTTTAAGCGTGGACTGGTGAAGCATCACCCGAGAAATGGGTCGGGAACATCCGACAAATTCTACGGGATTGTTGATCGATACATGAGGATGCGAGGTTGGGGATGATCATCCAGGAGAGCAGTGTTGGTGTCCCCTGTTCCGACTGTGGACGCTCCTGTACGCAACAGGTGGCACAAGCGATTCATCGGGGTGAGCTGCGATGGGACATTGAGACCCACTGTGAGGGATGCGGATCGCAAGTTCACGAGGGAGGCGTTGGGACTGCACCGTCGGCGGTGAGAGGAGCTCTCTTGGAGGAGCATGGCCGGTCTAGGGTTTCAATTTCCTCGGATTCCGTAGTCTCCCCCATGCAGCTGAAAGCGCTGCGAGAAATCTTCAACGTGTCACTGATGGCAGTAAAGCCGCTCGTCGAGGAAATGCGAACATCGGGTTTCTGGGTTACTCGCGTCGAATCTGAATATTTGGCGGCCCGGTTGAAAATGGCCGACATCGAGACGAATCTTCAGCATGGAGTGCACAACGGATCTACCTACACATCATGGGGAAACGAGCAACAGTAGACGCATGCGGCGTCGCTACTGCCTCTCGGCTGCGGCGGCCCGGCCCGCGGAGGTCTCGGCGCTGTGGGTGGCCGTTGGGTGTTCAGCTTGGTGCGGTCGCCGTCGAAGGGGTGCGGGTGGCTCGGCCAGGGCCGGCCCGGCAGGCATGCCGAGGATGGCGAGGAAGCCGTGGGTAGGCGGTCACCGCTACTGGGCGGGCTGGTGGGCCGGGCCGCAGGTGATCGGCCCGACCCGTCCTGGCTTTACCGCCCGCTCGTCCGGCGAGGAGCGGGCCGGACGAGCGGGCGGGGCGCCGGTTCAGGTTCGGTCAGTGAGCCGTTTTCATCCTGTCCTGTAAGGGTGAAGGTGCAGGTCGACGGGCTGGGGTGACGAGGCGAGACTCCTGGTCGTTGCGGTGGTGTTCTCTACGCACCATGCATCGCCCGAGGAGCCTCGCTTGGTCCCGTATCGTGCCACGGTCGACGTCCCTTATGAGCTGGTCGAGCATGTCTCCTGGCTCATCTATGCCCGAAAGTGTGAACGCGGCTCGCGTTGGCGCAAGCTGAGCTGCTTCAAGCAGGCCCTGCTGGTGTTGGTGCACCTGCGGAAGAACGAGACGCTGCCCCAGCTTGCAGCGGGATTCGGTGTCTCCACCACGACCGCGTGGCGGTACGTGGACGAAACTCTTGAGGTCCTGGCCTCAGGGGCGCCCGGCCTGCAAGAGGCCCTGGTGAGGCTGGGCGATGGGGACTTCGTCATCGTCGACGGCACCTCCATTCCCACCGACCGCATCAGGGCCGACGAGCTGTACTACTCCCAGAAACACAAGAAGCTTCCCAATGCTGATGTCAAGCCGCTGCTGTGACAGGTGGTGCGGCTTGGTAGCACGCTCCGTCGCGGATCATGGCCCACAGAACGTTGAGGCGGCGGCAGGCGAGTGCCAGCAATGCCTGCTTGTGTCCTTTGCCCTCGGCACGCTTGCATGCGTAGTACGTCTTTGAGGCCAGGCAGTTCTTCAGGCTGGACAAGGCGGAGAGGTACATCGCGTTGAGCAGGCCGCGGTGGAAGCAGTGTGGCCTGCGGAGGTTGCCGCTGATGCGGCCGGAGTCGCGTGGAGTGGGTGCCAGGCCGGCGTATCCGGCGAGCCGGTCGGCGCTCCCGAAAGCGTCCATGTCGCCGCCCGTCGCGGCGAGGAACACGGCTCCCATCTGCTTGCCCATGCCGGGCAGGCTGAGGATCACCTCGGCGTGCGGGTGCTCGCGAAGCCGGGCCTCGATTTCGGCGACCTCCTCATCGAGGGTCATCACCCCCTTCCGAGGCGGACTACCATCGCGGCGGCCAGCTTCTCGCTGGGCAGTGCCGTGTACTGTGCTTCGGCCGCTTCCGTGGCCGTCTTGGCGAGTGCGGCGGCGCTGCGCACCCTGCGGTTGCATATCCACATTTCGATGCGCTTGGCGCCGCTGCTGCGGATCGCAGCTGGGGTTTGGTAGCCCGTCAGCAGTATCACCGGACCTTTGTTGGTGAGATCCAGCGAACGTTCCAACGCCGGGAAGATTTGCAGGAGTTGTGCCCGGAGTCGGTTGATCTGACGGGTGCGGGCGGCCACGAGATCGGTGCGGCGGGCGGTCAGGGTACGCAAGTCCACGGCGACCTCGTCGCCGGGTCGCAGCGGGCCCAGGTCGCGGCGCATGCGGGCTTGGTCAGCGATGACGAAGGCGTCCTTGGCATCAGTCTTGCCTTCGCCCCGGTAAGAAGCCGAAGCGCGGTGCACGGTCAGTCCGGTGATATAGACCATCGGCTGGTCGTGGCTGAGCAGTACCCCGATCAGCAGGGCGGCTCCGCCGTGGTTGAGATCAACGGCCCACAGCACATCGATGTCGAGGGCCAGGACGTCGGCGATCAGTTCCAGCAGGGCTGTCTCGTCGTTGAGGACCCAGCGGGACAGCAGCCGCTCGCCGTCCGTGTTGATCACCATGCAGTGATGGTATTGAAGCCACCCTCTCCCAGAACGTTCGCACCCACGGCCTGCGCCGGACCCGCTACCGCGGCCTGCCCAAGACGCACGTCCAGCACGTCCTGACCGGTCTGGCCTGCAACGTCACCCGCATCACCGACTGGATCACGGACCCGACCCGCACCCGGCGAGCACCCAGCCACTTCCACACCCTCTGCACCGCCACCGGCTGACCCTCACAAGATCACCAACAGAGTCACGGCATTGGGTCTAAGGACGCAGAGGCCATCCGGTGTAGGCCTCGGAGAGGTAGGCGCGACCCGCATCCGACTCGACGACGGAGCGCAGCTCACCGATCTGGCGCATCCGGTCGAAGCCGCTCGCCCCGGGCTGCAGGTGCAGCATGTTCGTCATCCACCAGGAGAAGTGCTGCGCCTTCCAGATGCGCTGCCGCGCGGTGTCTGGGAAGGCGTCGAACAGGGTCTCGTCGTTGTCGAGTAGCAGCGTGTGCAGCGCCTCGGTGAGCAGGACGACGTCCGCGACGGCGAGATTCATGCCCTTGGCGCCCGTGGGCGGCACGGTGTGTGCCGCGTCGCCGACGAGCACGACCCTGCCGCGCCGCATCTCGTGCGCGACAAAGCTGCGGAAGCGCAGCACATCACGCTGAAAGATCCGGCCTTCCTTCAGAGAGGTGCCGGGGACACGCGATTGCAGGATCTCCCACAACTGCTCCTCGGTGTAGGCCTCGGTATCAGCTTCCGGGTCGCACTGGAAGTACATGCGCTGCACCTCGGGGCTGCGCTGGCTGATGAGCGCGAAGCCGTTCGGTGAGTTGCTGTAGATCAGCTCTTCGGCGCTGGGCGGGGCTTCGCACAGGATGCCGAACCAGGCGAACGGGTACTCGCGGAAGTAGCCGCCGAATGTACCGCTGACGGCCTCGCGGACAACGCTGCGCGAGCCGTCCGCGCCCACCACGACATCGGCCTCGATCTGGAACGTGTTGCCGTCTGCGTCCTTGGCGATGACGCGCGGCCGGATCGATTCGACGTTCTCGACACGTTCGGCCCTGACTCCGAAGCGGAGGTCCTGGCCGGCGGCGAGGCGAGCGGCGACAAGGTCCTTGAGCACTTCGTGCTGCGGGTAGAGCCACACGGCCCGGCCGACGGTGTCGGCAAAGTCGATCCGGTGACCCTCACCATCGAAGCGGAGTTCGATGCCTTCGTGCCTCTGTCCGACCGTAAGCACCCGATCCGAAGCCTTCGCCTCATGGAGGATCTCCACGGTGCCCTGTTCCAGGATGCCGGCCCGGATGGTGGTCTCGATCTCCTCGCGTGTGCGGGAGTCGAGGACCACCGATTCGATGCCGCGCTGGTCGAGCAGATGAGACAGCAGCAGACCGGCGGGTCCTGCGCCGATGATCGCTACGCGGGTACGTTCAGGCATGTCGACTCCAAGACGGCTCACGGGGTTGCAAGGAGTCTGGCCGCAGCCGGTCCTCGCCGACGATACCGATTCCCATTGAACGGGAATCGACTTTGTATGCTGACCTGCCCCGTTCCGCGGCCGGTCACCCGGGTCACGGACCCTGACGACAACTACCTGTACGGACACAACGGCTGTGGTCCGGCTCGTACTTCGCCGGATCCGTCGGCAGCGCACCTCTCAGCAGCGTCAAGCAGTACATCGAACAGCAGAACCGGCCACTCCGACCTGGGCTGAGATGAACAGTACGGATCCGTGCACACAGCTGAGGTCAGAGCAATTCTCAGATTCGCTACACCACCGGGCTGAAGCCCGGCGCACTGCGAATAGACCCGGTAGCGCCAGCCGAACCCGCAGCCTTGTCCGTCAGGGTTCTCCTTCGGCGAGCATTTCGTCGAGCGGAAACGGCGGGGACGGTTGCCATTCGCGATCGGCAGACGGGCCCGGGTGCGGCACCACGAAGCGATGCCTGCCGCATTCGATCTCCCTGGGTTCGAGGCCCGGCAGGACGACTGTCGCGACCGATCCGGTCGGCACGGTGACGTCGACGCGGAGTTCACCCTCGGCTCGCTCCCACGCGACCTCGGCCAAGCCGTAAGGGGTGCAGTGCGCCGTGCGTGCCCACGATATCCGTCCTCCGGGTCGCGGCTCGATCCGCAGCGACCGGTACCCCGGCGAGCCGGGCCGGAGCCCGGCGACCACTCGATGCATCCAGTCGGCCACTGCGCCCAGGGCGTAGTGGTTGAACGACGTCATCTCCCCGGGGTTGACCGAGCCGTCGGGGAGCATGGAGTCCCAGCGCTCCCAGATCGTGGTGGCCCCCATCGTCACCGGATACAGCCAGGAGGGACACTCGGTCTGGAGCAGCATCTGGTAGGCGTCGTCGATCGCTCCCGCGGACGTGAGGGCGTCGCAGATCGCCGGGGTACCGAGGAAGCCGGTGGCGACCTTGTGGCCCTTCTCCCGTACCAGCCGGACCAGTTGCCGTGCCGCCCGCGCGCGTTGTCCGGCGTCGGGCAGCAAAGCGAACTCGAGCGCCAGTGCATAACCGGTCTGCCCGGAGTCGGCGATCCGGCCCCCCTGCGTCACGTACTCGTCGTGGAACGCCTGGCGGACCCCGTTGGCGAGCTCGCCGTACTTGGCCGCGTCCGCGTCCTCGCCGATCACCGCGGCGATCCGGGACAGCAGTCCGGCGACGTGCGCACGGTAGGCGGTGGCCACCAGGTGCGCGTCGGTCTCGGCCTGCCAGGGCGCGTCCGGGGGTGCCGCCGGGTCGAGCCAGTCGCCGAGCTGCAACGCCGGCTCGTCGAAGAGGCCGGCCGGCCCCAGCGACGCGGTCACGCCGTCGACCCAGGCCCGCATGCTCGGGTACTGGCGACGGAGCAGCCCCGCATCGCCGAACCGCTGGTAGAGCACCCAGGGGACGATCACCGCGGCGTCACTCCAGCCGGCCGTTGCAACCGGCTCCGGGAACGGGCCCGGGAAGTCGATCCGCGGGACGAACAGTGGGACAACGCCCTCTGCGGTCTGGTCCGCGGCGAGATCGGCCAGCCAGGAGGTGAGCAGGCCGGCGCAGTCGAAGAGGTAGGCGGCCGTGGGCGCGAAGACCTGGATGTCACCGGTCCAGCCCAGGCGCTCGTCGCGTTGCGGACAGTCGGTGGGGACGTCGACGAAGTTGCCGCGCATCCCCCATACGACGTTCTCGTGCAGACGGTTGAGCAAGGGGTCGGAGCACTCGAACCAGCCGGTCCGGCGCATGTCGGAGTGGTAGATGACCGCCGTCGCCTCGAGTTCGTCGTAGTCACCGCTCACCTCGGCGTAGCGAAAGCCGTGACAGGTGAAGGACGGCTCCCAGTGCTCGCCGCCGGCATCCCCGGCGAGTATGTACCGGTCCGTGGCTGTGGCCGTGCGCAGGGGTCGCACTCCGAGCTCGCCGCTCTCGAGTACCTCGGCGTGGCGCATGGTGACGGTCGCGCCGCGGCGGCCGCACACCCGTATGCGGAGTCGTCCTACCAGGTTTTGGCCGAAGTCGAGGACGGTACGCCCGGAGGGAGTGGTGATCGTGTCGACCGGCAGGCGCTCCTCGACCGCCCGGACGGGCGGCCCCGAGGGAGCCACCAGGGTGGTGAGGTCGCACTCGCCGCGGTGCACACCGCCCCACTCCTGGTCGTCGAATCCGGGGCATGACCAGCCGGGGAGCGCCATCGTCGCGTCGTAGGTCTCGCCCTCGTAGAGATCCGCGGACCGGATCGGTCCGGTCGAAGACCGCCAGCCTTCGTCGGTGGGGATGACTTGACGTCGGCCGTCGGCGTAGTCGATCTCGAGTTGGGCGAGCAGACCCAGCGAGCTGCCGTAGGTGTCGCGCCACCCGGGCACGAACCCGACCCGACCTCGCCACCAGCCGTCGGCGACCTGTACCCCGATCGCGTTCTCACCGGCGCGCACCTGCTCGGTGACGTCGTAGGTCTGGTAGCGCAACCGATGGTGGTAGCTGGTCCATCCCGGGGTGAGGGCGTCGTCGCTGACCCGCTTGCCGTTGAGTTCGGCCACATAGAGCCCGTGCGCCGTGATGTAGAGGCGGGCGCGGGTGATCTCGCCGTCGGTGATGAAGGAGCGTCGGAGGAGCGCCGCCGGCCCCCGTTCGTCCCCGGCCGGCTCGATCAGCGTGGCCTTCCAGTCGGGGGCTACGAGACCGCGTTCCACGCTGACCGGGTCGCTCCAGTCGGAGACCTCGCCGTCGGTGCCGATGACGCGGACTCGGACCTCGCGCGCTTCACGGGATGCCAGCGGCCTCGCGGGCCACGGCACCAGCACGGAGTCGGCCGAGTCGACATGGAAGAACTCGTTGCCGATGGTCAGCTCGTAGGCGGCCTGTCGCTGGCCCTGCTGACTCGCGACCTGCCAGGAGAGCCGTGGGCGGTCTTCCCCGATGCCGAGCGGATCGTCGCGATGTTCGAAACGGACAGCGGAAACCTCATCCACGACGCAGCTCCGCGACCAGGCCGCCATAGAGGCTCGCGCTCGGCTTCGGCGTGCGCTCGAAGGTGACGGGGTCGACGCTGTGCAGCCCGAACTTGGGCCCGAAGCCGAAGATCCACTCGAAGTTGTCCATCAGAGTCCAGTGGAAGTAGCCGAGCACGGGGATGCCGTCGTTCATCGCCTCCTGCACCCCTGCCAGCGACGGCTCGATGAAAGCGGCGCGCTTCGTGTCGTCGTCCGCCTGCATGCCGTGCTCGGTGATCAGGACCGGCACGCCGCTCACCGCGTGGGCGTACCGCGCGCAGTTGCCGAGCGACGCCGGGTCGGTGCGGTTCATCACGCCGCCCTCGGCGGGTGTGCCGTCGAGGTTCACCGCACGCGTCGCGTCGTAGTAGTGCCGCTCATAGTTCTGGACGCCGATGAAGTCGTCCTCGCGAGCGATCTCGAGCCAGGACTCGTAGACCTCGGCGCGCTTGCGGTCACGCAAGGTGGGATCCGGGCCGTGGACGAGGTCGTCCACCATCGCGATCGACAGGCCTACGGGAAGATCCGCGCGACGCTCCTTGATCGCTGCGCGAGCTGCGCGGTGCCCTGCGGCCTGGCCCGCGAGCAGCGCGCCGGCCTCCTCGGGGAGCGTGATGTTGGTGAGGCGGTAGCGCTCGACGCCGGTCGCCCGGGTGCAGGCCTCCAGCGTCGCCCGCTCGAGGTCCCTGACGAAGTCGGGCAGCCCGGCCCAGGCCAGCATCAAAGGCAGGTTGGGTTCGTTCATCGTCACCGCCACCGCGATCCGATCACCGAAGGCTGCCATGATCCGATCGCAGAAGCGCGCGAACCGCACCGGGGCTTCGGTGTCCAGCCATCCGCCGCGTGCGGCGAACCAGTGCGGGGCGACGAAGTGGTGGAACGTGACGACCGGTGCCAGACCCCGCTCGATGCAGTGGTCGACGATCGCCTCGTAGTGGGCCAGCGCTGCGGCGGAGAACTCGCCTTCGGCGGGCTCGACGCGCGCCCACTCGACGGAGAAGCGGTAGGCGTTGAGGTTCAGGGCGGCGGCCAGGTCGACATCCTCGCGCCAGCGTTCCCAACCGTTGCACGCCTTGCCCGACCGTTCCTTGAAGACAGTCGGTGTCACGTTCTCGGCGAACCAGCAGTCGCTGGAGACGTTGTCGCCCTCGGTCTGGTGGCCGGCACTGGCCACTCCCCAGAGGAAGTCGGCGGGGAACTGGTGCATGGGGATCTCCATAGGTGGTGCGAGGGTCAGTGGGGGGCACGAAGCGCGGCGACCTCATCGAGGCGATGGCAGGCCGCGGAGGTGTCACCGGTGCCGGTGAGAGGCGGCCGCTCGGTGCGGCAGAGGTCCCCCGCGAGCGGGCACCGGTTCACGAACGGACAGCCCGTCGGTGCCGCCGTCGCTGTCCCGGCCGCGCCGATGCCCAGTGCTTCGCGCGCGGCGCGACGGTGCGCCTGCTCGGCCGGATGGGGCACGGGTGCCGCCGCGGTCAGCGCGACGGTGTAGGGGTGACGCGGTTCCTGAGTCACCGACTCGACATCTCCCTGCTCCATCACCTGGCCGCGGTAGAGAACAACGACCCGCTGGGAGAGGAACCGGACGACGCCCAAGTCGTGCGCGATGAAGAGCAGCGCGAGTTGTCGCTGGTCACGCAGATCGGCCAGCAGGTTCAGCACCTGCGCCTGGGTCGAGAGATCGAGAGCGCTGACCGGTTCGTCGAGCACGATCACCTTCGGGTCGCAGACCAGGGCACGGGCGATCGCCACTCGCTGACGCTGACCGCCGGAGAGTTGCGCCGGACCGCGGTCGATCGCATCGTGCGGGAGACCGACCGCCTCGAGCGCCTCTCGGGCCCGCTGCCACTGCTCCTGTTTCGGGACGCGCAGCACCCGTAGCGGCTCCACCAGGGTCTGGCCGATGCTCTGGGCCGGGTTGAGCGAGGAATAGGGGTCCTGGAAGACCGCGCGCAGGTCGATCGCACTGACCCGCCGCTGTCGCAGTGAGGCCGTGGTGATGTCCGTCCCGTTCAGCGCGATCGACCCGGAACTCGTGGCCTGAAGTCCCAGGATCGCCTTGCCGATGGTCGACTTGCCGGAGCCGGACTCACCGACCAGCCCGAGGGTCTCGCCCGGCGCGATGTCGAAGCTGACCCCGTCGACGGCGGGAGGCGTTCTGTGACGACGTCCGTAGTGAACGACGAGATCTCGCACGCGGAGGGCTGACTGGTTCATCGGACGACTCCGGATTCGTTCGGCATGGCCGTGCTCGGCGCCAAGGTCAGCGGATGGATGCAGCGCGCGGTTCCCGCGCCGTGCGCCGGCGCCGCCGCGATCGGCTCGTGACATTCGGGGGTGGTCAGGGGACACCGGCTCGCGAACCGGCAGCCGATGGGCCAGTCCTTCGGCGCCGGCACCGTGCCCGGGATCGAGGGCAGCCGGTCCGGGACCGCCTCCCCCTGCGGGATGTGGGGGTTCGCGCTCAGCAGCGCACTCGTGTAGGGATGCGCGGCCCGGTCCAGGACTTCGGTCACGGTCCCGGACTCGACCACTTGACCGGCGTACATGACGGCGACGTCGTCGCACAGGTCTGCCACCACACCGAGGTCGTGGCTGACCAGGACGACCGACAGGCCGGTGCTGCGCACCAGTGATCGCAGCAGGCTGAGGATCTCCGCCTGCACGGTCACGTCCAGAGCGGTGGTCGGCTCGTCGGCGATCAAGAGCTTTGGCGAGCCGGTGAGCGCGAGGGCGATGCAGACTCGCTGGGCCATGCCGCCGGACAGTGCGTGAGGGTGGCTGCGCAGGATGCGCTCGGGGTCGACGATGCCCACCTGGGCGAGCAGGTCGGCCGCGATGCGGCGGGCCTCGTCGCGGCCGACACGGCGGAAGCGGCGGATGGGCCGGGTGAGCTGATGGCTGATGGAGAACATCGGGTCGAGCGCGACCATCGGCTCCTGCGAGATCATCGCGATGTCCCGCCCGCGGACGGCCTGGTGCTGCTTGTCGGAGAGCCCGACCAGATCCCGCCCCTCGAAGAGGATCGAGCCGCCGCTGACCTCGACGCCGTCGGGCAGCAGTCCCATCAGCGACCGTGCGGTCATCGTCTTGCCGCACCCGGACTCGCCGACCAGGCCGAGCACGGTGCCAGGCCGGACCGACACCGAGACACCAGTGACCAGTTCCGTGCCCTCCACGACACCGACGCGCAGATCCCGCACCTCGAGCAGGGCTCCGTCGGTCCGAGGAGATGCCTCGCCCGCGGCCGAAGCCGCTGCCACAGGTCGACCCACTTGTCGCACAGGGCGGCGAGCAGGGGCGGTCCGCTCCCGCTCACCGGCCAGGGCATCGGCGATCTGGTTGGCCGCGATCACGGTCAGCGCGAGCACGACACCGGTGGGAACCATCATCCATGCGTCGTCGTAGATGTGCTGCTGAGCGTTGCCGATGAGGCCGCCCCAGCTCGGCGCCGGTATGGCCGGCCCGTATCCCATGAAGGCCAGGCCGGCCTCGATCAGGATGCCGAGCGCGAAGAGTTGTGCCGCCTGGACGGCGATCGTGGTCGCCATACCGGGCAGCACGTGACGCACGTTCACCAGGAGGGAGCCGACGCCGTTCACCTTCGCCGCATCGACATAGAGGCGGGTGCGCAGCGACTGGGCCAACGCGAGCAGGATCCGGTACACCGGCGCCGCGAGCAGAAGCCCGAGAACGGCCATGATGGCCCAGACATGGACCCCCACCGCGCCGACGAAGGCGAGCAGGATCACGGTGGTCGGCAGTGCCAGGAGCAGCTCGGCGACGCGGCTGAAGGGCCCCTCGACCCTGCGACCGTGCTCGGCCGCGAGCAACGCCATCGGCACGCCGACACAGAAGGCGACCGCCACGGCCAGCAGCGCCGGGCCCATCGAGATCCAGCCACCGGTGACGATCCGGGAGAAGATGTCGCGCCCCAGTTCGTCGGTGCCGAGCCAGTGCCCGCGCGAAGGGCCTGCCAGGGCGTGAGCGAGGTCCTGCTGGCCGACTTGGTACGGCACCCACCAGTGCGCGGTCGCCGAGGCGATCACGATCGCGGCCAGCCATGCGATCGCGAGCACGGTGACGGGGCGGCGCAGCGGGGCTGGCAGTCGGCGCCGGCTGGACGTCGGCTCGGACGCCGTGGGCACCTGGACGGTTTCGGTGAAGGCGTTCACGCGGCACGAACCTTCGGGTCGAGGGCGGCGAGGACGAGGTCGAGGACCAGATTGGTGACGACCACAACCACGGTGGCGATGACGACGACGCCTTGGACAGCGGGGAAGTCGTGGGTGTTGATCGCGCCCTGTGCGGCCTGGCCGAGACCGGGCAGCGCGAAGAGCTGCTCGATGATGACCGAGCCGCCGAAGAGGGCGATGAACTGGATGCCGATCACCGACACCACCGGCGCACCGGCGAAGCGGAGCGCGTGCAGGTAGCGGATCCGCCAGACCGGCGTGCCGAGGGCCCGCAGGGTGCGGATGTGCTCCTGCTGCAGCGCGTTGGCCATGCCGGCCCTGGTCGTGCGCGCGATGATCGCGGCTCCGGTCAGCCCCAGCGCGAGCACCGGGAGAACCAGACTCTGGACATACTGCGCCGGCGAAGTCATGAACCCGACATAGCCGGTGGCGGGCAGCAGATGCGCCTTCACCGAGAGCACGTACACCAGCAGGATGCCGAGCCAGAACTGCGGCAGGGAGAGCATGATCCCGCTGGTCACCGTGATCAGGCGATCGAGTCTGCCTTGGCGCACCGCCGCCACGACTCCGGCCAGGATTCCCAGGATCGCGCTGAACAGGGTCGCGAAGACCGCCATCGAAGCGGTGACCGGTACGCGCTGCATCAGGTCCGGCCAGATGCCGTGACCGTCGATCAACGAGACCCCGAGGTCGCTGCGGACCGCGTGTCCGAGCCAGCTCGCGTACTGAGCGACGAGCGGACGGTCCCAGCCGAGCCGGACGTTCTCCGCCGCGATCTGGGCCCTGGTCGCCCCCTCCCCGGCGGTGATGGCTCCTGGGCTGCCGCCGGAGGCGTGCACGAGGAGGAAGCTCAGGGCGGACGCCACCAGGACGGTGACGATTCCGAGCCCGATACGACGGGCGACGTAGGTGAACATGACATGAGTTCCTTTCCGAGATCACGACACCGAGCGCGCTGTCCCGTCGGCCGGCCGACGATCCCGAGGACCGCCGGCCGACCGCGAGGAACGGTCAGGCGACCGGCTTGAATGAGCTCAGCAGCGGGTAGCCGTCGGTACCGGGATAGGCCGGCGCCTTGAGCACCTTGGCGTTGTAGCCGACGTACGCGTACTGCTCGGCGACCGGGATCAGCCAGCCCTCGTCGATCAGCGCGCCGTTCAGCTTCTTCAGCGCGGCGGGGCGGTCCGAGTCGGAGGCGTTCGCCGCCGCCCCGAGCGCAGCCCCGATCACCGGGTCCTGCGTCTTGTGCGGGTTGGCGAAGCCGCCCACGAGAACTCCTGCGGTGACGCCGATCTCGTTGCTCATCGTCAGCGGGAGGAAGCCGAGCGGCTGGGTGTTGACCGCGGCGAAGAGCTGGCCGGTCGAGGTGGTGACGTCGATCTTCATGTCGACGCCGATCGCCTTGAACTCGTTTTGCAGGAACTCCAACGCGGCCTGATTGGTCGGGCTGGCGGTGATGGTGAACGAGAACCCGTTCGGGTAGCCGGCCTCGCTCAGCGTCCGCTTCGCCTTGGCGACGTCGTAGGCGTACTGGGTGTTCAGCGCGGGGTCGTAGCCGGGCGAGGACTTGGGGAAGGCGTTGGCTGTCGGCTCGGCGCCCTTGGCCACGGTCTTGACGAAGGCGTCCCGGTCGATCGCGTAGCTCAGTGCCCGGCGAACGTCCTTGTCTGCGAACGGTTTCGAGCCGACCCCGGTCTTGTCGAAGACCAGCAGGTCCAGCATCGTGCCGCCATTTTTGGCCAGCGAGACGCCGTTGGAGGCCGCCGTCTGCTTCGTGGACGTGTCGATGAGCGACGCATCGCTCTGGCCGGAGATCTGCGCGTTCAGACGAGCGTTCTTGTCCAGGTACGGCTTGTAGACGATCGTCTGGAACGGGTAGGTGCCCGTGTTCGTGCCGGGCTGGCGGCTCATGGTGTAGCTGCTGCCCTTGACCGCGGTGCGCATCTTGTACGGACCCGAGCCGTCGGGACCCTGGCTGAGCAGGCTCGGGTTACTGATCGCCTTCGCTCCGACGATCGTCCCGGGGACGCCCTCGAGGTTCGTCTGGAACGATCCTTGCGCAGTGGGGAAAGTGAGCACCACGGTGTCCGCGCTCGGGGCCTTGACGTCCTTGATCTCGGTCGAGCCGCCCTTGGCGAAGCCGGAGTAGGCCTGGAGCTTGGAGTCGCTGCGACGGTCGAGGTTCGCCTTGACCAGCTGAGCGGTGAGCTTGGAGCCGTCGGTGAAGGTGACACCGGACTTGAGCTTCAGCGTCATCTGGGTCTTGGCCTTGTTGTAGCTGAAGGTCGAGACGAGCTCAGGGACGGGCTGACCGTCGGCACCCTCCGCGAAGAGCGACTGGTAGGCCGACTCGTAGAAGAGCCGCTGGCCACCGCCGTAGAGCAGCGGGTCGTAGCCCTGCGGTGCCGGGTCGGAGTCATAGCCGATGGTGAGTGCGGTGCTCGAAGAGTGATCAGCGCTGTTCGTCGAAGAGCCGCACGCCGCCAGAGAGACGGTGGCTACCGCCAGAGCCAGTGTGCTGACTCCCAGACGCTTGAAGGTGAAGCCGGTCATCGAAGCCTCTCGGGTTGTCCGGGTCGGGGCCTTAGCCCAACTTGGGGAGAACAATGAGTGGCGCCAGTCACACAAGTCAGCAATGATTGCCATTGATTGAAACGCGCGCTTCATCGGAAGGTCACATTTGTGAGCGAAACGGCTGCCACTCCAACCCGACGCCGGGGCAAGCGCCCACCGCAGGGAGAACCCGTCATCGACCGGGCGCTGTCGCTGCTTGACGCCTTCGACGTGACGCGGCGGCATCTGACGTTGCGCGAGCTCAGCGAGCTCACCTCCATTCCGGTCAGCACGACGTTGCGGCTGGCCAACCGGCTGCTCGGCTGGGGTGCTCTCGAACGGGACGAAGCCGGCCGATATTCGATCGGCCTGCGGCTGCTGGAGGTTGCCTCACTCGCCCCGCGCGGTCACGGTCTGCGCCAGACGGCTCTGCCCTTCATGAGCGACCTGGGAGCGGTCACGCATCAGCACGTACAACTCGCGGTCCGCGACGGGCTGGAGGCGACGCTGGTCGAGCGCCTCTCGGCGCACCGAGCGGTCCACGTGCGATACCGGGTCGGCGGCAAGATGCCGCTGCACGCGACAGGCATGGGGCTGGCACTCCTCGCCTTCGCACCGGCCGAGGTGCAGGACGAACTGCTCGCACGGCCGCTGCACAGCGAGCCGGACAAGCGGTTGATCCCTGCCTCGGCGATGCGGCGCACGCTCGCCGAGGTGCGCAAGGAACGGGTGGCCATCTTCCGCCGCACCGAGCTGGAGATGCTGGTGGCGGTGGCGGCGCCGATCTTCGACGAACACGACGAGGCGGTCGCCGCGATCGGCGTGCTGCTCCCCGAACGCGAGGCGCAGCCACGTCGGCTCAGCTACGCGGTGAGAATTGCCGCGCAGGGCATCTCGCGCGCCCTCGACGCCCCCAGCGCAGCCTTGCCACCGACGGCACTCAGGACGTGAAGGTGTGCCGGCCGGCGCCGACCACATCCACTCCACCGTTCGGCATGACGACCTCGGCGGTCGTGCCCGAGGGCACGACGACCTCGAGAAGCAGCCGACCGTCCCTGAACTGCCACACCGACTCGATGCGTCCATGGGGCGACTCGAGCGCCGCGGAGGCCGCGGTGAGACCGCCGCCCGGAAGCGGGGCCACCCGGAAGCGGCGGTAAGCCGGATCGAGCGGCCTCAGCCCTGCGGTGTAACGGTGGAGGAAGCTGATCACCGCCCCCTTCGAGTAATGGTTGAGCGACTCGTGGGGCGTGCCCTCGTCCGCGATCCCGTTCCAGCGCTCCCAGATCGTGGTCGCACCGCGATCGATCATGTGCAGCCAGGACGGCGGACCGTCCTGGAACAGGAGCTCGTAGGCAAGATCCACCTCGCCGTGTTCTGCCAGTACCGGCAGGAGGAAGGGCGTCGCCAGGAAGCCGGTGCCGACATGGGTGCCCGCAGCCCGGACGAGACCGACGAGCTGCGCCACAGCCTTCGGCACGGCCTCCTCCGGGATCAGCCCGAAGGCCAGCGCCCGCGCGAGGTTGGCCTGTGTGGCCGGACGCACCGTGCCGTCGGTGGCGAGGAACTCGGTGCGCCAGGCGGCGGTGACGCGGTCGGCGAGCTCGGCATACCGCGCCGACTCCACCGGCCTGTCGAGCACCTCGGCGATACGGGCCATCAGTCCCGCCGAATGCGCGAAGTACGCCGTGGCGACATCGCTCTTGTCGCCGGCGACGAAAGCACCGAAGTCGTCGACCTCGTTGCCCGGCTCGAGCCACTCACCCCAGTGGAAGCCCGTGTCCCACAGATAGCGTTCGTGCTCCGCCTCGGGGCCGGTGCGACCGGGGTGCCGGCCGGCGGCGGCCATCCGCTCGGCACGGCCGACCCAGCGCACCATGTTCGGCCACAGATCGGCCAGGATCCGCTCGTCGCCGTACGCGCGGTAGAGCTCCCAGGGCACAATGACGACGGCATCACCCCAGCCGGCCGAACCCTGCAACGCCGCGGTGGGACCGTGCAGGCCCTCTGCCGGGCCGTGCGGCGAGATGTTGGCGATCGTGCCGTCGGGCCATTGCTCGATCGCGACGTCGCCCAGCCATTTGACCGAGAATCCGGCGACGTCGTACAGGAACGCGGCCGTCGGTACATAGAGCTGCCAGTCGCCGGTCCACCCCGCCCGCTCCCGGTGAGGACAGTCGGTAGGGATCTCACAGGCGTTGTCACGGAAGCCCCACACGGCGGCCTCATGGAGCCGGTTGATCCGCTCGTCGCTGCACGAGAACCATCCCGTGCGGCGCAGATCGCTGTGCACCACGACGCCCCTGACATCCTCCGGCGTCAGATCGTCGGGATGCCCCTCGATGGCGACGTACCGGAAACCGTGGGTCGTGTGCCGCGGCTCGAACACGTCACCGGGCCGGCCGGCAGAGAAGACGCGGTCGACCTGCCCGGCAGGAAGCGGCGCAGGCAGGAACGGCACCGCGGGTCTGAGGTGGTCGGTGGTGAGATCACCGTCCGGATCGAGCGCCTCACCGTGGACGAGCGTCACCTCGCTGCCCGCCGGGCCGAGGTTACTCAAACGGACCCAGCCGTTGATGTTCTGGCCCAGGTCGACCAGTTGCCGGTCGTCACCACGGCGTACCACCGACCTCGGGCGCAGCTCTTCGATGCGACGCGTCGGTGGCGCCGGCGACCAGAACAGCGTCTCGTACCCGAGGCCGGCAGGCTCCACAGGGCGCCATCCGGCCGCGTCGGTGGCACGCCGGTCGTCGGACACACCGTCGATCAGGTCGGCGCGGACGAGGCTCGACGGCCGTGACTCCCAGCCCTCGTCGGTGCCGAACACCTCGGTGGTGCCGTCGACGTACTCCACGTGCAACTGCGCGAGGAACGCCGTGCGTTCGCCCCACTGATCGACCGCACGGAAGATCCCGACCTGGCCGCGGAACCAGCCGTCACTGAGCAGCGCCGTCCACGTGATCGACCCCGGCCGGAGCAGCGGTGCGACGTCATAGGCCTGAACCGGTACCCGGGCGGAGTAGTGCGTGTACCCAGGGGTCAACTCGAGATCGCCGATCCGGACCCCGTCGAAGAACGTCTCGTAGAGACCGTGCGCCGTCGCGTAGAGCCGGGCGCGGCGTACGGGCTGCTGAACGACCAGGCGACCGCGCAGCTCATACGCGGGGCGCGGGGCCGGTGGGAGCGGATCCGGTTCGCCGGGCCGGATCCACGAAGCGGTCCAGTCGCCGGCGGCGAGCAAGCCTGTCTCGAAACTCGCCGCGGCCGACCAGCCGGACTCACCTCGATCGGTCCGCACCCGCACCCGCCAGCTCACCGGCTGCGCCGACCCGACCGGAGCGAAAGGCCATGCCTCAAGGACGGTCCCGGCGGACTCGACCCAGTCCGAGTCATGCACCACGCCACCGAACTCCGCTCGGATCCGATACGCCGTCTGCGTGCGCGTGCCCTCAGGGAGCCGCCACGACAGCCGGGGCGCGGGTTCACCGAGCCCGAGCGGAGAACCGAGATGTTCGACGGCCAGCGCGGTAGGCGCGCTCATGCGCCGAGGGCCACGGGCCGACCGACCGTGGCTGCGATCAGGTCAAGCGCGGCGGCGGTCGGCCCCAACGTGGCCGGGAGATTGAGGTAGCCGTGCATCATCGACCGCACCATCACCTGGCGCACGTCCACGCCAGCGGCCGCGAGCGCCGCTGCGAAGGCCTCGCCGGAGACCCTCAGGTCGTCGTACTCGGCGTTGAGCACCAGCGTCGGGCACATCCCTCGCAGGTCGGCCAGGATCGGGAAGGCATATCCGTCAGCTCCGCTGAGCGGGCCACCGAGATAGTTGTGATTGAAGAAGCCGTGCATCTCCGGTGGGAAGTGGAGCACTTGGGGCACGTGGCTCATCAGCTCGGCCAGCTCGGGACCGAGCGGCGGGAGCACCGAGTGGGCGACACCGTAGGCGAAGATCAGGTGGGCGGGGGGCTGCTGGTCCTCGTCGCGCACCTTCAAGGCGGCTCCCGCGGCGAGGTTGGCGCCGGCACTGGCCCCGCCGACCGAGATCCACGCGGGGTCGACACCCAGATCGGCCGCGTTCTCGCGGACCCAGCGCACCACGGCCACGACGTCGTCGTGGGGCACCGGGTAGTGCACGCCGTTCTGGCACAGCCGGTAGTCGACCGAGACCACGACCGCGTCGGCACGCTGCGCCACCTCCCGCGAGGTCCAGTCCGCCTCGGGCATGTCCAGGTCGCCCATCATGAAGGCGCCGCCGTGCATCCACACCAGAGCGGGCCGCCCGGTCACTTCTGGACGCTCGCCGTAGACCCGTACCGGCACCGGACCGTGAGGCCCGGGCGCCTGTGCCGTGCGAACCGGGACGTCGGGGACTTCGTAGTCCGGCCAGGACTCGAACGCGGACCGCCGTTCGGCGTACTGCGGGTCCTCGAAGAAGGCTTGCATGCTGGGAACACCCTCGATGTACGCGAAGCGCCGGAGGGTCTCAGGATGAATCGGCATGCGTCGCAGCGTTCCGGTCGCGCTGATCCACGTCACCTGGCCGCTCCATTGAATGGAACGTCAGGACCCACTGAAGGGAACGTCAGGACCGGCCCGAGTACCGGAGCCGACGGACCCGGACCGCGCCCTCGGTCGCGAACGGCCCGACGACCCGGCCCGTGAACGCCTTGGCGGTCTCGAAGCACCAGTGCCGGCCGTCCAGCTCGACAAGCGTCACGTCCTCGTCAGCCACCCGGGCCGTCAACCGGATCCGGTCGCCCCCGACCGCACCGGCGGAGAAGTCGGAGGGCGGCGGCGTCGTCGCGATGGTGAGCTCGACGTCTCCGCACGGCAGGACGGCGTGCCAGGTCCGGTCGAATCCCGCCACCACCACCCGCGCCTCGACCTCGACCTCGGTTCCGGTGGCACGAGCCTCGAGTGCCACCAGGTTGTCCTCCGCGTTGCGGAACGCGAGACCCCCGCGACCCTCCCGAACGTCGAAGACAGCGCTCACCACGGTGCCCAGATGCCGCTGCCGACGCCCGACGAAGGCCGGGCGTGGGCCGTCCAGCCCGGTGTGACCGGGAGTGCGACGGATGAGGAGACCGTCGGGCGTGGCAGTGGCGACCGCGGCCGGCAACTGGCGCACGGCGATCCAGACCGGGTCGGTCAGCGCGTCCGGCGCGCCGAGGTCGTAGGTGACCTCCTCGTCCGGCGCCGGAGGCAACTCGGTCAGCCGCGCGCTCGGCCAGTCGTCGGCCCAGTCGACGTCGGCCAGGAAGGTCTCGCGGCCGAGGGGCGAGAACGACTGCGCCAGCCCCACCGGCCGGACGCCGAGGCAGACGAGCGCCGTTCCCGAGTCGGTCTCGACGAGGTCGGCGTGGCCGAGGTTCTGCTCCGGCCGGCCGGTGCCGGCGGCGGTGAGGACCGGATTCCCCGGGCAGCTCTCGAACGGTCCGTCCGGCCTTCGGGCGCGGGCCACCGTGACGGCGTGGCCGCGGTCCGTGCCGCCTTCGGCCACCACCAGGTACCACCATGGGCCACGGCGGTAGAGGTGCGGGCCCTCGGGGGAGTAGCCGCCGCTGCCGGCCCAGACCGCACGGGGCATGTCGATGGCCCGGCCGGTCGTCAAGTCGACGCGGACCTGCTGAATCGGGTTGGGATGGCGGGCGAACGTGACGATCGCGGTGCCGTCGTCGTCCCAGGCGAGATCGGGGTCGATCCCGTCGACGGCAGGGATGCTCACGCCGTCGCTCCACGGGCCGGCCGGATCGGTCGCCGTGAAGACGACGCAGCCCCGGCCGCCGAGGAACACGGTGACGATGAGATAGAAGAAGCCGTCGCGGTGACGCAGCGTCGGGGCCCAGACCCCGCCGGGCGTCGGAATCCGTTCCAGCTCGACCTGCTCCGGCCTGGTCGCCACATGACCGATCTGACGCCAGTCCCGCAGATCCGTGCTGTGGTAGACCGGCAGCCCCGGCAGGTATTCGAACGACGAGGTGACGAGGTAGTAGTCGGCTCCGACCCGCACCACGCTGGGGTCCGGGTTGAATCCCGGGATCAACGGACGGGTCATGGCGTGACGAGTGTCCGCAGGAAGGCGAGCGACTGCTGTTGCAGGGCACTCACGTCCGCGGCGCCGTCCCAGAAGTGGCTCGCGCCGGACACGAGCAGCAACTGCGCGGACCCTCCCGCCGCGGTCAGGGCCGCGGCGAAGTCGACGCTCTGCGCGGTCGGCACCATCGTGTCGCTGTCGCCGTGCATGACCAGCACGGGCGGTGCATCGCCGCGCACGTGGCTGATCGGGCTGGCCTCACGGGCCAGGTCCGGGATCTCCGCGGCCGGCGCTCCCAGGAAGAGCGCCTCGCGGGTCCGGGGATCGTCGGGGTCGGGCATGGCGGTCAGGTCGGTGACCGGAAACCACGCGACCACTCCGGCCACGGCGGAGCCGGTCAGTGCGGCCAGCAGGGCGAGGTGCCCGCCGGCGGAGTCGCCCCAGAGGAACACCTGCCCCGCGCCGACCTCGTGGGGCGCCATGACCTCGGCGATGGCCGCGACCGCGGCGCGAACGTCGTCGGCCGCGGCCGGGTAGGGCGCCTCGCCACTGAGCCGGTAGTCGATCGCCGCCACCGCGAAGCCCGCCCGCACCATGGCGGGGTAGAAGTCCTCACCCAGGCGCGGCAGCGGGTGACGACGCGAACCGCGTCGCCATCCACCGCCGTGTACGTGGACGATGACCGGCACCTCGACAGCGTCCGCCGCGGATACCGCGTCGGGCAGGTACAGGTCGAGTTCGAGCGGGCGGAAGCCCGGGATCACGGCGTACTCGACGTCGTCGAACCGCCTCATGCCACACCGCTCGTGAGCTGCTCGGCGCGCTTGTGGAACCGGCCGCCCTGCACGATGGCGACGAGGTTCCCGGCGTCCTGCAGCACGGTCACGTCGTTCGTCGGATCTCCGTCCACGACGAGGATGTCGGCCAGGTATTCCGGCGCCAGGAGGCCGACCGGGAGCTCGAGGACCTGACCTCCGAGGAAGGTGGCCGCCTTGAGCGCCTCGAGCGGGCTGTAACCGAAGAGCTTGACGAAGAGTTCGAGGTCGCGGGCGTTGCGGCCGATCGGGTTGTTGGGGAAGCCGTAGTCGCCGCCCGGCAGCACGCGCAGGCCGCGCCTGCGGAGCTCGGGGTAGAGGTTCGTCATCGCCTCGAGCGCCTTCACCGAGCCCATCTTCTGGGCCATCGCGGTGTCGATGCCGAACTCCTCACCTTCGTGGACGTTGGCCCACATGATGCCGACGGCCGGTGAGAGGAAGATCGAGTCCTTCGCCTCGTCGAGCAGGTCGATCGCCTCCTGGTCGGCGTAGGAGCAGTGATAGATCGAGCGGAAGCCGCTGGTGACCGCCCGCTTGATCGACTCGGGATTCTGGGCATGGCAGTTGAGCCAGACACCGGACTCGCGGGCCTGCTCGCCGGCGGCCTGTGCCTCTTCGGTGCTGTACTGCGTCACCATCGACCCGCCCTCGAAGAAGACGTCGTCGTTGCTCATCAGCAGCTTGACGCTGTCGAAGCCGATCGCGGCCTGCTCGCGTATGAACGCGCGCACCGCGTCCGGCCCCGTCTTTTGCTCGCGCGGGCCGTCGGGGCCCATCTGCACCGGGTTGTTGTCGCGCTCGAACGACGCGGCACGCATCCGCGGTCCCACCGCGGCGCCGGCCTCGATCTGATCGCGGAGGATCACCTCGGTCGGTACGGGGGTCAGCGAGCCGGCCGAGTAGGCGCTGGTGAAGCCTTGGTCGAGCAGGATGCGCGCGTTGCGCTTCGCGATCTCCAGGTGCTCGTCCGGCGTCGGCATGTGGTGGAAGAAGCTGACGTCCAGCGGTGGGTTGAAGGAGGTGTCGATGTGACCGACGGCCGAGGGGAAGGTCAGGTGGCAGTGCGACTCGGTCATGCCAGGCATGACCGTTCTGCCGGTGCAATCGACTATCTGGTCGCCTGGTTGCGTCCGCACGCCACCGCCGACGACGATCGCCTCGATCGTCTCGCCGCGGACGACCACGTCGGCACGGACGGCCGGGGTGCCCGAGCCGTCGAAGACGTTGCCGTTGACAAAGAGAATGCGCTGATCGGACATGTCAGGCTCCGATCATGTTGTAGCCACCGTCAGCGACGAAGTAGCTGCCGGTGATGTGCTGGGCGTCCGCGGTCGCGAGGAGGAGCGCCGTGCCGGCGATCTCCTCGGGCTTCGGGATGTGGTGCATCGGTGTCATCTCCCGCAGCTTCTCGCCACGTCCGTTCTTGTAGTCCTCACGGTTGAGCATGCGCTCGGTCTCCATGAAACCGGGCGCGAAGGTGTTCACCCGGACCTTAGGCGCGAACGCCTGGGCGTAGGACTTGGTGATGCCGAGGATGCCGTACTTCGCGGCCGCGTACTGCGGAGCTCGTGCGCTGCCGCGGACCACGACCGTGGAGCCCACGTTGACGATCGAGCCGCCGCCGGGCTGCTCGAGCATCCGGGAGCCGAACTCGTGGGTGCATACCAGGGTGCCTTTGAGATCGACGGCGAGCGTGTGGTCGATCGCCTCTTCGGTGATCTCGCGCCACGACATCTGGTCGCTGGCCATGTCGCCCACGTTGTTGATCGCCACGTCGACCTGGCCGAAGTGGCCCCACACCTCGTCTGCCATGCGCGTGATCTGCGCCCATTCGACGATGTCGGCCTGGACGAGGAAGGCCTTGCGCCCCTCGGCCTCGACCCGGTCGGCCGTACGGCGCGCGCCCGCCTGCGAGCTGCGGTAGTGGATCGCCACGTCGGCACCCTCCTGGGCCGCCCGTACGGCGATCTCAGCGCCGAGGCCGGTGCCGGCACCGGTGACCAGGACGACCTTGTCGGTGAAGCGCTGCGGAAGATTCATGGGTCTGCCTTTCAGACGAGGGTGCGACCGCCGTCGACGTACATGACATGGCCCGTCACGAACGCGGACTGCGTGGAGCAGAGGAAGAGCAGGGGTGCGACGACGTCGTTGGCAGTGCCGAGCCGACCGGCCGGAACGAGGCCAACCATGCCTTCGCGCATGCCGGGCTTGTCGAGGTAGGCGCGCGTCAGGTCGGTCTCGGTGTAACCGGGCGCGATGGCATTGACCGTGACGCCGTGCGGCGCCCATTCGCGAGCCATGACGCGGCAGAGCTGGTTGACACCACCCTTGGTGGCGGCATACGGAGCGTGGTTGGCGTGCGCCAAGAGTCCGGAGACCGAGGACAGCAAAACGATCCGGCCGTAGCCGCCGGACACCATCAGGGCGCCGGCCGCCTGAGCGCTCCACACGGCGCTCTTGAGGTTGACCTCGATGATCCGCTCCCAGACGTCGTCGGGCGTCTCGAGCACCGGGCGCCGGTCGTTGATGCCGACCGCATGCACGAAGACGTCGAGGCCGCCCAACGTTTTGGCGCTCTCGACGACCGCAGAGCGAGCGCTCTGCGGGTCGGTGAGGTCGGCCGCGCGGGTCGCGATCGAGAGTCCTGCCTCCACCGCCTGCTCGGCGAGGGCGGCGAGCCGTTCCTCGTCGACGTCCGTGACGGTCACGCGGGCACCGTGTCGGGCGAGGCCGAGGGCCGCAGCCGCACCGATGCCGCCGGCACCGGCCACCAGGGCCGCGCGATGTTCGAGTCCGAGCCAGTCATCCATGCGAGGGATGAAAAGCGATGGCGTGTGATCCGCACTACATTCGTTTCAATCATTGGAACGCGCGGAAGCGCGATGCCATTGCTTGGCACAGCACTGCATGTGCTCCGGCGCGCGCACGACACTCAGCGCCATGACTCGATTGCCCCGCCTCACCCCAGGCGAACTCGACCTCGACCAACGCCCCCTCTACTACGCGATCACCGCAGGGCCACGCACCGACGGCCCCCAGCTCTTCGCTCTCACCGACGCACAGGGGAGACTCAACGGCCCCTTCAACGCGATGCTGTTCGCACCCAGGGTCGGGGCAGCCCTCCAGGAACTGGGCTCGGCGATCCGTTACCGGACCTCGCTCAGCGATCGAATCCGCGAACTCGCCGTCCTGGCTGTCGCGGCCCAGTGGGACTCCGCCTTCGAGCGCTACGCCCACGAGCCGATCGGCCGGGCAGCGGGTCTGACCGACGCGGAGATCGCCGCGGTGAACGCCGGCACGGCACCTGAGCTCTCGGACCCAGCCGAAGCCGCCGCCCTGGAACTGGTGCGGGTCCTGGTCGCGAGTGGTGACGCCGACGACGCCATCTTCGACCGGGCCGTTTCATTGAACGGCATCGAGGCGGTGGTGGAGCTCACCACCCTGGTGGGCTACTACGTGACGCTCGCGCTGCAGTTGCGCGTCTTCCGCGTCGGACTGCCAGGAGACTCCGTATGAAACTCGTGACCTTCAACGACGGCCGGGTCGGCTACATCGACGGCGAGACCGTCGTCGAGCTCGACGTCCCGTCGATGCGCGACTACTTCGAACAGGAAGGGAAGGTCGAGGAGACCGGGCGGCGATTCCCCCTCGGGGAGGTCACCCTGCAGGCGCCGATCGTACCGAAGAAGTTCTTCCACACCGCCGGCAACTTCACCGACCACCACGACGAGCTGACCGCCGTCGACTGGTCGCACCCGGTGCACAAGGGGATCGTCTTCTTCCAGAACGTCGACGCGATCATCGGTCCCGACCAGCCGATCGTGTACCCCGAGGGGCTCACCAAGGAGCTCGACTACGAACTCGAGCTGGCCATCGTGATCGGCAAGAGCGGCAAGTTCTTCGGCCCAGAGGAAGCCGAGGACTACATCGCCGGCTACACCGTCTTCAACGACATCACCGCGCGTGACATCCAGCGCCGCGAGATGCAGTCAGGCGTCTTCTCCTTCTCGAAGGGGATCGACACCTTCTGCCCCATCGGTCCCTGGATCGTCACGAAGGACGAGGTTCCCCACCCGCACGCGCTCGCGATGGAGCTCCGGGTCAACGGCGAGCGACGTCAGACGGGCAACACCGAGAAGATGATCATCTCGATCCCGCACCTGGTCGCCTACCACTCAGCCCAGGGCTACACGGCCGGCGACATCATCACCACCGGCACCATCTCGGGCGTCGCCGCTGTGCAGCCGAATCCGTTCGACTTCTACCTCCAGCCGGGCGACCGTATCGAGGCGGAGATCGAGGGCGTCGGCACGCTGCGGAACCACGTGGTCGGCTGGAAGGACGCGCACGACACCGAGCCGTTCTCCAGCGATCTCTACGGCCCGGCGAACTGAGGCAGAGCAGATGCGACTGGCCACGCTCTCCGACCGAGCCGTCCTGCTCACCGACGACGGTGCGGTCGACATCGCCGACGCCTCTTCGGGATGCTTCGGCCCGGACCCCATGGACGTTCTGAACAACTGGACCGCATTCCAGACCTGGGCCGCGAGCGCCGAACTGCCTGCGGCGAGCCCATACCGGACCGCCGATCTGGACGCGCCGGTCCCGCGGCCACGCCAGGTCTTCGCGGTGGCGCTGAACTACCGTCCGCACGCCACCGAAGCCGGCCATGTACCGCCCGAGGTCCCGTTGCTCTTCACCAAGTTCCCGAGCTGCATCGTCGGCCCGGCCGCGGAGGTCGAACTACCCAAGGGCAATGTCGACTGGGAGCTGGAAATGGTCGCCGTCATCGGTGCACCCTGCCATCGGGTGCCCGCCAGCCAAGGCTGGGAGGCGGTGGCCGGGCTCACCGTGGGGCAGGACCTCTCCGAACGCGTCCTCCAACTCACCGGCAAACCACCGCAATTCTCGTTGGGCAAGTCGTATCCGGGCTTCGGCCCGACCGGTCCGGCGCTGGTGACCCTCGACGAGCTGCCGGACCGGGACGACATCGCGATCGAGTGCCTGCTGAACGGCGAAAGCGTCCAGGCGGCACGCACCAGCGAGATGATCTTCTCCGTTCCGCAGTTGGTGGAGTTCATCAGTGGGGTGTGCCCGCTCTACCCCGGCGACCTGATCTTCACCGGGACCCCGGCCGGGGTGGGCAACCGTCGCGTTCCGCAGCGGTTCCTCGGCCCCGACGACGTCCTGGTCAGTCGGATTGACGGCCTGGGTGAGATTCGCCAGACCTTCCGATGAACGCGGCCTGCGCCGGCCGCCACCCAGAAGGCCGGCGCAGGTCCGCTACGGCATGGCCTGGACTGCGGCTGGTCACATCGGTGCAGTGTCGCCAGTCGTCCAGGCGCTGCCCCCGACAGCGGCCCTGGATGAGCTCAAGGGTGCGCTGCGCTACCACGGCGTGGACGCCACTCGGCTGGGGGAGATGCTGCGGGTACGGGCTATTTCCCGGCTGGGCGTCGACGTGCGCGTCGGGATCGGCCCCTCCATCACCGTCGCGGCCACCGCTTCCGGCCAGATCACCGGCCCGGGTGGCGTCCGCGCCATCGCCCCCGACCAGGTCACGGACTGGCTGGGCCCCCTCCCCGTCGAGGCCCTGTACGGCATCGGGCCCCGCCAAACCAAGATCCTGCACGATTACGGCGTCCGCTGCATCGGCCTGCTCGCCGCGCTCCCGCCCGCCACCGTCCAACGCCTGATAGGCGGCGGTGGCGGGCGGCAGTCCACCGACCGGGCCCGCGGCATCGACGCCCGCCCTGTTGTCCCGTGCACCCTGCCCGCCACCGCGAGTGTTCACCGCGCCTTTCCCCGGCACCCCCTGGACGGGTGCGGCTGTCCGCGCGGCCCTCCCGGACACGGTCGTCACCCTCGCCCTTCAACTGCGCCGCCGCAGCCAGGCGGCCCACGGTCTGACCCTGACCTTGTGCTTCGCCGGAGGCACCACCTGAGAGAAGACCCGCCGGCTCGCGGAGGCCTCCGCGCACGAAGGCGTACCGGCTCATCGACGCGGCAGGACTCCAATGCGGCAGGATCACCGCCCTCACCCTGAAAGCCGAAGACCTGATCGCCGCCGACCAGGTCGCCGAGCAGATCAGCCTCGACCCAACACGCGAAGCCCGCCTCGTCGCCGAAGAAGCCAGCGACCGCATCCGAGCCATATTCGGACCCTCCGCAATCCGCCCCGCAACCATGCTGCTGTGCGTCTCCTGACCCGCCTGAACCCGCCGTGTCACGCGGGGCGCCGAAGTGGATGGCTTCAGGGGCTGCTCATCGCACGAGCGGAGACAGCCCCAGGCCCTGCATCGCACCGTGCTGCATTGCGCGGGCCCCCGGCCGGTGTGCTGATGCGCTGGCCGGGCAGCATGTGCCCAGCTCTTTCCTGCTTGTGAGGGGTCGTCATGCGCTCCAGCCATCTTGCTGCGTCATCCGCGCTGTTCGCTGCGATCTTCCTGGCGGGCTGCACGCCGGTCGCAACGGGCGGATCGACCGCGTCGCCGACCGGGACTTCGCCCGCGAAGTCTTCGGGTACGGGCGCAGGCGGCGGTTCGGATCGGGCGATCGCGGTCGGGGCCGGCCCGCAGACCGCCTACACCGTCCAGAAGCAGCCTCCAGCCGGGAGCTGCCATGTCCGGTACGAGAAGGGGGAGCCGCTGGAGGACTTGGCGTGCACGCCGGGTGCGATCTCTCCGGCGGTCACGCAGGCGAACCTGAAGTCCACGATCTGCCGCAAGGGCGGCTGCACCTCCGGCATCCGGCCGTCCACATCCGTCACGGGCAAGGAGAAGGCACTGAACGCGGCCTCGTACGGCTATCGGGGCTCCCTGCGCGATGCCGAATACGACCACCTCATCAGCCTGCAACTCGGCGGCGACCCCAACGATCCGCGGAACCTCTGGGGCGAGCCGCCGGACCCCGGCCACAAAGCAGGCAGCGGCGTCAACAACCGCAAAGACCCGGTGGAGACGAAACTGCACACCGCGGTCTGCGCCAACAAGATCACTCTCGCTGCCGCTCAACGCGCGATCGTCACCGACTGGACCACGGCGCTCAGCACGCTCGGCCTCAGCTGAGGCACGGCGCACGGTAGCTGAGCAGGCAAGTGCTTCGGCTGGGTCGACATCAGCAGCGAACAGCACGCCGGGGGCGCCGGCTTCGGCGAAACCGGACTCGTCACCGACGCCCTCAACCAGCCCTTCGCTACAACGTATTGGCCTTGCGGTCCGAATGGCCGTGGTTCGCTCGCAAATCAGCCTGGGAAAGGTGAGTTGGAGCACGGTCGAGCGTGTCGACGGGGACAGGGGGCGGGTGGCGGCGATCCGCCGGTTCGCTCCGGGCTGACGGCTGATAGAAAGTTGCAGGTCACACCGGAAAACCTCGGGGCGTCCGGTTGCCCGGTCGGTCCGGATCGTTCACCAAAGGATCGAACATCGTGTCTTCTCGTCGAGTCGTCGTCATCGGTGGCGGGGTCATGGGCTCGTCCGCCGCGTGGCGGCTTGCTGCCCGGGGTGACCGCGTCACCCTGCTGGAGCGCTTCCCGCCCGGCCACGACCGGGGCAGCTCGCACGGCACCTCGCGGATCTTCCGGCTGGCCTACACGGACCCGTTCTACGTCGGTCTCGCCGTGCGGTCGCTGCCGCTGTGGCGGCGGCTGGAGGAGGAGACGGGACGGCAGGTGCTCACCCTCACCGGAGCCGTCGACCACGGCCCGGCCGCCACGACCGAGGCACTGTACGAGACGCTGACCGTCGCCGGACACCCTGCCGAGCGGCTGGCCCCGGAGGAGGTCACCGAGCGCTGGCCGGGGCTGCGCGCCGACACCGGTGCGGTCTTCCACCCGGAGGCCGGACGCCTGCACGCCGACGAGGCGGTCACCGCCTTCCAGCAGGCGGCGCGGGCGCACGGCGCGGAGGTCCGGCACGGCGTCCGGGTGACCGGGCTGTCGATGCACGGCGACACCGAGGTCCGGGTGGTCACGGACACAGAGGAGGAACTGCGCGCCGACGCGGTCGTGGTCGCGGTCGGCGGCTGGGCACCCGAAATGCTGTGCGGCGGTACCACTCCGCTCGTCGGCGGCGTACCAGTGCTGCGTGTCACCCAGGAGCAGCCCGCGCACTTCCCCGCGGCGGACGCGCTCACCTGGCCCAGCTACATTCACCACCCGGGTGCCGCGCTGCCCGTGGACGGCCTCACCGCGGACGGGGTGTACGGACTCGGCAGCACCGACGGCGTCAAGGCGGGCTTCCACGGCGTCGGCCCGGTCGTCGACCCCGACCGGCGCGACCGCACCCCGGACGCCGCGATCCTGCGAGAGCTGGCGGCGTACGCAGAGCGCTGGCTCCCCGGCGTGGACCACACCGCGCCCGAGGCCGTGACCTGCCTGTACACCACCACCCCCGACCACGACTTCGTCATCGACCGGCAGGGCCCGGTCACCGTGCTGGGAGGGTTCTCCGGGCACGGCTTCAAGTTCGCGTCGGTCATCGGCGAGCTGGCGGCCGCGCTGGTACGCGGAGAGCCCGGACCGAGCCGGTTCGCGCTCGGACGCCCGCGCCCCACGAGTCACTGAGCCGTCCCCGAAGAAGGGGCACCCCCCACCAACTTTCACCGGCGTGGGGCAGGACGCCCCGGCCGCGAGACCTCTCCCGGCGCTTACGAATGGCGGCGCTGAGCCGTTGAGAACCGGCGCCAGCAGATGAGCGCGCAGGCCAGGACGAGGAAGGCTTCGTGGATGTCGTCGCGGATCTCCCAGCGGATCCGCAGGCGGCGGGACCAGTGCAGGTGGGCAAAGGCTCGCTCCACCACCCACCGTTCGGCCCCGAGTCCGGAGCCGTGCTCGGTGCCGCGTCGGGCGATGACCGGCTTGACACCCAGGTCCCAGGCGAGACGGCGGTACTTGTCGTGGTCGTAGCAGCGGTCGGCGAGCACCGCGTCCGGGCGGCGTCGCGGTCGGCCGTGCTTCCCGCGGACCGGCGGAACCGCCAACATCACCCGTGCGAGCGACCGTTCCCGGCCACCGACCCACCCGACCACCGACCGCTGGCCACCGCCGAGCGACTCCGAGCTGCCGCACCCGCTCGAAGCCGGCCTCACCACCGTCTCGCCCGAGACGCCGAACCACCCTGGCGGCGATTCGACTTCCCCTGACCCGCTCCGCGGGAGGGGGCATTCACCCCGGCCCTGAAGGAGCAGGCACCTTACCCGAAAGCAAGGTAGAGACGTTCTCCCTGCCGCACTTGATCTTGGAGGTTTGGCTGCCCTGGCACTTCACTACCGGGGGCGGTCGCTTGTTACTCTTGCCGATCATGCGAGCCCTCTTCCCAGGATCCTTCGACCCGGTCACTCAAGGGCACCAGGACATACTCCGGCGCGCTGCCCTCCTGTTCGACGAGGTCGTCGTGTGCGTGATGTTCAACGCGAACAAGACCGGCCGCTTCCCCATCGAGGAACGGCTGAACCGGCTCCGCGCGGCAGCAACCGACTTGAGCAACGTCACGGTCGACTCCCACACCGGCGGCCTGCTGGTCGACTACTGCCGCCGAGCCGGAATCGACGTCGTCATCCGCGGAGTCCGCGGCGTTTCCGACCTGGACTACGAAATGCCGATGGCCCGCATGAATCACGAACTGGCCGGAGTCGAAACGTTCTTCATCGCTGCAGACCCCGCCCTGGCCCACATCTCCTCCACCCTCGTCACCGAGATGAGTCAACAGGACCGTGTCCCGAATAATGATTTGAGCGAGCTTCGTCCAGCAGGTGGGGGCGGCAGTGAGGGTTCCTGATACTTCGGCAGTGGTTCGTGTCCTGAACTGCGTTTTCGTAGTGGCAGTGGCGGATCGAGGTGGTCGATGACGCGGTCGGCCGCGGGCTTGGAGATGTCGAACAGTGGGGCGAGCCGGCGCATCGTCAAGTGTGTGCGCCAGTACGCCGTGACCAATAGCGTTCTGTCTGCCAGCGGCAGGATCCACGGTCTGTCCCGGTGGGTGGCGTCGATCCCCTCCCGGCGCGGCGCTGTCACCGGTTTCATGAACTGGCGCGGGCTCGGCCCGGAGAACGGGACTGTCCAAGACGGCTCCGACGCCGTGATCACACCATCCATGTCAGGATCATTCCATCGCGGCTGGTCCCTCCGGCCGGTGAGGGCGGGGTCCGGACACGAGGGCAAGGATGTCGCAAACCGCTTCGCGCAGGCTGCCGAAGTGACGATGCACGCCGTCCACCGCCGCAGGGGCGTTGACACCCCACACCGTCATCCCGGCACGCAGCCCGGACTCCACCCCGGAAGGAGCGTCCTCGATGACCAGACAGTCCTCCGGTTCGGCACCAAGTCGCGCGGCTGCCTGCAGATACGGCACAGGTGACGGCTTGCCTTCCGCCACGGCGGCCGCATCCACGAGAACCTTCGGAAGTGGCAAGCCCGTCCGTGCGAAACGTCCACGCACCCGGTGCTCATAGTTCGAAGTCACCAACGCCCAGGACCCGGGCCGCAGAGCACTCAGCAGCTCCGCGGCGCCATCGAAGGCCGTGTAGGCACCGGAACGGACGTCCTCGTCCTCCAGCGCGTGCAGTGCGGCAAGACACTCCTCGGGGTCCTGGTCCGGAGCAACCTGCGCGAAGGTCTCCATCGGCCTCGTCCGCAGTGCCACTCGGTAGACCTCATCGGGGTCCAGTCCGTATCGCTCTGCCCACGTTCCCCAAACCAGGCGCTGATTGTCCACGGCGTCGATCAATGTGCCATCAACGTCGAACAGGACATACCTCATCGCACCGGACTGGTCAGATTTGCTGATCATGCTTCGATCATGTCATCGGTCCTGAGTGAGCAGTTTGCGGGACAAGTCTTCCGAGCTCGTGCACGGTTGGCGGTGAGACGTCGAGCTCTCGATCGTTGATCGTGGTGGGGAACGCGTCTCGGGCAGCGATCATCGGCGACCGGAGATCACGGGCCTGTCGACCGATGTGATCGCCGAACTCGTTGCTGAGGTAGGGCTGTTGTTGCGTGCGCGGCATCAGGCAGGCTTGCATCCAGGCTGCGGAAACGGGCCGTGGGCGCCGGTGTCAAGCACCAGCTAGTCTTCGTCGACCGGCTCCTGGCCGCGCCCGTGCACCTCCGCCGCAAGACCACGCACGATGTGCCGGCCTGCTGGTTCGGCGTGGATCGCTCCACCGTTACCCGGGTCATCGGCGAGTTGCGACCGCTGCTCGCCGAGCAAGGGTGCACCGTCGTCGCCGGAGTGCGGTTGCGGACTTTGTTCGGTCCTCGGGAATCAGTCCGGCTCCGGGGGGACTCCCCGACGACCCACCAGTCTTCCATGTCTGATTCGTCCAGGTCATGGATGATCGTGTCCACCATTCGACCCACCCGTGCCTCCTGCGATGCCGCTTCGAGGCTCGCGCGATGGTGGCGTGTCGCGTCCCAGTAGTCGCGAAAGATCGCGCTCTGACAGACGACCCGAAGGCGACCGTGCAGTTCGTCCTGGTGACGGGGCTGCAAGAGGGCGTTATGAGGTTTGATTTCCGTTCTGTGGTCGCCTGATGCCGCGGTTGGCCGGGTGTGATGTGTGCTCGTGCAGTCAGGGGGCTAAGTGGTGCGATAGGTCTGTGATGCAGATCACCAGGAAAAGGTGACAGGACGTTGTCGTGGACGGCTGCGACTGTCGACAGCATGACGAGCACAGACGAGGACTGCCTCGCCGAGACCCTGAAGTTCAACGAGCGTTTTGCCGCCGCTGCTGCGAGCCGCCCGGCTCGCGAAGGGATGCCGGATGCAACCCTGCTGGCCACCCTGCGGCGTAACCGGCTCGGTGGCGACATGCCGCCAGTGAGACTGCCGCAGGGCCAAGACCGTGTCATTGCGGGCGGGGTGAAAGTCCGCGCGTTTGTGCCCGACCACGTCGACGGTGTGTACCTGCACATACACGGAGGCGGCTGGGCGTTCGGCTCCGCGGACGGGCAGGATGAGAGGCTGTGGTGGCTCGCTGAGCAGGCGCGGCTGGCTGTGGTCAGCGTGGAGTACCGCCTCGCGCCGGAACACCCGTTCCCCGCCGGGCCTGACGACTGTGAAGCGGCCGCCCGGTGGCTGGTGGACCAGGCCGCAGCAGAGTTCGGCACCGAGCGGCTGCTGATCGGTGGTGAGTCGGCCGGTGCCCACCTGAGTGTCGTGACCCTGCTGCGCCTTCGCGACCGGCACGGCATCACCGGCGCGTTCCGAGCAGCCCATCTGCTTTTTGGCCCCTACGATCTGTCGATGACACCGAGCCAGCGATCGTTTGGATCAAAGCGGCTGCTGAGCAATACCGATACGCTTCGGCGGACCTATGAGCTGTTCACGCCGGCGATGGGGGCGGAACGGCGCCGCGATGCCGAGGTCTCACCGCTGTACGCCGACCTGGCCGGCCTGCCGCCCGCCCGGATCGTCGTCGGCACCGAGGACCCGCTGCTGGACGACTCGCTGTTCCTGGCCCAGCGGTGGCAGGCCGCAGGTGCGCCTGTGCAACTTGGCGTCGTCGCCGGCGCGATGCACGGTTTTACCCTGTTCCCGCTGACCATCACCGAACGGGAACTGCGGCGCGCGCGGGACTTCCTGACTACCGCAGGAAGGTAGCGTCGGCAGCGTGAATCGCACTGCTCGGCTCTATGCGCTGGTGGAAGAGTTGCGTGCGGCGGCGCCGCGACCGCTGACGGTCGCGGTGCTCGCCGCGCGATTCGAGGTGAATACCCGCACGGTGCAGCGTGACCTCCAGGCGCTGTTGGAGGCCGGTGTGCCGGTGCGCACCACAGTCGGGCGAGGCGGGGGTTGGTCGATCGACCCGGAGATGACCCTGCCCCCGATTCGGTTCACCGCCGATGAAGCCTCGGCGCTGGTCGTCGCGCTCGCCGCGGCTGGTGCTTCCGTCCCCTATGCCGGTGCGGCCCGCACGGCAGCCCAGAAGATAGCGGCTTCGATAACCGGTTCCGCCGCGGTGGCGGCACAGGAACTCGCCGCACGGATCGTTACGCTACCCTCGCCGAGCGACTCCACGGTCCGCGCCGCAGTGGAGCAGGCCCTCACCACAAACATGGTCTTGCGGCTGTCCTACATCGACGCGACAGGGCGCGAAAGCGACCGTGTAGTGGAACCGGCCGGACTGCTCACCGCCGACGGCCGGTGGTACCTCATCGCCTGGTGCCACACGCGACAGGCCGGCCGAGGCTTCCGGCTGGACCGAATCACAGCAGCAGCCCCAACTGATGCTCAGGCGCAGCCCCATGACCTGACCGAACTTCTGCTCGGCTCGGCCGCCGCCGGCGCGGTGCAGCCCACCGTGCTGGCTTCACTCGCACCCCCGCCCAGAAAACGGAAGGCAACGCCCCGGTGAGCCTTTCCCCTCACCCTGCCCGAATGGGTGTTCTGTGGGTCTTCATCTGATTTCAGTTAGAGATTTTCAATGGCTGAGGTTACGGCGGTTTGAAGTCGAGGCCGGTCTTGGCGATGAGGCTGGGCCGGTACTGCATCCGTTTGAGCCGGGTCTTCACCAGTGCGGTGAGCTGGTCGAGGCTGTGTTTGGTGAGGTTGGCCAGGGACCGTTTCAAATGCGATCAGACGCCCTCGACCGGATTGAACTCGGGAGCGTAGAGCGGAAGTTGGTAGACGGTCAGCCATAATCGGGCGTCGGCCAGCTCCCGCATGGTACGGCTGACGTGCGTGCTCGGATTGTCCCAGACCAGGACGATCGGGCCGCCGAGTTGCTGGTGTGCGGCATCGAGCAGGCGGGCGTGGTCGGTCTCGGTGAAGCCCTTGCGCCGGCCTTTGGCGGAGCCGCGGTCGAGGCGGATGCGGCAGATCAGCCGGGACCGGTGGCCGGGCCTGGTGCAGATCGGCGCCGCCATGGAGACGCCTTTGGCGCTCGCGGCGGTGACCCGCACAACAGGGGTGTGGCCTCGGCGGCCCCAGGTTCGTCCTTTGGGCGGCCTCAGCCCCTGGCCGGCTTCGTCCTCGAAGCAGAGCCAGGCGCCCAGGTCCGCCGCCGTCTTTTTTATGACGGGCCACTGCTCGTCCTTCCAGACGGCGATCTTCTCCTCGTCGCGCTCGCCGGCCTTGCGGGATGGACCTGCACGCTCCAGCCGATCCGGTGCAGCAGCAGGTCCATCCCGGCCAGGGTGTACTCCACGCCGAACCGGCGGCGCACGACCTCGGCGATCCTCGCCAGAGTCCAGCACTGGTCAGACCAGTCGGCAGCCGCCGGCCCGGAATCCAACACCGGCTCCAGTAAACGCAGTTGACTCGCATCGAGCTTGCAGCGGGCGCCACCGGGCCCCTTGGAGACCAGGGCCTGCCGACCGCTCGAAGCCAACGCCCGACGCCAGCGGTTCGCCGACATCCGCGTCACTCTGAACCGCCGGGCCACCTTCCGGTCGCTCGCCCCGGCCTCGATCAGATCAGCGGCCGTCAACCGGACCCGCTCACGCCGGACCCGTTCCTCTTCCGTCAGGGACTGTCTCCTTGAACCGTCCGTGAGATCGTCGTGCTCGTGATCGAGTCCTGGGTGATCAATGACGACAGCCCTGTCCCTGTGTCGTCCGAGGTGGTGCTGGAGGCTCTTCGGCTGAGGATCGACAGCGGGCAGTTTGAGACATGGCTGACGAGTTCGTCCGGACGATCTCTGGCCTTCGTGACGAACACCGAGCGCGTGATGGTGATGCTGCTCGAAGAAGAGAGCGATCCCGGCGAGCATGCCGTAGACCCCGGGGCTCAGGGGGTGAGCGACGGGTTCGTCCTCTCCGACGGGCAGGACGACGAGTACCCGGATGAAGACACCGTCCCCATCGGTGAGGCGTTCAGGCTCGTGAGGCACATCGTGGGCACGGGATCCTGGCCGACGGACGCGCGCTGGGTGGTCGATCGCTGAGCGGGCTATCGCCTTGCCCAGATGAGGATGGCGGCGAGGTGGGAACTCGACCGGCACGGCGCCGAACTTCTCTTCCAGGTCCTGACCGAGCGAGAGGAAAAGAACAGCGTGGCCATCGCCTCCAACGAGTCGTTCGGCGGCTGGACGAAGACGTTCACCGACCCGCGTCTCTGCGCGGCCATCGTCGACCGGCTCACTTTCAACGGCACCATCATCGAGACCGGAACCGACTCCTACCGCCTCGCCACCACCCGAGCCAGGGCCGCAGAACCCGCCAAGGCTGGCTGACACCTCCGCAGACCACGCCTCCTCGACGGCTCACCGCCTTCACGGGCGGCGAGCCGCCACCAGCAGAACCGTCCGCCAGGCCGACACGCGGGCTCTCGCTCTGAGTGACAACCTTGCTGACACTGCATCAACGGGCTGGCGAGGCGTCAGTGATGCTGCATGCCGAGCTGGTTCGCGGCGGCTTCCACGGTCTGCGCGAGCAGGACAGCAATGGTCATCGGCCCAACTCCACCGGGAACCGGAGTGATCAGACGAGCTCGGGTGAGGGCGGTGTCGTAGTCCACATCGCCGACGTTGCCAGGGTTGTAGCCGGCGTCGATCACGACTGCGCCAGGCTTGATGTCCTCACCGCGGATCAGCCGAGGCCGTCCCACGGCTGCCACCACGACGTCCGCTTCCCGGACGATCGCCGACAGGTCAGTCGTGCGGGAGTGGCAGTACGTCACCGTCGCGTCCTTGGCGAGCAGGAGCATCCCGGCCGGTTTGCCGAGAATCGCGCTGCGACCCACCACGACGGCGTGCTTGCCGGCGAGTTCGACGTCGTACGCTTCCAGCAACCGCATGATCCCGCCCGGAGTGCAGGACACGAAGCCCGGCAGCGCGAAGCTCATCGCGCCGAAGGAATGCATCGTGACCCCGTCGACGTCCTTCTCCGGAGCGATGGCCTCGAACGCCGCGCGCTCGTCGATGTGCGGGCCGCAGGGATGCTGGAGCAGGATCCCGTGCACTTCCGGATCGCTGGACAGGTCCGCGAGGGTGTCGATCAGTTCGGCAGTCGTGGTGGCGGCGGGCAGACCGATATGCCGGGACTTGATGCCTGCCTTCGCGCACCGCGCTCGTTTCATACGGACGTACGTGGCCGACGCGGGATCCTCTCCCACCAGCACCGTCGCCAGGCAGGGACTGGTCCCGGTGTGTCGTGAGATCTCCGCTGCCTTGGCAGCAGCCTCTTCGACGATGCGTTTGGCGAGGCTGGTGCCATCCATGAGCTGGGCTGTCTGAGTCGCGGACATCGTTGCCCTCCAGGCGTTGCTGACCACTCGCCCAGGCGCACGGCAACGACATCTCGTCAGACCGCTCCCCGGTGGTGCTCCACCTCAGCGCCAGTCACGGCCCACGCTGCACTGTAGTAGACGCAGCATGCTCACACCGATCGGTGTCCTCGGCCGGGAGCGCATCGAAGGCCCGCCCCTGCAGCGACGTCAATTCACGTGAATATTTCAGACGCGTCCACACGCCGGATGTCTCCCGAACTCACAGACAATGCTGCTGGAAGTGAACGAAGCCAGCGTGCTGATGCACCGGCGCGAAGTACGGTCAGGGCGACAGGTTCTGCACACTGTGCGTTTGTGGTGCGACGTAGAGGTGGGTGAAGCACTCGGTACTCAGGATCCGGGCGCGGCTGTCGCCGTCGAGCCGTGCAAGAAGGTAGGCGCAGTCGGCGACCACCGCCCGGCAGTCGAAGCCCGCCTCCTTGCTCCGGGCCGCGAGGGCAGCGGCCAGCTGCGGTTTCGTACGGAAGGCCGGATCGGACCGGCCGCGGGCGAAGTGGTGGGCGGGGGTGTAGGGAGTTGCGTGCAGCGGGTAGTACACGCGGCCGTCGGTCCACACCGTGGTCACCGTGACGATGCCATTGTCCGTCTTGCCCAACCGGCCCAGCCACTGCCGGCCCACATGCGCGGTCGCCGTGCCGTCCTTGCGGTCCCCGGAATCGTCGATCACGATGACCCCGCCCGTCGTGCGGAGCCGTCGCGGTTTCCTCGTGCAGGAGTTGAAGCCGCCGGTCGTTGACCTGTTCCACCTCTCGGGGCGACTCGGACAGGAAGAACTGCAGCTGCTGTACCCCCGGCATCCCCGCATCTGCCACCGGCTCCGCGCCTGCCAGGCAGGTGATCGTCTTGTTCCGCTCCCGCGGCGCCAGAAGCCCGGTCAGGTACTCACAAAACCCCCGCCGCTGGGCCAGGCTGAAGAACAGGTCATCGAACCGGACCGCGTAGTCCTCCAACGGTCCCGGCGCAGGCGGACACGGACGGCGAGCAGTCATCTTCAGCCCCCAGCAGGCCAGTTGGCTCCTACCACCGGCCTACGACCAACCCGACCTGCCATCAACCCACACCACCACCGGATTTAACGAACTACCGCTATCTGCCGCTACTCAAACGTTCCGTCTCTCGCACGCAGGGCATACCAATCTGGCGCAGTGAGCGAACTGCGGAGGCGCGGTCCCCGTCCGGCGGCGGAACGAACCCTTGGATGCCGCCCCCGCGGGACAACGACGAAGGGATGGGAACGCCGGCGACCGCGCGCCCGCGCAGAGACCGGACCCCTGCTCGTATCAGGCCTTGGTCTGCATGCTCCGGCGTGCCGGGTTGCCCTGCTCCGAGGCCTTGGGGTCCGTCTCGTCGGCCTTGGCGCGCGCCCCCTGCTCGATGCGTTCACCGATCGACTTGTCGATGTTCGACCAGTACTCAAACGCTCGCTGCAGCACGGTCTCGGTGACACCGTTGAGTAGATGGCCGACGACATTGTCCACGAGCCGGTCCCTCGCCGCGTCGTCCAGGACCTCACGCACCATGGCGCCGGCCTGGCCCCAGTCGTCGTCCTCACGATGAGAGACGTAGGCGGCGCGGGTGATCTCACCGTCGGCGTGCCAGCTCGGGGGACTGCCGAACCGGACTGTGTCCGCCGCAGGGCCGCCCTTCGAGTTCGGTGCGTAGACGGGGTCGCTGGCCTTGCGGTAAGCCATCGCCCCGTCCTTGGAGTACGTGTGGACCGGACTGACAGGAGCGTTGACCGGCAACTGCTGGTAGTTGGGTCCGATACGGTAGCGGTGCGCGTCCGCGTAGGAGAACAGCCGCGCCAGCAGCATGCGGTCGGGACTGGGACCGATGCCTGGGACCAGGTTGTTCGGCTGGAAGGCGGCCTGCTCGATCTCCGCGTGGTTGTCCGTGGGGTTGCGGTTCAGGGTCATCCGCCCGACCTCGATCAGAGGGTAGTCGCCGTGCGGCCACACCTTGGTCAGATCGAAGGGGTTAAAGCGGTAGTCGACCGCCTCCTCATACGGCATGACCTGCACGTACAGTGTCCAGCTCGGATACTCACCGTCGCGAATGTGCTCGAAGAGGTCCCGCGTGTGATAGTCCGTGTCGACCGCGGCCATCTGATCGGCCTCGTGCTGGGTGAAGAACTCGATGCCTTGGTCGGTCTTGAAGTGATACTTCACCCAGAACCGCTCACCGCTCGCGTTGATCCACATGTAGGTATGTGAGGTGTAGCCGTTCATGTGCCGCCAAGTACGCGGGATGCCTCGGTCGCCCATGAGCCAGGTGACCTGGTGGGCGGATTCGGGGGAGAGGGTCCAGAAGTCCCACTGCATGTCGTGGTCACGCAGGTTGTTGTCCGCGCGGCGCTTCTGGGACCGGATGAAGTGCTGGAACTTCAGCGGGTCCTTCACGAAGAACACGGGGGTGTTGTTGCCCACCATGTCGTAGTTGCCTTCACTGGTGTAGAACTTCACAGCGAAGCCGCGCGGGTCGCGCCAGGTGTCCGGGCTTCCCCGCTCACCGGCGACGGTGGAGAACCGAGTGACCAGCTCGGTAGTGGTACCGGGCTGGAAGACCGCAGCCTTGGTGTAGGCACTGACATCCGCGGTGACCTCGAAATGACCGAACGCGCCGCTGCCCTTCGCGTGCGGCTGACGCTCGGGGATACGCTCCCGATTGAACTGGGCCATCTGTTCGATGAGGTATGCATCCTGCAGCAGAATGGGCCCGCCTGGGCCGACAGTCAGCGAATGCTCGTCGCTCTCTACCGGAATTCCGGCATCGGTGGTGGTGGGCCGGGGTGCGGTGTCGGTCATTCTCGAATCCCTTCGATGGTGCGTGCGGGTACGGAACTGTGGTCTGGGCCGCCGACCTCGTGGCTCACAGCTCGGGACATCACCGCCGCGGGCTGCCGCTCGGGACCACACGGCCGATCCGCTGCCACCCCTGCTCCGACAGCGAGGCACGAGTAACCCGCTATCGACGTTGCAAAACACCCATGAAACGCTCGACGCGCCCTCCCGCAACCTCTCCCGACCCGCCGTACCGTGATCCGGCTGACCGACCACTCCGTGAACTCCGCGAGCGTGGCGTCGGGAGCGGTAGGCCTTGACCTGCCGGTCACGCCCGAGACGAGCGCAGCCGGTCGGCGGCGGGGCGCGCGAGACGTTCTTCGGACGCCACCCGCGCGGCAGACAGCCCGGTCCGGGCAGGGGAGGAGTGAGGCCTGGGGTGCATCGGAGGGGCGTTCCGGGCCGCCAACACCATCAAACTGGCTTCGAACCCCGTCACCCGCCCACGCGCTCGCGGAGTGCGAGGGTGTCAGTCCGTCGGCTCGTCTGGCACCGGCTGCTCAGGGCGGGGGCTGCCGGAGTGCGGGGCGCCCCTGGGGCCGGTGCCCGCCCTGTCCGTGTCGGGGACCTCTGTGTTGGGCTTCTCCACGTCCTCGGCTTCTCCTTCCGTGCCGTCGCGCTCTGCCCCGGTCCGGCGGCTCTCGGTCGACTTCCCGGGTACGCCGACGGCGTCCAAAGGGTTCTCGTCGGGGGCTGCCTGCTGATCGGGCAGGTCCCTCGGTATGGGCTTCGGCATCGGCCCCTCACCGGTCCCGGGGCCTTGCGGGCGGGGCTCGCTCACGACGTCCTCGTTTCCTCGCGCGGGTGTGGTGCGACGCGCAAGTACCCCCCTCGTTCGTGATGATGCAGGTGATCGCCGGACTGTCCCGCGTCCGTCCGGCGCGGTGCATTCCCGCCGTCCCGCAGGGCACTGGATCGCCGGGCTCGCGTCACGACGAAGGGGAATACGCGAACCACGACCACGCGGAGGTCACCTTGCGTGCGACAACGAGATCCCTTCTGGCCGACGGCGCCGTGACCCTGGCATCAGGGTGGGACGACCTGCCGCAGTGGCCGAGACCCTCGTCTGGCAGGTGGCGCTGTCGGCACTGTGGCTCGTGCTCATCGGCACCATCGAGCCGCTGGAGGTTCTCGAAGAGGCGAGGGGCCGCTGGGCTCAGGAACGTGATTCTGTGCTTGATCCTGTCCCGGTCCAGGGATGTGAGGGGGGCTGATCGCTGGCTCGCCTGGGGAGGCTGCCCGGCCCGAGAGGGGCAGAGTCTTCAGGGCCCTGGCAGGCGGGGAGTCATGATCGGTCACGATAGGGGCCCGAACGTCGGCTGGAGCTCCGCCGCACTGACAGGTCACCGGTCCGCAGCAGCCTGCCTGCCGACAGCGCGTGAAGCTTGCTTCAGGGTGGCCCATGGTTTCGGTAGCCGTGTCGGCCGGGTGGGGCTATTTGAATGCCGTCCCACCGGAAGATGACCGCGACTTCCCAGATGTCGTACCGCGTAGCCGGCGGCACTCGTCCGTATAGCCAATAAGAGCTATTTATTCCATATCGAGACGTTTTCATGTCGCCTGGTGGGTTACGCGGAAGAAGGTCATGGGGGCAGGAGGACAGGATGATTACCCAAGCGCAGATTGCCAACGTGCTGGACCACCCGGTGTACGACGTCGACGGAAGCAAGATCGGCGACACCAGACATCTCTTCCTCGACGATGCCACCGGCGAGCCCGAGTGGGTGAGCGTCAGGACCGGGCTCTTCGGCACCGGTGAGTCCTTCGTGCCCCTGCGCGAGGCCACGCTGGTGGAGGACCATCTCGAGGTTCCCTACTCCAAGAGCACTGTCAAGGATGCCCCTCATGTCGACGTCGATGCCGGGGGCTTCCTCACGGTGGACGAGGAGCACCGGCTTTACGAGCACTACGACATCGCGTGGGACGAAGACCCGGGCTGGCAGCAGGTCGTCGACCGGCCGGAGCGGGTTGGACAGTCCCACCGTCGTTCACGGACCGTCGCCGATACCGGCGACGGCGCCTCGCTGCCCTACGACAACACCACAGCATCGGGCATCGCCCGCGGCGGCCAAGAGACTCCCGACGTCAACGCCCCGCAGCCCGGCTACGACAACACCACTGCATCCGGCATAGCCCGCGGCAGCCACGAAAGTCCCCACGCCAACCCTGCCCGCTCCGGCAACTCCGAAGACGACGCGATGACGCACCCCCACGAGCATGAGCGCGCCGGCGTGGAAAGCCCGGCAACAGGGCGGCCGCGACTGCGTTTGTACACGACTTCCGAAGTGCGGCGATAGGGACATCTTCGTGCCCCCAGGTGCGAGCCCTGCCCAGATTTCACCCTTCGACGGGCACCGCACAGGCGTCCCACACTGATCGAGGCGACCACCATGGCAGACAACATCACCAGCGTCGGCGGAGACAACCGACCCGACACGAGCGTCAGCCCGCTCAAGGGCCGTACCGGGGCCGGTGCTCCGGCCGAGACACGAGGGAAGACCACCATCGCGGACGGTGTGGTCGCCAAGATCGCGGGCATGGCCGCGCGCGAGGTACCGGGCATCCACAGCCTGGGAGCGGGGATGGCCCGCGCCTTCGGTGCCGTGCGGGATCGCGTCCCCGGCGGAGGAGGCGCAGGCGCAGCCACGCGCGGGGTGAAGGTCGAGGTCGGTGAGCGCCAGACTGCTGTCGATCTGGACGTCGTCGTCGAGTACGACGTCTCCATCGTCGACGTCGCCGGCGAGGTACGCACCAACGTGATCAGCGCCGTGGAACGGATGACGGGACTGGAGGTCGTCGAGGTGAACATCGTCGTCGACGACGTTCACCTCCCCGACGACGAGGACGACGAGGCCGACTCCGACGAGGGCCGCGTGAGGTGACCGACCAACAGTGACCCATGGCCATGCCCCGCATGGGTGGGTGACCCTACGGACGATCACGCTTGCGAGACGGGTGAGTGCACGATGAACGCAGCAACGACAGGCCTCGTGGCAGGCATGGCCCTCGGCTTCGCCGGCTACTTCGGAGGCTTCTGGGCATTCCTGCTGGTTCTGGTGCTGGGCGCGGCAGGACTGATCGGCGGCCTCGCAGTGCAGGGCGACCTCGACCTGCGCACACGGCGGCAGCGGTGAGCGCCCAATCCCGCGGCCACACGCCTGGCCCACTCCCACGCTCCGCCGGCCTGCCGCCCCCGGCAGAGCGGGGAGCCACCATCATCCCGGACAAGGTCGTCGCCCGCATCGCCGCCCAGGCCGCACGCACGGCCCAGTCCCGGCGCGCCGCCCTACCGCCCGACCGGAGCCGAACGGCGGCGGCGCCCAGCGCCGACGCCGCCGTTCGTACCGGATCGGTGCGCCTGCACCTGGCCATGGACCTGCCCTACCCCACCGACATCCCCCACGTCTGCCAGCGGATCCAACGCGACGTCGCCGAACGGGTCATGCGACTCACCGGCCTGGAGGTGGGAGAGATCATCCTCACCGTCCGGCGGCTGGTGACCACTGCAGGAGACAACCGGGGACGGGTCCGGTAGTCGCTTCGCGGCAGGGCTGCCGGGCACGCCACGCACGAAGGAGGCCGGAATGACACCCGACCCGAGCCCTCCCGCCCACAACTCCGCGCGCCGCGCCGCCGTACCGCTGACGAAGGAACCCCAGGAACGCGACGTGCCCGAACACGACGCGCCTCCACCGGATCCGACGACCGGTAAGGAGAGGGGCGGGCACCGGGCACATCGTCCATGGTCCGCACGCCGTATCCCGGCCGTGCTGGTCGCCTCGGTCGTACTCATAGCGGCGGGTGCGGCGCTGGTCGATGTCGTCGCCGTCCGGGCGGGACGTCCTGCGGCAGCCTGGCGACATCACCTGGCCGATGAACTGGCCACCCGCCCCGTGGACGATGTGTGGATGCTCACGGGAGCCGCCGCGGCGGCCGCCATCGGTGTCTGGCTGATCGTCCTGGCCCTCACTCCCGGCCTGCGTCACTGGCTGCCCATGCGCTCGCCCGCGCCCGAACTGCGGGCATCTCTGGACCGCGACGGCGCCGCCGCCCTCCTGCGCGACGCCGCCATGCGGGTACCCGGAGTGGCCAAGGCCCGTATCCGGGTGCGGCGCCATCGTGTCAAAGCCCGCGCGGACGTCCGCTTCCGAGACTCACGGAACGTCAAGGACGATCTCGTCGCCGTCCTCGGCGAGGAGCGCGACAGGCTCGCCCTCGCCCGCCCTCCCCGCATCGTCGTACGAGTGCGGCGAAGCACCGACTGACAGACAACCCCAGCACCCCAGGACCGGAGCCCACCATGACGCCGCGCCCCGTACTCAACCGCAGTCTGCTGGCCCTTGCCGGACTGGTACTGCTCGGCGGCGGTCTGCTGATCCTCTTCGCCGGGCTCGACGTCTACCGGCGACACGATCTCGCTCCACCCACAAGCTGGCCCCTGACCACCCCGCACGACGTCCTTCTCGGCTCCGCCGACCGGGCCCGCTGGAGCAGCCAGGGATGGTGGTGGTGGCCCGCGGTCATCGCCCTCCTTGCCCTCGTCGCCCTGCTTGCCCTGTGGTGGCTGCTCGCCCAACTGCGCCGACATCACCCAGGGGCGCTGCCCGTCGGCGGCACACCACCACAGGAAGGCGTCGAACTGCGCGACCAGGCACTGAGCGCCGCGATCGGCGCCGATGCAGGCGTCCTGACCGGGGTTGAGGAGGCCGTCGTCCGCATCACTGGCGCGCCTGCCCACCCACGCACCCGTGTCACGATTGGTCTCACCCCGCAGGGGGAACCCGGCGCCGTTCTCGAAGCCCTGTACGCCGGCCCGCTGCGCACCGCAAGTCGCTCCACCGGCTCCCCTCCCGGGCCTACCGAGGTACGTCTACGGGGCGCGCACCACAAAGTGCACCGCGTCCAATAGGGCGGCGACCGACCACCGGCCAACGCCGAACTGGTAGGAGCCCCTGGGCGCAACTGGATCAGCGTGGTGAAGCGATCCCAGGCACGATGTCGGGCCAGCAGCTTGGTGCGGCGTTTCAGCGGAAACTGAAACAGTGAAGCGGGCCATCCGCTCACGTAGCCGGGGACCGTTCAGTCGGCGTGCTGGTTGGCCGCATGCAGCTCAGCCGACCACTTCTCCTCGATGCGCCCGAACTTCCAGACGGCGAGCGCGAAGGTCCAGGTGGCGAAGAACAGGCCAACGATGACCTGTGTCGATGGCCGTGATGTCGGCGGCAGATGTAATTTCAGCGGACCGACGTCGCAGGCGCACGGAATCCAACTCGATGACCCCCGTTCCGACTTTCGTCGAGAGCTGGACCACTCCGGCAGGGCACCCCCTTGCCATAGACCCCCATAGCACCGAAATCGTCGAGACCGCTATCTCATGTTTTGTGTACAAGTGACGGGATACTTGGAACGTTGTGGTTTCCGCGATGCGGCACTCCGTCGGCAGCGCGAGGAGAGCCATTTGCGCAGCCTGTGAGAGGTCGCGCCATGGCAAAGACAGCGAAGCAGCCCGGATCAGGGCCGCGTAAATCCGATGGAGAGCGTTAGCTGCGCTGGGGCCCGTCCGTGAACGACGAGTCACAGCAGTCGAGCCCCAGCCCTCACCGCTCATTTCGCCCCGACAAATACGTCCCAGAGCCCGACGAGCCCCGCAAGACGCCTACGAAGAAGGAGAAGGAAGCCTCGGGAGAGGGCACCACCTCAGACAGCCTGAGCGCGCGTGCCGAAGTCCAGGGAAAGCCCGAGGGTATGCACGACATCGGGCGACGCGGGTCGCGTCCCTCGTAGTGCAACACCATTGCTTTTGGAGGATGGCGTTGCTGTCAAGGGGTCCATCCGTCGGGGATCACTTCGGTGTGGATGGTGTATTTCTGGGCTGTTT
>NZ_JBIRQM010000026.1:75318-93302 GCF_044333225.1 Streptomyces sp. NPDC021080 | reverse complement strand
CGGACGCCGGTCGCCTCCATGGCACGCCGGGCGCCCAGGACGGAGGACTTGGTCTGCAGCAGGTCCTGGGTGGTCTCGACGATCAGGGCGTCGGCGCCGCCGGCGAGCAGTCCCTCGGCGTTGGCCTGGAAGCCGTCGCGGATCGTCTGGTAGCCGATGTGGCCGAGGGTCGGCAGCTTCGTACCCGGTCCCATCGACCCCAGCACCCAGCGCGGCCGGCCGTCGCGGGCGGTGTACCCGTCGGCGGCCTCGCGGGCGATCCTGGCCCCTGCCTCGGAGAGCTCGTGCACCCGGTCCGCGATGTCGTACTCGGCCAGCGCCGCGTGGTTGGCGCCGAAGGTGTTGGTCTCCACGCAGTCGACGCCGACCTCGAAGTAGGCCTCGTGCACCAAGCGCACGATGTCGGGCCGGGTGATGTTGAGGACCTCGTTGCAGCCCTCCAGCTGCTGGAAGTCCTCCAGCGTCGGGTCCTGCGCCTGGAGCATCGTGCCCATCGCGCCGTCGGCCACCACGACCCGCGAGGCCAGGGCCTCGCGCAGAGTCTCCAGGGACGCCGTCATGCCGGGACCTCCACGTGGCGTGCGATGTGCGCGGCGGCGTCCGGGCCGTAGGTGTCGCAGATGCGGGCGGACAGGGTGTGGGCCGTCAGCCGGTACTCCTGGGTCCCGACGCTCTCCAGGACCGTTGTGGCCAGGGCGCAGCCCAGCTGGGCCGCCCGTTCGTGCGGCAGCCCGCGGCCCAGGCCCGCGAGGTAACCCGCGCGGAAGCCGTCGCCCGCGCCCGTGGGGTCGGCCGCCTCCTTGGCCGGCACGGCCGGTACGGTCACGGTCCTGTCGCCGGCGGTGGCGAGCGTCACCCCGTCGCCGCCCCGGGTGGTGATCCAGGTACCCACGCGATCGCGCACCTGATGCTCCGTCCAGCCCGCCTTCTCGCACAGCAGCGCGGACTCGTACTCGTTGGTGAACAGCAGGCGTGCGCCGTCGACCAGCCGGCGGACCTCCTCGCCTTCCAGGCGCGCCAGCTGCTGTGAGGGGTCGGCGGCCAGGGGGATGCCCAGCTCCCGGCACTCCTGGGTATGGCGCAGCATGGCCTGCGGATCGTCGGGTGCGATGACGGCCAGGTCGGGGCGGTGGGTACGGGCGATCGTCTCGGGCAGGCTGATCTCGCGGGACTCCACCATCGCCCCGGCGTAGAAGGCCGCGATCTGGTTCTGCTGCTCGTCGGTGATGCACAGGAACCGGGCCGTCTGGTGCTGTGCCGCCACCCTCACCGGGCGGATGTCGACGCCGTGTGCCTGCAGCCAGGCCCCGTACTCGGCGAAGTCGGCGCCCGCGGCACCCACCAGCAGGGGCGACAGGCCCAGCAGCCCCAGGCCGAAGGCGATGTTGGCCGCGACGCCGCCCCGGCGCAGGTGGAGATCGCCCACCAGGAAGGACAGCGAGATGCGGGCGAGCCGGTCGGGCAGGATCTGCTCGCTGAAGTTCCCCGGGAACGACATCAGATGGTCGGTTGCGATGGATCCGGTGACGGCGATCCGCATGTCAGATCCCTGCGGCCCGGCGCAGCGCGTCGACCCGGTCCGTGCGCTCCCAGGTGAAGTCGGGCAGCTCGCGGCCGAAGTGGCCGTACGCGGCGGTCCGGGCGTAGATCGGGCGCAGCAGGTCGAGGTCGAGGATGATCGCGGCCGGACGGAGGTCGAAGACGTCGGTGATGGCCTTCTCGATCCTGTCGGTGCCGACGGTGTGGGTGCCGAAGGTCTCCACGAACAGGCCGACGGGCTCGGCCTTGCCGATCGCGTAGGCGACCTGGACCTCGCAGCGCGAGGCGAGGCCCGCGGCGACCACGTTCTTGGCGACCCAGCGCATCGCGTAGGCGGCGGAGCGGTCGACCTTGGAGGGGTCCTTGCCGGAGAACGCGCCGCCGCCGTGGCGGGCCATGCCGCCGTACGTGTCGATGATGATCTTGCGGCCGGTGAGGCCGGCGTCGCCCATCGGGCCGCCGGTCTCGAAGCGGCCGGTCGGGTTGACCAGCAGGCGGTAGCCCTCGGTGTCGATCTTGATGCCGTCGTCCAGGAGGGCCTTCAGCTCCGGCTCCACCACGAACTCGCGGATGTCGGGGGCGAGCAGGGAGTCCAGGTCGATGTCGGCGGCGTGCTGCGAGGAGACGACGACGGTGTCCAGGCGGACCGCCTTGTCGCCGTCGTACTCGATGGTGACCTGGGTCTTGCCGTCGGGGCGCAGGTAGGGGACGGTCCCGTTCTTGCGGACGTCCGAGAGGCGCTGGGACAGGCGGTGCGCCAGGTGGATCGGCAGCGGCATCAGGGTCGGTGTCTCGTCGCAGGCGTAGCCGAACATCAGGCCCTGGTCGCCGGCGCCCTGACGGTCCAGCTCGTCGCGTTCCCCGCCCGCGGCGCCCCCCTCGACGCGGGCCTCGTAGGCGGTGTCGACGCCCTGGGCGATGTCGGGGGACTGGGCGCCGATGGACACCGACACGCCGCAGGAGGCGCCGTCGAAGCCCTTCTCGGAGGAGTCGTAGCCGATCTTCAGGATCGTGTCGCGCACGAGCTGGGCGATCGGCGCGTAGGCCTTGGTGGTGACCTCTCCGGCCACGTGCACCAGGCCGGTCGTGATCAGGGTCTCCACGGCGACCCGAGAGGCCGGGTCCTCGCGCAGGAGCGCGTCGAGAATGGTGTCGCTGATCTGGTCAGCGATCTTGTCGGGGTGACCCTCGGTCACGGACTCCGAGGTGAACAGAAGCCCCATGGTGTATTCCTCCGGTTTCACGCCAGTCGAGCCGGGCCGTGCGGTGGGGGATCCAGGACGCCCGGGCGAGGCGGACCCCAGATGCCCGAAGGTGCGGTCCCGATTCGACGGCACGCCCGCCGAGCGCGGGTGGAGACGGGCTCGACCCCGCCTCCGGCCCCGCCTCCCGCCCCCTCGCCCGCGCCGGAGCATTGCTGCGCGACGGCCGGGTACCGGGTCGACCCCGGCTGTCCGCCCGCCGTGCGGAGGGTCGGCATCCGCTCGCCGCCGGCTCGCGGACCGCTCGATCCCCGCCGCCCAGGCACCCTCGGTACTGCAAGGCCCGGCGCCCTCACCTGCGCGGGGGCAGCGACCAGGCGGCCGGGGACTGTCCCCGGATCCTGGCACGGCCCCCAGCGGTGCTCGACTCGTGTTCCACCACAACTCCAGGGACGGCCCACACACTCGTCTCCCGCGACGAGAAGAGGGGTGAACGCCGATGCCCGCACCGACCGTGCACCGCACGAGGCATCGGATCGAGGTGGCCGCACCCGCCGGAGTCGTCTACGGGTTCATCGCGGACGCCGAGCGCTGGCCGCTGTTCTGCTCCCAGAACCTGTACGTGGAGCAGCTGGACCTGGACGGCTTCGAACAGCGGCTGAGCATGTGGACACTGACCGCCGGCGGCGTGATGTCCCAGCTCACCCGGCGCACCCTCGATCCCGGCGCCCGGCGCATCGAGTTCCGGCTCGAGACGGGCCCCCAAGGCGCGGACAGCATGCTCGGCACCTGGAGCGTCGAGCAGCTGCCCGGCGATTTCTCGGCGCTGACGCTGGTGCGCGAGTTCTCCACGGCGCACGGCCCCTGCCCGGCACACCACGGCGGCGACGCCGGCGTCCGCAGGCACCTGGCCGACCTCAAACGCCTCACCGAGAGCTGGACCAACCTCGACGAGCTGGTCCTGAGCGTCGAGGACGCGATCCACGTCGACGGACCCGCGGAACTGCTCTACGGCTTCTTGTACCGGGCGGGCGCCTGGAGCGGCACCGTTCCGGGACTGGGGGACGTCCGCCTGGAGGAGGACGTGCCCGGCATCCAGACGGTGCGCACCACCGCCCAGGGAACCGGGAAGAGCCAGGCCGTACGCCTGTGCTTCCCCGGCGCCGGACTGATCGTCTACAAGCTGACCGAGCCGCCCGCGCTGATCGCCGGACAGGCCGGCGCATGGTCGGTGGAGCCCGGCCCGAGGGGAACGACCGTGCGGGTGCGGCACCACGTGATGCTGGACGCCCAGGCCGTCCCCCGCGTCCTGGGACAGGACGCCGATCTGGCCGACGCCCGCCGCCACGTCCGCGAGAGCATCGGCCACGACAGCGCCGCCCTGCTCGAACTCGCCCGCAGACATGCCAAGGACGCGGCCGACGCACTCGGGCTGCGCGTCCCGGGAATCTCATGACCACCACCGCACCGGCAGGCGCCGCCCTTCGGACCACCGGCCGGGGCACCGCCGCTTTCGCCGCCGCCGCGGCACAGGGCCCCGCCGACGGGCCGGTCGCCGGCGCACTGCGCCGGGCCGCCCGTCTGGACGCCCTGCTCGGCGACCCCTACGACCCGGCCAACCCGCACGGCTTCGCCGCTTTCGCCGCCGCCGCGCGGGAGCGCCGGCCCGCCGAGGCCGGCGAGCGGCTGCTCGCCGAGGCCGGGCTCGCCTTCGAATGCGTACCCGCGGGCCACGGCGGCACCCTGACCCGGGCCGACCTGCTCATGAAGGTCCTGCGGCCGGTGTTCCGGCGCGACGTGGCACTCGGATTCGCCGGCGGCATCACCTCGCTGTTCGCCTCCTCCGCCGTTTGGGCGGCCGGCACCGCCGAACAGCAGCACGCCATGGCCCGGCTGCTGCTGGCCGGCGGACGGGCCACCGTGGTGCATCCAGGACTCGCCCCGGCCGGCGGAGTGCACCGCGAGCAGATCCACGCCCGGCGCCGCGCCGACAACACCGGCACGCACCTCAGCGGCATCAGGTCCGCCGTCATCGACGCGGCCCGGGCCGACGTCTACCTGGTCCACGCCCGCACCGCCACCGCCGGCCCCCGCTCCCACTCCGTGCTGCTGGTGGACCCCGCCCGACTGCCCGGCGGACAGATCCACCGGCTGCCGCGGGTGAGGACCGAGGGAATGCGCGCAGCCCTCTTCTCCGGACTGCGCTTCACCCGATGCGCGGTACCCGACGACGCCCTCGTGGGCACCTGGGGCGGCGGGGCCGCCCTGGCCCTGCGCATGAACCAGGTCAACCGCTGCCTGGTCGCAGGGGCCATGACCGCGGCCCTCGACCCCGTCCTGCGATCCGCCGCGGACGCGGCCACCGACGGACACCGCACGCCGCCGGCCCGCCGCTGGCACCGGCCGCTCGCCGGAGTCTTCGCCGACCTGCTCACCTGCGACGCCCTGACCACGGTGTGCCTGAAGGCGGCCGGCGCGCTGCCCGGCCGGACCCAGGTCCCCACGGTCGCCGCCACCTACACGGTGCCCGCCCTGCTGCAGGACGGGATCGAGGAACTGTCCGCGGTGCTCGGCTCGCACCGCCGGCCCGGCGACGGCCTCCTGCACGAGATCCTCGCCAAACTGACGCGCGACCTGCCGGCCGCGGGCCTGGGCCGCGACGGCGCCGCAGCCTGCCAGGCGGTCATCGTGCCGCAGCTGGGCGCCCTGGCGAACCGCTCCTGGTTCACCGAGGAGGAACCGCCCGCCGAACTGTTCCGCCGCCACGGACACGTGCCGGCGCTGGACCACCGCACCCTGGCCTTCGCCGGCGGCGGCGACTTCCTGGCCGCCTTCCTGGCCGGCGCCGCCGAACGGTTCAACCGGCCAGGCCGCACCAAACCGCTCGCCCGGATGGCACAGGCCTTCTGCACGGAACTGTGGGGGCTGCGCGAGCAGTGCGCCCCGCTGCCGGGCAGGTTCGGCGAAGCCCTGTCCGGCCCCGCGGCCTGCGCCCTGAGCGACCGCTACGGGCTCCTCGTCGCGGCCGCCGCCGTGCTCGCCGTCTGGGAAGGACAAGAGGGCGACGACCCCTTCCTCGCCGACCCTGGCTGGGCCCTGCTGGCCCTGTCCCGGCTCGGCCGCAGGCTGGGACTCGCCCTGCCCGACCTGCCGCAGGACTGCGTGACGGGCGTCCTCGAGGAACTGCTGCACCGCCACCGCACCGGACGCGGCCTCGACCTCGACGGCATCACCCTCACCCCCCAAGCCCGCCAGGAGCCGGCCCGATGACACCAGCACCCCCCCTCACCGCGCCCGTGCACGTGGCGGGACCGGCCGGACCCTGGGACCAGGTCCACGAGGGGATGCACCGACGGGGCACCGCGGTGGTGTGCACCACCTGGGGGGAATGGCTGAGCGCCGTGGTCACCGAGCCCAGGCTGCGCACGCTGCTCGGCCGGGACTGGCCGCGCTACCGGCGCACCGCCGACCCCCAGGTGCGGCACCGCTTCGCCGCCGCACGGCTGGCCCTGAAGTACACGGCGGCGGCCGCGCTGGGCACCGACGCCGCCGAACTCGACCTCGCCTACAAGATCGGCGGGCGGCCCCACCTGCGCGGCCTGCGGCAGATCGACGTGGCACTGTCCCACACCGACGAACTCATCGCGGTCGCCGTCAGCCGCGGCGGACGCATCGGCATCGACACCGAACCGCTCTCGCGCACGCTGACCCTGGACGTGATGCACGAGCGCATGTGCACACCCGCCGAACGGGCCCTGCTGAACGGCCTGGACGGCCCGGCACAGACCGCCGCCCTGCTGCGCCTGTGGACGCTGAAGGAGGCGTACACCAAGGCACTGGGACAAGGACTGCGTCTGGCGTTCAACGAATTCGCCTTCCCCGCGGGCCTGGGGGCAGAACCCTCCGGCGGCCACGGCAGCCGGCTGCTCGCACCGGACGGCAGCCCGGCGGCCCGCGACGCCTGGGCGTTCGGCACCTACCGGGCGCTGGAGCGCTACCTGGTCACGGTGGCCCACTACACCCCCTCCTCCCGCCCGGCGCCCGGGGCCGCCGGGCAGAGCGTGGCGGACGAGAGGTCCATGAGCCTGGTCGCGCAGCTGCTGCCCCAGGAGGCGTCCGCCCCAGCAGCGCCGCAGCCCCGCTCAGCAGGCACTTAAGGATGTCTGGAGGGCACAACCACCGCTTCTCGCCCACGGATACCGTGCGCTGTGCATATATCTGTCGGCCGAGAGCCCAAAGAAAACGGGCCGGTTCTTGTGCACGGAAAGGAGCGGCGGCTCATGAGCGAAGGCCCCGCCGAAGACCTGCCCCTGACCGTGGTGGCCGTCGGACCGGTCCTCGAACTGTACGGACACCTGGAGACGGCCTCGCTGGAGAGCGCCCTCGCGCACACCGTCGCCCGCCGCGCCGACCTGCGCACCTGGCGCGTCGACACCGGTGATGCACCGGCCGTACCGCACGGCGAACTCAACGCCCGCCTCCAGCGGCACGGGCCAACACACCACACCCTGTACCTGACCGCCCGCGGCACCACGGCGATTGCCCCGGACCCGCACCCCCCGGCGGGACTGCTGGCGGACCTGCTGACCGCACCCACCGGCCCCGCCCGGCCGGACCCGGGCCCGCACACCGGGCCCGAAGTCCTGCACCAGAGCCACCACGGCCTGCTGCTGCGCCTGCACGACGCCGTCGACCCGGACATCCTGCGCGGCATCCTGCACACCATTGCGGCCACCCACCCGCTGCTGCGCACCCCCGGCCCGGCGCCGGACCGGGCGCCCGCCCCCGGCGCCCGCGCGCCGGGGGTGCACGCGCCGCAGGACCTCCTGACCACAGCCCGGTTCCTCGACCGCACCGCCTTCGACGCGGCCGTGGCCGCCACCCGCCGCGTCCCGGGCCCGCGCCCGGGAGCATCACTGCGCGCCCTGCACGCCCAGGGCGGGATACCCGGATCCGACACCGCCGACCTGCTGTTCCTCGCCGTGCACCCCCCGGCCGCCGGCCCGGCGCCCTGGCGGATACTGCTGGAGGACCTGGACACGGCACTGAAAGCCCTCGCCACGGGCCCAGAACCGCAGCCGGGCAGCGACACGGACCGGCCCAAGACCCGCACCGCAGGACAGGCCGCCACGGACACCGGCCGGCGCGACGGCGCCGCCGGCACCCGGCCGCCGGGCCCGGACGCCGATCACGCCACAGCGGACGCCCCCCGGGCCCGGACGGCCGGCGGGGACCCACCGGCACAGCAGGCCCGCTTCACCCTGCCGGCCGAGAAGACCGAACGCCTTCTCACCGTCCTGCCAGACCGCTACGGGATGTCCGGCCCCCAGGTGCTCGCGGGAGCCCTCGGGCAGGCCGTGGCCCGCTGGCGGCGCACGCACGACGTCGTCCTCGACCTGTGCACCGACACATGTGCCGTGCCGCCCGGGCACCCGCACACCGCCGGCCCCTGCACCCGCTTTCGGTCCGTACGGCTGGACAGCGACCGGCACCTGCCCCCGGAACGCTATCTGGCCGCGGCCATGCCCGCCCTCACCACCACCGACGGCGGCGGCCCCTTGCACGCCGGCCCCACAACGGCCGGCGCACACCACACCGGACCCCTTCGCCTCGTCCACCACCAGCCGGCCCGGGCCCCCGGGCCCTTTCGCAGTTTCACCGTCGTCCCCGGCGAACCGGGCCGGCCGCCGCAGCCGGCCCCGGAAGCGGACCACGGGCTGGAGGTCCGCACCCACATCCAGGACGGCGCCCTGCACGTACGCGCCCGATGGCGCCCCCGCCCCGGCGACGACGACGCCCGCACCCGCGTGGACGTGCTCTGCGACCACCTGCGCTCCCTCATGGAACGACTGGCCGACCCGGACGCCCACGAGACACCGCCCTTCGCCGGACCGGCCATCGCCGCCACACCACGCCAGCGAGAACTGCTGGCCCAATCCCTTGGCCACAGCGGTGCGGGACACCACGTCGAACAGCTCCACTGGACCTGGCACGGCCCGCTGGACAGCGAACGGTTCACCGCCGCATGGCAGACGGTGTGCACCAACGAGACGCTGCTGCGAGCCGCGTTCGACCCCCGCGACCACACCCGGATCACCCTCCACGACCGTGCCACCCTGCAGGTCCTACGGCTCTCACACACCGACACCGCCTGGGCCGCGCTGCTCGAGAGCGACCGCCGCCGCGGCCTCGACCTCCACCGGCCCGGCGCCCTGCGCATCACGCTGTTCGACGCTCCACCGACCCGGTCCAAGACGGCGGAACGGACCCGGATCCTGCTCACCTTCCACCACGCTCTGGTCGACACCCCCAGCGCACGGCTGCTGCTGCGGGAGTTCTACCGCGCCTACCTCCACGGCTCCCCGGCCGGCGGCGAGCGACGCCCGGACCTGCGCGACTACACGCAGTGGCTCGCCGGCCAGGACCCCCGCCCCGCACGGGAGTTCTGGACACGGGCACTGGGCCCCCACGACACCGCCGTGCAGCCGGCCCGGACGGGCACACCCGAGCGGCCCACCGGATTCGCACGCGTCTCCCGGCGGCTGTCACCCCCGGAGGCGGGGCGCCTCGCCCACTGGGCGGCGACCTGGGGCGTCAGCGAGAGCATCGCCCTGCACGCCGCGTGGGCGCTGCTGCTCCACCGGGCCACGGGTGCCGGCCGGCCGGCCACCGTCGGCTTCGGAGTCTCCGTCGACGGCCGGGGCATCGCCCTGGAAGGCGCGGGACAGCTGACCGGACCGCTGTCCGGCGTCCTGCCGGTGACCGTGCACGTCGACCCGGCCGCCACCGTCCCCCAGCTCCTTGCGGCGCTGCGCGACCGTGCCCTGGACCTGTCCGCGTACGAATGGGTCGACACCGAACAGCTGCGGCAGTGGAGCGACCACCCCGCCGACGAGGCCTTCTTCGCCACCGCCGTGCTCTTCGAACACCGCGTGCCGCCCGCCGCCGACCTGACGGCACAACTCGCCGCCCAGGGCATCCGCGTCGAACCGCCCCAGAGCACCGGCTCCTCCAGCCCGCTGACGGTCGGCCTCCTGGCCCGCCACGACCAGCTCGACAGACTGGTGATCACCGCGGTGTACGACCGGGGCCTGCTCACCGAGGCCGAGGCGGCCGACCTGCTCGCCCAGAACATGCGGCTGCTGCGGTCCTTCCCGGACGTGGCGGACGCCAACCGGCCCATCACCGAAGTCCTCGACGTCCTGTCCGGCCAGGACCTGCCGCCCCAGGCGCCCAACCGCCCCGACCCCGTTCTGGTCCCGCTGCGCGCGGGCCGGCACACCGACGGCCCGGCCGTCTGCCTCGTCCCCCCGCCGGACGCGGACCACGACTGCTACACCGCCCTCGTACCGCTGCACACCGGCCCCGGACCGCTCCTGGCGGTGCACACCGGCAGGGCGGAACCCGACACCGTCGCACGCGCACTGCGCAGCACGCTCGGCCCGCACCGCCCCCTGGTGCTCGCGGGCTGGTCGGGCAGCGGGCAGCTGGCCCGGCGCATCGCGCGGCGCATGAGCGAAACCGCCGGGCCCGGCCCGCTCACGGTGACGCACGGCGCGGGCGCACGCGACGCCCCCTGCCTGGCCCGCACCCTCACCCGAATCCTCGGCTCCCTGGACTTCCTCGGCGAGGACCGGGACCCGGGCACCGGACCGGACGGGCCGACGCCACCGGCACAGGACGCCGAACAGCCCTGAGGAGACCGCCCCCGTCCTCGCGCACGGCCCGCCCGCGCCGGCGTGCGGGACCCCGCCGCCGGGCGGGCCGGCGTGATGTTCCCGGCCGGCCCGCCACCGCCCGGGCACCGGCGACGATCCGCGCACCGCGCACCACAGGCCGGCCGGCCGAACGGGGGAGCGGGGGAGCGGACCCGGAGCGGGCACGGACCACGCCGGCAACCCCGTCTTCCCGCCGGGCCGTCCGCCCGAAAGGGGCCTGCCGGACCGGCCGGGAGCGTTCTTGCCCCTGCCGCGAGCGGCGCGGACCGCTTTGCCCGCGGCCCACCGGGCGCATCCCGCGCGGCCGTCCGGGCCGGTTTCGTCCGGGCCGGCCGGTGACAGGGGCGGATTCCGGCCGGTTCTCGAGCGCACCTCCAACCGCCTTTGAGCCGGTCCTGTGACGGTGGGCGAGTCCGACACTGCGTATCGGGAAATGAGGAAGACGGTCATGCTCCTGCTGACGCGCACGTCCTCGGTGACGGGGGACTCGTGGACGCCCGGTCGATAACCACCGCCATTCTGCGAGCCATCGGCCGGTCCCTGGCGGCGGCCGGCGCTTTTTGGATCTACACACCCATGCCGTACGAACCGGTCCGGGACCAGACCCCGGACCGCAAGCGGAGGATCGTACTCACACCACCTCCGGGGCACCCCGAACGGCTTCGCCCCGACATCCCGCTCAGCGCGGTCGAACGGAACCTGGCACGCTCGCTGTCGCACCCGGAGGACACCGCATGAGCACCGCTACCGGGGATCCGGTACGTGACCGGCTGGCCGAACTCGCGGAGATCAAGGCGCTGGCGGCCGGCGGCCCCGACGACAAGGCCACGGCCCGCCAGCGCGCCAAAGGCAAGCTGACCGCACGCGAACGCATCGATCTGCTGCTGGACGCGGGATCGTTCCAGGAGATCGAGGCCCTGCGCCGGCACCGGGCCACCGGCTTCGGCCTGGAGGACAAACGGCCCTACACCGACGGTGTCATCACCGGCTGGGGCACGGTCGAGGGCCGCACCGTCTTCGTGTACGCCCACGACTTCCGCATCTTCGGCGGCGCCCTGGGCGAGGCCCACGCCACGAAGATCCACAAGATCATGGACATGGCCCTGGCGGCCGGCGCCCCCCTGGTGTCCCTCAACGACGGCGCCGGCGCCCGCATCCAGGAAGGCGTCACCGCACTCGCCGGCTACGGCGGCATCTTCCAGCGCAACACCAAGGCCTCCGGGGTCATCCCGCAGATCTCGGTGATGCTCGGCCCGTGCGCGGGCGGCGCCGCCTACAGCCCCGCCCTGACCGACTTCGTCTTCATGGTCCGCGAGACCTCGCAGATGTTCATCACCGGCCCGGACGTCGTCAAGGCCGTCACCGGCGAGGAGATCACCCAGAACGGGCTCGGCGGCGCCGACGTCCACGCCACCGTCTCCGGCGTCGCGGCCTTCGCCTACGACGACGAGGCCGCCTGCCTGGAGGACGTGCGCTACCTGCTGTCGATGCTGCCGTCCAACAACCGCGAGACGGCCCCCCACCAGCCCTCGCAGGACCCGGCCGGCCGGCTGACCGAGACCCTGCGGGAGATCGTCCCGGCCAACGCCCACCAGGCCTACGACATCAGGGCGGTCATCGAGGAGATCGTCGACGACGGGGAGTACTTCGAGATCCAGCCCGGCTGGGCCACCAACGTGGTGTGTGCCCTCGTCCGCCTGGACGGGCACGTCACGGGCGTCGTCGCCAACCAGCCCTGCGCCTTCGCCGGCGTCCTCGACATCCACGCCAGCGAGAAGGCGGCGCGCTTCGTGCAGTTCTGCGACGCCTTCTCCATCCCCCTGGTGACACTCGTGGACGTACCCGGCTTCCTGCCGGGCGTGGACCAGGAACACGGCGGGATCATCCGGCACGGCGCCAAACTGCTGTACGCGTACTGCAACGCGACCGTCCCGCGGGTACAGCTGGTCCTGCGCAAGGCGTACGGCGGCGCCTACATCGTCATGGACTCGCGCTCCATCGGCGCGGACGTGTCGCTGGCCTGGCCCGGCAACGAGATCGCCGTCATGGGCGCAGAAGGCGCCGCCAACGTCATCTTCCGCCGCCAGATCGCCGCGGCCGACGATCCCGACGCCGTACGGGCACAGAAGATCAAGGAATACCAGTCGGAGCTGATGCACCCCTACTACGCCGCCGAACGCGGCCTGGTGGACGACGTCATCGACCCCGCCCAGACACGCACGGCACTGACCGGGGCACTGGCGATGCTGCGCTCCAAACACGCCGACCTGCCCTCCCGCAAACACGGCAACCCGCCCGTTTGACCCGCGAGGGGACAAGACGCATGACCCATTGGCAGATCACCGGCGGCCACCCCTCGGCGGAGGAGACCGCGGCCCTCACCGTGGTCCTGACGAGCCTGCTGGCGCGGCAGGCCGCCGCGGCGCAGGAGACGGCCGAGGACCGCGGGACCACCGCCCCCGCCTGGCACCGGGCACACCGCAACCCGCACCGGCCCGCCGGCACGTGGCGCACGGGGTGAGCCCGCCGCGCACACCCGCTGCAGGGGCGTTCGAGCAGCGCTCCAGCACGGGGCGGCAACGTATCGACGGCACGACGACGCAATTCCACGACCCATGTCAGGAGAATCGCCATGACGGACCCGAGGCTGGTCGGCACCTGGACCACGGTGCTGGAGGACGACGGCAAGTCCGTGGTCGGGCTGGCTTCCTTCACCGGTGACGGCGGCGTCACCTGCTACCAGGCCAACACCAAGAACATCGGCCTGGGCAACTGGGAGTCCACCGGCAAGGACTCCTTCACCTACAACTTCCACATCATCGCCGTCAGCCCGGAGGGCGAGCACGTCGGCGAGGCCCACGTCTTCGTGACCGGCGACTTCGTCTCCGAGGACCGCTGGGAGGGCAGCGGCGGCGCCAACTTCTACTCACCCGCCGGCGACCTTCTGCGCGGCCACGAGGGCTCCAAGGTCACCGCCCGCAAGTTCGGCATCGACAAGTAGAAGGGGACAGGGGACCTGGACCGGCACGCCACGGAGGAAGAACCTCATGCTGCGCGATGAACTCAAGGGTGAGCTCGTTCTCCCGTCCGACCCGACGTACCCGCTCGCCAAGCAGGTGCAGAACACCGAGTACGACGCTGTCCTGCCCAGCGGCATCGCCTACTGCGAGTCGGACGACGACGTCCTGGCCTGCGTGCGCCACGCCCGGGAACAGGGCATCGCCGCGCACGTCCGCGGCGCCGGGCACAGCTTCAACGGCTGGTCGACCGGCCCGGGCCTGGTCATCGACCTGTCCCGGATGAACCACGCCGTCACCGACGGCCGCATCGTGCGCATCGGCGCCGGCATCCAGTCGCTCGACGCACTCGACATCCTCAAGCCGCTGGACCGCCAGATCATCACCGGCACCTTCCCCACCGTCAGCCAGGGCGGCTTCTTGACCGGCGGCGGACTGGGCTGGCAGACCCGCAAGTTCGGCATCGGGAGCGACCGGATCGTCTCCGCCCGCGTCGTCCTGGCCGACGGCCGCAGCGTCCGGGCCTCCGCCGACGAGCACCCCGACCTGTACTGGGCGCTGCGCGGCGGCGGCGGCGGGAACTTCGGCATCGTCACCGAGTTCGAACTGCGCCCCGTCGACGCCCCGCGGCTGACCGGCTTCGAGACCCTGTGGCCGCACGAGGACGCCGCCGACGTGCTGGCCGCCTGGCAGGCATGGGCGGCCGGGGGATCCGACGACCTCGGCACCTCCCTCGTCGTCCTGCCCGGCATCTTCGGCCCCGGCGGCAAACCGGTCGTCAAGATCTGGGGAGTGCACCACGGCGCACCCGAGGAACTCGAACGCGCCCTCGACGAGCTCACCGAGCGCACCGGCACCAAGCCCCTGCACCGCGAGATCGGCGCTCCCGGGCTCTACGCCGACGTCATGCACGAGGCACTGTGCGGCTCCAAGACGGTCCAGCAGTGCCACCGCAGCGGCACCCACCCCGACGCGGTCGGCCACCGCCACCCCTACACCCGCCAGGCGTACCGGCTCACCGGCCGGGCCGTCACCCGCACCGAAGCCGACACCCTGCTGCAGGCCTGGAACCCGGACCTGGACAACGAGCGCTACCTGCTGTGCATCGCGCTCGGCGGCGCCGCCAACCGCGTCGGCCGCACCGAGACCGCCTACGTGCACCGCGACGCCCAGTTCCTGGTCGGTTTCCAGATCGCCACCCGCGACCAGGAGGCGGCGGCCCGGGAACCGGCGGAGCTCGATGGGTGGGCCGACCGGTGCGCCGCCGCCCTGGCCCCGCTGGCCACCGGCTCCTACATCAACTTCCCCAGCTCCCGTGTGCCGGCGATGTGGGAGAGCGACCACTACGCGGAGAACGCCCCCCGGCTGCGGGCCGTCAAAGGGGCCTACGACCCCGACGGCTTCTTCCGGCACGGCCAGAGCATCGCCGCCGCACCGGCCGGCTGACCCGGTGCGCCAAGCGCCGCGGCAGGATCGCCGCGGCACCGGCCCGCGGCCGGGCACCGGGGTCCTTCACCGGTTTGCCCCCCGGGGGCGCGTCAGGGCGCCGGTGAGCGCCGACGCCCTGACGCGGCGGCCCGGGTCCGGGGAGGTGCGGCTCCCCGGGCTCGAGTCCCGCTCCACGGCCCTGCGACCGTGGCGGAACACCATGCCCCCATGGAAATCCGCAGCCTCGACGGCGACGATCCGGCCACCATCTCCCTCCTCCTCCCGGGCTTCCAGGAGACGATGAGCCTCGAACTGCCCGGCGATCCGCCGGTCTCGCAGGCCCTGCTGGCCCGCCTCCTGCAACGCCGGCACGGCGCCGACCGGATCGTCCTGGCCGCCTTCGACGACGGCCGCCCCGCCGGCTGCACCAAACTCGGCCTCGACCTGGGCGATCCGGCCGGGCCCGGCCACGGCTCGCTGTGGGTCTTTCCCTCCTTCCGCCGCCGCGGCGGCGGAAGGGCCCTGGTGGACGCCGCCCGAGCCGAACTGCGCGCCCGCGGCCGAAGCCATCTCCTGGTGGACGCACCCCACACGCCCGCCGCCGCCGGCTTCGCCGCCGTGCACGGCGCACAGCTGCGCGGCACGAACCTGCGCAACCGCCTCTTCCTGCGCGGCCCGGCCCGCACCACCCTCGACGAACTCGCCGCCCGCGCCGTGCCCGGCCACCACCTGGTGCAGTGGACCGACCGCTGCCCGGACGCACTGGCCGACTCCTACGCCCGCGCCTGGGGCACCCTCGAGGCGCCCGTCAACGGCCAGGCACAGGTGCACACGCCCACGGCCGAGGACGTGCGGGCACGCGAGGCCGAGTCCCGGCGGGCCGGACACCGCCAGTACGTGACCGCCGCCGTCGCCGACGACTCCGGCGAGGTCGCCGGCTACGGCACGCTCTTCGTCCGCGACAGCCCCATGGCCGACGCGGGCGAGACCCTCGTACAGGCCGCCCGGCGCCGCCGTGGCCTGGGCACCTGGCTCAAGGCGGACCTGCTGGCCCGGGCCGTGCGCGAGAACGAAGGGCTGATGCTGGTGCAGGCCTGGAACGACGTGCGCAACGACGCCGTCATCGCCCTCAACCGCCGCCTCGGGTTCCAGGCGGACAGCTCCTGGTCCACGTACTGCGTCACAGCCTGACCACCCGAGCCGTGTTCGAGGCCAGGTCCACCGGGCGCTGGCACGCTCCGCACAGACCGGTAACGCGAGAGGGGTTCTTTGTGAGTACCAGCGACACACGTGTACTGATCGTCGGTGGCAGTCTCGTCGGCCTGTCCACGGCGGTGTTCCTCGCACACCACAAGGTGCCCTGCACCGTCGTCGAGCGGCACCCGAGCACCTCCATCCACCCCCGCGCGGTCGGCTACTACCCGCGCACCGCCGAGATCCTGCGCACGGTCGGAATCGAGGCAGCCGCCAAGCAGGCCGCGTCCGGCTTCGAGAAGCACAAGACACGCGCCGGCGTCGTCTCGCTGGCCGGCGAGGTCCTCTTCAGCAAGGAGGAACTCGAAGGCGGCGACGAACTCGGCGACCTGACCCCCTCCCAGCTGCTGCTGCTGCCCCAGGACCGGCTGGAGCCGATCCTGCGCGAGCGGGCCGAGAAACTCGGCGCCGACCTGCGGTTCGGCACCGAACTGGTCTCCTTCGCCCAGGACGACGACGGTGTCACCGCCACCGTCAAGGACACGCAGGGCACCCGGAGCACCCTGCGCGCCGACTACCTGGTGGCCGCCGACGGGCCGCGCAGCACGGTACGGGAGGCCCTCGGCATCAAGCGCGAGGGCCGGGGCGTGCTCTCCCGGCACGTCAGCATCGCCTTCGGCGCCGACTTCGGCGCGGTCCTGGGCGATCGCCGCTACAGCGTCGTACACATCAAGAACGACACGGTCACCGGCATCCTGGTGCACGACGACACCCTCACCGAGGGCACGCTGATCGTCGGCTACGACCCCGACAAGGGCGAGAGCCTGGAGGACTTCACCGACGCCCGCTGCGCCGAACTGGTCTCCGCGGCGATCGGCTCGGCCGAGGTCGAGGTCACCGTCCGCTCCCGCTTCCCCTGGGACATGGCCGAGCTGGTGGCCGACACCTTCGTCCAGGGACGGGTGCTGATCGCGGGCGACGCCGCGCACCAGATCCCGCCCACCGGCGGATACGGCGCCAACACCGGCATCGCCGACGCCTTCAACCTGGCCTGGAAGCTGGCCCTGGTCGTGCAGGGGACCGCGGGTGCCGGCCTGCTGGACACCTACCAGGAAGAGCGCCGGCCGGTCGGCTCCTACACCGCCCGGCAGGGCTCGCTGCAACTGGCCCTGCGCTCGGGCACCGCGACCAAGGAGCAGCAGGCCGCCACCGACGACGCGATGACCGTGACGATGGGACACGCCTACCGCACCGGCGCGTTCGTCCCCGACCCGCAGGCGGCCCGCCTGCCGCCGACCTGTGACCCGCGCACGCTGCGCGGCGAGCCGGGCACCCGGGCCCCGCACGTGCCGCTGGAACGGGACGGCGCCCCGCTGTCCGCACTCGACCTGTTCGGCACCGGCTTCGTGCTGATGGCCGGCCCGGACGGCCGTTTTTGGGCCGAGGCGGCCGCCGCCGCGGTCACCGAGTTCGGCGTGGACCTCACCTTCCACCACATCACCGCGGCCCTCCAGGACGACGGAGCACCGGCCGACCCCCAGGGCCGCTGGAGCGCCGCCTACGGCGTACAAGCCGACGGCGCCGTCCTGGTACGCCCGGACGGGATCGTCGCCTGGCGCTCCGTGGACGGCGCGCCGGCAGGCGGCCGCAGCGCGGCGCTCGGCGCGGCACTGCGCCGCATCCTGGCGCGCTGAGAAACCACGGACACACCTGCGCACCCGCCCCGCCGGCACACGGCACACAACGAAGGGACCGCAACGATGCGGCCGGTGCCCGTGCGGCCGGCCGTGGACCCCAGGGCGGCCCGCCGCCCCGGGCCCCGGCCGCCCCGCGCCCACCCGGGTTGGGGGCCCGCCCCCCCCCCGCGCGCCCCCCCCCCCCCAACC
>NZ_JBIRQM010000026.1:0-75308 GCF_044333225.1 Streptomyces sp. NPDC021080 | reverse complement strand
CCACCCGCCCCCGCGGCAACCGTCAACAAAACCTAGGCCCACAAACTTGGCGGCGGGCCCCGGGGCGCCCCCCCCCCCCCCCCGGCCCCCCCCCCCCCCGGCCCCCCGCCCGTCCGCGCAGGCACCGGGTTGTGGGCGCCGCAGCGCACCGGCGCGACGCCCGCGCGAGAACACCGACAGACCCGGCCGGCACAGAGACATACGCAGGTCAGCAGCATGTCGCACGCCTGAACACACGTCATTCGAATCCGGATCCACCCCCATTCCTGGAAGGACCGCAATGCCGAACACCAAGGACTTCGATTTCGACGTCCTCATCGTCGGCGGAGGCCCGGTGGGCATGCTGCTCGCCTCCGAACTGCGCATCGCCCAAGCCCGGCCGGTCGTCCTGGAGCGCCTCGCCGAGCGGACCCCCCACTCGAAGGCCTTCGGTCTGCACGCCCGTTCGCTGGAGTCGCTCGACCGCCGCGGCCTGGTCGCACGATTCCAGGACGGCGCCCGCTCGTGGAACAACGGCCACTTCGCCGGACTCGACGTCTGGGTCGACTTCTCCCTGCTCGACAGCGCCCACAACTACGCGCTGCTGTCCGAGCAGACCCGCACCGAGCGCCTGCTCGAGGAGCACGCGCAGGAACTCGGCGTCCCGGTCCGCCGCGGCCATGAGGTCACCGCCGTCCGGCAGGACGCGGACGGCGCCGAGGTCGACGTCACCGGCCCCCAGGGCCCGTACACCCTCCGCGGCCGCTACGTCGTCGGCACCGACGGCGGCCGCAGCCTGGTCCGCAAGTCCTCGGGCATCGGCTTTCCCGGCACCGGCGGCCGCGTCACCGCGCGCCTGGCCGACGTCGTCCTCGCCGACCGCGAGAAGGCGCCGATGGGCATGGAACGCACCGAGCGCGGCCTGCTGTTCTGCGTCCCGCTCGACGAGAAGTACCACCGCGTCGCCACCTTCGACTTCCAGCAGGGCAAGGAGGCGGGCACCGAGCTGACCATGGAGGAGTTCACCGGCAGCCTGCGCGAGATCTGGGGGGACGACCTCGGCGCGAGCGAGCCGCGCTGGCTGTCGTGGTTCACCGACTCCGCCTGCCAGGCCGAGCGCTACCGCGAGGGGCGCATCTTCCTGGCCGGCGACGCCGCGCACACGCACTTCCCCGTCGGCGGCCAGGGCGTCAACCTCGGCCTGCAGGACGCCCTCAACCTCGGCTGGAAGCTGGCCGCGCAGATCAACGGGTGGGCTCCCCAGGGCCTGCTCGACACCTACGACAAGGAGCGCCAGGCACCGGCCCGCAACGTACTGGCCAACACCCGCGCGCAGATCGCGCTGATGAACCCCGACCCCTACGTCACCCAGCTGCGTGAGCTCTTCCAGGAACTGATGACCAAGGAGCAGGTCAACCGGCACGTCGCCGAGATGCTCAGCGGCGTGGCGGTCCGCTACGAACTGCAGGGCCCCGAGCACCGGCTGCTGGGCGACTTCGCCCGCGACCTGACGCTGGAGACCGCGGACGGCACCCTGACCCTCCCCGAGCTCCTGCACCAGGGCACCTTCGCCCTGCTGGAACTCGGCGGCCGCACCGAGATCTCCGAGGTCTACGGGCAGTGGGCCACGACAGCGGACCGGACCGGCCGGATACGGCACGTCGTCGCCCGGTGCGCGCAGGAGCCGCAGCTCGCCGGCGTGCTCGTCCGCCCCGACGGCTACGTCGCGTGGGCCGCCGACAAGGACGCCTCGCCCGCCGAGACCGCCGCCGGCCTGCGCACGGCCCTGGCCGCCTGGGCCGGGGACCCCACCCGCCCCTGAACCCGCCCGCCGCACCGCCACGCGGCGCCGCAGTGCCCCGGCCCCGCTGCCCGCATCACGGCGGCGACGGCCCACGGACCGGACCCGCCGCCGCCGTTTCGGCCGGCAAGTCCACCCGGTCCACCCGGTCCGTCCGGTCCATCCGGTCCGTCCGGTCCATCCGGTCCATCCGGTCCATCCGGTCCGTCCGGTCCGTCCGGTCTATCCGAGCGGCCTGATCGCGCGAATCCCCCGCGCGCGGTCCACGGCCGAAGGGCTGCCCTCCCACCGTGGCGTTCCCCGGCGGGAGGGCAACCCTTCCTGCGCCCGGGCCCCGGCCCGGCCCGCTTCAGGCCGGTTCGAGCCGGACTCCACGCGCCCGGGCCATTGTCGGGACAGGACCGTAGCGGTCCTCATGGCTTGCTAGGAGGCTCGCGTGACAACGACCGATGACCGTACGACAGCCGCGGCGGTCGACCCCGGTCCGCTGATCAAGCTGACCATCGCGGACTGCGCGGCCAAGGTGCTCCACAGCGCGGTGACGCTCAAGGTGTTCGGCGCACTCGCCGACGGCCCGGCCCGAGCGGACCACATCGTTGCCACGACCGGCCTGCACCCGCGCATGGCCCCCGACTTCCTCGACGCACTCGCGGGCCTGGGCCTGCTCGAGCGCAGCGGGGACCGGTACGGCAACACGCCGCTGGCCCAGGCCTACCTCGTGCCGGGCACCCCGGCCTACCTCGGCGGGTTCGTCGAACTGACCAACGAGACCCTGTACAGCACCTGGGGCCGGCTCACCGAGGCACTGACCACCGGGGCCCCGCAGCACCTCGACCCCGACAAGGGCGGCTTCGTGGGCGACAAGCACAAGGACCCGGAGAAGATGAAGCGCTTCTTCGCCGGCCTGGACGCCTACAGCGACCGGATGGGCATCGAGATCGCCGGCCGGATCGACTGGAGCCGCCACTCCTCCTTCGTCGACCTCGGCGGCGCGCGCGGCAACCTCGCCTCGGTCCTGGTCAAGGAGCACCCGCACCTGAAAGCCGGGGTGTTCGACCTCGAGCGCACCCGCCCGCTGTTCACCGAACACACCGCCCGCCTCGGACTCGGCGACCGCATCGAGTTCACCGGCGGCGACTTCTTCACGGACGACATCCCCCGGGCCGACGTCATCGTGCTCGGCCACATCCTGCACGGCTTCGACACCGACCGGCGCCAGGAACTGCTGCGCCGCGTCCACGCGTCCGTCAACCCCGGCGGGCAGATCCTGGTCTACGACCGGATGATCGACGACGAGCGCCGCAGCGCCGAACGCCTGCTGTCCAGCCTGCACATGCGCCTGGTCAGCCCCGACGGCTCCGAATACCGCACCGGCGACGTCGGCACCTGGCTGAGCCGGGCCGGATTCACCGCCGTCACCGCGGAGCCGCTGCTCGGCACGCACACGCTGGTGACCGCGACCCGATGACCGGCCCCACGCAGCCGCCCGCCCCGACCACCCAAGGAATCACCATGAGCCAGGAGAAGGCGCCCGTCCTCATCGTCGGCGGCGGCCTCACAGGCCTGTCCGCCGCCGTGTTCCTCGCCCACCACGGAGTCAAGGCGACCCTGGTGGAACGCCACCCCGCCACCTCCACCCACCCCAAGGCCCGCGCCATCAACCCGCGCACGATGGAGCTCTACCGTGCCGTCGGCATGGAGGAACGTGTCCGCGCCGGACGCTCACCGATCTCCGGCAACACCGACCTCGTGCACGTGGAGAGCCTCGCCGGCAGCGAGCGGGTCCGCATGCCCAACGCCTCCATCGAGGACATCAGCAGGATCAGCCCCGCGCAGTGGACCCTCATCGACCAGAACCAGCTCGAGCCCATCTTGCGCAAGCGGGCCGAGGAGGTCGGCGTCGACCTGCGCTTCCACACCCGCCTCGACGCCGTCACCGAGGACGCCGACGGCGTGATCGCCACCCTCACCGACGTGGGCACCGGCGCGACCTCCCAGCTGCGCGCCCAGTATGTTGTCGCCGCCGACGGCAGCCGCAGCCCGCTCCGCGAGATGCTGGGCATCGGCGCCCACGGCCGCGGCACCATCACCAACCTGGTCAGCTTCTTCTTCGACGCCGACCTGACCGAACCCCTGCGCGGCCGCAAGATCATCGCCGCCTACGTCAACAACCCCGCGGTGCGCGGCACGATCATCCCGATCGACAACGACCGCAAGTGGGTCATCAACGTCTCCTTCTTCCCGGACAAGGGCCAAAGCGCCGCGGACTTCACCCCCGAGCGCTGCACCGAACTGGTCCGCGCCGCCGTCGGCGTCCCCGACCTGCCGCTGACGATCGAGTCGGTCGACATGCCGGCCTGGGACATCTCGGCGCGCGTCGCCGACACGTTCGCATCCGGCCGCTTCCTCGTCGCCGGCGACGCCGCACACGTCATGCCGCCCACCGGTGCCTTCGGCGCCAGCACCGGCATCCAGGACGCCTACAACCTGGCCTGGAAACTCGCCCTGGTGCTGGAGGGCAAGGCCGGAGCGGACCTGCTGGCCACCTACGACTGCGAGCGCCGCCCGGTCGCCGAGGAGACGGTGCGCCAGGCCATGCTGCGCTTCGCCGTCCGCGAGGGCAAGCAGTTCCAGGACGTCGCCAAGGACCTGGTCGACGAGACCACGATGACCTTCGGATACGCCTATCCGGCGGGCGCGTTCAGCGACGAGGACCCCCAGCTGTGGACCGTCACCGAGAACCCGGACAAGCCCAGCGGCCGGCCCGGCTCACGCGCCCCGCACGTCGTCGTCGAGGGTGACCACGGACCGTTCTCCACCGTCGACCTCTTCCCGGTCGGCTTCACCCTGCTGACGGCCGGCCCCGCCGCACCGTGGGACCGGGCCGCCGCCCCGGCCCGCGACCTCGGCCTGGTCCTGAACGTCCGCGGCATCGGCGAGGGCGGCCACTACGCCGATACCGAGGGCACCTTCAAGGAGCGCTACGGCATCGGTGACGGCGGCGCGGTCCTCATCCGCCCCGACGGCTTCATCGCCTGGCGTTCGAGCAAAGGCCCCGAAGGAGACGTCGCCCAGTTGGTGAGCGGCCTGCTGCGCCAGATCCTCGCCCTGCACTGACCCGGCTCCCGGGCGCGAAAACGGTGTGGCGGGGGGGCCCCCGCGGGGGGGGGGGGCCCCCCCGGGGGGGGGCCCCCCCCCCCCGCCCCCCCCCCCGCCCCCCCCCCCCGCCCCGCCGCCCCCCCCCCCCCCCCCCGCGGCCCCCCGCCCCGGCCGCGGGCCTCTAAGGGGGGGGGCCCCCCCCCCCGGGGGGGGGCGCCCCGCCACATTGTTTCGCGCCCGGCGGCCCGCTCACACCGTGCGCGACAGCAACCGGTGCAAGGCCGCGGACAGCTCGACCGCCGGGTCCGCGGGCTGCTCGGCCGCACGCCAGGCCAAGAATCCGTCCGGGCGCACGAGCGCGGCACCCGAGGCGGTGATCCCGTACCGCTTCAAGAACTCCTCGGCCTCCTCGGCCGGCTCCTGGCCGCCGACCCGGTGGAAGGCGATGTCGATCCCGGTGAGCCGGGACACGCCGCCCGCGGCCCGCTCCCACAGGCCGCCGTCCGGACCGGCCAGCAGCCGCCAGCCGCCCGTCAGCAGGTCGTGCAGCGGGGTGGCCGTGCCGCCCTCGCGCAGCTCGATGTGCGGGGCCCGGGTGCCCGGACGGCCCGAGGGCCGGGTGGGGTCCTCCACCGGGGCGCCGTCGTCCCCGCCGGGCTCGGACAGCACCGCACCCGAACGGTAGACGTGGCCGAACAGCACCGTGGTCTCCGGCCGGTGCCGGGCCGCCACCTCCTCGTCCAGACCGCTGCGCTGCAGGTAGCGGATCACCCCCTGCTCGACCGTGAACTCGGCGACCGGGACCCGCTCCTCCTCGTAGGTGTCCAGCAGCTCCGCTCCGGCCTGCCCGCGCAGCACCAGCGCCAGCTTCCACGCCAGGTTGTGCGCGTCCTGCACCCCCATGTTGCCGCCGAAACCGCCGGTGGGCGGCATGACATGGGCCGCGTCCCCGGCCAGCAGCACCCGGCCAAAGCGGAACCGGTCGGCGATCCGCGCCGCGATCTCCCAGCTGCTGCTGGACTCCACCGCCACATCCAGATCCGGCACGCCGACCGCGGCCCGCACCATCTCGATGCAGTCCTCCTCGGAGTACTCGGCATGGGTCTCCTGCGGCGGCAGGCTCGGCGCCAGCACCCAGCGGCCCGCGTCGTCGAGCCGGCCCAGCACGCCCTTGACCCTGTCGTTGCTGACGAAGCAGAGGAAGAACTCGCGGCCGGCGACGTACTCGTCGAGCGCGGCATGGAAGACGATGTTCATCTGGCGTCCGAAGACGCCCTGGCCGTGCGTGCCGATGCCCAGCCCCTCACGGATCGGGCTGCGGAACCCGTCCGCGGCGACGAGGTACTTCGCGCGGATGGTCGTCTCGGTGCCGTGCCGCAGCTCCCGCAGCACCGCGGTGACCCCGTCGGCGTCCTGCTCGCAGCTCACCAGCTCGGTGGCGAAACGGATGTCCGCCCCCAGCTCCTCGGCCCGCGCGCGCAGGACCGGCTCGAAGCGGTCCTGGCCGATCAGGGTCCAGCCCGTGGTGCTGACCTCGTTCGGGTCGTGCCGGAAAGGCCCGTCGAAACGGCCCAGTTCAACACCCGTGAGGGACTCCACCTGCAGGATGTCACCGTACTGCGCATACGGGTTCTCCTGCCTGCGCACCTTCTCCTCAAGGCCCAGCGCACGCATCAGCTCCATCGTGCGGGGACTGGCCGCCTGGGCCCGCGGGTGCGCCGAGATGTGCGTGTGCCGCTCGACGAGCACCGGCCGGATGCCCTGTCGGGCAAGGAACAGCGCCTGGGCGAGGCCCACCATGCTGCCGCCCACGATCAGTACGTCGGTTTGTTCCGCCACCGGATGTGCTCCCTCGTCTCGATGCCGTTTCCGTCCCGATGCGGTTCCGGACATTCCCGGCCAGCGAACAGGGCCCGCCTAGAGGGCCGCTCGGGCCGCGCCCGCGCCCCCAGGTCCGCCACCGCCCGCGGCCCGCCTGTCCAGACCCCTTCGAGCGCCGCACGAGGCCCCGCTGGAACCGTCCCCGTACCGCTGTTGACGATTCGTGTGGAACGGGAGGCCTCGGGCTGTGGTGGAAACCCTGAGTGTGCTGGTGCTGCTGAGCACCGGACTGGTTGCGGGGGTGCTGTTCGCCGTGGCGATCAGCGTCATGCCCGCCCTGATCGCGATGACCCCCGACCGCTATGTCGACACGCACAAACTGCTCGGCAAGCGCTACGACCGGATCATGCCGTTCATCGTGTCCGGCTCCGTCCTGGTCGACGCGGCGTTCGCCGCACACGCCGACGAGAGCGTGCCGCGCGTGCTGTTCATCGCCGCGGCACTCGCCATGACCGGCGTCGCCGTCGTCTCCCAGACCCGCAACGTCCCCATCAACAACCGGGTCAAGAAGACCCGGCCGCAGGACATCGGCCCCGACTGGGACGACCCGCGGATCCAGTGGCGCGACTGGCACCTGCTGCGCACCTGCTTCGCCGTCGCCGGCTGCGCCCTGACCGCCGCCGCGGTGGTGCTGTCATGACCGCGACCGAGCAGACCACGGCCCCCGGCGCGCGCATCACCCGGACGCTGCCCGGCGACGAGGACCGCGCCGCCGCCAACGCCCGCATGACCGCGATCCTCTCCCGGCCCGATCCCGGACCGGTCGCGGCCCACCTCGCCCTGCTGCACTTCACCGGCCGCCGCACCGGCCGCGCCTACACCGTGCCCGTGGGCGTCCACCGCCTGGACGGCGCCCTGTACATCGCCACCGGGAGCCCCTGGCGCCACAACTTCCGCCAGGGAGCCGACGGCGAGCTCACCTGGAAGGGCAGAACCACCGCGGCCCGCTTCCACCTGGTCACCGACCCCGACACGACCGCCCGCGGATACCTGGAGCTCTACGAGCGCTACGGCGCCGAAGCCGCGCAGCGCCGCCTGGGCATCACCGTGGCCGACGGACCCGCGCCCGGCCCGGACGACTTCCGCGCCGCCGTCACCGGCATCCCGCTCGCCCTCGTCGCCGTCACGCCGGCCACCGCCGACGGCGACACCACCGAACTCGCCGTGAACGAGAGGACCTCCCGATGAGCGCAATCGCTGGCTGGGTCGACTTCGAGCGGGACCTGTCCTCGCAGGCCGACGTCGTCGAGACCATGGCCGCCACCCTGGCCCACCGCGGCCCGGACGGCCAGGGCACCTGGACCGGGGGCCACGCGGCTCTCGCCCACCGGCGCCTGGCCCTGCTCGACGTGACACAGACCGGGAAGCAGCCCGTCGCCCACACCACCGAGGGCGGCACCACCGTCGCGGTCCTCACCCTCGACGGGGCCATCACCAACCACACCCGGCTGCGCACCGAACTGGCCGCCAAGGGCCACCGCTTCACCGGCGGCGGCGACGGCGAGACCGCCCTGCACGCCTACCTGGAGTGGGGAACCGACTTCCTCACCCACCTGGAAGGCCTCTTCGCGATCGCCCTGTGGGACGTCCGCAGCCAAGAACTCCTGCTGGCCCGCGACCGCCTCGGCGTCAAACCGCTCAGCTACTACCCGACCCCCACCGGCGTCGTCTTCGGCTCCGAGGCCAAGGCGATCCTCGCCCACCCCGACGTGGAACCGGTCGTCGACGCCGACGGCCTGCGCGAGCTGTTCGCCCACAGCCGCAAGCCCGGCACGGCCGTCTACCGCGGCATGCGCGAGATCATCCCCGGCCACGTCCTGGTCGTGCGCCGCCCGGGCAGCCACGACAAGCGCTACTGGTCGCTGCCCGCGCGGCAGCACACCGACAGCCTCGCGGACACGATCACCACCGTCCGCGGCCTGCTCGCCGACGCGGTCACCTCCCATCTGCACGCCGACGTGCCGGTGGGCGCGATGCTCTCCGGCGGCATCGACTCCAGCGCCCTGACCGCCCTGGCACACCGGACACTCACCACCGGCCCCCTGCACAGCTTCTCGGTGAACTTCACCGGCTACACCGAGAACTTCCAGCCGCACCCCACGATGCGCTCCACCCCCGACGCCCCCTTCGCCGAACTCGCCTCCCGGCACATCGGCTCGCGGCACACCGAGATCCTCCTCGACACGGCCGCGCTCACCGACCCCGAGGTGCACGCGGCCTCCCTGCGCGTGCAGGACGCCCCCTCCCCCCTCGGCGACATGGACGTCTCCCTCATCCAGTTCTTCGCCCGGCTGCGCGCGCAAGGCTTCGCCGCCGTGCTCTCCGGCGAGACCGCCGACGAGGTCTTCAACGGCTACTTCTGGGCCTACGACCCTAAGCACAGCAACTCCCAGACGTTCCCGTGGGTCTCCTTCGAACGCGGCCACGACGCCGCCGCCGGCGGCCTGGGCACCTCCATGGTCGACCGCCGGCTGCGCAAGGAACTCGACTTCATCGGCTACGCCGACCAGCACTACCGCGACGCCCTCACCGAGGTCCCGCACCTCGACCAGGACACCCCCGCCGAGCGCCGGGCCCGCGAGGTCACCTACCTCGCCCTCACCCGCTGGGCACCCACCCACCTCGACCGCGCCGACCGCATGAGCATGGCCCACGGCGTGCAGCTGCGGCCGCCGTTCTGCGACCGGGCACTGGTCGAGTACGTCTACAACGTGCCCGCCGCCATGAAGCGCGTGGACGGCGTCGAGAAGAGCCTGCTGCGCTCCGCGGTCGCCGACCTGCTGCCCGAGGCCGTGCTGCAGCGCAAGAAGAGCGCATACCCCACCACCCAGGAAGCGGCCTACGGAGACTTCGTGCGGCGCCGGTTCACCGAACTGGCCACCGACCCGAACGCCGCCGTCGCGCCCCTGCTCGACACCTCGGCGACCGCCGACGCACTGGGTGCCGCCGACTCCCCGCAGGGCGCCTTCGCCTGGGTCGAGAGGGCCAGCATGGAAATGGTGCTCCAGCTCGAGACCTGGCTGACCGAATACCGGATCGACCTGCGGCTGTGACCGCCCGCGCGGCCGGTCCAGACCGCTTCAAGACAGCTTCGAGAACCCCCCGCCAGGGTGGGATCACAACCGAAGTAGCCAGGAGGACAACGTGCACCGCACACTGATCGTGGCGCGGATGAACCTCGCCGACGCCGAGGGTGTCGCCAAGGTCTTCGCGGACTCGGACAGCACCGACCTGCCCCACATGGTGGGCGTCTCCAGGCGGACCCTGTTCGCCTTCCACGACCTGTACTTCCACCTCGTCGAGGCCGAGCAGGACATCGGCCCGAACCTGTACAGGGCGCGCAGCCACCCGCTGTACAACGACATCAACACCCGCCTGCAGGAGTTCATCTCCCCCTACGACCCCAACTGGCGTGAGCCGCGCGACGCGATGGCCGTGCCGTTCTACACCTGGACCCCGCAGGACGGCCCCGTCACCACCGCGCCCTCGGGTCCGACCCTGGGCGGCACCCGATGACCACAGCCGCGAACCCCACCAAGGTCAACGTCGAGGACGTCGCCTCCAACCGCAAGCGCGGCGGCGACATCCGGATCACCCTCAGCCCGCGTACCGTCGGCTGCACCTCCGGCTTCGGCGGCACCCTGCGGCTGTCCCCGCAGGAGTACGTCACCGAGCACCTGCACCCCTACTCCGAGGAGTTCTTGCACGTCGTCTCCGGCGAGCTGGAGATCAGCCTCGACGGGGAAGCCGTACGCATCGGCCCGGGCGACTCCCTGCTCGTGCCGATCGGCGTCCGCCACCGCCTGGTCAACGCCGGCCAGGAACCGGCACAGGTGGTGTTCCACCTGTCCCCGCTGGCACCGCGCCCGGAACTCGGCCACGTCGACACCGAGACCCCGCTCGTCGAGGGCGGCGCCAACCCGGACGTCGGAGGGGCACGATGAGCCGTCGTGCCGTCATCACCGGGATCGGCGCCGTCGCCCCCGGCGGCATCGGCCGCGACGCCTACTGGGACCTGCTGTCCAACGGCCGTACCGCCACCCGGGAGATCACCCTCTTCGACGCCTCCAACTTCCGCTCCCAGGTCGCCGCCGAATGCGACTTCGACCCGGTGGCCGCGGGCCTGAGCAACCAGGAAGTCCGCCGGATGGACCGGGCCGCCCAGTTCGCGGTCGTCGCCGCCCGCGAAGCGGTCCAGGACAGCGGCATCGACCTGGGAACCGGGGACCCGGGCCGCATCGGCGTCAGCATCGGCAGCGCCGTCGGCTGCACCACCGGCCTGGAGGACGAGTACGCGGTCCTGTCGGACGGAGGCAAGAACTGGCTGGTCGACCACACCTACGGGGTCCCGCACCTGTACGGCTACATGATCCCCAGCACACTGGCGGCCGAGGTCGCCCGGCAGGCACGGGCGGAGGGCCCCGTCGCCCTGATCTCCACCGGCTGCACGTCCGGCCTGGACGCCGTCGCCCACGGCGTCCAGCTCATCGAGGAAGGCACCGCCGACATCGTCATCGCGGGCGCCACCGACGCCCCGCTGTCCCCGATCACCTCCGCCTGCTTCGACGCCATCAAGGCGACGACACCCAACACCGGCGGCGACCCCGCCGCGGCCTCCCGGCCCTTCGACGGCCGCCGCGACGGCTTCGTCCTGGGCGAGGGCGCCGCCGTCATGGTCATCGAGGACGCCGAGTCCGCCCGCCGCCGGGGCGCCACCGTCTACGCCGAGGTGGTCGGCTTCGCCAGCCGCTCCAACGCGTTCCACATGACCGGGCTCAAGCCCGAGGGCCGCGAGATGGCCGAGGCCATCCGCGTCGCCCTGGACCGCGCACACCTCGACCCGCTGGACATCGACTACATCAACGCGCACGGCTCGGGCACCAAGCAGAACGACCGGCACGAGACGGCCGCGTTCAAGCGGAGCCTGGGACAGCGCGCCTACGACGTCCCGGTCAGCTCCATCAAGTCGATGATCGGACACTCGCTGGGGGCGATCGGCTCGCTGGAGGTGGCCGCCTGCGCCCTGGCGCTGCGCCACCAGGTGGTGCCCCCGACGGCCAACCTGTCGGTCCCCGACCCCAAGTGCGACCTCGACTACGTGCCGGTGACCGCCCGCGAGCACCGCATGGACCACGTGCTCAGCGTCGGCAGCGGATTCGGCGGCTTCCAGAGCGCCATGATCCTCGGCCGCCCCGGCGCCCGGACCGGAAGGGCGGCGGCATGAGCGCGCTCGGCATACCCCAAGGACGACGGCGCCCCGCGGTCGTCACCGGCCTCGGCGTCATCGCCCCCACCGGCATCGGAGTGCGCCGGCACTGGGAATCGGTGCTGGCCGGCAAGAGCGGCCTGGGCCGCATCACCCGCTTCGACCCGTCCTCCTACCCGGTCAAGGTGGCCGGGGAGGTGCCGGGCTTCGACGCCCGCGACCACGTTCCCAGCCGCCTGATCATGCAGACCGACCGCTACACGCACATCGCCCTCGCAGCCGCACAGGCCGCACTCACCGACGCGGACGCCGACCCCGCACAGCTGCCCGAGTACGAGATGGCCGTGGTCACCGCGAGCTCCTCGGGCGGCACCGAGTTCGGCCAGCACGAGATGGAGAACCTGTACCAGCAGGGACCGGCCTGGGTCGGCGCCTACCAGTCGATCGCCTGGTTCTACGCGGCCACCACCGGCCAGGTCTCCATCCGCCACGGCATGCGCGGCCCCTGCGGCGTCATCTGCGCCGAGCAGGCCGGCGGCCTGGACGCACTGGGCCAGTCCCGGCGGCTGCTGGACACCGGCTCCCGGCTGGTCCTGGCCGGGGGGACGGACGCCTCACTGTGCCCGTACGGCCTGACCGCCCAGCTGTCCACCGGCACGCTGTCCACCGAGGACGACCCGACCCGCGCCTACCTGCCCTTCGACGAGACCGCCCGCGGCTACGCACCCGGCGAAGGGGGCGCCATCCTGGTCGTGGAGAGCGAGGAGGGGGCCCGCGAGCGCGGCGCCCCGCACTACGGACGCATCCTCGGCCACGCCGCCGGATTCGACCCGCCCGCCGACTCCGGGCGCCCGCCCGCGCTCGCAGCGGTGATCCGGCGCGCCCTCGCGGACGCCGGGATCACCGCCGGCGCCGTGGACGTCGTCTTCGCCGACGCCGCCGGCGTCGCGGACCTCGACCGCGCCGAAGCCGCCGCGATCAACGAGGTGTTCGGGGCCGGCCGGGTACCGGTGACCGCCCCCAAGACCCTCACCGGCCGGCTGTATGCGGGCGGTGCGGCCCTGGACGTGGCGACCGCCCTGCTCAGCCTGAGCGCCGGCGTGATCCCGCACACCGCCGGCCCGGGCCGGGCCGCCGCGGAGCTGGGCATCGACCTGGTCGTCGACCGCCCCCGGCCCACCGCACCCCAAACCGCCCTGGTCCTGGCCCGCGGGCACGGCGGCTTCGCCTCGGCCCTGGTCGCAGGAGCCGGGAACCGCACCGAGCACGCCACATGACCCCCCGCACAAGCGAAAGGCAGCACACCGTGAGCGAGTTCACCACCGCACCGGCGAAGGCCCGTCCCTGATGGCCGGCCGCACCCAGAACTCCGTCGTCATCGACGCCCCCCTGGACCTGGTCTGGGAGCGCACCAACGATGTGGCCTCCTGGACCGAGCTGTTCAGCGAGTACGCCGTCGCCGAGATCCTGGAACAGGACGGCCCCACCGTCACGTTCCGCCTCGCCCTGCACCCCGACGAGAACGGCACGGTGTGGAGCTGGGTCTCCCGGCGCACCACCGACGCGGCAACCCGCACCGTCCGCGCCCACCGCGTGGAGACCGGCCCGTTCGAGTACATGAACATCCACTGGGAGTACACCCGGACGGACCAGGGCGTCCGGATGCAGTGGACCCAGGACTTCCACATGAAGGACGGCGCCCCGCTCGACGACGCGGGCATGACGGACCGCATCAACCGCAACACCGCGGTCCAGATGAACCTGATCAAGGAAAAGCTCGAGGCCGCCGCACGGGCCGCCCACGCGAGCCAAATCCGCTGACGCACCACAGGAGGGGAACACCGTGGAACTCGCACTGCGCGGCAAGAAGCTGCTCGTCACCGGAGGCACCCGGGGCATCGGCCGGGGCATCGTCCTGGCCGCCGCCCGCGCGGGCGCCGACGTGCTCACCTGCTACCGCCAGGAGAGCGAATACGTCGACAGCCTGCGCCAGGAACTCAAGGAGACCGGCGGCGACCACCACGTCATCCGCGCCGACGTCGGCGAGATAACCGAGGTGGACGCGCTCGTCGAGGACGCCAGGAACCACTACGGGCACCTCGACGGCATCGTCAACAACGCCGGCACGATCACCCACATCCCGTTCGCCGACCTGCCGGCCGACGAATGGTCCCGTGTCATCGACACCAACCTGACCGCCGCCTACCGGATCATCCAGCAGGCCCTGCCCCTGCTCGGCGCCGGCAGCTCGATCATCAACATCGGCTCCCGCGGCGCCGCCGCCGGCATCCCGCTGCGCGCCCACTACACAGCCGCGAAGGCCGCGATGATCGGCCTGACCCGCTCGCTGGCCAGGGAACTGGGCGGCAAGGGCATCCGCGTCAACGTCGTCGCACCCGGCGTCATCGAGACGGAGGCCTTCGAGGCCATGCCCGCCGAGCGCGCCGAGGGACTGCGCGCCACCTACGCCCAAAAGACGGCACTCGCCCGCCTGGGCACGGTCGAGGAACTGGCCGCACCGGTCCTCTTCCTGCTCAGCGACCTCTCCGCCTACGTCACCGGCGAGACCATCAACGTCGACGGAGGCATCTGAGGTGTCCGACGCGACGTTCAGGGTCATGCTCCGCATGCAGATCAAGCCCGGTATGGAAACCGAGTTCGAACGCGTATGGAAAGAGGTGGGCAGCTCGGTGACCGGCCACCCCGCCAACCGCGGCCAGTGGCTGTCCAGGAGCACGACGGACAACGAGGACAGCATCTACTACATCGTCAGCGACTGGACCGACGAGCCCCGCTTCCGCGAGTTCGAGTCCAGCGACACCCACCTCCAGCACCGCACCAAGCTGCACCCCTACCGCAGCGGCGGCTCCATGACCACGATGAACATCGTCGCGAACCTCTCCGGGGCGGCCGCATGACAGCCGCCCTCGCCGTGGAGGTCGTGCTCTACCACCTCTCCGACCGGGGCGAGGACGTCCTGGCGGCCTACCACGAGGCCAGCCGGCGCATGGCCGGCACCCCGGGCCTGCTGGGCAACCAGCTCATGAACGAGCTGGGCCGCCCCGACAGCTATGTCGTGGTCAGCCGCTGGGACAGCTGGACGTCCTTCGAGACGTGGGAACGCGGCACACAGCACAAGGACCAGACGGCGCCCCTGCGCGCCTTCCGCGACACCGAGCGGGACCGCCCGTTCGAGATCTACCAGGTGCTCGCGCGTTACTGAGCCATGCCGCAAGAAGCCCCCGGCCGGACCGCGACGGTCCGGCACGCGGGTGCTCCCGCCGTTTCCCCACCGGATAGGGAAAGCCGAATTCCCCCGGAAAACAAACCGGATACGAAAACCCCTTGAAACGGGCTCGAAGAAGCCTGGAGCGGGGTGGGAACTCTCCTTTCCCTGTGGCTGAATAATCCCCGGGAAATACGCCAGAGCTCGCCGACCGAACACACATCTGCCGCCGTACGAGGGAGCCCCACGTGGCCAGCGCAGCGACGCCGAGCACCGTGCTCGAGCTGTTCGACTCCGATTTCATACGCGACCCGCACCCCACGCTCGCCCCGTTGCGCGAGCAGTCACCCGCACACCTCGTGGCCACCCCCAACGGCCTCAAGACCTGGCTGGTGACCCGCTACGAGGACGCCAGGGCGCTGCTGACCGACCCGCGGGTGAGCAAGGACATGCGAGTCGGCTACGGCCTGGTCCCGCAGAACTTCGTGGACCCCGACAAGCAGGCGCACTTCCAGGCACAGCGCGGAACCCGCAAGCAGTTCGCGACCGAACTGAGCACCACCATGCTGGACAGCGACCCGCCGGACCACACACGCCTGCGCAAGCTCGTCGCCAAGGCGTTCACCATGCGCCAGGTCGAGGCGCTGCGCCCGCGGATCACCGAACTGGTCACCGAACTCCTGGACGCCGTCGAGGGCCAGGACGAGGTGGACCTGATGGACGCCCTCAGCTTCCCGGTCCCCTTCACCGTGATCTGCTGGCTGCTGGGCGTGCCGCCGCAGGACCGCGACCAGTTCCGCCGCTGGTCCAACCTGCTCACCTCCGGCCAGGGCACCGAGGAAGCCCTCGACGCCAGCCAGGACATGGTCGCCTACCTGCGCGCCCTGATCGCCGACAAGCGCCACAACCCGGCCGGCGACATGCTGAGCGCCCTCATCGAGGCGACCGACGAGGGCGAGAAGCTCGACGAGGTCGAACTGATCTCGATGGCCTTCCTCCTCCTCGTCGCCGGCCACGAGACCACGGTCAACCTGCTCAACACCGCAGCCCTGGCCCTGCTCACCAACCCCGACCAGCGGGCCCTGCTGGAGGCCGACCCCGGCCTGTGGGACGGCGCGATCGACGAGTTCCTGCGCATCGACGCGCCGCTGGCCAATGCCACCTGGCGCTTCACCCTGGAGCCGATCCAGCTGGGCGACGTACTGATCCCCAAGGGCGAGTTCATCACGATCTCCCTGAGCGCCGCCGGCCGTGACCCCGACCGCTACCCCGACCCCGACCGCGTCGACATCACGCGCAAGAACTCCGGTCACCTGGCGTTCGGCCACGGCATCCACCACTGCATCGGCGCGCCCCTCGCCCGGCTGGAAGGCCGCATCGTGCTCGGCGAGCTGTTCCGCCGCTTCCCCGGGCTGCACCTCGCGAAGCCCGCGGGCGAGCTGTCCTGGCGGCCGAGCTTCAACCTGCGCGGCCTCGCCGCCCTGCCGGTCCGCCTGCGCTGACCGCGCAGACCCGAGCCGGCCCTTGTCCCGTAAGCCAGTAGCAACCGAGGAGACTTCCGTGAACCGTCCCTCCTGGGCACCGCCCGAGGTCGACATCGAAAAGCCGAGCATCGCCCGCGTCTACGACTACTGGGTCGGCGGCACGCACAACTTCCCGGCCGACGTCGCGGTCGCCAAGTCCATCGCGGACAAGAACCCCCTGCTGCCGCGCACCCTGCGCTCCAACCGGGCCTTCTTGCGCCGCGCGGTCAAGGAACTGACCTCCCTGGGCATCGACCAGTTCCTCGACATCGGCTCCGGCATCCCGACCGAGGGCAACGTGCACGAGGTCGCACTGGAGAACAACCCCGACAGCCGCGTGCTGTACGTGGACATCGACCCGGTCGCCGTGGCACACGGCAAGGCCATCCTCGCGGGCAACCCGCAGGCCGCGTCCCTCCTGGGCGACCTGCGCAAGCCCGGCGACATCCTCGCGTCGAAGGAGATCGGGCTGATCGACTTCTCCCGCCCCGTCGCCCTGATCTTCGCCGCGGTCCTCCACTTCGTCAGCGACGCCGACGACCCGAAGGCCATGCTGCGCCAGTTCACCGCGAAGCTCGCCCCCGGCAGCTACGTCGTCATCTCGCACGCCGGCATGGACAAGAAGCCGGCGCCCGAGGAGGTCCCCGCCTCCGCCCAGGAGACCTACGTGCGCAACGTCAGCGAGGTCTACTGGCGCGACACCGCCGAGGTCACGGACCTGTTCGAGGGCCTGGAACTGCTCGAGCCCGGCGTGGTCCCGGTTCCGGTGTGGCGCATCGGCCCGGAGGGCGACCCCGAGGGCTTCGGCGCCGAGGCCCATGCCCTGGCCGGCGTCGCGAAGAAGGTCTGAACCGCCTGGCCCCGACAGCGAACGAACCCACGATCTGGCTGAATTGGAGTGACTGATGGAGACCGATCTCCGCAACAAAGTCGTGCTGGTGACCGGGGCTTCCTCGGGCATCGGACGGGCGACCGCCGTCGCGTACGGCAGGGACGGGGCGCGCGTCGCGATCACGTACAACGACAACGAGCAGGGCGCCAAGGAGACCGCCCGGCTCGCCCGCGAGGCCGGCGCCGCCGACACCCTGACGGTCCGTTACGACCTCACCGACGAGGCTGTCATCCAGGACGCGGTCAAGACCGTCGCCGACACCTGGGGCGGCATCGACGTCCTGGTCAGCAACGCCGTCGTGTGGTCCGAGGGCATACCCCGCCCCGGCCGGGTGATGCCCGCGTTCGAGGACGCCGACCCGAAGCTGTGGCAGGAAGTCCTGCGCACCAGCGTCGACGCCACCTTCCACACGGTCGCCGCCGCGCTGCCGTTCATGCGCGGCCGCGGCTGGGGCCGCATCGTCATGGTCTCCTCGGGCCTCGCCGACTACGGCATGGTCGGAGGCGCCGCCTACGGCGCGGCCAAGGCCGGCCTGCTGGGCATCGCCCGGAGCCTGACCTGGGAACTGGCCCCGGAGAACATCCTGGTCAACGTGGTCGCCCCGGGGCAGACCCTGACCGAGAACGTGCGCCGGATCGCCCCGGCCGCCGCGCTGGAGGCCAAGGCCAAGACCCTCCCGTCGGGCCATCTGTCGGTGCCCGAGGACGTCGCGAACACGATCGTGTTCCTCGGCTCGCGCGCCAACGGCAACATCAACGGCCAGACCGTCCGGGTCACCGGCGGAGCCTGACACCCGCCGAGCCCGCACACCGCCGCGTCCGCACCCGCGGACGGCGGCGGCCCGGGCGCGCGCCCGACTCTCCCGGCCGGTGACCTCGACCATGAGAAACGAAGAGACCCCGATGACCGAAGAAGCCCCGAAGTTCACCTTCCCCTTCAGCCGGGACTACCCGACCCGCTGCCCGGTCGACTTCGCCGCACTGCGCGAGCAGCGGGTGGCGCAGCTGACGATGCCCAGCGGTTCGCCCGGCTACATGGTCGGACGCTACGACGACGTGCGCCGGGTCCTGCTCGACCCCCGGTGCAGCGCGGACCTGCACCGGCCCGGCGTGCCGCTGATGACCAACTGGCCGCCGCTGGAGAGCCTCAACTTCACCGACCCGCCGCAGCACACCCGGCTGCGGCGGCTCGTCGCGAAGGCGTTCACGCCCGAACTGGTGGAGAGCTTTCGTCCGCGCATCCACCAGCTCACCAACGAGCTCCTCGACGAGATGGAGCAGGCCGGCAACGGCGCCGACATCGTCGAGGCGTACGCGCATCCGCTGCCGATCAACATGATCTGCGACCTGCTGGGCGTGCCGCGCGGCGACCGCTCGCAGTTCCGCAAGTGGTCGGAGGCCTTCCTCGTCCTGGAGAACAACCCGGTCGAGGAGATCCAGGCCGCGGCCAAGGAACTGCGCGATTACCTCGGCTCGCTCGTCGCCGACAAGCGCTCCGCCCCGGGGGACGACGTGCTCAGCGCACTGGTCGCGGCACGCGACGACGGGGACCAGCTCACCGAGGGCGAACTGGTCTCCACGGCCACCCAGCTGCTCATGGCCGGCCACGAGACGACGTTCCTGCAGATCGGGCTGTGCGTCGCCACGCTGCTGCTGCACCCGCAGCAGCTGGCCGACCTGCGGGAGCACCCGGAGCTCATGCCCAACGCGGTCGAGGAGCTCATGCGCTACCAGGGCCCCGGCGACGGCGCCGCCTACCGGATCCTGCTGGAGGACATGACCTTCGGGGACGTCACCATCCCCGCGGGCAGCGGAGTCCTCGCCGCGATCAGCGCCGCCAACCGGGACGAGGAGCGCTTCGCGCAGGCGGACCGGCTCGACATCCGCCGCGAGGATCCGCGCCACCTCACGCTCGGCCACGGCATCCACCACTGCCTGGGCGCCCCGCTCGTGCGCATGGAGATGCAGATCGCCCTGACCAACCTGTTCGACCGGTTCCCCACGCTGACCCTCGCGTGCACCGAGGACGAACTCGAATGGATGCCCGGACGGCTGCTCAGCGGCTTCCGCACCGTCCCGGTCACCTGGTGACCGCCAGCCCGGACTCCCCTGGAGGAACCATGCGTGTCGTCCGCTACCACGAGCACGGCGACCCCGGCGTCCTGCGTGTCGAGGACGCCCCCAAGCCGGAGGCCAAACCCGGCGAGGTACTGATCCGCGCCGAGGCGATCGGCGTCAACTACGCCGACGTGCAAAAGCGCCAGGGCCTGCCCATCGGCGGCCCCGCCACCCTGCCCGCCGCGCCCGCCGGCGATGTCGCCGGTGTCGTCGAGGCGATCGGTCCGGGCGTGACCGGTGTGGCGGTGGGGGACCATGTCGTCGCCCCGGTCCGCAGCGGGGCCTACGCCGAGTACGCGACGGCGTACGCGGCCACGGTCTTCCCGATCCCGGACACCCTCGACGCCGCCCAGGCCACCGCGCTGCCCAGTCCCGGTGAGACCGCCTACCACGTGCTCACCACGGTCGGCCGGCTGCAGCCCGGTGAGACCGTCCTCATCAACGCGGCTTCCGGCGGCATCGGCCACCTCCTGGTCCAGCTCGCCCGCGCCAAGGGCGCCGGCCGCATCATCGGCACCGTCGGATCCCCGGCCAAGCTCGACTTCATCCGTTCCGTCGGCGCGGACGTCGCGATCTGCTACGGGCACGAGGACTGGGTGGAGGAGGTCCGCGCGGCGACCGGCGACAAGGGTGCCGACCTGGTGCTCGAGACGGTCGGCAACGAGGTCCTGGCGCACAGCATCGAGCTGGCCGCCCGCTTCGGCCGCATCGTCTGCTACGGCGGCGCTTCGGGCGAGCGCCCGCCGGCCATCTCGCCCTGGGACTTCATCGACATGAAGTCGCTGCACGGCTTCAACCTGTACGCCCTCTTCCAGGACCGTCCCGAGGTCATCGCCGCGGGCCGCAAGGAACTCCTGGAATACGTGGCGTCCGGCCAGGTCACGCCCGCCGTGCACAGCCGGATCCCGCTGGAACAGGCAGCCAGGGCACACGAGTTGATGGAGTCCCGGCAGCACACCGGCAAGGTCGTGCTGGTTCCCTGACGGCCCGGCGGTCGGCCGGCGGGCCGACCGCCAGGCCGGTTGCACCGCTCTCTGATCATCGGCTAGGATACCGGGCATCTGTAATCGACACAGAGGACGTGGCCAAGCAGCAACGAACAACGAAGAACCAGGATCAGCAGTCGACTGACGACTGATCAGTGGTTGAGAGGGCCGAAAAGGCCGGAGTCGGACTGGATCCGACCATCCCATCTCCGCTGCGACAACAGCAGCGTTCTTCAGCGAGTTCGTTTTGCGTGCTCCCACTCCGAGTGGCGCTCGTGTATCACAGCACCGCTCCTCGATTACAAGGATTCCTCATGGCTTCCCCCGCAGCCGAGCCGGCTCTCGACGTCTCCGCCGCACCGGCTTCACCGGCCCGCACCAACACGATCGTGTTCACCCTCATGGTGGCGGTCTTCCTCTCCCTGCTGGACACCCAGATCGTCGCCACCGCACTGCCGCACGTGGTCAGCGACCTGGGCGGACTGGACCAGTTCGCCTGGGTCACCACCGGCTACCTCATCGGCGGCAGCGCCGCCGTACCCGTCTACGGCAAACTCGGAGACCTCTTCGGGCGCAAACGCGTCTTCATGAGCTCCATCGCCGTCTTCCTCGCCGGATCCGCCCTGTGCGGCCTCGCCCAGACGATGGGTCAGCTCATCACCTTCCGCGTCCTGCAGGGCATCGGCAGCGGCGGCCTGTTCATCTGCGTCCTCGCCGTCATCGGCGAGATGTTCTCCCCGCGGGAAGGCGCCCGCTACTACGGCTGGTTCGCCATCACCTTCGGCGCCTCCTCCCTCCTGGGCCCTACCCTCGGCGGCATCCTGACCGACCTCGCCAGCTGGCGCTGGGTGTTCTTCGTGAACCTGCCCGTCGGCATCGTCGTCCTCGCCGTCGTCTCCGCACTGCTGCACCTGCCCGCCCGGCCCCGCCAGAAGGCCCACATCGACTACGCCGGCGTCGTCCTGCTCGTCGTCTCGATCGTCGCCCTCAACCTCCTCACCGGCTGGGCCGGCGTGAAGTACTCCTGGACCTCGCCCGTCATCCTCGCCCTGGCCGCCGCAACCGTCCTCGCCGTCACGCTCTTCATCCTCGCCCAGCGCCGCGCCGCCGACCCGGTCATCCCGCTCCGGCTCTTCGCCGACCGGACCTTCACGATCGTCGTCATCCTCAGCTTCATCGCCGGTTTCATCGGACTGGGCGTGCTCAACTACCTGGTCCTGTGGCTGCAGACCGTCCTCGGCCTCGACGTACAGCAGTCCGGCTACGCCCTGACCGCTTTGATGCTCGGTGTCGTGGTGACCTCCTGGCTCAGCACCAAGGCCATCGGGCACAGCGGGTCCTACCGCTGGTTCCCGGTGCTCAGCATGGCCGTGTTCGCCGTCGCGGGCCTGCTGTTCTCCACCGCCGGCCCCGACACCGGCATCCCGCTCACCGTCGTGTACGTCCTGCTCTTCGGCATCGGCGCCGGCCTCAACTCGCAGGCCCTGAGCCTCGCCGCCCGCAACACCGCCGGCATGCAGGACGTCGGCGCCGTACAGGGCACCACCAACCTCATGCGGCAGCTCGGCACCGCTCTTGGCGTCTCGCTCTTCGCCGCCCTGATGAACTCCCGGCTCAACACCGGCCTCCACGAGCGGCTCAGCGGCGAAACCGGCACCCGCCTCAACAAGGACGGCTCGCTCTCGCCCGAGGTGCTCGGCCGCCTCTCCAGCTCCGTGCGCGCCGAAGTCGTCGACATCTACGCCGACTCGCTGCGCGCCACGTTCTACGCGGTGATCCCGATCGCCCTGATCGGCCTGGTGGCCGCGCTCTTCCTCAAGGACGTCAAGCTCGCCGGCGGCCACGGCCACGGCCACGGCGATGCCGCATCCGGGCAGCCCGGCGACGACACCGCCGCCCCCCGCGAATCCTGACCCTCCCACTCCACGAGTGGCCCCCCGCACGGATTTCCGCCGTGCAGCACATCCCAAGGAGACACACGCATGATTCTCGTAACCGGTGCCACCGGCAACGTCGGCTCCGAACTCGTCGCCCAGCTCGCCGCCGACGGCGTGCCTGTACGGGCGATGACCCGCAACCCCGGCAAGGCGAACTTCCCCGACGGCGTGGAGGTCGTCGCCGGCGACTTCGACCAGCCTGACACGCTCCCCGCCGCCCTGGCCGGCGTCGACCGCGTCTTCGTCTGCCCGCCCGGATACGGACCCGAGGGCCCGGTCCAGGAGCGCACCCTGGCCGCCGCCGCCCGCGAGGCCGGCGTCAAGCACCTGGTCAAGCTCTCCACCAGCGGCGTCGGCTACGGCGCCACCGACCCGCTGACCTCCGGCCACCGCGCCGGCGAACAGGTCATCCAGGAATCCGGCCTGGAGTGGACCATCCTGCGTCCCGGCACCTTCATGGTCTACCTCTACGGCTACGCCGACACCATCGGCAAGGAACGCACCATGTACGTCACCGAGGGCGACCCGGTCTCCGCGATGATCCACCCGCGGGACATCGCCTCGGTCGCAGCCAAGGTCCTCACCACCCCCGGCCACCAGGGCCAGGCCTACACCCTCACCGGCGGCGAGGCCCTCAGCCCGCAGCGCCAGGGCGAGATCGTCGGCGAAGCCCTCGGCCAGGAAGTCCAGGTCGTCGAACGCACCCAGGCCCAGACCCAGGCCGAGTTCGACCGCCTCGGCTGGGGCGGCCCCCGCCTCGAGGCCCTGCTCGAACTCAAGCGCCAGTCGGCCGCCTGGGACTGGAAGATCTCCGACTCCGTCGAGAAGATCACCGGCAAGGCCCCGCTGACCCTGCGCGACTGGGTCCAGGAGAACATCCACATCTTCGGCTGAGCCGCAGCACACCGTGTGGGGCCGACGGGGCCGGGAAAACTTCCCGCCCCGCCGGCCCCACACCCTTGATCCCGCTCCGGCGGCGGCCCAGCCGGACACCAGGGCCGTTCGAGACGACCTCTCCATGCTGGGACCCGAAGCGCAAGCTCCGCCGACGCAGTGGGGAGTACGACAGATGACGCACAGCCCGCTCCACACCCGGCTCGGCCGGACAGGGCTGCAGATCAGCAAACTCGCCTTCGGCACCGTCAACTTCGGCGGCCGGCTCGACGAGGCGGGCGCCCACCGCCTGCTCGATCACGCCGTCGCCCAGGGCGTCACCTTCCTCGACACCGCCAACACCTACGGCTGGCGCGTCCACAAGGGCCACGCCGAGGAAGTCATCGGCAGCTGGCTGGCCACCCGCCCCTCCCGGCGCGAGGACATCGTGCTCGCGACCAAGGTGGGCGACCCCATGGACGACAGCCCCTACCGGCAGGGACTGTCGGTGCGCAACATCGTCTCCGCCTGCGAGGCCTCACTGCGCAGGCTGGGCACCGAGTGGATCGACCTCTACCAGATCCACCACGTGGACCGTGCCGTCGGCTGGGACGAGATCTGGCAGGCCATGGAACTCCTCGTCGCCCAGGGAAAGATCCGCTACACCGGATCCTCCAACTTCGCCGGCTGGGACATCGCCCGCGCACAGGAAGCCGCCCGGCAGCGCCACTTCCTGGGTCTCGCCTCCGAGCAGTGCGTGTACAACCTCGTGACCCGGCACGCGGAACTCGAAGTGATCCCGGCCGCACAGGCCTACGGCCTGGGCGTCCTGGTCTGGTCGCCCCTGCACGGCGGCCTGCTCAGCGGCATCCTGCGCAAGCTGCGGGAGAACACCGCCGTCAAATCGGGCCAGGGCCGCGCACTGCAGGCCCTGGAACACCACCGCGAGACCATCGAGGCCTACGAGAAGCTCTGCGCCGACCTCGGACGCGACCCCGCCGAGGTCGGCATGGCCTGGGCCCTGTCCCGCCCCGGGGTGAGCGGACTCGTCATCGGCCCCCGCACCCCGGCACACGTCGACGGCGCCCTCGCCGCCCTGCACGAGCCGCTGCACCAGGACGCACTGGACCGGCTCGACGCGCTCTTCCCCCCGATCGGCCGCGGCGGACCGGCACCCGACGCCTGGCTCTCTTGACCCACCGACGAAAGGACCGGCACCTCATGGCCAAGGACAAATTCACCGACCCGCGGATCGTTCCCCACGAGTCGGACCAGGAACGCGAAGCACGCGAGCGGCTCACCAAACTCTTCGAGGAAAGCCCGATCCCGCCCAAGTACCTGATCGACAACCTGCCCGTGTACCTGCGCCGCCACCAGCTGGCCGACCTGCTGTCCATGGACGCCCTGTACCGCATGCTGCCCGAAGTCCCGGGCACCATCATGGAGTTCGGCGTCCTGCACGGCCGCCACCTGGCGACCCTGACAGCCCTGCGCAGCATCTACGAGCCCTACAACTCGCTGCGCCGCATCATCGGCTTCGACACCTTCACCGGCTTCCCCGAGGACATCGAAGCGGTCGACAAGGTCAGCACCAGCGCCGTCCCCGGCCGGTTCGCGGTACCGGACGGCGAGGTCGAGCACCTGCGCGAGGTCCTCGCGGCCCACGAACTGTCCGAACCGTTCGGGCACACCCAGCGCTCCTTCGTCGTCCAGGGCGACGTCCGCGAGACCGTCCCGCAGTACCTGAAGGAAAACCCGGAGACGGTCATCGCGATGGCCTACTTCGACCTCGACCTGTACCAGCCGACCAAGGAACTGCTCGAGGCGATCCGCCCGCACCTGACCAAGGGCAGCATCCTCGCCTTCGACGAACTCGCCCACCCCAAGTGGCCGGGCGAGACCACGGCCCTGCGCGAGGTCTTCGGCCTCGACCACGCCCCGCTGCGCCAGCTGCCGGGCCGCGAGCCGCCGGTGATCTACATGAAGTGGGGCGAGTGAGCGGACGACGGACGAGGACGAGCCGATGCCGACCACCGCAACGCTCAGCGCACGTGAAGACGTCGGACTGCCGGCCAGGCTGGCCCGGTCCGCCGCCGACGCCGGATCGGGCATGTCCGTCGAGGACTTCACGACCTGGTTCGCCCACCGCGCCCAGGCCAACCGGTTCCGGGTGGAACGGATTTCGTTCGCCGACCTGGAGTCCTGGTCCTTCCACCCGCAGACCGGGAACCTGGTCCACGACACGGGCCGGTTCTTCAGCGTGGAGGGCCTCCACGTCACGGTGGGGGAGGACCCCTTCCCCGAGTGGCAGCAGCCCATCATCAACCAGCCCGAGGTCGGCATCCTCGGCATCCTCGCCAAGGAGTTCGACGGCGTCCTGCACTTTTTGATGCAGGCCAAGATGGAGCCCGGCAACGCCAACCTGATCCAGCTGTCGCCGACCGTCCAGGCGACACGCAGCAACTACACCAAGGTCCACAAGGGCGCCGACGTGAAGTACCTCGAGTACTTCACCGGCACGGCCGGAGCGACCGTACTGGCCGACGTCCTGCAGTCCGAGCACGGCGCCTGGTTCTACCGCAAGTTCAACCGCAACGTCATCGTCGAGACCACCCAGGACGTCGTCCTGCACGACGACTTCTGCTGGCTGACACTCGGCCAGATCGGCGAACTGCTGCGCCGCGACGACGTGGTCAACATGGACTCGCGCACGGTCCTGGCCTGCCTGCCCGTCCCCTTCGAGGAGACCGGCGTCCTGCACACCGACGCGGAACTGCTGTCCTGGTACGCGGCGGAGCGCTCCCGCCACAGCGTCGACGTGCGCAGGACCCCGCTGCACGGCGTCTCGGGCTGGCGGCGCGGCCCCGAATCCATCGACCACGAACGCGACTGGTACTTCCGGGTGGTGGCCGTGCGGGCCCAGGCCTCCAACCGCGAGGTCGGATCCTGGACCCAGCCGCTGTTCGAACCCCGCGGCCAGGGCGTCATCGCCTTCGTCACCCGAAAGATCGGCGGCGTCCCCCACCTGCTCGCGCACGCCCGGGTGGAGGCCGGCTTCATCGACTCCATCGAACTCGCGCCCACCGTCCAGTACACCCCCCGCCACTACGCGCACCTCACCGGGGACGCCCGGCCCCCCTTCCTCGACCTGGTGCTCGGCGCCGATCCCGGCCAGATCCGCTACGAGGCCGTCCACTCCGAGGAAGGCGGCCGGTTCCTCAACGCACAGGCGCGCTACCTGATCGTCGAGGCCGACGAGACCCAGGCCCCCGACGAACCGCCGCCGGGCTACCGCTGGCTCACCGCAGGACAGCTGAACACACTGCTGCGCTACGGCCGTTACGTGAACGTGCAGGCCCGCACGCTCATGGCCTTGCTCACCTCACACGCCGTCGAGCTGTGACGACCCAGGGAACCCACAGATGACGACCCACCACGCCGGCACGACTAGGACCGCGACCGCGGGAGCCCGGGAACTCGCCGTCAAGGGCGCCTTCGCGTTCACGCCCAAGATCTTCCCCGACGACCGCGGCCTGTTCGTGGCCACCTACCAGCAACCCCTCTTCACCGGCGCGACCGGGCACGCCTTTCCCGTCCACCAGGCCAGCCAGAGCCACTCCCGGCGGGGCGTGGTGCGCGGTGTGCACTTCACCTCCACCCCGCCGGGCACGGCCAAGCACGTCTACTGCGCGCGCGGCCGGGCCCTGGACCTGGTGGTCGACCTGCGGGTGGGATCACCCACGTTCGGCACATGGGACTCGGTCCTGCTCGACCAGGAACACTTCCGCTCGACCTACCTGCCCGTCGGCGTCGGCCACGCGTTCGTCGCCCTCGAGGACGACACCGCGATGGTCTACCTGATGTCCGGACCCTTCGTCACCCGAAACGAGCACGCCGTCTCCCCGCTCGATCCGGCACTCGCCCTGCCCGTCACCATCGAGGGCGTCGAGCCGATCCTGTCCGAGCGCGACATCGCGGCCCCCACCCTGGAACAGGCCCTCGAACTGGGCCTCCTGCCGGACTACCGGACCAGCCTCGCGCTCGAGGCGGCACTGTGACCGCCACCCCGCCCCCACCGCTCGTCGCCGTCCTCGGCGCCCGCGGCTACCTGGGCACCGCCATCACCCGCGAACTTGCCGCACAGGACATCCGGCTGCGGCTGGTCTCGCGCCGCCCGGCCACGCCGGCCCAGGGCACCCGCGCCGCGGTCGAGACCGTGGCCGCGGACCTCACCGACCCCGGGCAGCTCGCCGCCGCCGTCAAGGACGCGGACGCCGTCATCCACCTGGCCGCCCGCATCTCCGGCGCGACCTCGTGGCGCGGCGCGGGCGCCGACCCGGCCGTCGAACGGGTCAACGTCGGCCTGGTGCACGACCTCGTACGCGTCCTGCGGGAGAACGCCGTACCGGGCCGCCGCCCGGCCGTGCTGTTCGCCGGAACCGTGGCCTCGGTCGGCGTCCCCGGCACGGTCCGCATCGACGGCTCCGAACCGGACGACCCCCAAAGCGCCTACCCGCGGCAGAAACTGCAGGCCGAACTGGCCCTCAAGGCGGCCGGCGACGAGGGCCTGATCCGGGCCGTCTGCCTGCGGATGCCGACCATCTTCGGACCCGGCCCCCAGCAGAGCGCCGCCGACCGCGGCGTGGTCGCCACCATGATCCGGCGTGCCCTGGAGGGCAGACGCCTGGAGCTGTGGGACAAGACCGTCCGCCGGGAGATGATCCACGTGAGGGACGTCGCCCGCGCCTTTGCCGCCGCCCTCGAGCACACCGACGCCCTCGCGGGCCGGCACTGGCTCATCGGAACCGGCCGCAGCGAACCGCTCGGCGACATGTTCACAGCGATCGCCGCGGCCGTGGCGCACCACACCGGAGCGGACCCCGTCCCGGTCGTCGAGGTCCCGCCGCCGGGCGAGGCCGAAGCCACCGACCTGCAGGGCATGGAGGTCGACGCGTCGGCCTTCACCCGGATCACCGGCTGGCAGCCCGTCACGGACCGCTCCGCCGCCCTGGCCGCGCTCGTCGCCCAGATCGCCGCCCGCACCACCGCGAGCCGGGCCTAAAGGGGGGCTTCGATGCGATGGATCGTGCACGGCGAACGCCCCCTGTACGAAAGCCGGTGGGTGGACCTGCTGCTGTCCGACATCGAGTTCCCGGACGGCTCACGCCAAGACCACCACCTCGTCAGGATCCCGCCGTCCGTGGCCGTGGCCATCACCGACGGCCAGGACCGGGTACTGATGCTGTGGCGGCACCGCTTCACCACCGACACCTGGAGCTGGGAACTTCCCGGCGGCGCGGTGGAACAGGGCGAAACCCCCCTCCAGGCCGCCGTCCGCGAGGCGGTCGAGGAGACCGGCTGGCTCCCCTCCCGCCTGACCCCGCTCGGCTACGTCCAGCCGATCACCGGGATCACCAACGCCGAACAGCACATCTTCATGGCCGCCTCGGCCACCCGGGTGGGCACACCCACCGACCTCCACGAATCCGACGCGATGGCGTGGATTCCGCTGCGGGACATGCCGGAGCTGATAGCGAACCGGCAGCTCGTGGCGGCCGCCACCCTCGTCGGCGTACTGCAGATGCTGGCCGACCGGGCCGTTGAATCGAGAGGCTGACCCATGCGCGTACTCCTGGCCTGTGCCGGTATCAAGACCCACTTCTACAAGACCGTCAACACGGCGTGGGCACTGCAGAACGCCGGACACGAGGTGCTGGTCGCCGGCCACCCGGTCCTGGTCGACGACATCGTCCAGGCCGGCCTGTCCGCCGTCGCGGTGGGCACCGACCACACCATGTTCGCCCCCGCACCCGCCGGCACCACCTCCTACAGCCGCGAGTGGGACTTCACGTTCTCCACCCCCGAAACCCTGACCTGGGACTACCTGCACGAACTGCACGAGGCCCTGGTCGGCCGCTTCCACACCACCCTCAACAACGACACCTTCGTCGACGGGATGGTCGACTTCGCCCGCACCTGGCAGCCCGACCTGGTGCTCTGGGAACTCGGCACCTACGCCGGCGCCATCGCCGCGCGCGCCACCGGCGCCGCCCACGCCCGCATCGTCTGGGGCCAGGACGTCACCATGCGCGCCCGGGAGGAGTTCCTCGCCCTCAACCGCGCCCGCCCGACGCACCAGCAGAGCGACCCGCTCGCCGACTGGCTGGGCAGCGTGGCCGCACGCTTCAACGACACCTTCGACGAGGAACTCGTCACCGGCCAGTGGACGGTCGACCTGCTGCCCGAGAGCGCCCGCCTCACATCCGGCCTCAAGACCGTCCCCAGCCGCTACGTCCCCTACAACGGCCCCTCCGTCGTACCCCAGTGGGCCTACGAACCCCCGCAGCGCCCCCGCGTCTGCCTCACCCTCGGCGTCGCCGGACGCGAACGGGGCCTGGACTACATCTCCCAGGCCGACCTGCTCGACGCCGTGGCAGACCTCGACATCGAGATCATCGCCACGATGGACAGCCTCCAGCGCGAGAACCTGCGCCAGGTGCCGGACAACACCCGGCTCGTCGACTTCATCCCGCTGCAGGCCCTCCTGCCGAGCTGCTCGGCGATCGTCCACCACGGCGGCTCGGGCACCTGGGGCACGGCCATGCTGTGCGGAGTCCCCCAGATCGTGATCGCCGCCACCTGGGACACCCCGGTCAAGGGCCGGCACCTGGAGCGCGTCGGCGCCGGACTCTACATCCCGGCCGGCGAACTCAAGCCGGACCTCCTGCGCGAGAGTCTCGTCAAGGTCCTGGCGGAGCCGTCCTTCAAGGAAGCCGCCGAACGCCTCCGCCAGGAAGCCCTCGTCGAACCCACCCCGAACGACACCGTCCCCATCCTCGAGCGCCTGACCGCCCAGCACCACGCCCGGCGACACCCCACCGGCCCCCAGCACCGGTGACCACCCCCCGCCCGCGCTTCACCCCGACGACGGGGGCCGCCGACAGGCCCCCCGCCCGCCGTGCCGGCGAAGCGCCGCACACCCACGGAGCGAACACGTGAAGGCACTCGTCCTGTCCGGAGGAGCGGGAACCCGGCTGCGCCCGATCACCCACACCTCGGCCAAACAGATGGTCCCCGTCGCGAACAAACCCGTCCTCTTCTACGGCCTGGAGGCCATCGCCGACGCCGGCATCGAAGAGGTCGGCATCATCGTGGGCGAGACCGCCCAGGAGATCATGGACGCGGTGGGGGACGGCTCGAAGATGGGGCTGCGCGTCACCTACATCCCGCAGGAAGAACCGCTGGGCCTGGCCCACGCGGTGCTGATAGCACGGGACTTCCTCGGCGACGACGACTTCGTGATGTACCTCGGGGACAACTTCATCCTCGGCGGCATCACCGGCCTCGTCGAGGAGTTCCGCCAAGAACGCCCGGACGCCCAGATCCTGCTCACCCAGGTCCCCGACCCGCGGGCCTTCGGCGTCGCCGAACTCGACGCGTCCGGCCAGGTGATCGGCCTGGAGGAGAAACCGACCCACCCCAAGAGCGACCTCGCCCTCGTCGGCGTCTACCTCTTCACACCCGCCGTCCACGAGGCAGTACGCGCCATCAAGCCGTCCTGGCGGGACGAACTCGAGATCACCCACGCCATCGAATGGCTGATCAGACAGGGCAAGAGCGTCCGCTCCACCAGGATCACCGGCTACTGGAAGGACACCGGGGGAGTCGAGGACATGCTCGAGGCCAACCGGACCGTCCTGGAGACCCTGACCACCAAGATCGAAGGCGACGTGGACGACGCCAGCGAGATCATCGGACGGGTGAAGATCTCCGAAGGCGCCGTCGTGCGCAGATCACGCATCGTGGGGCCCGCCGTCATCGGAGCGGACACCTCGATCACCGACTCCTACGTCGGCCCCTTCACCGCGATATCCGACAACTGCCGCGTGGAGGACAGCGAGATCGAGTTCTCGATCATCCTCGGCGACTCGTCCATCACCGGCGTGCGCCGGCTGGAGTCCTCCCTCGTGGGACGCAACGTCCAGGTCACCCCCGCACCCCGGACCCGTGCGGCACACCGTCTGATCCTCGGCGACAACAGCAAGGTGCAGATCTCCTCATGACGAACAGGATCCTGGTAACCGGAGGAGCCGGCTTCATCGGCTCGCACTACGTCCGCACACTGCTCGGCGCCCACGGCCCCGGCGACCTCAGCATCACCGTCCTGGACAAACTCACCTACGCAGGCAACCCGGCCAACCTCGACGCCGTACGCGACAGCGCCGGCCTCACCTTCGAACACGGCGACATCTGCGACGCCGCACTCGTGGACCGACTGGCCGCACAGCACGACCAGATCGTCCACTTCGCGGCCGAGACCCACGTGGACCGCTCGATCACCGGCGCCGACCCCTTCGTGCAGACGAACGCCGTGGGCACGCAGGTCCTCCTCGACGCGGCCCTGCGCCACGGCCTTAACACCTTCGTCCACATCTCCACCGACGAGGTGTACGGCTCCGTCGACCACGCCTGCCCCGAGACGGACCCGCTGCACCCCAGCTCCCCGTACGCGGCGTCCAAGGCCGCCGCCGACCTGCTCGTCCTCTCCTACCACCGCACCCACGGCCTGGACACACGCGTCCTGCGCTGCACGAACAACTTCGGACACCACCAGTTCCCGGAGAAGGTCATCCCGCTGTTCATCACCAACCTGCTCCAAGGCCGCAAGGTGCCGCTGTACGGCGACGGCCTGAACGTCCGGGAATGGCTGCACATCGACGACCACGTACGCGGCATCGAACTGGTGCGCACCCAAGGACGGGCCGGCGAGATCTACAACATCGGCGGAGGCACGGAGCTGACGAACCGGGAGCTGACACAGCGCCTCCTCGACGCCTGCGGCACCGGCTGGGAGGCGGTCGACTTCGTACCCGACCGCAAGGGCCACGACCGGCGCTACTCCGTCGACTTCACGAAGATACACACCGAGCTCGGCTACCGGCCCTCGAAGGACTTCGACACGGCCCTGGCCGAGACGGTCGCCTGGTACCGCGACAACCGCGCCTGGTGGGAGCCGCTGCGCGCACACGACCTGGCCGTCGCCTGACTCGAACCGCACGAAGGAGCACACCGTGGACAGCCCGAGCCGGACACGCGACCACAGCGGTGCCGGGATACGCCAGGGGGACACCGGGGACGGGCACGGCCGGTCCGCCGCGCGGACGGACGCCCCCGCCGCGCGGACAAACACCCCCGCCGCGCGGACGGACACACCCGTGGCACGGGACGGCGACGCCACAGGCCCCGGCCCCGGGGCCCGCCGGGGCTTTCTCACCCTGCTCGGCGTCGACCTGTGGGAACGCTTCAGCTTCTTCGGCATGGCGGCGATCCTCGTCCTCTACCTCACCGCCGCCCCCGCCGACGGCGGCCTGGGCATGTCGCAGCAGACGGCCACCGCGCTCTTCGCGACCTACATGTCCCTGAACTTCATGGCCGGCCTGCCCGGAGGCTGGCTCGCGGACCGCGTCCTCGGAGCCCGCCGGGCCGTACTGGCGGGCGGCACGCTCATCGCCTGCGGCCACGCCGTCCTCGCGATCCCGGCCGTCCCCGCCCTGTACACCGGCCTCGCCCTCGTCGTCGCCGGCACCGGCCTGGTCAAGCCGTCCCTGGCCGCCATGGTGTCCGCGGTCAGCGGCACGGCCAAACGGGAGGAGGCCTTCTCCCGCTTCTACATGTGCATCCAGGTCTCCGCCCTGCTCGCCCCCATCGTCACCGGACTCCTCGCCGAAAAGGTCACCTGGCACCTGGGCTTCGCCGCGGCCGCCTTCGGCATGGCGGCGGGCCTCGCCCAGTTCCGCGTCGGCCTGTGCGCCCTCGACGGCATCGGCAGCGCCCCCACCCGCCCCCTGACCCGCACCGAGACCCGTACCGCCGCGCGGCGCGCCACGGCCGTCGCCGCCGCCGGCACCGCCGCCGCGGCCGCCGTCGTCCTCGGCGTGCTGCCGCTGCTCGCGGTGCTGGCCCTGCTCGGCCTGGCCACCGTGTGCCTGCCGTTCCTCTACCTGCGCGCCCTGAGCCGCCGCACCGCCGTCGAACCCCACCGGATGGCCGCCTTCACCGCGGTCATGGCCGCCTCGGCGGCCTTCTGGATGATCTTCGCGCAGAGCGGTTCCGCCCTGGCGCTCTTCGCCGCGCACCACACCGACCGCGATGTTCTCGGCTTCACGGTCCCCGCGAGCTGGCTGCAGTGCGTGCACCCCCTGTTCATCCTGCTCCTGGCCCCCTTCGCCGGCCGGCTGAACGCGACGACGACCACCAAGTTCGCCGGAGCCCTGACCGCGGCGGGGCTGAGCTTCATCGTCATGACGGCGGCCGCGCTCCTGGCCCGTACCGGCGACGTCTCGATGGCCTGGCTGATCGCCGTCTACCTGCTGTACTCCCTGGGCGAGGTCGTGCTCGCCCCGGCCGGCCTGGCCCTGGCCGCCGCGGTCGCCCCGCCCGGCTACCTCAACCGGTTCCTGGCGCTGAACGGCATGTTCGCCGCCGTCGGGGTCGTCCTCGGCGGACAGCTCTTCCGCCTGACCGCCGTCCTGCCCCTGCCCGCCTACTTCCTCGCCCTGGCCGGCATCGCCCTGGCAGCCGGCACGGCCGTGGCCACCACCGCCCCCCGCCTGCGCCTCCACCTTGCTCTCGGGTAGGGCGTCCGGTCCTTCAGGGCCGGGGTGAATGCCCGCTCCCGCGAAGCGGGGCAGGGGAAGCCGAATCGCCTCCAGGGCGGTTCGGCGTCTCGGGCGAGACGGTGGTGAGGCCGGACGGCATGCAGCACCTGAACGGCCGGGCCCGGTGGGATGCCGGCCGTGTGTGTGATGGCGTGCTGGAGCATCTGCGCGACGAGGATGCGATGCGGTGCCTCTGTCACGGTGACGGCCCACGAGTGCGCCACCGCCCTTCGCTCCGCGTTTCCCGGCGAGTTGCCATGGACGGGGACGCGGCGGGGTGGGAATTGCTCGGCAGCGTGATGCGGGGTCTGACGGGGGCGGTCATCGTGTATTCGGGGTGCGGGGGTGGGCGAACCGGTAACCTTCCGGCCCTGTACGGCGTTTGGCGTCTTGGTGCCACGAGGCGCGTGCGCCGAGAGTGGTGCCTGCAACGGGTACAATCAATGGTGCCAAAACCGGCAAATCGGTCTTCTATTGTCAGGTGGCCGATGCGCGGTGCTGCACGGCCGCCGTTGAGAGTTAGGCACGTGCATGGGTCCGTCGTGGTCGTGGCGTAAATCCTCTTTCAGCGACATGCAGGGGGATGAGTGTGTGGAGGTGGCGTGGACGGGGAGCAACGTCCTCGTGCGCGACACCAAGGACACCTTCGGGCGGAGGCTGGCGTTCTCGGACCGGTCGTGGGAACTGTTCTTGATGGCTCGACGTGATGGCCGCCGCCCTTCCACCGAGGGGTGATCGGCCGGTGATGTTGCCGCGGGCGTCAGGTCAGGTGCCGGCACCCGCGGCGGGTGGAGTGTCGCGGTCAGCGAGGTGGGTGGGCGAGTCGTCCGGCAAGGGAGAGGCCTGCGGTGGCGACGGCTCCCGAGGCGGTGATGCCGGTTTCGTCTGGCGCGAGGATCAGTAGGGCGACAGCCAGAACCATGGATGCCATCGCGATCGTGATGGCTGCGACGGTGTGAGGTCGCGGCTTGGGAATGGTGCGGTGCCGGCTCGTTGGCTTCTGCTCCGGTGCGCGGTCGTTGTCGGACAAGGCTGTACTCCAGATGGCCCGGGACTTCGTGAAGTTCAGTTCACCGCTTGCAGACGGTGAACTGTCTGCGAAGCCCATGCCCTCTTCGAATCTTGATCATCCGTGTGCCGACGGCCGCCCGAACAGGAATGAACACGTCCATCCCATCTTCTGACGGGAGTACATGTTTTTCCCGGTGCACTCCTGATGGCCGCATCGCGGGCAGCTGTATAGCAGATTGATGGTTTATGGAGCTGCCGCGCCGAGCACACCTTCTACGGACGGTTCGCCGTCCGGCTAACGATGGCACCGCCCACCAGGGACGATTGCCAACGCGCCGGTGATGCGCAACCGTGGTGCATACGCTGGTCTCCGGTGGCCCGGGCGATCAGCCCGGGGGCGCATTCCGTTGCAGCGGATCCGCTCCCCGCTGTGGCTTCGCTGAAGCGGAGCCACAGTCATGTCCGGCCACGGTCACCGTGAGCCCCCTCGTGCCTGCATGCGCCCCCAACGACTGCTGCGCACCGGGACGTGCACACCTCTGCGCCCCTGCCCCGAGCGGCCCGCGTAGCCGGGCGGTTCATCCACGGCCCGGCCTGATGCCGTCAGCCCTCCTGAGGCGGAGGCGGAGGCGTCGCGGGGGCGGGTGAGCGATGGCGTTCGTTGTCGATGTCCTCGGCCATCTGCAGCAGGACAGCCGGTACCCGCTCTCCCTTGATGGAACGTCCCTCCAACTCCCAAAACACCGCCAGGTGCCTGTCGAAGTCTTCCCGGGCTGTGCTGATGTCCGCGGGGGTGCGCAGGTTCTCCAGGTAGACGAAACACTGCAGGTCGTCCTCGAACTCGAAGAGAGTGAAGGGGCCTTGTGCGGCGGCGGTCCCACTGCTGAACGGGAAGATCATGATCTGTCGGCGAGGATGTGCCGCCAGCTCCGCGAGCCGGCGCAACTGGCGCCGCATCACGCTTGGCCCGCCCACCTGACGACGCAGCACTGCCTCGTCCAGGATGAAGTAGGTCTCGCCATCGTCGCGATCCAGTACTTCCTGACGCTGCAGACGCCCTTCGAGCAGACGCTGCATCTGAGGCGCGGAGAACTTGTTCGAACTGTAGGCACGGATCATCTCCGTGGCGTACTCCTCTGTCTGGAGCAGGCCCGGAACGACCAGCGGCTGGAACGCGCGCGTCACGAACGCGGCCGACTCCATGGCCAGGAAATTCAGGAAATTCTGCCCGTAGATGTCGCGGTACTCCGCGAACGGCATCTTCCTGCTGCCACGCGCCAAGCCGAGGAGCCGCTCGACGACGTCAGGATCACTAATCTCGTAGAGACTCAGCAGCGGTCTGAGGTCATGAACCGAAATTCCCACCTCACCTGCTTCGATGCGCAGCAACTTACTCGGCGACCACTCCATTTGTGCAGCCGCCTGACGCTGCGTCAGCCTGGCCCTGTTGCGAGCCTTACGCAACTCGATGCGCAACTGAAGTCGCTGAAGCGCGGGATTTCCCGGACGGGGTGTCACCATGCCTCGTCCCCCTTCCTGCTGCATCGCTGATTGTGGCATCACCAACGGGGAAATACCCGACTGCCACCGAGCATAAAGCTGGCTGTCTCAGACGAAATCTCACCATCCCCTTTGCTGTCGCGGTGCATCTGACGCCTCATCGGCACACATCTATGGACGACATCAGCGTTACCTGGGACGCCTGCGTGCCCCGATCCGCTTCCTGCGCGATCCGAACCTCCTCGCACACAGGCTCGAACGGAGACTTGGCGCTCCCTGCCGCACCTGCTATCAGCAGCGGGACTGTAAGACGTTCGGCCCTGTCTCACTTTCGGTGGTCGCTCAGGGTGACTGTTATCCGAGGAGGATGCGGTGGCGGAGCAGAGCGAAGCCTGCTCGTCCGTGCATCTGGCGCGCGATGCGCTTGGTCTTGGTGTTGACACCCTCGGTGGGGCCGTTGCTGTACGGAAGCGTGAGAGCTGCGTCCACGGCCTCGCGATCTCGTTCCAGACCTCGGGCGAAGGCATGCAGGTGGGGCAGGTCGGCGTCGCGGACCCGGGCTGCCCAGCGCGTGAGCGCGTCGGCGTTTTCGGTGTGAGGCGACAGGAGCGGGGCGAAGTCCCGCATACCTGTGGCCAGTTGGGTCATCTCGGTGTAGGCGGCAGTGAGTTTGGCCAGAAGCTCGTGGTGCTCGGCCTTGAGGTTGTCGGGCCTGGTCAGCAGCATCCGGGCGAGTCTGCGCGGGGAGATGTGACTGCGGTCGGCGTCTGCGCGGCCCTGGTTGATGTACTTGTGTAGGAGGTTGAGACAGCCGGTGAAGCCGAGAGCCTTGATCTCCTCGAAGAGGTGCTGGACGGGGACGGCGGGGTTCTCGGCCCAGCGTCTGCGCAGGTGCTCGCGGTAGGGGTCGACGAGGCTCGCGCGGTATTTGGGACGCGGAGCATGCGCTCGGGCCGGTCGGCTCGCGCGTAGCGTTTGACGGTGTTCAGGGCGAGTTGCAGGCGGCGGGCACATTCGAGCAGGCCCACACCCTTCTCGAGCAGGCCGTGCACCTGGTGCCAGCGTTCCAGGGTAGTCCGGGCACGGGGCCCGTCGTAGATCGGCGCGTCCAGCACTGCGGCCCAGCAGGTGCTGTGTGCCTTCACCTCGCTGAGGGCGGCTTCACACAGGTTGTGCCACAAGTGCCACCGGTCGGCGACCTGCACCGCGTCGGGCAGCGCGCGGCGGATGGCCTCGGCGTATGTGGTCGAGCCGTCGCGGCACACGGCCTCGATGCCCGGATGCCCGCGCAGCCACGCTTCCAGCGTGCCGGCTGTGCGGTCGGGCAGTACGTCGATCCGCTCATGGGTCTCGGCGCCGATCACCACGGTGGCATAGCGGTGCCGTCGGCGCAGGGCGAAGTCGTCGACACCGATCACACGGGGCACCCGCCCGGCGGGCAACGGAATGCGCACCAGGACGCGCAGGGCCGTGTGACGGGACAGGCCCACCGCGAGTATCGCCAACAAACGCGCAGCTGCCCGGCCCGCTAACTCCTTGACCACGGCCTTGACCTGCCTGGTCAGACGGGCCGTACGTCGCTGGTACCGCTCCAGCACCCCGGGCACCTGCTCGCGGAAGGTGTGCCGACAGCCGCGCGTGGGACACACCAGACGCCGCACCCGCACACGAACCATCACCCGGCGCCCGTCGACCGGAACGTCGGCCACCGTCCGCTAGTGATAGCCGTGCACCCGTCCCGACGAGGCACCACACACCGGACAGACCGCGGTCTCCCACGGCGTCCGGGCCCAGGGTCTGATCAAGTTCCGTAGGTGTCCGGATCCTTGGTGATGGCTCTCTGGCCACACCTCCGTGAAAGATCGTGCCCCGAGCTGCGATCGGTCCGGTCCAAACCAATGTCACGTCAGCCGCAGCAACGAGCCCGATGACCTGCTGACCACCCAGGCCTGCGACCTCGATCTGAAGATCCCCAAGGTGAGGACCGGTTCGTTGTTTTCGTCGGCGACAGCGGCTTCTCCCTCCCCGTTTCCTTCGGCCACCCGTTAATCGGCGGAAGGGGGGTCGGACGCGGGTGGCATCGGGAACTTTCGGTCGGAGGCAGCTTCCAGGGAGGGGCCAACGTGTGCCGCGTGACGGCGTGCCACACGCGTGCGTGCGAGCGGCGCCCGGTGACCCGGCGGTACGGGCCCCGGGCCAGCGGCAGCTGTGACCACTGCGGGCAGCGCGTCCCGGCAGCAAGTTGTGGGTCACTGCCCCCGTGGGTCGCTGCGCTGGGCATCGGGTGCGGACAGAACGGCCACCGCCTCCGCCAAGGCGACGCGCACGGGCTCTTCCATGATCCAAGAGTGTGGCCCGGGTGCTCGCACCGCGGGATGAACCGTTTTGGGATCGGCCGTCAGTGGTCTGCCAGGTCGTTCACCGTTTTTCCTGCGGTCTTTGTGGCATGGTCGATGACGTTTCCGTTCGAGCAGTTGTTGGTGTGGTCGCCGATGTAGTCGCCCAGTACGGGTACGACCGCGACTTCCTGCAGGCATACCGCAGCTGCGGTGAAGTTCCAGTTATTGGCAGCGTTCACACCGCTGCCGAAGTTGCTGTCGTTGTCGGCGAAGGTGGGGGAGGCTCCCGCCGCAGCGGTGGCGGCCACAGCCGCGGCTACCAAGACCCCGTGCGTGATCATCTTTCTCATGTCCGGGCCAACGACTGTCCGCCGGGCAAGGCACGCTCCTGTACTCCGCTCGGCCCACTCCCGCTCGTCCCGGCGGCGCGGTCTTCGCGACCACCGCCCGCACTGATGGTGCAGGCGAACCAGTCCGCTTACTGGACCCCAGCCTCTGACACGAACCGGGCTTCGGCGAGGTTGCAGGACGACCTTGATGACCGTGCCTGCATACCCGCCATGACGGATGAGCCTGGTCCCGCACCATCACGATGGTGATGCGGGCTCGCGCGCATACGTGCCGCTCGGTGCTGTACCCCGCGCGGCGCTTCCTGCCCATGACGTACTTCCGCCTGCCGTGCGCTGCGACGCCGCGTGCCCCGGGGCTGGACACGCTTGAGGGGCCGGCACATCGTGCCGGCCCCTCAAGCATCAGTAGCGGGGACAGGATTTGAACCTGCGACCTCTGGGTTATGAGCCCAGCGAGCTACCGAGCTGCTCCACCCCGCGTCGGTTGCTCCACCCTACGTCAACTGTGCCGATACCAAGACCATGATCGACAGCCTGCTCCGAGGGGCGCCGGCGAACGCGGGTGTGGCTGCACCGGATGACGGGTTCGCTGCGGAGGCCAACCGCTTCGGCCGCTAGACGGCGTTGTGCACAGCCCGGCCCGAACCCCGGACGAGGGCCGCGGTCGGCCAGGAGCACGAGGTTGCGACAAGGGTTGCGCCTATCTGTTGCGCGGCCCGCAGGACCATCCCCGAGTCTGTACAGGTCACCACGCTGTTTTGTCGTGGTCGGCCTGCTGGTATCCCCGTTGCGGCTGCTCTGCCCATGTCCTTTGGCTGGAGTGGAGGAGGAAGGAACGGGCGGGATGGGCGGTACGGCCGCGGCCGCGGATCGGGGCGTGCTCAGCCGGTTGCGCGTCGGCCTGGGCCGCCGCGCCTCGCCGCCGTCGGCCCGGCGGCGGGGCCGGGACGGAAGTCGCCGGTGCCCCCGTGCTGTCCTTCCGGTGCTGAGCCCCACCAAGGGGTGAGGCGGGAGAGTCCTGCCGGATGGAGGTACCGCTGTGATCGTTCGACTCGTGGGTGGCCCGCTCGCCGGTCGCGTGCTGGAGACCACCGACGCCCCGTGGGCCGGAGGCTGGCTCACGGCCGGTGACGCCGACTGGGGCCTGTACGTCCCCGTGCACCGCGATCCGGCGACCGGCATCGTCCTGGCGGAGGCCCGAGTCACCATCTCGCGCTGCCGGTAGCCGGCCCTTGGGCATCCGCTGCAACACCCGAGCTGTTTTGCATTCCTGACCTGCGGTAACGCGGCCGGATACCCATCCGGGACCGCTGTTGCACCACCGTGTTGCAGCGGCCTCAGAAGGCTTCCGGCGCTCGTTCGGCGTGCCCGGTCAACCGGCGATCTCGAGCTCACCGCCTGGCCCCTGCGGCCATCACCGGCGAGGGCTGACGGCCAGCCGCTCCTGTCAGCTTGTCGGTGCGGGCGGTTAGCCTGCTGGTATGTCAGAGCGTGTCATCTCGGATTGCCCGGGCGGCCTGATCTCTTTGGGCGCTGCGGACGCTCTGTGGGCCGGCTTGACGACCGACAGTGCTGTGCCAAGGACTTCTGCGGCGTTCACCTGTTCTCCTGCCCATGCCCAGGCGGGGTACGTCCTGCTCGGTGGCCGTGTGGTGGCGACGGTGAAGGCAGGCGACGGCCAGTGGAGTGTTCCGGAGACTGAGGTGCGCCGGGCGGCACGGGAACTGAACGCGGTCGAGATGGACTGCCAGGACCTGGTCCGCATCGGTCCGTTCCGTGGCGCGCCGAAGAAGGAGTGCATCGAGGGAACCCTGCTGCGGTGGCGTCAGCGCATCACCTGGGACCTGCAGGAGCTGGGCAGCCCCGAGCGGGCAGCACGGCGTGAAGGCGCTGGGCCGTGCCATCTGGCGGGGATCGACTGGCGGCGGATACTCGTGGAGCAGACCCGGGACCGGACGGAGCGGACGTGGTGGCTGCCGCGCGCCGTGGTGAGACTGCTGGACGCGGCCGAGCATGCCGAAACGCGGTGGCTGCAGGCCGCGCGGCCCCGCCAGACAACCACTGCCGTCACCGTGCCGCCCTCCCACGACCAGCAAGTCCGAGCCACCGACGGCCAGACAAGCCCCGACGGCCCAACTGCCCCACTGCGCCCGTACAACGGGGAACTGCAAGGCCAGCTGTACTCGGTACTGAGCAGGAAGCCGGGCACCTCGCGCAAGGTGGCTGGGTGGACTTGCGCCATCTGCCGCACCGCACCCGCCGCCGTACTCGACCACTGCCATGAACACGACTACGTCCGCGCCCCCGTCTGCCACTCCTGCAACGCGCAAGAACGCCCCGACCACCTGTACAGCAACGACATCCGCGTGGCCAACCGCTACACACGCCTCTTTGACACCCACGCCGCCGACTGGCTCCGCCACTGGCACCGCTGCCCCGGCTGCCGCACCCGCACCACCCTGCCCCTGCCGCACCTCGCCGCATGGACCGCCCACGTAGCCTGCCGATCGCTGCGCCCGACCCACCGCGATGCCCGCGGCTCCCGTGCGCGCAAACCCTGCGGTGTACTGCGCGTGTCCTGGACGGGCAGCCAGAACGCGCCCCGTTCCTGCCTGCTCACTGTCACCGTCGACTTCTGCCCTTCCGGCGAGCACCGTGTCCTGGCGCAAGTGCCCTACCGCGAAGCCGCCAAGCAGTTCCACACCTGGCTGGCCGAGACGGCCCCCGCGGTGGCCGCCGCGGCCGGACCCGACCGCCTGGACGACCTCCCCACCCGGTCCCGACCAGTCATCGTGGACACCAGCAGTGAGGGCCTGGCACTGTTCTGATTGACATCCTCCCCGCCCTAAAGGACGGGGATTCCCGTCTGGCTGCCGGTGGTGACCGGCTGGGCCTTTGGGTGGGTTCCCCGTTCAACGGGCCGTGCCTGGCGTGGGATTTCCACCCCAGGACTGACCGGCCCTCCAGGGGCGTTTAGCCTCTCCGCCTGCCCGGCGGCGAGGATCACTCGCGACGCGTTGAGGTCGCGATCATGTTCGGTACCGCAGCCCTCGCACCGCCAGATACGCACGTGCAGCGGCTTCTTCCCGTCCACGACCCAGCAGACCGAGCATGTCCGGGAGGAGGGCAGCCAGCGGGAGACGATGCCGACATGCCGGCCGTAGCGGGCCGCCTTCTCCTCCAGCACGTGGCGGAACATGCCCCATGCGGCGTCGTGCACAGACTTGGCGAGGCGAGTGCGGGCCAGGCCGGAGACCGCCAGGTCTTCGAGGTAGACCGCTTGGTTGTCGCGGACCAGCCTCGAAGCGTTCTGGTGACACCAGTCCCTGCGCGCATCGGCCACCCGGGCGTGCGCACGGGCGACCTTCAGCCGGGCCTTGGCCCGGTTCTTTGACCCCTTCGCCTTGCGGCTCAACGCCTGCTGCGCCTTCCTCAGCCGACGCTCGGCACGCCGCAGGAAGCGGGGGTTGTCGATCACCCGCCCGTCGGACAGAACGGCGATGGGGGTCCCCCCGGACAGAGTCTGGGGGAGCATCAGCCCCAGATCGATACCGACCTCGGCATCCACGGGCGGCAGCGTTTCGGGCTCGACGTCCACCACGAAGCTTGCGAAGTACCGGCCCGAAGCGTCCTTGACCACAGTCACCGACGACGGAGCGGAAGGCAGCTCCCGGGACCAGCGGACCCGGACGTCCCCGATCTTCGCGAGGTTCAACCGCCCATTGTCCCGCAGCCGGAACCCGTTCCTGGAGAAACGGACGGCCTGCCGGCTGTCCTTCTTCGACTTGAACACCGGAAGCCCCATACGGCGCCCCCGCCGCTTCCCCGACACCGACGCGAAGAAGTTCGCGTACGCCGTATCGAGATCACGAAGAGAGGACTGCAAGGCGTCCACCGACACCTCGGCGAGCCAAGCCCGCTCGGGCGTCTTCTTCGCGTCGGTGATCACCCGCTTCGCCAGAGCACCCGTCGCGATCCGCGACCTGTCCGCCTGGTACGCGGCCTTCCTCGCGGCCAGCGCATCGTTGTAGACCACCCGGGCACAGCCGAACGTACGGGCTAGCGCGATGCGCTGACCCGGCGTCGGCTCGAGCCGGAAGGAGTACCGCAGATGCACGGGACCAACCTAACGGCCGCCACTGACAACGCCGGTCCGCCCAGGGGCGAACCGGCTTTCCCTGCCCTGCTCCGCAGGAGCTTCGTTTCCTCCCCGGCCTGAAGGCCGGGGTATCCACGAAGGAGACCTGATGAACAGCACCAGATCCGACACCCACGTCAACCCCCACCCGCCCGAACTCGGTTCGCAGCCCACCCGGACGCCCAGGACGGAGCGGGTGGCAATGTCACCCCTTCGCCGCCCGGGCGCCATCGGCTGCGACCGACTGCGTGGCGACTTTTCGGGCGGCTGCTGCCTGCCGTGCCCGGCTTCGAGCGGCCCCGGCAGGCGAAGGATCCGTAGCTTCCCGACGTCCTGAAGTGGCCCGGGGACTGGCTTGTGCTGGGACCAGACGCGGCGCGGTCAGCTCCGTGTGGTTGAGAACGGCATGGCGTCGGCCCATTCCCAGAAGGCGCCTGCCTCGTCGACTTCCCGTTGCAGCAGGGCGAACAACGGGCTCACGTCAGTGCCGGGAGGGATGTCGAGGGCAACGAACTGCTCCCCGAGCCATTCGCTGAGCAGCCCGGATTCCTTGATCGAGTCCTTGATGAGGCCGATGCTGCGGCCAAGACGTTCGGCGTCCGGGCTCGGCCTGAGCAGCGTGCGCAGGACGCGGTGTCCGCTCGGCTGGGCGACGTCGACCACACGAGCTGCCGGTGACAGACGGACCCGGTCCCCGAGAGCGAGGCCGTAGGTCATGAAGGGGATGCAGGCCACCGCGTATGTGCCGTCCTCCTCGGGCAGGAGACACAGCTGCTCGATCTTTCCGTCGAGGTCGAAGGGCGCCAGATCGGCCTGGGCGATGTAGTTGCTCTCGGCCCGCCCGACCGGGTCTTCGTGCACGATGTACCGCATCTCTGCCCCCTGTGCCTGCTCGTCTCGGCGAAGATCGTCCCATGGTCTCAGCCAGGCCATTTCGTTTAGATCATCGGATCGTTGGTCCGGATGTGCCGTCAACTGACGCGCAGTGGGCGCGGATCGAGCCGTTGCTCCCGGACCGGACGCCGGTGCGGGATCGCCGGACGGTGATCGACGCGATCGCCTTCAAGTTCCAGACCGGACCCCAGTGGGTGCACCTGCCGGAGAAGTACGGCAACTGGCGAGGCGTCTGTAACCGCCTGCGAATATGGGCCATCGACGGCGCCCGGGAGAGTGTCTTCACCGCGCTGATGGCCCAGGCCGACGCCCACGAGGACCTCGACTGGACGGTCTCGGTGGACTCCACGACCGTGCGGGCCCACCAGCATGCGGCCGGGGCCCGCAAGAAGGGGTCCTTGCCGGCGAACCCGACGACCACGCCATCGGCCGCTCCCGCGGCGGACTGACCACCGAGATCCACCTCGCTGCCGATGCCCGCTGCCGGCCCCCGGCGTTCGTCCTCACCGCCGGACAGGCGGGCGACGCACCGGCCTTCACCGATGTCATGGCCTGCCTGCGGGTTCCCCGACGACGCGGTCGGCCGCGTACCAAGCCGGACGTGGTCCTGGCCGACAAGGCCCATTCCTCCCGCGCGATCCGCGAACACCTGCGCCGGCGCGGCATCCGTGCCGTGATCCCCGTCCCCGCCGACCAGCACGGCCACCGGCTGCGGCGCGGCAGCCGAGGCGGCAGACCACCAGCCTTCGACCGCGAGGCCCACAAGCAGCGCAGCACCGTCGAACGGTGCATCAACCGCCTCAAGCAATGGCGAGGCATCGCCACCCGTTGCGAGAAGACAGCCACCATCTGCCTGGCCGGACTCCACATCGCCGGCATCTTCCTCTGGTCCGCATGATGATCCAAACGAAACCGCCCGGTCCTGTCCTCGCCGTCCGTACGGTGACGCCTGGGTCGAGTGCGATCCGCCTGGGCGGTCGGGTGCCTGCTGAGCGGTGAGGCTGCTCGCAGGTTGCGTCGGAATCCTTTGACGCGTCGGAAAGTTCCGACGTATTGTTGGGGCATGCCGACCGACGTATTCGGCGTGCTGGCCAACCCGGTACGCCGCAAACTGCTCGAAACGCTGCGTGACGGCCCTCGCTCCACAGGTGAGCTGGCCGGACTGTTCGAGCTGGGCAGACCCGCGGTCTCCGAGCACCTGGCCGTACTCCGTACCGCCGGACTGGTGAGAGAAGAGCCTCGCGGCCGGCACCGCTTCTACCACCTCGAAGCGGCACGGCTGGCCGAAGTGGGCGAGTGGCTGCACCCGTTCGAGCACTACTGGAACCAGCGCCTGAACGCGCTGGCCGATCTCCTGGACGAGGAAGAGACGACATGACCGACGACAACACCATCACGTGCGAGAAGTTCCTTCCCCACCCGCCTGCGGCAGTCTGGAAGGCCCTGACCGACCCCGACCTGCACGCCCGCTGGTGGGCCAAGGGCGACATCAAACCCATCGTCGGGCACCGCTTCACCCTCGACATGGGCAACTTCGGCCAGCAACCCTGCGAAGTGACCGAAGTCGACGACGAGCGCCTGCTCGCCTACCGCTTCGCCGAGGGCTCGCTGGACACCACCATCACCTGGACCCTCCGGCCTGAGAACGCAGGCACCCGTCTGACCCTCGTCCACGCGGGGTTCGACCTCGACTCCCCAATGGGCCGCCAGGCCCACGAAGGCATGGGCAAGGGCTGGCCTCACGTCCTGGACAACCTCGCCACCCTCCTCGGGAAGGGCGCTGATACTCCAGCCATAGGCCGTGATCTTGTTGGTGAGTGAGCGGTGAGCGCCGCAGTTGGCTTGAGCGGGCGTGGTCACGTATGAGGATGATGTCTGACCTTCCGGCGCCGGAGCCTGAAAGCGATCATGGAGGCGAGAGTGACGGCCAGGCTCGCGCCGACGACCGCGTTGTCCGCCTTCGGCGCCAGGCCCGTGCAGTGCCAGATCAAGGCTCCGATGAGCGTGATGCCTCCCGCGAAGAAGCCGAAGGCCGTGGCCACCAGCAGACGCGCGCCCCGATCCAGTGGGGTCTTGGCCGTGACGATCGGTTCCGACGTCTGCTGCAGGGTGATGTAGTCACCCCTGTTGGCGCTGACGGCATCGAGTGCCTTGGATGCGTCGCCCCCTGGAGAACAGATGAAGCAGACCGTCCTGCCCTCTTCGACCAGGACAGTGAGGGGCCGGCTGGTACACCAGTCGATCTTCAGCCGGAGTCGATGCTCTCCGGGCGGCATCTCGAAGCGGAGCGTCTGCCCTCGCCGGATGCTGCCCACTTGGGCGGCATCGATGAGCACGGCATAGCCGCGTAGCGCGTCGCGATAGCTGCTCTGCGCCCGTGACAGCACGACAGTTCCGTGCCCGAGCGAGGCCGCCGCGGACGGGGTGCCCACGCCGTCGGGCTCGGTGGCCTCGGCCGGCGCGCTGGGTTCATGGGCGGATGCGGATCTTTCCTCGTCGTTCGTCGTCGCCCCCTTCACACGGCTACCGCGTGTTCCGTGAGCCCACTCACGCGTCAACTGCCGCGAAACACCCGGCTGTTCAATCACTGGGCTGATACGGAACGGCTGCAGCCGCCGGTGATCATCGGTGTGTGAAGACTGAAGACCCCGCGGTGGCCGCCGGGAGCAGCGTAGTGCCTGCGCACTGGCAGGCCATGTTCGAGGGTCTGCTGGGCCGGATCGCGGCCCGGTTCGCCCGGGTTGAACCCCGGCGTCGGACACGGCAGTTGGTGCTCGGGCTGCTGGCGGACCTGGAGCGTCCCGTTTCCTGGACATCTTGTATATAGGCTATGTAGAGTACGAGTATGGGTAGTCCGCGTATGACCCTGCAGACCCAACTGGTGCTGCGGGCTTTGCTGGAGGATCCCGCCAAGCAGCGGTACGGCCTGGAGCTGTGCGAGCTGGCGGGACTGCCGTCGGGCACGATCTATCCGATCCTGGCCCGGCTGGAACAGGCTGGCTGGGTGGACAGTACCTGGGAGGACCCGGCCGTCCACGAGGAAGCCGGCCGACCGCGCCGCCGCTTCTACCGGATCACCAAGGACGGCGCCGAACAGGCTCGCCTGGCCCTCGCGCGTGCCTACCGCGCCCGCAAGCAGCCGCTGCCTGGCTGGGCGGCCACGCATCCGGTCGGCGAGGGGGGAGTGTCATGAAGGCGCGGCGCCGGTTAGCCACCCGGCCGGGTGGGCGCCAGGTCAACGGCCCGTCCCTCGAAGGTCTGTTGGGAGTCGTGTGTGCGCACCATCCCGATGCCGACGTCGAACTCATCGAGTTCGCCCATGGCGAGGCCGCCCGCTGGCACGCAGGACAGACCCGCCACAGCGGTGACCCGTACCTGACTCACTGCCTCGCTGTCGCCGCCATCGTCGCCGACGTCGGCATGCCGCCGGCGGCGGTCTGCGCTGCCCTGCTGCACGACGTCGAGGACACATCCTGCCCGCCGGGCCGCGTGGCCGAGCACTTCGGCCCGGACGTCGCCCAGCTGGTGTCCGACGTCCGCACGGTCGAGCTCCGTGCGATCTTGCCGAACAATCTCCACCCCGGCGTCTCGCGGTCGCCGCATGAAGAGGCGGTGCTGGCCATTCGTCTCGCCGACCGGCTTCACAACATGCGCACCATCGAGTTCGTCGCCCCCGGCAAGCAGCACGGCAAAGCCCGCGAGACCATCGACGTCTTCGCCCCCCTGGCCCGCGCGGCAGGCTTGGCCGAGGTCAGCCGTGAACTGCACGACCTCTCCGCAGCCGTGCTCCAACCGACACCCACCGCGTACGCCGTCACCACACGCCTGCTGGCCCTGCTCACGATGCTGCTGCCCGGTACACAACGAGTCCGATGGCGACAGGAATGGCAGGCCGAACTGGCCGTCCTGCCCACCCGCCGCACCCGTACCCGTTTCACCTTCCGGGTGCTTCTCGGCACCCCCCGCCTGTCCCTGACCCTGCGCCGCCCCGCCGGCCAGGAACCACGATGGTGAGCCGGACGGCCCGCATCGGCGGCCTGCTCGGGGCAGCGGCCACCTTCGGGACGGCCATCGTGGGCGCAGGAGCACCTGGCTGGGTGGTCGCGGGACTCACCGCGGGCGCGCTCGTCCTGCTCGTGCTCGTGCTGTTCCTCCCGAGCGAGACACCCGCCCGCCGCCTGGGCCAGCTCATCCAGGCTTGGCGAAACCCCGTCGGAGCCACCACCGGGTCAAGCCCCGGCCCACCCGCCGGCGTGCCGTCCCCGGCTGCCCGAAACGGCAGCGCCTGATCTCGCCGACAGGCGTCCCCAGCCGCCCGGGCCCTGGCCGGGCGGCGCCGTTACACCGGGGCCGGCCATGGCGGGGCTCCACATCACGGGCGTCCTTCCTCTGGCCCGCGCGCTGGTCCAACGCCCGCTGGGCAGGTCTGTCCCACGAGTGCCGCGTCCGGGGACGCGACGGCAGAGCGCATGCGGGAACCCTGTCAGCGGACGACGTCGAAGACGTTCTTCTGCAGACCGTTGGCGTAGACCTCGTGCTCGACGAGCTTGAGCTTCTGGGTCTCCTTGTCCGTGGCGCTGAAGAGCCGCTTGCCCGCTCCGAGCAGGAGCGGGAAGACGAGCAGGTGGTAACGGTCGATCAGGCCGGCGCCCGAAAGGGCCTGGCTCAGGGAGGCGCTGCCGTGGACGATGATCGGGCCGCCCTCGGTGTCCTTCAGCGCGGCGACGTCGTCGAGCGAGCGCAGGATCCTCGTCTCGCCCCAGTTCGACACCAGGTCGTCCTCGGTGAGGGTGCCGGAGACGACATACTTCGGCATCACCTTGTAGTCGGCGAAGTCCTCCATGCCGGGCCACACCGGGCTGAACGCCTCGTAGCTGATCCGGCCCATCAACATCGCGGTGGCTTCCTTCTGCTCCCGGCCCTTGATCTCGTAAGCCTCGGGGAGGAAATCGATGTCCTTGAAGGTCCACCCGGCGTTCCGGTAACCGGGCTCGCCGCCCGGGGCCTCCACGACGCCGTCGAGCGAGACGAAAGCGGTGCTGATCAGGGTACGCATCTCTGGTTCCTCGGTGTCTCGTGTCCGGTTCTCAGCGGATTCGGTCGGTGCCCGCTGCGACCACACTCTCGGCCACAGCACACCAACCATGACCTCTGACTGCGGATCACGCAGAAACTCATCGGCCGTCGCCCGTCCCTCCCGGCGGCCCCTGCCACCCGGATCATCTCGGGGAGCTACACATGTGCCCGAACGATCCGAGCCGAGAACGCCTCGCAGTGATCCCCGCGAACTCACGCGCAGCCAGCCGTGCGGGAGTTGCCGCACTTCGGCGTCGGCCCGCACACCGCTCTCGTGCCGGGCGGGGGAGTTGCGGCACGTCCACAGCCACGGCACGTCGGCGGCCGCCAGACCGTAGCGGGCCGCGGCCCGGCGATCAGCGACGAGGTCAGCTCCCCGGCCGGCGGCACGGTCCGCAACGCACCTGCTTCCACGGCTCTCACCAACACCCCTCGCCTGCCCCTGACCAGAGCAATGTGGCACGCCCCGCGAGGCCGGCACGGCGGTTCGCCGGGAACCTCACCGCACGTCGCGCGCTGTCCCCGCGTGCAGGCCCGCCGGAGCCGCCCGTCGTGTGCCGGTGCGCCGGCCCCGCGGCAGGGAGGTAGCGCGCCCGGTGCCGCGTTCCGCTTCCGTGCGGCCCCAAGCTCCGTCCACGCCTCGTACGACAGGCGGCGACCCGCTGGAGTGGCGGGGCTGGGAGTTGTCGTCGAAGTCGGCTCCGGCACGGACCTTGTGGATGCCCTCCGTTGGTGACTGCCTGGTCCATAAAGCCTCGTCATCTTTATTGACCGAGTGGTCCAGATCTACTTACAGTGGTCCGGCTGGTCAACAAAGCGGCTGATCTGCTGCTGGTTCCCCGTACACGGACGAATGGATCTGTCATGTCCAAGTGGAAGAAGCCCCTGAGCGCGGGCGCCGGCCTGCTGGCAACGCTCACCTTGTCATCGGTCATGGCGGGTCCCGCCTCGGCGGCCACCGAACCGCTCTCCCGGCCGCGGGTGCTGGTCAGTTACGACCTGGCGGCCGGCGAGCAGCCGGAGAACGTTCTGGTGGAGCCCAGCGGCGACCTGATCGTCGCGCTGTCCAGGGCCGGCAAGATCGAACGAGTCACCCCCAAGGGTGCCCGGCAGACCCTCGCCACGCTGCCGAAACCGGCCGACGGCGGGAAGAACGCACCGGTGCTGGGCTTCTCGCTCATCACGGGACTGGCTCGCACCCACGACGGCACCCTGTTCGTGGGCTATGTCACCGGCGACGCCGCGCTGACCGGGATCTGGCGCATCCAGCCGGGGCACAAGCCGCACCGCATCGCCGCGCTGCCCGCCACGAGCTTCCCCAACGGTATGGGGCTGGATGCGCGCACCGGCAAGCTCTACGTCGCCGACTCGGCGCTCGGCATCATCTGGCAGCTCCGGACGAGCGGCGGGCCGATCACCAAGTGGGTCGACAGCACCGAGCTCGACCGTGAGGACCTCCTCGGCGCGAATGGCCTGAAGGTGCACAACGGCGCGGTCTGGGTCTCCAACTCCGACAAGGGGACGCTGCTGCGTTACCCCCTCGGACACACCGGTCGGGCCGGTAAGCCGCAGGTCAAGATCAGCGGCCACGGCTTCATCGACGACTTCACGTTCATCGGCCGGGGTGACACCGTGCTGGCCGCCATGGATCCGCAGAACGAAGTAGCGCTGTTCCGGCCCGACGGGACGGCGACCACGGTGCTGACCGCCGCCGACGGTCTGCAGGGACCGACCTCCATCGCCGTCAGCCGCCACACGGTCTACGTCATGAGCGCCTCATTCGTCACCAACAAGGACCCCAACATCCTCGTCGCCGACCTCGATCGCGCCCGCTGACCGACAGCCCTGGCAATTCGACCGCCACTGTCGGATGACAGAGGCATGGGAGTCCCCTGCCGCATCGGCTCGCCAGCCGCGGCAACGACGCTGGCCCTGGCCGCTACGACCAGTGCCTCCTCGGCGCCCAGCGCGAAGGCCGACCACACCCCGGCGAAGGCACCGAGGCCGACGATCGTGCCGGTACATGGTGAGTTCGAGGACGCGTCCTCGTGGAGTTCCGCCACCGCACGTCTTCGGCGAGCCGGACGATCCGTGGTCGCGCCCGCCACTGCGCCTCGCGGTGTGGCCACCGGTATCAACGGGCCGAAGAGCCTCGTCGGTCATCCGTGCCGTGGCCAGTCAGCCGGCCGGGATCGTCCCTTACACCGAGGCGCTGCTCTCCACCGCGGCGTACATCCCGCAGTCGGGGGAGAGCTTCGGTCGGTCGACCGCGCAATTCCCCGGCCCGTTGCTGGGCCCGGACACCCTCGACATCGTCCCGGACGGCACCGGCGCTGACATGTACGTCAAGCAGGACAGCTTCCGAGCCGTCTTCATCGCTGACCGTGCCCAGGCGGACGCGGCTGCCGGCGCCGGACGGTGACCTCGACTGCCGGCTTCGTGAGCAGCCTCACCCCCCACCGTTTCAGCTGCTCACGAAGCCGGCCCCAGCCCGTCTCACCGCGATGCCAACGCCCTTGGGGCCCGACCCACTTCCGATTCGTACGTCACGCCGGCGGCGTGAGCTCACCCTGAAGGACGATCATGACCAGTTTGCTGAACGAAGCGGTCGAGGCCCACGGCGGCCTGGCGCGCTGGAACGCAATCACCGGCCTCGAGGCCGAACTGTCGATCACAGGAGCGATCTGGCACGTCAAGAGCAAGCCGGACTTCTTCAAGAACGTGACCCTGCACGCGGCGACCCAAAAGCAGCACGTGGTGCTGTCACCAGTGGGCGCCAGCGGACGTCACACCGTCTTCCAGGACGACACCCTGGCTCTGAAGACGGCAGCGGGTGAGGTCCTGGAACGCCGGAAGAACCCGGAGTCATCGTACGTCGGCCAGACCTTGCAGACCCCGTGGGACGACCTCCACGGCGCCTTCTTCGCCACGAGCGCACTCTGGACCTACTTCACCGCACCCTTCCTGTACACCTATCCCGGATTTCAGACGGAAGAGGTGGAGCCACGTCACGAAAACGGTGAAGTCTGGCGAGGGCTGCAGGTCACCTTCCCCGAACATGTGCACAGCCACACCCGTCACTAGACCTCGTACTTCGGCCCGGACGGTCTTCTGCGCCGCCACGACTACACAGTCGACCTGCTGGGCGGCGCCACCGGAGCCAACTACGCACTCGACTTCCAGGACTTCAACGGCATCAAGGTGCCCACCAAGCGGCGCATATGGGCGTATGACGAGAATCGCGACAAGGTGCCCGAGCCGCTCCTGGTGGCTGTCGATGTGCTCTCGCTCCGGTTCACCTGAGCCACCGCAGGCGGCATGCTGATCAACGACCAGGCCCCGGACGTCGCGACAGCGAAGATGAGGAACGCCATGATCCACGGCTATCCGCAGACGCCCGGTGCCCTAGGGCCCGGTCACGTACCACTTGGTGCGGACTGGGGCACGTCGGCCGGTCGCTGCTGCGCCCAATGGGAGCCTTCGGCAAAGTGACCGAACTGGACTGCCAGTATCTGCCTGTCCGGCCGAGATTCGCGGTGCTGCAGGAGTCCGACATCCTCGATGCCGGCAGCATGGTGAGCGGCGACGTGAGGAAGGCGCAACCGTGTGGTGTCCACCGGTTCGCTGCTCCTGAACTCGGCGGCAGGAGATTCTCCGGTCGCCTGAGGACGGGCTGCGCGCTCAGGCCGCAGGCCTGGGCAGAAGATCAAGCGTTGTACGAACAGTCGTGTTCAGCGTGGTCTCGTCCATACCCGCGACAGCGAAGGCGTTTATACCCCTGAGGACGCTGAACAGTACCCAGCCCAGCGCGTCAGGATCCGCCTGAGCATCGATCTCGCCGACCCGTTGGGCGTCTCGGACTGCCTGAGACAGCGCACCGGCGATGTCGGCGAAGGCCGAGCGTGCCACCGCCGCCACTGCCTCCTCGCTGGCGGCCAGATCGGCTGTTCCTTTCGACATGAAACAGCCTCGGCGCTCGGGACTGGTGGCGAAGGTGTGCGCCAGCGACAGCATGTACTGCTCAATCCGGTGCAGCGGGCTCGCCGAGGCGTCGACGACGTCTGCCGGGGGGTTCAGCTCCGCCCGGGCCGCAGAGACGATCTCGGTGCAGTAGTCCGCGAAGATCTGCACGTACAGATTCATCTTGTTGCCGAAGGCTTTGTAGATGCTGCCTTTGCCCAGACCTGTGGCGTCCATCAGATCGTAGGTGGAAGTCCCGTGGAAGCCACTGGACCAGAAGTGCTCGCGCATGGTGCGCAGCGCGGTGGTTTCGTCGAACGTTCGTGGCCTGCCCATACGGCAGATGCTACTCGTTGGGGACCGCCTGGTCCATAAATCTTGAGCGGTGGCTCCCGGCTGTTGACCAGCCGGCGTCTTGACCGCTCACCTTCATCCCCTTGGCCATGGGCTTGCAGGGGTCCAGCCGGCTGGGTCTCGCGGAGGGCGTTGTGCCAGTGCGGGACACAACGCCTGCCGCTCCGGCGGTGACCTCATGAGCCCGCGCCGCAAGGGTGGGGCCCGTCCGGGCGGTGGGAACGGTTACCTGATCGGCTTCATCATCTCGGAGCGGATCCGCAGGGTGGTCCTGGCGGCGGTCTTGAGGTCGATGTTCATCGTGGTGGCGTAGGTCAGGTCCGCCACCCGGGCCCAGGTGTTGCCGTCGGCCCAGGCGCAGACCGGGTAGGCGAGCGTGGCCCGGTTGGCCCAGGTCCGTTTCGCCACCTCGCAGTCGACCCTGATGCGGGAGCCGGAGGGGGTGACCTCCTTCGGCGGCACGAGTACCTTCGCCCGGGTGGTGCTGGCGCTGTTGCCGGCTTCCAGCGGAGTTTGTCCGTCACCCAGTCCGCGGCGTACTTGCACCGGTCCGCCGGTACGGGCAGCCAGTCGGCCGGGTCCTTGTCGGCCTTGGACCAGTTGGAGCTGCCGGACACCGCGATCAGGCTGTTCGGCGCTCCCTGGTCGTTGGCGTACGCCTCACGCCGCGCCGCCGTCCAGAGCGCTGCCCCGGAGTCCCAGGCTTCGGCGAGGGGGACCATGTGGTCGACATCGAGGGAAGACGCCGAGGTGATCCACACCTGGTCGTACTCCGACCACCACCGGCCGCCCGTCAGCGCGCACTGCGCTCCGACTGTGAGGTCTCACCATTGTTGCGGTGACTGCGTTCTGTTGAACTGCGGTGATGCAAGTCGATTGCGACGGATTTCTGACCCTGTGCGAGCCGATTGACCTGCGGTCCTGCAGGTTGGGTGAGACTGCTGCAGATGCAGTGAGAACACCTACGGTGGCGACGCTGGGGGGAGTGTCCGACATGTTGATCATGGCTGCAGCTCGGGAACGCTTCCAATGTCACCCCTTCGCTGCCCGAGCGCCATCGGCTGCGACCGACTGCGTGGCGACTTTTCGGGCGGCTGCTGACTCCCGTGCCCGGCTTCGATACTCGCGAGGCCGGGCACGGGCAGGCAGGGGGCCGTGCTGCCGGGGCTCAGGCGTCGATGATGACGGGGATGATGAGGGGCCTGCGGCGGTAGGTGCGAAACGCCCAGTTCGCCACGGCGCGGGCGATGAGCTGTTCGAGTTGGGTCGCGTCCCCGATGCCTTCGTCGGCGGCGGTGGCCAGGGTCTTCTCGATGACGGGGACGACCGGCTCGAAGGTGGTGTCGTCATGGGCGAAGCCGCGGGCCAGGAAGTCGGGGGCTTCGGCGAGGGCGCCGGTGTCGGCGTCGACGATCGCCACCACCGTGACCACACCCTCTTCCCCGAGCGTGCGGCGGTCCTTGAGGGAGGCTTCGGTGACGCCGCCTACCTCCATTCCGTCCACGTAGACGTAGCCTGCGGGGACCTTCCCGGTGATGGACGCGCGGCCGTCGACGAGGTCGACGACGACGCCGTCCTCGGCGATGACGACCCGGTCCGGGGCGACACCGGTACGGATGGCGAGGTCGCCGTTGGCCTGCAGGTGGCGCCATTCGCCGTGCACCGGCATGACATTGCGGGGTTTGACGATGTTGTAGCAGTAGACGAGTTCGCCGGCGCTGGCGTGCCCGGAGACGTGGACCTTGGCGTTGCCCTTGTGGACCACGTGGGCGCCCCACCGGGTGAGCCCGTTGATGACGCGGTAGATGGCGCTCTCGTTGCCGGGGATGAGGGAGCTGGCGAGCAGGACGGTGTCGCCCTTGCCGATACGGATCTGGTGGTCGCGGTTGGCCATCCGTGACAGCGCGGCCATCGGTTCGCCCTGGGAGCCGGTGCACACCAGAGTGATCTTGTGGTCCGGGAGCTTCTCCAGCTCCTTCGTGTTCACGACCAGACCGGAGGGGACCTTCAGATAGCCCAGGTCACGGGCGATTCCCATGTTGCGGACCATCGACCGGCCGACGAAGGCGACCTTGCGGCCGTGCTGGTGGGCGGCGTCCAGGACCTGTTGGATGCGGTGCACATGGCTGGCGAAGCTGGAGACGATGACCCGGCGCGGCGCGGTGCGCAGCACCTGCTCGATCGCCGGGTTCAGCTCACGCTCGGAGGTGGTGAAGCCGGGTACTTCGGCGTTGGTGGAGTCGGTGAGGAACAGGTCCACGCCCTCCTCGCCGAGGCGGGCGAAGGCACGCAGATCGGTGATGCGGTCGTCGAGAGGGAACTGGTCCATCTTGAAGTCGCCGGTGTGCAGCACCATCCCGGCGCCGGTGCGGATCGCGACCGCGAGGCCGTCCGGGATGGAGTGGTTGACCGCCACGAACTCGCAGTCGAAGGGCCCGAAGCTGCGCCGGTCGCCCTCCCGCACGCGCACCGTGCGCGGCCGGATGCCGTGTTCCTTGAGCTTGGCCTCCAGGAACGCCAGCGTCAGCTTGGAGGCGACGATGGGAATGTCGGACCGCTCGCGCAGCAGGTAGGGCACGCCGCCGATGTGGTCCTCGTGGCCGTGGGTGAGGACCACGGCCACGATGTCGTCCAGCCGGTCCCGGATGGAGGTGAAGTCCGGAAGGATTACGTCTACGCCGGGCTGGGTCTCTTCGGGGAAGAGCACGCCGCAGTCGACGATGAGCAGTTTGCCGACGTGCTCGAAGACGGTCATGTTGCGGCCGATCTCGCCCAGGCCGCCCAGGGCGATGACCCGCAGCCCTCCTTCGGGAAGGGGCGGAGCGGCTTTCAGCTCGGGGTGCGGATGACTCATGCCTGGACGTTACCCGGAGAGTGGAACGAGGTGATCCATTGCCTGGGCGGTCTCTTCCTCCTGCCGAGCGGATCGAGCGGTGCCGGCAGCAGGCCGACGACCGCCTCACCAGCCGCCTGCGGCACCACCCAGGGCTTCCTCCGCGCGATCGGCGACGCCCGCCTGATCACCCCGCTGCGCTCCGCGGGCGGCCACCGCCGCTACTCCAGTTACCAGCTACCAGCTGCGCGTCGCGGCCCGCGCCCGCAAGCTCGTCGACCGGGGTACTCCGATCGAGGCCGCGTGCCGCATCGTCATCCTCGAGGACCAGCTCGAAGAAGCACAGCAGCTGAACGCCGCACACTGCCGCAAGACCGGAACGGCGGACCCGACGATGGCTGTTCAAGGAGCGGTCTGCGGCGAGCTGGAGGCCTCGCCATCTGCTGCTCGTGGTGATGCTTGAGCGCGTCACGGGCCGCGAGTCGAGGTCCCCGAGAGCGCTGACGTACAGACTCGTCTGCCCGCCTTCATCGGACGTCAGCCCTGAGCGACCCGTCCGGCCGGACCACCGCCCGGACGGGCCGTGGTCCGGCCGGGCCACGGCCCGCACCCGGACCAACCCGGTACGGGCCGTGGCGTCACACCACGGCCCGTACCGGCTCGACTCGAGTGTGCGGCGCGCAGCGCTCGACACACGTGCAGGACGCTGGGTCAGCGCGCCTTCTCCAGCTTGGCGAGGGCCTTCGCGAGGCCGTTGGCCCAGAGCTGGTTCACGCGGGAGCGCTCGGCCGTGTTCGGGTAGCGGTTGGTGCAGGACGTGCCCGGGCCGCCGCCCGACATCAGCTCGCTGCACGGACCGCTGTAGTGGTCCGGCAGACCCAGCACGTGACCGGTCTCGTGGGCGGTGACGCGGATCGAGTCGTACTGCCGGTTCTGCGCGTAGTCGAGGAAGATGTAGCCGCTGCCGTGGCCGTCCGTGGAGGCGTACGACCCGCGCGAGTCGTTGCCCTCGTAGTAGGTGAAGTCCGCACCGCTCGAGGTCGCCTGGAGCTTGACGTTCGACACGGAACTGTTCCAGATCGAGGCGGAACTCGATATCTGGGAGCGGAAAGTCGGCGCCTGGGAGGCGTTGTAGTAGACGGTCACCGACTGCACGGAGGGGTTGGCCGCCTGCTTCTTGGCGACCGACTTCAGGACGGCGTCGAAGAACGCCTTGTTACCGGCGGCGTCTTCGGCCGAGCCGGCGTACCGGGCCGTCGCGGCGGAGGCCGAACCGGCCGGGGCGGAGTCCGCCGACTTGGCGCTCGCCGGGACCGCGGTACCCAGCGCTGCGGATGCCAGACCCAGGCCGAGCGTGAGAGCCAGAAGTCTCCTGGAAGCCCTCGACTTCATGCGGGAGGACAGCATGTGGGGTGCTCCTACTCGTTCGTGTGGGGTGGTGAACGATTGGTTCAGCAGGAGTCTCGGGGAGGCCAAGGCAGTCGCGGATGATGGCATTCGGGGATAGCGCGGAGCTATCGGGGAGCCGACTCGTCAGGCTTCGTCGCGTTTTGAACATCTGGTGCGCCGCTCCGCGCCGCCCTACCCTTCCGGCATGGAGCTCGAGGTGAGGCACTTACGTGCCCTGTGCGCCATCGCCGACACGGGCAGCCTGCACAAGGCGGCCCGTGAACTCGGGGTGGCACAGCCCTCGTTGAGCACCCAACTGCGCCGCATCGAGCAGGCACTCGGCGCGCAGCTCTTCGTCCGCGCGGGCACGGGCTGCCGCCCCACACCACTGGGCCACGCGGTACTGAGCCGCGCCAGGCCCCTCGTCGCCGAACTCGCCGCGATCGTCACGGAGACCAGGGCGGCCGTGGCCCGGGCCACGGATGAGTACACGCTGCGGATCGGTGCCACGGCCAGCCGTGCCCTGCCCGGCTGGCTGCGCCGACTGCGCGCCCGTGTTCCCCGCACCGAACCCACACTCCAGATGGACGTCTCCGCGAACTCCCTGCTGCGCATGGTCGCCGGGGGGTGGCTCGAACTGGCCTTCGTGCACGAGGTCGAGGGCAGTCCCCTGTGCATCCCGTCCGGGCTCTGTCTGCGCGTCCTGGTCGAACGCGAACCGCAGTTCGTCACGCTCGCCGCCGACCACCCGGCTGCGGAACGTTCCGAGGTGCGGCTCGCCGACCTGGCCGACGACCACTGGATGGTGGACTCCACGGTCGACGGCGAGTGGGACGCGCTCTGCCGTGTCCTGCGGGACGCGGGGCTCGAGCCCGACATGCTGCACGGCGACTACCTCACGGCGTACTCGCTGGCCGCCATCGGCGAAGTCGTCACGGTCAGCCAGCCCACCGCCCGCCCGCGATCCGATGTCGTCGTCCGGTCCCTGCAGGGCGACCCGATAGGAGTACGACTGCTGCTCGCCGCCCGCTCGGAGGCCGAACTCGACCTCGGATACGACGAGTTGGTGGACGCCTACTGGGAGGCGGCTCGTCAGGCACCGGTCTACCGTGAATGGCTGAAGCGTTCGGGTACGCCGGAGGCCACGCGAGTCCTGGGCGAACGAGGGATCGCCGACACACGGGAGACGCCCGAGCGGGTGCTCACGACGGACGGTACCGGCACGGGCAAAGCCGTGCGATGACCGGGTAGGCCCGGGCTCGTGATCAGTCTTTGCACAGCAGGAGATGGCCCGACAGGTCTGATACGTGGTCGTGCGGTCGGCCCGGCTGCGGACAATGTGCGGATGGCTGACAACACACTGTGGGTCGGAGTGCTCACGGCAGGCACCGCTGTCGTCGCGAGCTGGGTGACGGGCCGGGGAACGACCAGGGCGGCTCGAATACAAGCGGAGTTGGCTGCGCGCAGCCAACAGACGGATCGCACGCGGGCGGCGCGCCGGGCCGCGTACGTGGATGTCATCGAGCAGGCGCAGCAAATGGCGGACCTCTACTGGAAGGTCACCGACGCCCAGGCAGTTCCTGACGAGCGTGAACGGCTTCGCGTTCTGCGTGACCTGCGCCTGAGGCTCCGCGATGAATACGCCGTCCTGCGGCATCGGGTGTGGGTGGTGGAACTGGAGGGGCCGCAGGAGGTGGCCACGGCAGCGGATCGGCTGCGGCGGGCGACATCGGGAAACTACCGGGCCCTTGAGGCCATGATCCGGAGCGAATCCGACGCCGGACAGCAGTTCAACGACTGCTACGACCCGTTCTGGCAGGCCGTTCTGGCGTTTGTGCGTATTGCGCGAGAGACCATGCAGGACACAGATATTGCCGCGGCAAGTGGTCGGTAGCGGGGCCCGGCCGGTCGTCAGTCGCTGTGTGGACTGGCTACGGGAGGCTGAGCACGGGCTACCGGCCTGCAGCAGTCAGCGGGCTCGCTCGTGCCCATGATGCGGTGCGTCTCGTGATTGTCAGCGCGGTGGTCCACGGCCGCCAGGGTCCCACGGGACCGTTGCGCTCTCGCCTGGCCCCTATGGGGGCCAGGCGAGAGCGGCGTGCCCGTTTCCCCCAGTGTTCGACACGGGGACGGGCCCTTCCGGATGGAAGGCCGACACCAACGGCGTCATGTTCTATCGACGTCGCTTAGTACTGCAACGGTGCTTGCCGTGACTGATGGCCAGGTTGGTCATTGGTTCGGTTATGGGTGGGACCTTGCTGATGTCAGGTTGTGGGCGGGTGAACTCGCGGCGGTGCACGAGCGGTTCGTGCACCGGTTCAACAGGTCGGAGCCCCGGGAGCCGGCGCCGGCCCATCTGCGGGGGCCGGTCGCGCCGCTGGAGCGGAAGAACGGCTGGACGCCGGCGGAGGAGGCCGGCCATGCCGGTCCCGATCGCATTCATCGGCTGCTGAACCGGATCGAGACGAGGCAACCGTGCCTCTGCAGTTCGCTCAGGCCAGCACGCCCACGCCGTGTCGCACATGGCGGAAACTCCGACGCGCCGCCGCGCGGGAAACCATGTGCCCGCAGTACCCCGTCGCCGCATCCTGTTATCTGTAAAAGATCAACTGGAGGGGGCACACGATGTGGTCAGTGGCGTCGTCGAGCGGGCTGCCCGCAAAAGAGCGCTTCGACTGGTTCTCCGACATGGTGTCGCGTGAAGTGGTGCCTACCTCGATCAGTAGCGAGCGCCCGGCCGACTTCGAGGCCGAGGCCGCCGTACTGGACCTGGGAGGGCTTCGTATGTCGAGGCTTGCCTACACACCACTGCGCTCGCGGCGCACACCCGCGTTGATCGGGCGCAGTGACCCGGAGCAGTACCAGTTGGCACTGGTGACCAAGAGCTCCATGATGATGTCCCAGAACGGCAACGACTGCATCGCCCCCGTCGGAGACCTGGTGCTGTGGGACACCTCTCGGCCCTCCGATGCCCGGTCCCCCTCCCAGGCAGGCCCGGGCGAACTGGTTGTCCTGCAGCTTCCCCGGGCAAGCGTCCCGCTGCGCCCCCGCCACTTCGACCGCCTGCTTGCCCGCCGCATACCTGGCGGTCATGCCATGGCCGCGGTACTGACCTCCTTCATGAAAGCCCTCCTGGACAACGGCGAACACTGCACTCCGGCACAGCTGAACCACCTCGGCACCGTTGCCGCCGAGCTCGCGGCAGCCTGCCTCGCCCAGCAGCTCGACGCCGAGGAACACCTCCCTGGAGAAATCCGCACACAGGCGTTACTGCGTCAGATCCACGCCTTCATCGAGCACAACCTCAGCGACCCCGAACTGACCCCCTCCGTCATAGCGGCCCACCACAACATGTCGGTTCGCGGCCTCCACCAGTTCTTCCACGGCTCGAACGAGAGCGTCCACGCCCGGATCCGTCGGCGTCGCCTGGAGCGGTGCCGCTCCGACCTGGCCCGCCCCGACCTCCGCGCCCACCCGGTACAAGCCATCGCCGCCCGCTGGGGCTTCAGCGGGCCGGCGGTGTTCAGCCGTTCCTTCCGGGAGGCGTACGGACTGAGCCCCACCGAATTCCGTGCACGGACAGTCAAGGAACTCTGCGCTGACCGCACACCGCGGTGATGCCGCGATTTCCTAGGCTCGGTGGCGACCGATCAACCGCATCGCTGGGGGAGGAACCATCCTTACGAAGCGTCTTGCCGTCTGTCTGACAGCAGGCCTGGGCTTGGCCGCCGGCCTGTTGACCAGTGCCGGAACGGCCGCCGCCGGTACCAACGGCCAGCAAGTGACCGTGTCGACCCGCTGGTCCGACCAGATCCGGATCTGTGGCCGTAACCAGGCTGACGAAGAGTCCTGCACCGGCTGGATCGCCTCCCCCGACACCTGGACTCCGCTGGCCGGCTGGTGGTGGAAGGGCGAGCTGGTGATCCAAGGGTTGCAGAAGGAGAACGGGGAGTACCGCGTCGGCTACTGCGACGTCCCGGCCTCCCAGTCCGGGGACTGGTCGCAGTGCAACCTCTACGGCACGCTCTGACGGGCTTTCTGCCAGGGGAACAGAAGGAGAAAAAGCATGAGTCTGAAGTCCAAGTTCATCAAGGCCGCCATGGTGGCCGCCGCCGTACCGGCGTTGGCGCTCGCCCCCACGGGCAGCGCGTACGCCGACGGGAACGGCATCACCTGGACCCAGAGAGCCACCGACCACTGCCTCATGTGGCACAACAGCGGAACCGGCTATTGGGTCAGCAACGACGCCATCTGCTGGAACGATGGCCTGAAGCAGGGCGTTCTGTGGGACGACGTTCAGGGCGGCCTGGAGAACCAGACCGGCGAGTACTGGGCGGAGAAGGTGCACGGCACCGGCACCTGCCTCACTGCCTACTGGGCTCCCTCCGGTTCCAACAAGGGCTCGGTGTACCTGGAAACATGCAGCGGCCCCGTCAACTACTACGAGCAGTGGAAGGAAGTGTCGGTCGGCAACGGCTTCCAGCTGGTGAACCGTGAAACGGGCTGGTGCCTGGACGGCAACGGCAACGGAGACATGTACACCATGCCCTGCCAGTCGGGTAACAAGTACCAGATCTGGTACTGACAGACGTGGAGATGCTCGCCTTCTCATCCGGGAGGGGGTGGGCATCGTCATCTGGTCCGATCCGAACGCAGCCCCTGCACGGCGTCTTGCTCTCCCCAGTACCTTTCACGCTCTTCGGCGCGCCCTGCTGCACTCGGACGTTGGCATGGCGAGTGTCCGCCCGCGTGTGCCAAGGGTGCCAGGCGGACGGGCCTGTCGGGGCTTCACCCAAGGCCGGGTAGTTACTGACCTTAAACGCGTGATGTCGTCATGGTGGCTGGTGTCGGAGGCCGGTGCCGGTGAGGCAGCCGTCGAGGATGTCGTGGCGGTACTGGAGCGGGCGTAGGCCGCGCCGGACGGCGGTGATCGGGTCTTTGGGGTCGGCGAACGCGCGGTTGGCCGTGGTGGTGCGTCGCAGGACGGACCAGATGCCCTCGACCGGGTTGAGGTCGGTTGTGTAGGGCGGCAGTTGGTAGACGGTGAGCCAGTCGCGGTCGGCGATGTAGCGACGCATGTCGGCGGTGAGGTGGGTGTTGAGGTTGTCCCAGACCAGCACGATCGGGCCGCCGAGCTGCTGGTGGGCGCTCTGGATCAGGTCGCGGTAGTCCTTCCAGGAGAAGCTTTTGCGTCCGTCGGGCCGGGCGTCCGGGCAGGGCCGGTAGATCAGCCGGGAGGATTCGCCGGTCTTGTAGCAGGCCAGGGCAGCTACTGATAAGCGGCGGCGTGAGCGGCCCCGGACGCGGACGATGGGGGTGTGGCCGCGGCGGGACCAGGTGCGGGTGGCCGGCGGCGTCATCGAGAATCCGGCTTCGTCCTCGAAGACGAGCCAGGCATCGGGCGCCGCCGCGGTCCTTCCGCCTGGGGCCAGGTCTCCTTCACCCAGCCGGCCACCAGGGTCTCGTCCCGCTCGATCGCACGCCGGGCAGGGACCTGGCAGGTCCAGCCGTGCCGCTCGAGCAGGGCGGCCACCCCTTGCACGGTGTAGCTCTTGTGGAAGCGGCGCCCGATCAGCGTCTTGATCCGTGACAGGGTCCAGGTCTGGTCCGGCCAGCCGTGCGCCACCGGTCCCTTGGCCAGTTCACGCTCCAGCACGGCGAACAGTCCGTCGCTGAGCTGTGGCAGCGACGCCGGGCCCTTGGAGGCCAGGGCTCTCGTTCCGTCCTGCGACCAGGCCTTGCGCCGGCGCTGTACCGACCGGACGCCGACCCGCAGGCGTGGGCGATGACCGTGTTCTCATCGCCCTGCCTGAACCGCTCGGCCGCCTGCAAGCGCAACTACTCGCGGAAAGCCCGCCGTTCGTCGGTCAGCCCGCCTCCTTGCGGATACCTCATGCTGTCGGCATACCGCAGGGATCACCAGACGTCCGCCTCTACGACACCACGCTTTGAAGGTCAGTAGGGCGTTCTGATGGATTGCCGGCGGCGTTCGTAGTCGTGTGTGTGGTCGAGGATGCCGTCGGTGGTGATGGCCCGGTTGTACTGGGCGGTGATTCCGCGCTGGGCGCAGATCTGAGCCACGGTGTGCGGTGAGGGTCGGCCGAAATGACCGGCCTACTGCTTGTCGGTGAACTGCGGGTCCTTCTTTTGGTTGTAGATCTCCTTGCCGGATGCGTTGTAGGCATGGACGTAGGGGCTCGGGCCCACAAAGTGGGGGCCGGGGTTTTCCGCGGAGAGAGCCGCCGCGTAGACGAATGCACCACCTGCCATGACCGCTGGATACTCTTTCGGGTTGTCGCCGTAGCTGATGGTGATCTTGGCAATGCCGGATGTGTAATGTCCGGCGCCCAGCATGAGGTATCGCCCCTTGCCGGCGGGCTCGAGGGTGGAGTCGAAATACTCGATCGAATGACCGGTGCCCCACAGGCGATTGTTGATAAACGTGGGCGGAGAATCCTGGCTGTTGCCCTTGTCGCCCTTTGACTCGCATTGCACATACTGATCGTCGGAGTTGACGGCGACGACCACGCCGTCCCCGTTCTGCGAGGGGATGGGAGCGCGGACCGCGACCACCGTGTGGTACCGGGATGCATCCGAGCCCAGGCAGGAAGCCAGGATCTTGGCGACGGTCCCGGCGCGGACCGGGGTTGTCGTCCCGCTGGTGATGGTGAACGCGTCCGAGGTGGAAGTTGTGCGCGTCGAAGACGGCGCTGAGCCGGCTCCGGCCGACGTGAAGCCGCGCGTTGTGCTCGGAGTCGGTGACGCGGCGGCGTTCGTAGGGTTTCCGGCAGGATCGGCGAGAAGCGGCTTGGCGTCCCCTACCCCGCTGAAGACGGACATGGCCGCGACACTTACCCCCGCGACGCCGGCGGCAACACCCAGCGGCACCCCCCACCTGCGTCGCAGCGAAGCACCGTTGTCCTCTGGACCGATCTTCATCAGGAGCTCCTCTCGGATCCGCCGGTGGTTCGGCAGATCACGATCGGAAGGAGCCGCGGGAACGCCCGGCATGTCATTCATCGTGCGACCTCTTCCGCGTTGACAGGACTTTTCGAACTGAACGACGCCAAAACCGGGGCTCCGCCGACGAGGTCGGCCCCCAGCCTCCGCCGCGCGCGGTGCAGTCTGGACTTCACGGTTCCGACCGCCACCTTCAGCGTTGCCGCAGCCGCCTGCTGATCCAGGCCCGACCACACGCAGAGCTCGACGACCTCTCGTTCATGGCGCGGCAACCGGGCCAACGCCCGGTGGATCTCCGACATACGACGCTCGTCGTCGACCAGGACGGCGACGCGGTCCGCGTGGTCGCCCACGGGCTCGCCATGCGAGACGAGCCGGTGCAACAACGCCTCGGCCCGCCTCAGCCGCCGCCAGGTGTTCGACAGCAGACGGTCGGCGATGCCGAGCAGCCACGGCAAGGCCGAGTCGCGGTCCAGCACCGTCTCCGATCGCCGACGCCAAGCGTGCAAGAACACGGTCGACGTGAGGTCTTCGGCCTCGGACCAGTCGGCCGTCCGCCGGAACAGGTAGTTGTAGACGGTCTTCGCATGGCGGTCGAAGATCCGGCCGAACGCCTCCCGGTCGCCGTCGACGGCCCTCGCCCACAGCTCCCGATCAGAGACCCCTCCGACCGGTACAGCGGGACCAGCGTGGTTCAGTTCCATGCTCCGTACGTGTCCGGCAACCGGCTGAAGGTTCCCGCTGAGTCGGATCCGCTTCGACGGACTTGGTTCACCCGGTCGGCAACAGCGCTGGTTGAGGGTGGCAACGGGCGAGCGGGAGGAGATCTCGCCCGGGCTGTTCCAGCAGTCATGCCGGGCCGCCGCCGGCCTCCGGGAGCGTACGGTGTCCACGACCGGCCGTGAAGTCACCAACAGCGGTGGACGCGTGTCTGCCGGGAGACTGCCGCGCGGGAACGGGCGTTCGACAGCGCCCGGAGGCCCAAGCGGTGCCCGCTCTCCCGTAAGCCCGCGTGGAGACAGACGGCGCTGACCTGCTGCGCGAGGAGTGGTCGCCCGAGCGAATCGTGGGACACCTGCGTCTGCATCACGGGGACGGCCCGCAGATACAGACCACCCACGAGACGATCTGCACCACGTGCTGGAAGGCGGTCCCCGTGGACCGTGCAAGCACCCTCGAACTGGCCGTGCGATCCGCAAGAACAAGCGCCGCGCGATGAAAGGCCAGTGGCGTTCACGGATCGCCGATGCCCGACGGATCGAGGAACTGCTCCGGCAGAACCTGCCCAAAGGAACAAACCTGCCCGACGTTCAGCCAGGACGAGCTTGACGTCATCGCAACGAATCTCGACATCCGTCGCGTACGTGCCTGGGAATTCTGGCGAGCCGAGAGCGCTGTCTTGACCGGTTGAATCCAAGGTCGGCATCTGCCGCCTACCCGGCAAAAAAACTCCGAAGGAAGCCGCAACTCGTCTCTGTCACCCAATGCCGCTCGTTACAACGCCACTTGCTCTGATGAAGATTGAGTCACTACAGTCCCCATCCGAACCTTTGCTCGGTCGTTCACTCGTTGGGGGTGACAGTGAAGGATCACCGCCCGTCGGCGTTTTCGGCAGGCGGCCGGAGGAAGAAGGAGCTCGCTTTCGTGGCGTCCCACCGTCGACCCAAGCAGCCGAGCCGCGCCCGTGTGACCGTGCTCACCACCGCAGCCGCAGCAGCCGTTGTGCTGAGCGCCAACGCCGCCAACGCGGCCCCGTCCGAGAAGCCCAACAAGGACGAGGTCAAGACCAAGGTCGACAAGCTCTACCAGGAGGCCGAGCAGGCGACCGAGAAGCTCGACGGCGCCAAGGAGAAGCAGCAGAAGCTCCAGAAGGAGATCAGCGCTCTCCAGGACAACGTCGCCCGCGGCCAGGAGGCTCTGAACGAGCTGCGCGACGGCCTGGGTTCGATGGCCAGTGCCCAGTACCGCACCGGCGGCATCGACCCCTCCGTGGCGCTCTTCCTCTCCTCGGACCCGGACGACTTCCTGGACAAGGCCTCGGCCATGGACCAGCTGAGCGCCCAGCAGGTCGAGTCGCTCAAGAAGGTCCAGGAGAAGCAGCGTTCGCTCGCCCAGCAGCGCGCCGAGGCCTCCGCGAAGCTCAAGGACCTCGCCGACACCCGGGCCGAGCTCGCCAGGAAGAAGAAGGAAGTCCAGGGCAAGCTGGGCTCCGCGCAGAAGCTCCTGAACTCGCTGACGGCGCAGGAGAAGGCGGCGCTGGCCACCAAGGAGCAGGAGCGGGCGACCCGCGCCAGCGAGCGCGTCGACCTCGGCAACAGCAAGGGGTCGGGCCGTGCCGGCGCCGCGTTCGCCGCCGCCCAGAGCGTGATCGGGGCCCCGTACGTGTACACCCACGCCGGTCCCAGCTCGTTCGACTGCTCGGGCCTCACCTCCTGGGCGTACGCCCAGGCCGGCGTGAACATACCCCGCACCTCCGAGGCCCAGGCCAGCTACGGCACCCGCATCTACTCGCAGAGCGACCTGCAGGTCGGTGACCTGGTCATCTTCTACGGCGACCAGCACCACGTCGGCCTCTACGCGGGCAACGGCCAGGTGCTGCACGCCCCGCACACCGGCGCGGTCGTCCGCTACGAGTCGATCGCCAACATGCCCTTCCAGTTCGGCGTCCGGATCTGATCCGTGCCTCGGGCCGGTATGTCGTCTCAACTGGATTGCAGGCCAGGGGGCTTGCTGGAGAGCATCTGACCTGCTCCGCTGCAATGGTTGAGAAGGAGGTCGAGTTGATGGATGTGGTCTATAGCGGCATGGACCTGCGAGAATGCAAATATTGAGACGACTGGGCATCCCCCTCGTCGAGGGCCTGCGGGGCTCGGGCCTGCTGGGCGACTGGCACGTGCCGGCGAAGTCCTCGCTGTTCCGGGCCCGGCAGCGGCTGGGCTCCGAACCTTTGCGGGTGCTGGCAGAGGGCTGCAGACATCCGCGCAGATAACCGCCGCCGGCCGCCCAGGGCGGGACTCCCCGGCCTACAGACCCGTCGGCCCGTCCGAGGTGGGACCGGACACGGCCTCCGGCGCCGGCGCCGGGAGCGGTCCCGGCGCCGGCGCCGGAGGCAGGCAGTCGGCTGGATCGGGGTCGGTGCCGTTCAGGGCGGGGGCCAAGCCGAGGTCGGACCGCATCGCGCTGCGCATGCCCACCCAGCGCTGCGTGATCATGACCAGCTCGGCATGGATCTGCTCGAACGAGCCGTCCGGCTCCGGAACTCCGTCCGCAAGCCGCATCGTGCGGGCATGGGCGCCCGCGAGGACCTTCACCATCAGGTCCAGTTCCGCGAGCACGTCAGCGGAGGCGATCATCTGCGCCTCCGCGAAGGCGGTGTGGTGACCGCTCCTGGCCTCCTCGACTGCCGCCCGGTCCGCCGCGGTGGCCTGCGCCCGGTGGACCGCCCACAGGAAGTTCATCAAGGCAATCCGGTAACGGCGGTACGCGGCATTGGCCGCCGTGTAGCAGTCGCGCCGACGGGACAGCTCCGTCAGCTCCTGGTCCCGCAGCCACCGCGCGTGGGCGTCGCGCTGTTCCCGGTCGAACTGCGCCGTCTGCACCCGTGCCAGCATCCGCTGCGACACCACCGTCGCCAGCAGCGTCCCGGCCACACCGACCACGGCCGCGCCTAACGCGATCAGCCCGCTGTCCATGTTCGTCCCCCTGCCGCGGCGCGGCCCCCCGACCGCCCCTCGTCGAAGTCATCCTCCCGTGCGGCGCCCGGCTCCGGAACCTTTTCGGGCGGGTGCGCGGGCGATTCCCTCGTTGAGGCGGTGCACGCCGTCTACGGCAGTCCCACGGCCACCGCCGGCCGCTGCTGGAGGCGATCGGCAATGCCCGCCGGGACGCCTACCTCGCCCGCCGCCAGGCCGCCCGGCAAGAACAGCAGCGCCGTCAGGAGCGGGAAGCAGCGGAGCGCGAGGCGCGGCGACCGGCAGGCGCGCGGAGCACGCGCAGCCGAGCGCGTCTCCAGCTCGCGTGAATGAGTGATCCCGAATGGGCTCATATCGATGAAAGTATGTGAATCTGCCTGTGCGGGATCCTGCCGGCATCGTTTGCCGCCTTGCGTGTCACAGATGGCGGCTCGCGCTGCACTAAGCATCGGAGCGGGTTACCGCCTCGGTGCTGACGCAGTTGCACGCGTGGCGAAGGGGCCCGCACGTGCAAGAGAGGAACGATGCATGGATACCTCGTTGATGGGCGCCGGGCTGTGCCTCACGGCGTATGCCGCGCGATGCTTGATCGTATGGATCCGAACGCGGCGGGACATCCATACCGTTCGTGTCCAACACGGCGCCGGCGCACGAATGGTGGAGTCCCTGCCCAGCGGCAGCCGCGTCGCGTTGCGGTCTGCCGCCGGGGACGAAGTCACCATTGAGGTGGGTGCGCAGCCCTCCAGCCGGACCGCGGAGTTGCACGGTGGATGAGCTGTCACTGCAGTCCCCGACGCCTCCGCCCGGGTTACACCGACGTGCTCAGGAACCGCTGGTCCTCGACTTTGCCACCGTCTACAGGGCCGAGATGCCGACACTGACGAGGTTCGTGATGAAACACGGCGCCGGCCCGCAGGAAGCGGCTGACGCAGCGCAGGAGGCATTCGCCCAGGCATACACATCCTGGGACAGGATCCACCACCCCTCACGCTGGTTGCGCAAGGTCGCCACCCGGCTCTACTTCCGGCACAGGTTCTGCGAGGATCTACCTGGTGATCTTCCGGACAGTCAGATGCTGGTCAACTTCGAGCTGAGCACCGAGGAACGGCTGGTCTACGAGGCACTGTATGAACTGCCCCTGCGCCAGCGTCAGGTGATGGCGTGGCACTACGACGGCTACTCGGCGCAAGAAATTGCCGAGGAACTGGGCATCGGCGAGGCAGCCGTCCGCCAGAACCTCTGCCGGGCCCGGGCCAAACTCCAAGAGATCCGCTGCACACCGCGGGGAGGTGCCTGATGAGCGAGCGCCACATCGATCCGTCTCTTGACGACCACGGGCTGGACGCATGGCTCACTGCCGCGGACCAGCGCGTGCGCACGGCTCTGGAAGACCAGATCGACCTCGACCGGGGCCTTGCACAGATCATGCTGAAGCAGAGTGCCCCTGCGCAGCCGGCCACACCCGAGCCCGCCCTCCCCTCGCTCTCGTGCACCGACGCCGGCACAGGAGATGGCCACGGTGCGACCGGCACGGTGAAGTGGTACAACGCGGACAAGGGCTACGGCTTCCTCGCGGTCGATGGTGGCGGAGACATTTTCTTCCACTACGTGCCTCCGCCGTGGGCACCGGTTCTCCAGGAGGGCCAGCGGATCAGGATGGAGTTCTCGTCGGGTGGCGGAAGCAGCCGGGCCAACCCCGCCATGGTGTCCAGGGTCGACAACGCCTGAGGCACGTACCGGCAGACGCATGGACCACGGCTGCGGGAAGACGCCAGGCTCCGTCCAGGACAACAGCAACCGGCGCCGCCGGTGGGGCGGAGTTCTGAGTCTGTGGGCGCACATCGTCGAACCGTGGCCTGGGGCGGCGCGAGTGCCGCAGATCCCTGCAATGGGTGCCGGACGCGCCTGTCGGGCGGAGGCCGGCACCGTAACGAGTCTTCCCTGAATGCCCGGCCTGAGGTCACCCGTCGACCGCTGGCCGACCGGTGTAGTCAGCGAGTTGCCGCTGCCAGCGGGTATCGGCTTCGGGCAGCACGGTATGGCAGATGCGGGCCAGAGCGCCGTCGGCGTGCCGGCGGCGAAAGCGGATCCGGCAGGTAGCGAAGCCGCCGAGTTCTATAGGGATCTGGGGCCACGAAAGGCCCGTGCGGGCGATGTGGATGATGGCTTCGAGGATCTGCCGGTCACTGCGGTACCGGCGATCGCCCACAGGGCGGGAGGGCAACAATTCCGACAGGATCTGCCAGGCCTGGTTGCTGATCCGTGGCTGCCGTACCGGCCCCCGGTCACCGATGCTCATCAGATCTGCGACGAGCTGCTGCCGGCTGGGCAGCGTGCAGGTCCTCACCGATGCGTTCGGCCGGCTGCTGTGGGCCTCGCCCGCCCTGCCCGGAGCCGTCCACGAGGTCCGCGCGGCCCGCGAACACGGCATCATCGACGCCCTTGCCCAGGCCGACGTCTCGTGCTGGGCCGACAAGGGCCACCGGGTCGCCGGCGGCACGGTCCGCATCCCGTACCGGGGGCGCTGGAAGACACTTTCCCCAGGGCGGAAGGCGGTGACCCGCTTGCACGCGAAGATCCGCGCCCTCGTCGAGCAGGCCATGGCAACCCTCAAGAGTCGGCGGCTCCTGCGCAAGCTCCGGTGCTCCACAACCAGGATCACCGCCCCCGTCCAGGCCGTCCTCGCCCTGCGTCTGGCCGGCTCAGACCGATGACGGAAAGGGCTCGGTGTCGAGGCCGTCGATCAGGCGGTTGAGGAACCGGGTGAAGGTGGCTTCGGGAGTGAGGGGGCGCCCGGGGGCGGAGAGGGCTTCGGCGAGTTCCGGGTGGTGGCCGTCCGCGGCGACAGTGGCGAGGTAGCGGGCTTCGGCTGCGGATCGGTCGGGGGACTGCGCGGCTGCGGCCTGCGCGATTTCGTGGGCGACGTGCCCGGCCACGAATGCTGTGAGTTGGGCGAAGATCTCCAGCTTCGCCGTACCGTCCAGTCCAGCAGGCCGCAGGGCGGCGAGCGCGTGTTCCAGGAAGGCCAGGGTGTTGGGTCCGGGGATGCGTCGAGTGGACAGGGCGGCGGGCAGCCAGGGGTGTCGCAGCATGTGGGTGCGCTGTAGGTGGGCGATGGCCTTCAGGTCGGCGCGCCAGTCGCCGGTGGGAGTGTTCGTGGTCGGCAGTTCGCCGCTGACGTGGTCGACCATCAGGTTCAGCAGCGTCTCTTTGTCGGGGGCGTAGCTGTAGAGCGACATGACGCCGGCTCCGACCTGTGCGGCGACTTTCCGCATGGTGACCGCTTCGAGTCCCTCGGCGTCCGCCAAGGCGACGGCCGCCGCGGTGATCGCCTCCCGGCTGTAGGCAGGCTTGCGACCTCTGCGCGGCTGGTCAGAGGTCAGCCAGAGCTGTTGAGGGTCGACGCCCGGGGCGTCGGTCTCTCCCTCACGGGGCATGGCCATGCTCCTTCCTTGATCGGCGGCCCTTGCGGGCCCCAGTCAAGCATCCTCTATTCTCGTACATCGTACGAAAATCGAGGAGGGAACGATGACGCCACGCACGCACGGTTCTGCGCCGAGGCCGACCTGGGCACCGCCTTCCGGTAAGCCGCCACTGGCCTCACGGATAATGAGGGCGACCTGGCGCGGCCTCCCGGCCAAACAGCACGATGCCGGGTGGGAGCCGGGGCTGCTGGTGCCGGCCGCCGACGGCAGCCCGCTGATCACGGACCACTACTTTCCGCGCACCGAGGGCGACTTTCCCACCCTCCTGGTGCGCTCGCCGTACGGCAGGAGCCTGCCGTGGTCCCCCATGTACGGCCTGCTCTTCGCCGAACAGGGCTTCCACGTGGTCCTGCAGAGTTGCCGCGGCACCGGCGGTTCTGGGGGTGCGTTCGACCTGTGGCGCAATGAGGCCGCCGACAGCCAGGCCACGGTGTCCTGGCTGCGCGAGCAGCCCTGGTTCAACGGCACGCTGGGCACCGTCGGCCCCAGTTATCTGGGCTACGTGCAATGGGCCCTCGCCATGGACCCGCCGCCAGAACTGAAGGCAATGGTCGTGCAGGTGGGCCTGCACGACCCCCACGCCCTGTTCCACACGTACGGTGCGCTACGCCTGGAGACCGCACTCGCCGTCGGCGTAAGCATGACCTACCAGCACCAGGGCATGGCACCGTTCCTTAGGGCGACACTGCGCCTGCAACGACGCCTGCGTGATGTCACCACCGCGCAGCCGCTGCGCGGGGCGTACGCGTCGGCCCTCGGGGGCGAAGTGCCCTGGCTGGACGACGTGATGACACACCCGGACGCCAAGGACGCGTACTGGCGCGGCGCGTCCCTGGCGCAGGCGGCGGAGCAACTCAGCGTGCCCACGAGTCTGATCACCGGATGGCACGATGCGCTGGTCGACCAGACCTTCGAGCAGTACACCCGGCTACGCCAGGCCGGATGCGAGACCGCCCTGCTTGTCGGCCCCTGGACCCACACCTCCGCCCTGCAACAGGGATGGCCCGAGGTGTTCGCCGAGAGCCTCGCCTGGCTGCGCGCCCACCTGGACGCCGACCCCTCCGACCTGCGCCCCACTAGGGTGCGCGTGCACATCGGCGGCGAAACCGCCTGGCTGGACCTCGACGACTGGCCGCCGACCACTGCCGTCGGCTCCTGGTTTCCCACCGTGCAGGGGCATCTCACCCGGCAGGCCCCCACGGACTCCGCACCACTGGCGTCGTTCCGCTACGACCCGGGCGACCCCACCCCGTCCCTCGGCGGCCCTCTGCTCTCCCGTACCGCCGGTCCTCGCGACAACAGCAGCCTGGAGGCTCGGGAAGACGTCCTGACATTCACCGGCCCCCCGCTGACCGAGCCCGTGGACATCCTCGGGCCGGTCTCGGCGCGGTTGAGTATCTCCACGGACACCGGCCATGCCGACGTCTTCACCCGCCTGTGCGACGTGGACCCACAAGGCCGCTCCGTCAACATCTGTGACGGGCTGGGCCGACTGCGGACGGACGGGCAGGAGCCGTCGCAGATCACCGTGCCGATGAGCTCAACCGCCCACAGATTTGCCGTCGGTCACCGCATACGCTGGCAGATCAGCGGAGGCGCCCATCCGCGCTACGCCCGCAATCCCGGCAACGGGGAGTCGCCGGTGGACGCCACCACCTTCATACCGGTACGCATCACGCTCCACACCGACTCGGCGCTGATGCTTGCGATGCACACCCACGGTTCCGGGCTCAGCCCTGCGGTGAACGGCTGACCATCCGGACCCGACGGCCCGGCTCACTCCTCGGCGCCGTCTTCATCGTCCAAGCCGACCGCCTCCGGGTTGCGCGCGCCGGTCGGGGTGGAGGGGCGAAAGGCGTAGCGGCCCAGCACGTCGAGGTTCGCGTGCTTGAGCGGGGAGAGCCGGGCCACGTCCTCGTCCAGGACATCGTGCTCGCGCGCTTCGGCGGACAGTGCCCGCACCCCTGGAAGGCCGCGCCATCGAAGAGGTTGAAGCCTTTGCGGACTTACTCGGCGGTGAACTTGGGCTGATCGAGGCCGCGTCTCATCTCGCGGAAACAGCCCGTACCAGGCAAGCCCGGACACGACTCGACATACTCGGCCCGGTTCCTCCAGATTGTTACCGGGTCAGGGCGGAGAGCCCGAGGCCGGGCAGCACCAATCGGTACCGGGTGGCCCGATACCTCGGGGGAGGGTGTACCGGGCCGCCCGGCTCCCCAGCGTGTCCCCGGTTGGAGGTCGGCGCCACGCCAGTTCGTCACACGGGTGAGAGCCCGAGACCGGTGCATAGGGGTCCGGGCCCTCGGACCGCACGTCTTCGAAGAGTGAAGCCGATCCGGCGCGCGGTGATCTGCCCAACGACCTCACGCACCCGCAGACACGCGTTGACCTACCTCATGCCGCTGTGGTCAGCGCGAGGCGGGCCCGCGGCGTCGAGGTGCCAATCACCGGGGTCGTCGCCGCGGTGATTGAGGGTATGGCGGCTGCGGCGGCCGGGTGCACGGCAGTCCGAAGGCCAGCAGGGGAGCTGCCGAGTCAGCCCGGCCATACCGTGTAGACGGCGCGGACGGCCTTGGCCAGGGCTGGGATGCCGGTCCACTGCTCGCGGTAGCTCATGCCGGCGGGGAGGTTGTCGGGCACATTGTCGGAGGATCCGGTGCCTCCTCCGACAATGTGCCCGCCTGTGTCGTATAGGACGACCTGCTGGGTGACGTATCCGTCGACGGCGTCCTTGCTGCTGTTGGTGACCTTGACGGACAGGTTGTAGGAGTACGGAGCTTCGGGGATGACGTCGTCCCGACTCCCTGTGCTGAGCTTGATTTCGCTGGTGGCGAGCATCGGCTGATCCACGCCTCCGGCTTGACCGAAGGTGTCTTTTGCCTGGGAGAGCTGAATCGAAGACGGGGTACCGGTCAGGTCGCCGCCTAGGCCGCCGCCGAGGTCTCCGAAGTAGTCGAAGGTGCTGTTGGCTGGGATGTTGGGCATCGTGTTCTGGGTGGATCCAACGATCGTGCCGGTCTTGTCGAGTGCGCGGGCGTCGATAGCCACGGAGGCTGACCTGCCCCACGGTTTGGGTTCCAGCTGCGGTGGCTAACTGGCGGCGGGGGGGGTGTCTTGTGCGGAGAGTAGTTCGTACTCGATGGGGGTGC
>NZ_JBIRQM010000025.1:0-93517 GCF_044333225.1 Streptomyces sp. NPDC021080 | reverse complement strand
AACTCTTCCGGATAAGGCTTGGGCACAGCGACATCCTTCCCACCCGCCCCACAGGGCAAGCCAGTTCAGATGTCACCCAATCGTGCAGCAGACCCCTTTCTCTACTTCATTGACGCCCTGAACCACGCCCGCTCCACGGAGTGTGGGTCGACGGCAGACGGGATAGAAGCTGGGCAGGTTGTGGTTTCTGCTAGATCAAAAAGCCCCGTCGCTGCCGCTAGGCTGGCCCCAGATCGGGAGGGGCGCTATGACAGCGTGGATCATGTTTGCCTGTGGGTGTTTCATTGCCGCTATGGGGGTGTTGACCCTGAACGGCTGGCGGGCAGCACAGTATAGGAAGCCGGTTGTAGCCGGTTGGGGCGCTGTCTCAATGGGTGCCGGACTTGCCGTCGACGGACTACCGAGACTGCTCGGGTGGTCTAGCGGTGTAGGAGCCACCTTGGCCACCGTGGGCTTGGTTCTCGTAGTGCTCGGTGCTGTGGCTCAGGCCCTTGGCCACCGAGGCTGGAAACGCCGGCAGAGGACAATCGGCTGAGCGCGCCACCGAGGGTCATTGCAGTACAGCAACCTCCTTGGCCACCAGCGCCCTGCGGTGGCCGCCAACACCTCCTTCACCAGGTCCGCAGACCTCAGCGACCATCGTGCCCGTAGTTCGCATCGAGGGGCCGCGGGGCGTGCCACTTCCGTGCTAGAACGGACGGGGACTCACGGGGAATCGAGGTTCGCCAGGGTGCGCACCGCCCCATGCTGCCCAAGACAGGGATTCCCAGGTCACGCCGGTGATCCCCCAACCTCGCTCTTAGAGGTCCTAACAAAGGCGTTGGACGTGTCGGTGGGTGATGAGGCAGGTGGCGAGGCCGAGGAAGGCCTCGTGGATGTCGTCGCGTCGCTCCCAACGGATCCGTAGTCGTCGGAAGCCGTGCAGCCAGGCGATCGTGCGCTCTACCACCCAGCGGAAAATGCCCAGGCCGGAGCCGTGTTCCACGCCTCGTTCGGCGATGACTGGGCGGATGCCGCGGTCCCGGAGCAGGCGGCGGTACTTGTCGTGGTCGTAGGCGCGGTCGGCGAGCAGGGCATCGGGTCTGCGTCTGGGCCGGCCGACGACGCCTGCTACCGCCGGAATCTTGTCGATCAGGGGCAGCAGCTGTGTGACGTCGTTGCGGTTTCCGCCGGTCAGGGACACTGCGAGTGGGATGCCCTGGGCGTCGGTGACGACGTGGTGCTTGCTGCCCGGCCGTGCGCGGTCGACCGGGCTGGGTCCGCTTTGGGGCCCCGCCGGGCCGCTCGCACGTGGGAGGAGTCGATCACCGCCCGGGACCAGTCCAGCTGCTTCGCGGCCCGCAGCTTCCTCAGCAGCACCAGGTGCAGTTGGTCCCACACGCCGGCTTCGTTCCACGCGGCCAGGCGCCGCCAGCAGGTCATGCCCGAGCCGAAGCCCAACTCCTGGGGCAGGTACTCCCATTGGATGCCGGTATGCAGCACGAACAGGATCCCGCACAAGGCCTGCCGGTCCGGCACCCGCGGTCTGCCCTCGACCAGCTTCGGTGCCGGCCCGGGCAGCAACGGCTCGATGAGCGACCACAGTTCATCCGACACGATCCATGGCCGAGACTGACGTGTTCCCACACTCGGACCAACGACCGCCCAAGCCGAAGGTCACAAGATCAACAGCTTCTGTTAGGACCCCAAGACGCCATGCTGCGCGCCGACCCGGACGATTACAGGCCCGTATGGTTGCTTGCCTTCTACGATCAGGCCGAGCTGCACCACTTGGCCCTCTCCGCATACCTCGCCCTCGGCGACCATCCAACCGCCGAGTATCACGCTCACCGCTGCCTTGCCGCTCTCCGATCCCACATGGCTCGCTCCCGGGCCATCACCACGACTCGGCTGGCCCATGCTCAGCTCGCCCAAGGCCACGTCGACGCCGCCTTGGCCACCTCGAGACGGGTCCCCGCCGATGCCGCCATCCGCCATGCCCGCGTCTCGCGCATGCTCCAAGAATTCGGGGCCGCCCTCCGCGCCACTGCACCCGGAAGCACCGCGATCCAGACCTGGCCCGAGCACACCGCCAGCTGGAGGATGACCACATGACCTCGGACTCCGCTATCGAGCTTCGTACCTTCACTGCCCTCGACGCCATCCGCGGCGACCTCCTGGACGTGTATGCCGAGGCACGCGCACCGCTGCTCCACCTGCCCAACTATGCGGTCACTGCGTTCGGAGAGCGACTCGACCGCCATAGCGGCGAACCCGGATTCACAGCCGTCCTCGCGTATGTGGATGGTCGGCCCGTTGGTTACGCCTATGGCAACACCATCGAGTTCGGCGATCGGTACTGGCAGCGCACCAGCCCGACGCCAGAAGGGAGGTACACCGAGCAGCCAGCAGTGGCCCTGAAGGAAATCGGTGTCAGCCCGAGGTGGCGGAAGACCGGTACCTCCCGCCGCATCCACGACGCCTTGCTCGCCGTACGCGACGAGCCGTACGTCACTCTGATGGTCAACTCGGCTGCCGGACATGGGAAGGTCCACGATCTCTACAGGTCGTGGGGTTATGGGGACATCGGGCAGAGCCAGCCGTCGCTGGCCTCGCCGGTCCTGACGGTGATGATCCGCTCGACCGGGTCCACCGGGCGGACTGCCCGCCGTCGGCCGTCGGCGCCTCACACTCTACGAGAGAGCAGCTAGAACAGCCCTCTGTCAACATCCCCAGGGAGAGGGCTGGCAGGAAGTTGAGCGGTGGCAGGACGAGAGCGGCTCCGGTCGCCGGGGCGACGAAGGCGACGCCCCTGGCCTGTCGTGTCCCGACCGTGGCGACGCCGGTTTGCTCGCGGGTCAGCCGGTCAGCGTGAGCAGGAAGACGATCGGACGTAGCAGTCAATCAGTGGATCAGCGGAGATACTTGATTGCACGTCGTCCGATCTCACCGGCAAGGGGGCAGGGCTGCTGACTCCTGCGTAGGAGACCGGGCTGAACGCCTTCGACATCGCCCTCGCCGCCGGCCTCGCGGCGTGCCGCGCCACTTGCAGCTCCGGCGGGTCGGCTCACCGACATCGTTACCGAGATCGACCGGACCCTGGACCAGTGGTTCACCGACCGGCTCACGACCGCGATCATCGCCAACCTCGACCTGATCGACAACCGCGGCGCGCTGTATGCCGCCTCGGACCGAGGCCGGCTGGATCCGGCGCGGTGGCGGGGATGTCGCAGAACTCGCACCGACGGACGGGCGGCCCCCGCTCGAACCCGAGCCGGCTGCACTCGTTCCCGTTCCTTTCCGGCGCGCGTCATCCGGAAATCCGTCCCGTGTACCCGGCCGACGCGGCGGTGGGCCCGGCCTTTGCCAGAAGTTGATTGAGGCGCCCAATTTGATCATGGTACACAAGGTGACGACCGACAGAACAAAAGGATATACGGGGCATGAGCTTAGAAACCGGACTGAGTCCCATAGCGGCGGTGCGCGCTCAACACCACGAGTTCGCCAACTGCCTGCACACAATGGCGGGCTTGCTGCACATGGAAATGTACGACCGGGCGAGCGAGTTCATCGCGGAATTGACCCGCATGCGCACCAGGGAGACGCAGCACGCCGACCGGGTGCGTGAGCCGGTGCTCAGCGCACTGCTGGTGGGCAAGAGCGCGGTCGCCGCCGAGCGCGGCGTGGCGCTGCGCATCGGAGCGGGCACCAACCTCCCGCGCCGTGCTCTGGTTCCGCACGATCTGATGATGGTGCTGGGCAACCTGATCGACAACGCGCTGGACTCCGTGGCCTCCCACGGTGTCCCGGACCCCGGTGTCGGCATCGACATCTGGGCGGAGGGCGACACCGCGGTGCTGCGGGTCGCCGACAACGGACCCGGAGTCCCGCCCGACGCACGTCCCTTCGTGTTCCTCAAGGGCTGGTCCACGAAGCAGCCGCACGGCGGCCGGGGCATGGGTCTCGCCCAGGTGCGGTGGATCACGGACCGGTACGACGGCACCGCCACGGTGGACGAACGAGTCGGCGGAGGAGCCGTGTTCACCGTACGGCTGCCGCGGGCACTCGCCCCCGAAACGGCGGCCGCCCGGTGATCGACGTGCTCGTCGTCGACGACGACTTCCATGTGGCCGGGGTCAACTGCGCCTATGTGGACAGGGTTCCGGGCTTCCGGGTGGCCGCACGGGCACACACCGCCGGCGAGGCGCTCGCCGCGGTCGAACGGGGCGGGATCGACCTGATCCTGCTCGACCAGTACCTGCCGGACCAGACCGGCCTGCGTCTGGTGCAGCGGCTGCGGCAGCGGGAGCACCCGGTCGACGTGGTCATGGTGTCGGCGGCCCGGGACGCCGAGTTGGCGCGCGCCGCGCGGCGTCACGGCGTCCTGGACTACCTCGTCAAGCCGTTCGGTTTCCCCGCGCTGCGCGCCAAGCTGGAGGCGTACGCAGCCCTGCACGGCATGCTCGACGGAGTGGACGAACTGGAACAGGACGGCCTGGACAGCGTCTTCGGCGCCCGTGGCAACTCGACGGCACCCGCTTCCCGGAACCACTCGGGGCCGACCACCGAGCTGATCCGACAGGTCCTGCGCGAGGCTCAACGCCCGCTCTCGGCACAGGAGGTGGCCGAGCGGGCCAAAGTGAGCCGGTCCACCGCGCAGCGCTACCTCAAACGCCTGGAGGAGCAGGGCGGCGTGCGGCTGAGCCTGAAGTACGGGGACGCGGGCCGTCCCGAGCACCACTACAGACTGCGGACGAGCTTGGCAGAACGCGCAGAATGAGTTTTCCGCACGGAAGTCCCACTGCGCTCAGAAACGCGTCTCCCGTGGTTGCCTGATCTACCGTCCTGTTCGAGCCGCGGTTCGCGATCGGGTGGGCCGGAAACGGCTCTCCGGTCGAATCCGGCGACGAATGGACGCGTTCTCGCGGCCGTTCTCCGGGTCCATTCCCCTGTTCCGTTCTCATGCTCGCGGCAGGGTGGTTCACGAGATGTCGGGACGGAACAGAATGAAACTGACCACCGGGGGCCGAAGGCTGGTCGCCGCCGCGCTGGTGCAATCCCTCGGTATCGGTCTGTTCATGGCCAGCTCCATGGCGTTCTACACCCGGCAGGTCGGGCTCACGCCCAACCAGGTGGCGACGGGACTCGCCACGGCCGGCGGGGTCGCGTTGCTGGTCTCCCTCTACGGGGGAGTGCTCGCCGACCGGTACGGGGCACGGCGCGTGCTGGCCGCCGTGTACGTGGGCCGCGGGGTGTGTTGCGGGGCGTACGCGTTCGTCGGCTCCTTCTGGCAGTTCATCGTGGTGACCCTGTGCGCGGTCGCGTGCGACCGGGCGGGGCCGCCCGTCCTCCAGACCCTGGTCGCGAACGCCGTTCCGGAACAGCAGGAGCGCACCCGGCTCCTCGCGGTCGTCAACGTCGTACGCAACTGCGGACTCGGCGTCGGCGCCATGGCGGCCGGCGGTGCCCTGGTCTCCGACACGCTGACCGCCTACCGGATCGTTCTGGCCGCGATCGCCTGCGCGTTCCTCGGCGGAGCTTTCCTGGTACTGCGTGTCAGGGAGGAACACGGCAGGGAGACGGGGACACAGGCGTCCCGGGAGGCGAAGGCGCCCGGACGACGAGCGCTGCCGGACGCCCGTTATCTGGCACTGACCGGACTCAACTTCCTGCTGTCCTTCTTCGACGCGCTGCTGCTGGTGGCCATGCCCGTGTGGGTCCTCGACTACACGGACGCGCCTAGGGTGACGGTGTCGGTCCTGTTCGCGGTGAACACCGTGCTGGTGGTGGTTCTGCAGATCCCGGTGAGCCGGTTCGCCGACGGCCTGCACCGCACGAGCCGCATGCTGACCTGGACCGGCGCGGTGCTCGCGGTGGGGAGCCTGTGCTTCGCCGCGGCGGGCAGCTCGCCCGGCTGGGCCTCGGTGGCCTGGCTGGCCGCGGCGGTCGCCGCGCTCTCTCTGGGCGAAGTGATCGCCAATGCCGCGGTGTGGGACCTGTCCATCACGCTGGCTCCGCCCGAGGCGCGAGGCCGCTACCTTTCCGTCTTCAATCTGAGCATCAACGGCCAGCGCGTGCTCGGCCCCATCATCGTCACGAGTCTGCTGCTCGGCGGCGGCACCACCGGCTGGATCGGCGCGGCCCTGGTCTTCGCGGTGGCCGGGATGACGGCGGAGCGGGTCGCCCTGACCGCGGGCAGAAGCATCGGCGTTCTGGCCCCGGTACCGACCGAGACCTGACGCGACCCGCGCCCGCGCGGGCCGGACGGCGACCCGCCCCCGTGCCGGTGGCCGTGCCCGGTCACTCACGCAGCCGCCCGGCCGGCGAGCACGGCGAACGCGCGCCCACGAAGCTCTCGGCCCCACCACTTCGCACCCGCACCCGCACCCCACGGGGAAGGACACCATGACCACCACGATGCCGACGCGGCCCCTCGCCGACGGCTTCCGCCACCACGCATCGACCGATCCGGACCGGATCGCCCTGACCCTCGGCCGCCGCAGCCTCACCTACGCCGAGGCGGACTCCACGGCCCGCCGCTGGGCCACCCGTCTCCTCGAGACACGCGGGGACGGCGAACGGCGCCCCCGTCGCGTCGGAGTCCTCGCCCACCGCAGCGAGCCCGCGTACCTCGGTGTGCTCGCGGCGTTGTACGCGGGCGCGGCGTTCGTACCGCTGAACCGGAAGTTTCCCGTCGCCCGTACCCGCGCCATGCTGGAACGCGCCGACCTGGACGCCCTGATCGTCGACGAGGCCTCGGCCGCTCAGCTTCCCGAGCTGCTCAAGGGCCTGAAGCGGTCCCCCGACCTGCTGCTGCCCGACGACGGGACACCGGCCGGCATCCGGACCGACGGCCCGTCCGGCGCCCTCGTCCTGCGGCAGGCCGACCTCGCCACGGCGCCGGAGCTGCGCGAGCTGCCCGAGACCGGCCACGACGACCTGGCGTACCTGCTGTTCACCTCGGGCAGCACCGGCACGCCCAAGGGGGTGCCCATCACCCACGGCAACGTCCGCGCGTTCCTCGACACGAATCAGGACCGGTACGGGATCACGCCGGACGACCGGTTCTCCCAGACCTTCGACCAGACCTTCGACCTGTCGGTGTTCGACCTGTTCATGGCCTGGGAACACGGCGCCCGCGTGTGCGCGATGGATCCGATCGAACTCCTCGCCCCGTTCAAGTACCTGGAGCGCAACGGCATCACCGTGTGGTTCTCCGTCCCGTCGGTGGCTGCCGTCCTGCGCCGGCGCGGCGTGCTCGCACCGGGCACGATGCCGACCCTGCGCTGGAGCCTGTTCTGCGGGGAGGCCCTGCCCAGGGCCACCGCCGAGGCCTGGCAGGCGGCCGCCCCCCGCTCTGTCGTGGAGAACCTCTACGGTCCGACGGAACTCACCATCGCCTGCGCCGTCCACCGCTGGGACCCCCGGACCAGCCCGGCCGAGTGCGTCCACGACAACGTGCCCATCGGCCGCCTCTACCCGGGCCTGGACGGTCTCGTCGTGAACGAGCGGCTGGCACCGGTGGCCGACGGGGAGACCGGTGAGCTGTGTGTCGCCGGTCCACAGGCCACGCCCGGGTACTGGCGTGCCCCGGACGTGACGGCGGAGCGTTTCTTCGAACACGAGGGCCTCCGCTACTACCGCACGGGCGACCTGGTGCGTCGGCAGGGCACCGAGCTGGTCTGCCTCGGCCGCAACGACCAGCAGGTGAAGGTCGGCGGGCACCGCGTCGAACTGGGGGAGATCGAGGCCGTACTGCGCCGGGCCGGCTGCGCGGAGGCGGTCTGTCTGATGTGGCCGGACGACTCCACCGTCGCCGCGGTCGTGACCGGCACCGCAGACCCGGCCGACCTGTCCGACGCGGTCGCGGCCGAGCTGCCCGCCTACATGGCCCCCAGGAGCGTGCACCCCATCGGCGAACTGCCGGTGAACGCCAACGGCAAGGTCGACCGCGGTGCCCTGCGCCGATGGCTCGACACCCGGACCGCTGTCCCCGCCTGACCCTCCGACTCCCACCGAGCACCTGCTGGAGAGAACAACATGAGCAGCGTCGACCAGCTGATCGCGCACACTCTCGGGATAGCCCCGGACCGGGTCACCGACGACCTCGAATACCAGTCGATCAGAGAGTGGGACTCCCTCGGCCACGTCGGGCTGATGGTCGCCCTCGAAGAGGCCTACGGGGTGCCGGTCGATGACGAACTCATCCTGGAGCTGCGGTCCGTGGCCGCCATCCGTGCCTTCGCCGGACGTGACGGCGATGCTCCCGGCCGGGCCGCGGCACCCGCCGCCGAGGAAACCGTCTCCGTGCACCGCGGCCTGGAGGGCGTGAGCTTCGACCGCACTTCCGTCACCCGCATCGACGGTGCCGGGGGCGTCCTGGAATACCGCGGCTACAGCATCCACGACCTGGCCGGCCGTGCCTCCTTCGAGGAGGTGGCACATCTCCTCGTACACGGTGAACTCCCGGACCCGGCCGGCCTGGAAGCGTTCGGCAAGGAACTGCGCTCCCGGCGGGAACTGCCCGTGCCGGTCGTCGAACTCGCCCGCGCGCTCGCCCCGGTACACCCGATGGAGGCGCTGCGCACTCTGGTCTCCGCGCTCGGCTCGTTCGGCCCGGCACGCAGCACCGGCGCCGACGAGACGTACGACGAGGCGCTGGAGGCCGGCATCGACCTGATCGCCCGCATACCGATGCTGGTCGCCGCCCACCACGCCTTCCGCAGCGGGCGGGAGTTCGTCCTCCCGGCGGGCGAGACCTCGTACGCGGAGGCGTTCCTGACCGCCCTGCTCGGCGAGCGGCCCTCGCCCGCGGCGGTCCGGTTCGTCGACAAGGGGTTCATCGTCCACGCCGACCACGGCTCCAACGCCTCGGCTTTCACCGCACGTGTCGCCATCGGCTGCCGGTCGGGAATGGCGGCCGCGCTCACCGCCGCCGTGGCCGCGTTCGCCGGCTCGGTGCACGGCGGCGCGGCTGAGAACGCGGTCCGCCTCGTCGACGAGGTGGGCGAGCCCGGCAACGCCGAGCGCTACGTCGCCGGACTCCAGCGGCAGGGCCGACCGGTGATGGGCTTCGGACACCGGGTGTACCGCACGGAGGACCCGCGGGTCCGTCATCTGCGGGCCACCGTCGTGGAACTGAGCGAGGAGCGCGGGGACCTCGGAGGCCTGGAGATCCTGGACGCGGTCGCCGCCGCGATGCGCCCCTACGGCCGGCACGGCGTGGCACCCAACGTCGACCTGTACGCGGGGCTCGCCTACCGGCTGCTCGGGCTGCCCGACGACCTGGCCGTGCCGCTGTTCGCGGTCGGCCGGAGCGCCGGCTGGGTGGCCCAGGCGCTGGAGCAGCACGCCAACAACGTACTGATCAGGCCGCTGCTGGAATACGTCGGACCGCGCGAGGTGCCGTACCCGGGAGCGGCCGGGTGAGCAGTCACCTGCTGCTGGTCGGAGCGGACGAGCAACGGCACGCCACGGCACACCGGCTGGGACTGCGGCTGACCCTGCTCACCAGGGTCTCCTCGTTGGGCTCGCTCCGTGACCTGGCGCGCTACGAGCGGATCATCGCCGTGACCGACTCCGCCCCCGTCGAGGAGTGGACCGCGGCCGCACGCACCGTGGCCGCGTACGACCCCGTCGACGCCCTGGGAGCCTTCGCCGAAGAGGCCCAGGAACACGCCGTGGCCGTCGCCGACGCACTCGGGCTGCCCTGCCATCCGGCCGAGGCGGTACGCCTGGCCGGGCACGGGCCGCTGCTGCGGGCCCGTCTGCGCGACGCCGGCGTGGACGGCACCGCGGCCAGCGAGGTGCGCGACACCGCGGACGTCGCGGCGTTCGCGGCTGTGTACGGGTACCCCCTGGTACTCAAGCCCGTCGACGGCATGGGCGCCGGGGCCGCCTCGGTGATCCGCTCCGCCGCCGAGCTCGCCGAGCTCGCCGAGCTCGTCGGCCTGCTGCCGACGGGGCGCCGGATGATGGTCGAGGAGTACCTGGACGGTGAGGAGTACGGGGTCGAGGCGTTCTCCGAGCGCGGTGTGCACCGGCTGGTGTGCGTGAGCCAGACCCTGATCGACCCGGTGGCCCGGGTGCGGACCGGGCACTGCCTGCCCGCGCCGGCCGAGAGCCGGCTGCGCGCGGACGTCGAGGCGTTCCTGCCGCGGGTGCTCGACGCGCTGGGGGTCCGGGACGGACCCACCCACACCCGGATCGTGATGACGGACGCGGGCCCCCGGGTGGTGCGCATCCGCCTGCGGCCCGGCGGCGACCGGATCGTCGAACTGGCCTCGCTGGCCCTGGGGCTGGACCTGGACGAGTTGTGGGTGCGGCACGTGTGCGGGGAGCGGGTGCTCGACGAGCTGCACCCGCGACTGAGCCGCGCGGCCGCCGTCCGCTTCGTGACACCACGCGCCCCCGGGCTGCTGGAGCGCTGCTACGGCGCGGAGGAAGCCGCGGCCGTCGAGGGAGTCGAGGGCGTGCACTGGCTGTGCGAACCGGGCTCCCTGTATCCCGGCGCGCTCACCCCCGAGACGCCCGGCGCGTGCGTCGTCGCCACCGGGGACAGCGGGCAGCAGGCGGTGGCCCGCAGCCTGGCGGCGGCCGCGCGGCTGCGGTTCGTGGTGGTGTGCGCCGGATGACCGCGACGGCACGGCCTCCGGGCGGGACGCCACCGGCCGACGGCCACGAGGACGAGAAGACGAGCAAGGACGAGAAGGACGGACTGGCCATGACCGACAGGGGACGGCCCGCGGGCCGCGACACCGAGTGGTACGACCTGCCTGCCTTCGCCGCAGCAGCCGGGATCGCCCTGGACGCCGTACCGTACAGCGGCCGAGTACTGCTGGAGTCGCTGCTGCGGGACGGCGAGCCGGAGCAGGCCGCGACGCTGGGCAAGCGGCTGGCCGCGGGCGAACCGCCGGAGATGGAGATGCCCTTCCGCCCGGCCCGCGTCCTGGTGCAGGACTACACGGGCATCCCGCTGCTCGTGGACCTGGCGGCGCTGCGCGACCGGGTGTCGCGACCCGGCCGGGTCGCCCCGGCGCTGCCCGTCGACGTCGTGGTCGACCACTCCGTGCAGACGGACTGGGCCGGCCGTCCGGACGCCCTCGCCCTGAACGAGGCGCTGGAATGGAAGCGCAACCAGGAGCGGTACGCCTTCCTGAAATGGGCCGAGTCGGCGTTCGACGGGCTGCGCGTCATCCCGCCGGGCCACGGCATCGTCCACCAGGTGAACCTGGAGCGACTGGCGACGGTGGTCGCGCAGGGACCCGGCGGTCTGCTGCGCCCCGACACGGTGATCGGCACGGACAGCCACACCACCATGGTCAACGGCATCGGCGTGCTGGGCTGGGGCGTCGGCGGCCTGGAGGCGGAGACCCTGATGCTGGGCCTGGCCCAACCGATCCGCGTACCGCGGATCGTCGGGGTCCGGCTCACCGGCGCGATACGCCCGGGTGTCTCGCCCACCGACGTCGCCCTCACCCTCACCCGGCGTCTGCGCGAGGAGAACGTCCGTGGGCTGATGCTGGAGTTCACCGGCCCCGGAGTGGCCGCGCTGACCGCCGCCGACCGCTGCACCGTCGCCAACATGGCCCCCGAGTACGGGGCCATGAGCGCCTTCTTCCCGGTCGACGAGGAGACCCTGCGCTATCTGCGGCAGACCGGACGCGCCGAGAGCGACGTCCGGCTCGTGTCGGAGTACTGCCGCGCCCAAGGCCTGTTCGCCGACCCGTCCTCCGAGCCGCGCTTCGGACGCGTCATCGACGTCGACCTGAGCGCCGTCGAGACCTCGCTGGCCGGCCCCAGCCGCCCGGACCAGCGGATCTCCCTGGCCGAACTGCCGGACTCCTTGCGTGCGTCGACCTCTCGGCCCCCACGCACGGCGCAGGGACTGAGCGACGGCGACATCGTCATCGCGTCGATCACCTCCTGCACCAGCACCTCCAACCCGAAGGCCATGCTCGCCGCGGGACTGCTGGCCCGCCGGGCGGTCGAACTCGGCCTCACGGTGCCCGCCCACGTCCGTACGAGCCTTTCCCCGGGCTCCCGCGCCGTCACGCGCTACCTCCGCGACGCCGGACTGCTGCCGTACCTGGAACAGCTGGGCTTCCACGTCACCGGCTACGGCTGCATGACCTGCAACGGCGGCAGCGGTCCGCTGGCCGACGGGATCGGCGCGACGGTGGAGCGCGAGGGGCTGACCGTGTGCGCGGTGCTCAGCGGCAACCGCAACTTCGAGGCCCGGGTGCACGCCCAGGTGCGGGCCGGCTACCTGGCCTCGCCCGCCCTCGTGGTCGCACTGGCCCTGCAGGGCCACGTCCGCGCCGACCTGGAGACCGAGCCCCTGGGCACCGACGGCGACGGCGCGCCGGTGTATCTGCGCGACCTGTGGCCCGACTCCGCCGACATCTCGGCCCTGGAGCGGGAACACGTCACCCCCGAGGTGTTCGCCGCCGAGGCCGCGGACCCCGCGCGCACGGACCCGGCGGACAACTGGGCCGCGCTGCCCGCACCGGACTCCGACGTCTTTCCCTGGGACGAGACGTCCACCTACATCCGGCCGCCCGCCTACGCGAGCCCGGCCACCGACCCCCGCCCCCTCACCGGCGCCCGCGCGCTGCTCGCCCTCGGCGACGACGTCAGCACCGACCACATCTCCCCCGTGGGTACCGTCCCGCCCGGTTCCGCGGCCGGCCGGTACCTGCGCGAGCGCGGGGTACGGGACTTCAACTCGTACGGGTCGCGGCGCGGCAACCACGAGGTGATGGCGCGCGGCACCTTCAGCAACCCCCGCCTGGTCAACGGGCTGCTCGGCGACGGGGACGGCGGCGGCGACACCCTGCACCTGCCGAGCGGCGAGCGCCTGCCGGTCTACGAGGCGGCCCAGCGGTACGCGGCCACCGGCACCCCGTTGGTCGTCCTGGCCGGCCGCAGCTACGGCATGGGCTCCTCACGGGACTGGGCGGCGAAGGGCCCCTGGCTGCTCGGAGTGCGCGCGGTGCTCGCCGAGAGCTTCGAGCGCATCCACCGCTCCAATCTGTGCGCCATGGGGATCCTGCCGCTGCTGCTGCCCGAGGGCACGTCCTGGCGGTCGCTGGGGCTGACCGGCCGGGAGGAGTTCGATCTCGCCGTGGACCTGGTCCGCGAGACCACCGTCGTCGAGGTCAGGGCGGACGCCGTCACCTTCGACGCACGGGCCGACGTGCACTCCGCGGGCGAGTGGGCCGTACTGCGCGCGGGCGGCACCATGCCCTACCTGATCGACCGCATCGAGCGGGAACTCACGTCCGCGCGAGAGGAGGCCCGATGAGCGGCCGTCTGCTGCACGAGCTGGGGCTGGAGACAGCGGCCGAGACGCTCACCGGCCATTCGGCCGCCTTCGCCCCGGTCCATCTCGGCACCCGCGACGTGCGTGTCGCCACGCTGCTCGACGCCGTGCGCGCCGAGCCCGGCCTGCTGCCGCCACGCAGCGGGCACCTGGGCAACTGGGAGGACATCGCCCTCGGCCGCTCCGGGCCGATGGACTTCAACACCGCCGTCTGCGGCGGCGGCCACGGCTTCCCCCTGATCTACGGTTTCACCCAGACCGAGGCGGACGAGGCGGGCGGCGACGGCGTCTACCTCCCCGGCTCGCTGGTCGAGCGGGGCCAGCGGCGGGTGCTGCCGCTGTACACCTGGGACGGGCACACCTTCGTACGGCGTGACCGTTCCCGTCCGCTGTTCTGCCCGCTGGTGCAGGCCGAGGTGGACGGTGCACTGGTCCCGCTGGTCGAGGTGCACTGGCAGCGGATGCGCGCGCTCACCGGCTACCGCTTCGAGCTGGAGGCGACCCGGCTGGTCGCCCACGCCCCGCTGGTGGCGGACATGCTGTGCGTGCTGCTGGAGGAGGCCGCGGGCAAGGAGAACCCGCGCCGGGCGTTCGCCGAGCTGATCAGCCACGCGGCCCGGCTCGACGGCCGGGTGAGCCGCTGCGAACTGCGCCCCGACGGCTCGGGATACGTCCTCGACGGGCACCGGTTCGGCTCCGCGCGCGCCCTGGCCGAAGCGGCCCTGCTGCCGCTGCGGGCACTGACCGACCCCCGCTGGTTCTTCGAGCAGCAGGCCGCGATGCCGCCGGTGCTTCCGGTGCCGTCCCACCTCCTGACCACCGCACTGTCGGCACTGCTCGGCGCCGACTACCCGGACGCGGGGCCCGGAGACGGACAACGGCCGGTGGCGCCCGGCACCACCGAGGACGGCCTCCGCGTCCATCTGCACTGGGGCGCCCGGGCGATGGCCGGCTGTCCGCCGCGCCGCGGCGGGTACTTCGGCCGCAAATCCACCGCACGTGCCCTGCGCGGCATCGTGGGCCCACTGGTGCGTGACTTCGCCGAGGCGCACCCGCTGTGCTTCGTCCTGCTGCCCGCGCCCGTCTTCATGCTCTGCCCGCCCGATACCTCCGAAGGGGACGCGCACGAACTGGCGGGCCTGTTCAAGACCGTGCTGTCCGCGCCGCCGGAAGCGGCCTACGACACGGCGCTGGGGTGGCTGGCCGAGTCCCGGCCCCACCTGTCCGATTACCTGCTCGACCGGTTCCGGGACGGCAGCGGCGTACCGCACGACGGAGCACACCGCGATCCGGCCGTCCCCGTCGAACCGGACGGATTCCGGGACCTGACACTCCGCCAGGCCTCGGCTCTGGTCGCGGCCTTCGAGGAGGCTCTGGCATGACCGGGACGACGGACACACGGTCGGCGGCCACCACACAGGTCGCACACCGCCGTATCGAGGTGTCCTTGGCGGAGCCCTTCGCCAGCAACACCGGCGTCACCACGCACGTACGCCAGAGCCTGCTGCGTCTGCGGTGGGCGGGCCTGACGGGTTACGGCACGGCGCTCTCCGCCGACTCCGGCGAACTGGCCGCCTGCGTACCGCTGCTCGCCGACGCCACTCCGTACGACCTGCGCCGGGTCCTCGACGCGCTGCGGGCGGCCGGGGTGCGGCCGGCCGTGGCCGCGGCGGTCGACCTGGCGCTGCACGACCTGCTCGGCAAGGCCGTCGGCCGGCCCCTGCACCGGCTCCTGGGCCTCGGCGGACTGCCGCTCGCCCCGACCGCGCTGTCCATCGGCGCAGGCAGCGAGGAAGAACTGCTGCGCAAGGGAGCGGAGTTCGGCGACTGGCCGATCCTCAAGCTCAAGCTGACACCGGACGACGACGGCAGCCGGGCGGGCGTGCTGCGCTCGGTCTACGGCGGTCGCATCTGGGTCGACGGAAACGGCTCCTGGACAGCGGAGCGGGCCCTGGAGGTGGCCGGCGAACTGGCCCGGCACGGAGTCGAACTGATTGAACAGCCGGTCCCGCGCGGCGACCTGGAGAGCCTTGGCCAGGTGCACCGGCGTTCCCCCGTACCCGTCGTCGCCGACGAGGACTGCGCACTGCCCGAGGACGTACTGCCGCTGCGCGGCCGGGCGTCGGCGGTGAACATCAAGCTGACCAAGTGCGGAGGCCTGCGCGCCGCACTGGACATGATCACGCTGGCCCGGCAGTCCGGCCTCCGCGTAATGCTCGGCTGCAAGACCGAGAGCGCCCTCGGTGTGACGGCCATGGCCCAACTGGCTCCGCTGGCCGACCTGCTCGACCTCGACGGCCATCTCGACCTGTTGGACGACCCGTTCTCCGGTGCCGTGATCGACCGGGGCAGGATCGTACTGCCGGACGACCCCGGACTGGGCGCGCGCTCGCGCCCCGACAGCGAGAACACCTGGGAGAACTGACATGCAATTCCGCTGCGCCGTACTCGACGACTTCCAGAACGTGGCGAGCACGTATGCCGACTGGTCGACGCTGCGCGACCGGGTGGAGGTCGTCTCCTTCACCGAGCACTTCGCCACCGAGGACGAACTCGCCGCGGCCCTGGCCGACTTCGACTTCGTGGTCACCCTGCGCGAGCGGGTTCCCTTCCCGGCCTCGCTGCTGAACCGGCTGCCCCGCCTGAAGCTGCTGATCGCCTCCGGCATGCGCAACTCGGTGATCGACTACGCGGCCGCGAAGGCGGGCGGCGTCACCGTGTGCGGGACCCAGAGCTCCTCGACACCGCCGCTCGAACTCACCTGGGCCCTGCTGCTCGGTCTCGCCCGCGGCATCGTCCAGGAGAGCAACGCCCTGCGGGACAACGGCCCCTGGCAGTCCACCGTCGGTGCCGACCTGGACGGCCGCACGCTCGGCCTGCTCGGGCTGGGCAAGATCGGCAGCCGGGTGGCCCAGGTCGGACTGGCCTTCGGCATGAAGGTCACCGCCTGGAGCCAGAACCTCACCAAGGAACGCGCGAACGAGTTCGGCGTCGAACTCGCCTCCTCCAAGGAGGAGTTGCTCAGCAGCAGCGACTTCGTCTCCGTCCACCTCGCGCTGGGCGACCGTACCCGGGGCCTGCTCGGCGCCGCCGAACTCGCCCTGCTCAAGCCCACCGCCTTCCTGATCAACACCTCGCGGGCCGCGATCGTCGACCAGGACGCCCTGCTCGCCGCGCTGCACGAGGGCCGTATCGCCGGCGCCGGCGTCGACGTCTTCGACGCCGAACCCCTGCCCGCCGACCACCCGATGCGCACCGCGCCGCGACTGCTCGCCACCCCGCATCTCGGCTATGTGTCCCGCGCCAACTACGAGCGCTACTACGGCCAGGCCGTGGAGGACATCCAGGCCTATCTCGACGGCGACCCGGTCCGGATCCTCGGCTGACCTGCTGTCGTGAGCCCCGGCGGCCGTGCGGCCGCCGGGGCCCTTTTCCCGCCCCACCGTTCCCCCGCACGATCGGAGACCACCACCGTGAGCGTGTCCCGCCGCATGATGAAACTCGGCGCCTTCCTGCCCGCACCGGGCCACCACGTCGCCGCCTGGCGGCACCCCCACGCACGCCCCGACGGTGGCCTGGACTTCGACTACTACCGTTCGCTGGTGTGCACCGCCGAACGAGGCAGATTCGACATGGTCTTCCTCTCCGACGGCGCCGGGGTGCGCACCACCTACCGGGATGCCGAGGAACTCAGCCGGCAGGGCCGCATGGTGCACTTCGAGCCGCTGACCCTGCTGTCCGCGCTGGCCGTGCACACCACGCACATAGGACTGACCGCCACCGCCTCCACGACGTACAACGAACCCTTCAACATCGCACGGAAGTTCGCCTCCCTGGACTTCCTCAGCTCCGGTCGCTCCGGCTGGAACGTGGTCACCTCCGTCACGGACGCCGAGGCCCAGAACTTCAACCTGGACAGGCAGCCCGATCACGCCACGCGCTACGACCGGGCCCGCGAGTTCATGGACGTGGTCACGGGTCTGTGGGACAGCTGGGAGGACGACGCCTTCGAGTACGACAAGGAGTCGGGCCGCTTCTTCGACCCGGACAAACTGCACATCCTGCATCACCAGGGCAAGCACTTCTCGGTACGGGGTCCGCTGAACGTCGCCCGCCCGCCCCAGGGCTACCCGGTGATCGTGCAGGCCGGATCGTCCCCCGACGGCCAGGACTTCGCCGCCCGCTGGGCCGAGGTGGTCTTCACCGCCCAGCAGACCCTGGACCAGGCCCGGACGTTCTACCGGGGCATCAAGAAGCAGGCGGCCGAACACGGCCGGAACCCGGACGACGTGAAGGTCCTGCCCGGCACGTTCATCGTCGTCGGCCGTACCCGGGCGGAGGCCGAGGACAAGTACGCCGCCCTGCAGGACCTGGTCGACCCGGTGGTCGGGCTCGGCCTGCTCACCGGCCAGCTCGGCGACGTCGACATCTCCGGCTACCCTCTGGACGGCCCGCTGCCCGATCTGCCGCCCACCGAGGGCTCCACCAGCAAGCAGCAGCTGATCTACGAACAGGCCAGGCGTGAAGGACTGACGATCCGCCAGCTCTACCTGTCGGTGGCGGGCGGCCGCGGCCACCGGTTCCTGCTCGGCACCCCCGAGTCCATCGCGGACGAACTGGAGGAGTGGTTCGTGGGCGAGGGCGCCGACGGCTTCAACATCATGCCCGACTACCTCCCCGACGGCCTCGACGCCATCGTCGACCTGCTCGTTCCCGAGCTGCAGCGCCGGGGGCTGTTCCGCACCGAGTACGAGGGCAGCACACTGCGGGCCAACCTCGGGCTGCCCCGGCCCGCGTTCGGTGCGGCCCGCCGCCCGGCGGAGCGGTGAGCGTGACCGTCGACGGCACCACCCTGCGCTCCGTGCTGCGCGCGCACGCCTCGGGCGTGGCGGTGCTGACCGCGCCCGGCACGGACGGACCGGCAGGAGTGACCATCACCTCGTTCGCCCCCGTCAGCGCCGACCCCGCGCTGGTCTCCTTCTGCCTGTCCGACACCTCCTCCACCTGGGCCCGGATCAAGGACAGCCGGTGGTTCGGGATCCAGGTCCTGGGCGCCGACCAGACCGATCTCGCCGAGCGGTTCGCCGCGCCCGGCACCGACCGGTTCGCCGCGCCCACCCGCTGGCACACCGGCCCGCGGGGTGTCCCGCTGCTCGACGGCTGTCTGGCCTGGCTGGTCTGCGCCCGCCGCGAACGGTTCCGGATCGGCGACCACCACCTCGTGGTCGGCGCGGTCGAGAACGCGTTGCCGGGTGCACCCGGCAACGCCCTGGTGCACCTGCGCGGCGAGATCCGCCCCGTGGTCGGCACCCCCACCTCACTGGTCCCCTGAAGCCCCCGACCCTCTCCTGGATGCGCCCCATGCCGAAAGTCCTTCTGTACTCCCGCCAGCAGTTGACCAAACGCCCCCTCCAGCACTGGCTGGACGACACCGCGGGCCACGTCGTCCTGCTCACCACGCACAAGGCCGTCGTCGGCGCGGAGGACGTACTCGCCACGCACTTCCCCGAACACCGCCTGGTGGACGAGTACTACGCGTGGTCCACCGAGTGCACCGCCGAGGAGGCGGCCCGAGCCCACGGCGTCGATCTGGTGGCGAGCACCAGCGAGGACGACGTGCTGCGGGCGGCCCGGCTGCGCGAGCGGCTGGGCCTCCCGGGCCAGGACACCGCGAGCGCGACGGCCTACCGCGACAAGGCGGTCATGAAACGTCTGCTGCGCGAGGCCGGCCTGCCCGTGCCGTCCTTCGCGGTGATCGACAGCCCGATGGACCTGCTCGACTTCCTCGACGCCGAAAACGGACCGGTGGTCGTCAAGCCGCGCTTCGGGGCGGGCGCCGAGGGCGTGGACGTACTGCGCGACCCCGGCGACCTGGACGACTTCCTGGCACGGCAGCGCACCTCGGAGGTGCCGTTCCTGCCCGGGCAGTGGATGGCGGAGGGCTTCGTCCACGGCGACTTCTTCCACGTGGACGGCATCATGCGGGACGGTCACGTGATCCACTGCTGGCCCTCGCAGTACAACAGCGGTGTCGCCGAGCACCTGCACGGCCAGACCCAGCTCAGCAGCGTGCTCCTGGCCGCGGACGACGACCGTACGGCCGTACTGCGCACCCTCGCCCAGGACGTCGTCGCGGCACTGCCCACCACCCCCGCGCTCGCCTTCCACCTGGAGGCGTGGCTCGGCCCCGACGGCAGCCCCGTCATCTGCGAGATCGCCAGCCGCGCGGGCGGCGCCCTGGTCGCCGAGACCTACGAACGCGCCTTCGGCGTCCACCTGGCCAAGGAGGGGCTGCGCGCCCAGTGCGGCAGCCCTCTCACCCTCACCCACCAGCCGACCGCCCCCGAACCGTCCACCGGCTGGATCCTCTTCCCGCCCGGCCACGGCCGCTTCGTCCCGCCCACCGGACCCTGCCCCGTCCCCGGCACCGACTTCGTCCTCCACCTCGAGCCCGGTACCGAGAGCACCGGCCTCGAGTACGCCGCGCAGTCCGCGGCCGGTGCGCTCGTCACCGCGGACTCCCCGCAGGAGGTCCGCAAGCGCCTCACGTCCCTGACGGAGTGGTGGCACCTGCACACGAACTGGCTCTGACCTCTGTCCCGAGGACCGTGCCAGGGGCCGCCGGCCCACCGACGGCCGTCGGCCCCGAATCCTCTGCTCGATCGGGGAGCCGTCCCGGCGGACCGGCTCGTCCGCGAGGACGATCCGGTTCTGCCCGGCTTCGGAGCCGAGCCTCAAGGGGCCAGGGTGAGATCACCATGGTTGGACTTGGCGAGCGACCGACCGATGACCATGCGCTGGATCTGGTTCGTGCCCTCGAAGATCTGAGTCAGCTTGGCCTCGCGCATGTACCGTTCGACCGGGAACTCGCGCGTGTAGCCGACCCCGCCGAGGACCTGCACCGCATCAGTGGTGACACGCATCGCGTTGTCGGTCGCGACGAGCTTCGCGACCGACGCCTCACGGCTGAACGGCAGTCCCGCGTCCTTCAACCGGGCGGCATGGAGGGTCGCGGCACGCGCTGAGAAGACCGCGGCCTCCATGTCGGCGAGCAGGAACGCGACTCCCTGGTGGTCGATGATGCGTGATCCGAACGTCTCCCGGTCGCGTGCGTAGGCGATCGCGTGGTCGAGCGCCCCCTGGGCGAGACCGACCGCGACGGCCGCGATGCCGAGACGGCCGGAATCCAGGCTCGCGAGAGCGATACGCAGGCCGCCGCCCTCGGCACCGATACGCCGCTCGACCGGGACACGGACGTTCCGGAGGACCATGGTGGCCGTCGTGGACCCGGTCAGGCCCATCTTCCGTTCGGGTACATCAGCGGTGAGGCCCTCGGTGTCGGCGGGGACCATGAAGCACGAGATGCCCGTGCGGTCCTCCGAGGTGCGGGCCATGACCTTGTAGTAGTCCGCGTGGCCGCCGTGGGTCGTCCAGGCTTTCGCACCGTTCAGGACGTAGTGATCGCCGTCCAGACGGGCCCGGGTCCGCAGCGCGGCCGGGTCCGAGCCGGCGTGCGGCTCCGAGAGGCAGTAGGCACCCAGCAGCTCGCCGCCGAGCATCGCGGGCAGCCACTCCTGCTTCTGCTCCTCGGTGCCCGTCGTCGCCAGGCCGAAACACGACAGCACGTGCACGGAGACACCTACGCCGACCGAAGCCCACACGGACGCGATCTCCTCGACGACCTGCAGGTACACCTCGTAGGACAGGCCGCTGCCGCCGTACGCCTCGGAGTACGGCAGACCGAGCAGACCGACGCGTCCGAGGAGCCTGAACACGTCACGAGGGAATGCCTCGTTCGCCTCGTCGGCATCCGCTCGCGACGCGAGTTCATCGGCCGCCAGCTTCCGGACCAGCCTGATGAGGTCGAGGGACTCATCGTTCGGTAGCAGACGACGCGCGCTCATGGCACCTTCCAGCTGTCGGGGCGAAACATCGTTCGGAGACATCCGCGGGCCGGGGCACCGCAAGACGCTCTTCATGGACAGAGATCGAGACGCTCAGGGAAGACCGGCCGCCGCGTGGGTCTCGGCGGTGGCGCGGGCGGTGTCCCTCGACCCGGACGGGATCATGTTCACGCCGGTGGCGTCACAGGTGAGCACCAGCGGCTCGGTGGCGTCGTTACGAGTTGCCGGGTACGTGCAGGTTAGGCGCCGGCGAGCGGTACGCGACCCGAGAGATGTCCACGCGCCCGACGGTGGTGGCCGAAGCCCAGCTCGGGGGTACGTGGTGGCCATGCCGATCATGCTGGCGTTCGCGGCAGCCGGTGCGCCAGTGGCCGGCCGGGAGTTCACTCGTCCGTGAACGGTCGGACCTGCGACGTGACTTACGGACACGTGCGCGGGAAGTCAGGGTGGCGCACGAACTCGGCAGTCACCATGAAACGGATCACCGGTAATGGGTAAATCAGAAAAGCGCTTTGCTCGGTGAGTATGCCTACTGCAATTCGTGGCGGTCAGAACAGGGATGGCACTCGCATGAGTGAAACCCGCCGAGACCGTTTGGCCTTGACAGTCATGACTGGGCTACGGTGATCGACAAGCGGACGGTTTACCTCATCGACAAGGAATTCAACCCGGCAGGGAGTCCGGCACGGGACATCGAGAATTCCGGAAATGGGTGCTTCCGCCTTCCCCGCTGTGCGTGTTTCGGAGTGCGCAGTGCCCTGGGTCCCCTGTCACACATCTGCCCCTGTCATACATCTGCCATCTGCGTAGAGAAGTTGGAGCATCATGCCGCCCGTCGTTCCGCCGTTCCTGATCGGTCTCATCGTCGCGCCACTGGCCAAGCGTGTCCTCAAGCCACTGATGCGCGGCGTCGTCACGACGTCCGTCGGTCTTGTCATGGAGGTGAAGAAAGCGGCCCAAGAGGCCGGAGAGAACATCCACGACCTCGCGGTCGAGGTGGCTGCCGAGATGGTGGCGGCGCAGATCGTCTCCGGCGACGACCAACGGCCCACCGCGGAGGCGGCCTCGAACGGCGAGAAGGACGAGGCCAGGACTCCGAAGATCCGCGCGACCGTCGGTGCCGCGAAGGCGTAGTGACGCCCTGATGCCCGCCCGCCGCCTGGGCGCGTCTTCCTGCCGACCCCGGAAGACGGGTCCTCGCGGCGGTCGGCCGTGGGCCTTTCGGCCACGCTTCTGCCCCCTTTCGGAATTTCCACCCCGTCGCAGTGATCCGCCGTGCGTCGAATTCCGCCGCGCCCGTTGACGGATTACCCGCGACCTCCGCAAACAGGTGATTGTACGCATGTCATCGCTACTGGGTGCCGCAGCCGGATTCCGGTCCGCGGAATGGGACGTGAACCCGCGCTCGGTCACTCCGGGCCGTCAGCGCTGGGACGTCAAGCTGGTGCTCGGACGGCCACGGACGGCCGAGTTCCTCGCCGCCGCGCTGCGCCGCGTTCCCGGGATCACCGAGGCCCGGGCCAACCCGGTCACCGGTGGGGTGCTCGTCCGGCACGACGCACGGCTGCGCGCCGCGGACGTCGGCCGGATCGTCCGCAGAGCCGTCACCCTGGTCGCGGAGGATCCGACCGGAGCGGGACGCCCGGCACCGGCCCGGCCCGTTGCCGCACCGGCCCCGCAGGTGGACCGCGGCCTGGTCGTGCGACCGGTGCTCGCCGTCGGCGGCGGGGTCGCGGCCGGGATCGCGCTGATCAAGGGGTCGGCGCCGAGCAGGCAACTGGTGGCGGTGGGCGGGGTGGCCGCGGCGACCGCGGCTGTCCTCCGGAAGGCCTGGCGCGGAACGGTCGACGCGTCCCGGGAAGCGGCCGGGCCCGGCGTCGAACGCCACCCCCTGGTGGAGATCGTCGGACCGCACCGACGCCGTCTCTCCGGGGCCGTTGCCCTGTCCGTCGCCTGCCAGGTCTCTGAGATGGCGCTCGGTACCTTCCTCGGCTGGACCGGACTGGTCCTCATCAAGGGGCAGGCGGCTCCGCTGATCCGCCTCGGCCTGACCACCGCGTCCGCCCAACTCTTCGGGCTGGCGGGGCTGATGACCGTGGCCTGTGCCGCCGTGGGGGGCCTGTCATACGCCTCGAACCTCCAGTGGCGCCGGCTCGGCCAGGACATCGAGCACGACTGGCGCAACCGGACGTACGCCCATGTGCAGCACCTCGAACTGCGGCACCTGGAAGGCGAGCGGACCACCCGGATCGCCGGCGCGCTCACCGACGACGTCCGTCAGCTGGGCACCTTCTTCGCCACCTCGGCCAACGACCTGCTGCAACTCGGCACCAGTCTGGCCCTCCTGGTGCCGCTGTTCCTGTTGCTGGCGCCACAGATCGCCTGGATCGCGTTCCTGCCCATCCCGGTCATCGCCTGGCTGTCGTTCCACTACCAGGACAAGGTCGCGGCCGACTACGCCGTCTCCGGCGAACACCGGGCCAGGCTGCACAGCCAGTTGGTGAACACGCTGGAGGCCGGTGCCACCGTCAAGAGCTTCTGCACCGAGGACTACGAGGCCGAGCGCATCGACCGGCTGAGCGGGGAGGTCCAGGACAGCAGTCGGCAGACCGACCGGAGCACGATCCGCCACGCCGAGATCGTGCGGGCCTGCACGACCGGCTCGATGGCCGGGACCCTGCTGATCGGCGGCCGGGCGGTGCTCGACGGCAGCCTGCCGTTCGAGGTGTTCAGCCCGCTCATCGGGCTGCCCCAGATGGTGTTGCTGCGGATGAACCGGCTCGGCGGCATCGTCGACCAGTACCAGCGCACGCTCGTCGCCCACGACCGGGTCCGGCGGCTGCAGGTCCTCCCCCTCGAGGCCGACGGCGACGGAGGAGCGCTCGACGTCGAGAAGGTGCGCGGCGAGATCGTCCTCGACGACGTGACCTTCGCCTATCCCGACCGGCCGCCGGTGCTGGAGGGGCTCTCGCTGGACATTGCCGCCGGGCAGGTCACCGCCCTCGTCGGTTGCACCGGCTCCGGCAAGACGACCGTCGCCAAGCTGCTGATGCGCTTCCTGGAAACGGAGTCGGGCAGCGTGCTGCTCGACGGGCGGGACGTCCGCGACCTGCCGAGGCAGGATCTGCGCCACGCGATCGGGTTCGTCGCCCAGGACCCCTTCCTCTTCGACGGCACCATCGCCGACAACATCCGCTACGGCAGCTTCGCCGCCTCGGACGAGGCCGTGGTCGAGGCGGCCAGGATGGCCGAGGCCCACACCTTCGTCGCGACGCTGCCGGACGGCTACGCCACGGTGATCGGTGAACGCGGCGCAGCCCTCTCGGGCGGCCAGCGGCAGCGGATCGCGCTGGCGCGCGCGATCCTCAAGGACGCGCCGGTGGTGATCCTCGACGAAGCCACCTCCGCCGTGGACAACGAGACCGAGGCCGCCATCCAGCGCACGCTCCGTGTCTTCGCGGCCGACCGGACGATGGTGATCATCGCCCACCGGCTCTCCACAGTCCGCCACGCCGACCGGATCTACGTCATGGACACGGGCGGAGTGGTGGCCGAGCAGGGCACCCACGACGAACTCCTCGCCCTGCACGGACTCTACGCGTCCCTCTGGCAGCTCCAGGCCGGAGAGCTCGTCGCCTGACCCCGCCAGTCGCGCCACCGGCCGCCCACCCCTGATGTCACCGCGGCCGGTGTGCCCCTGCGCGCCCTGTCCCCACCCTCCTCCCACCCTCCCCCCACATCTGTCCCACTCCCGGAGGTATCCCCCCATGCCCCGTCTCGACGGTGACTCCCTTCCCCTGACAGCGGCCCAGCGCGAGATCTGGCTCGCCGAGCAGAGCTCCCGGACGCCGATCCCGGGCTACCGCGTCGGCGAGTGCCTGGAGATCCACGGGCCGGTGGACCGGGAGCTGTTCGAGACCGCGCTGCGCCGGGTGGTCGGCGAGGTCGACGCCCTGCACGTGACCTTCGTCGACGACGGCGAGGGCCCGCGCCAGGTCCTCCGGGAGAGCTGGGACTGGGCTCCGGCCCACCTCGACCTCAGCGGGGAGCCCGACCCCCGGGCGGCGGCCGTGGAATGGATGGAGCGGGACCTGCTGCGCCCGCTGGACCTCGCCCGTGACCCGCTGTTCGGCCACGCGCTGATCAAGGCGTCGCCGACGGAGTACCTCTGGTACCTGAACTACCACCACGTGGTGCTGGACGCGATCAGCAGCTCCATGCTCCGGCAGCGGGTCGGCGAGGTGTACTCGGCACTGGCCGAGGGCGGCGCCGTGCCGCCCTGCCCGTTCGGCTCGCTGCGGGACCTGGTCGACAGCGACGCCGCCTACCGCGCCTCCACCGACTTCGCCGCCGACCGCGCCTACTGGACCGGGCGCTTCGCCGACCTGCCCGCCCCGACCCGGCTCACCGACGCCTCCGCGACCGACCCGCACCGCGCCCTCCGGCTGGCCGAGGAGCGGGAACTGCGCCGCCCGGACGCCCTGCGGGCGGCGGCGGGACGTTCCGGCGTCCGGTGGTCCCGGCTGCTGGTCGCGGCGACGGCGCTCTACGCCCACCGGCTGACCGGCGACCAGGACGTGGTGCTCGCCCTGCCCGTCACCGCCCGTCGGGCCGCCGACCGCGACCTGACGGCGGTGCCGGGCACGACGTCCAACGTGGTGCCGCTGCGGCTGACGGTGCGGCCGGACATGCCGTGGCGCGAACTCGTCGACCGGGCGGCGCGGGAGGTCGCGACGGCCGTCGCGCACGAGCGCTACCGCAGCGAGGACCTGCTGCGGGACCTCGGAGCCCCCGGCAGCATCGGAACGGCGTTCCCGCTGATCGTCAACATCATGGCCTTCAACTCCAGGCCGAGCTTCGCCGGGCACCCGGCCTCCGTGCACCACTTCGTGTCCGGGTCGACCACCGACCTCGCCGTCTGGGTCTTCGACTACCGGGACGGCAACCCGCCGCTGCTCCGGCTGCACGGCTCGCCGGAGGCGTACGGCGACGACGACCTCGCCGCGCACCAGCAGCGGCTGCTCGCCCTGTTCGACGCCGTCGCGGACTGCGACCCGGACGAGCCGGTGGGGCGGATCGAACTGCTCACCGCCGAGGAGCGCCGCGAGCCGGCGGTGCTCGGCGCCGGGCCGGTGGCGCCGGCCCCGGCCGCGAGCCTGCCGGAGCTGTTCCGGGAGCACGTCCGGGCGACTCCGGAGCTGGTCGCGCTGGTATGCGGCGACGTCTCGCTGACGTACGCGGAGTTGGACGCGCGGGCGAACCGGCTGGCGCACGCCCTGATCGCGCGGGGTGCGGGGCCGGAGCGGCTGGTGGCGGTGGCGCTGCCGCGCTCGGCGGAACTGGTGGTGGCGATCCTCGCGGTGCTGAAGACCGGCGCGGCGTACGTCCCGGTCGACCCCGAGTACCCGGCCGCCCGGATCGCGTACCTGCTCGACGACGCGCGGCCGACGCTGGTGGTCACCGACTCCCGCGGCGGGGACCGCCTGCCGGACGGCGGTCCTGCCGACCGGCTGGTGCTCGACGCCCCGGAGACGGCCGCCCTGGTGGCGGGCTGCCCGGCGGCCGACCCGATGGTGGCCGTCGACCCGGGGCACCCGGCGTACGTCATCTACACCTCCGGTTCCACCGGCAGGCCCAAGGGCGTGCTGCCGACCCACGGCGGCCTGCTCGACCTGCTCGCCGACCTCCGGCAGGTGCACTTCGCGCCGCTGCTGAAGGACCGGCAGCGGCTGCGGGTGGCGCTGACCACCTCGGTCTCCTTCGACGCCTCCTTGAACCAGTTGCTCGCCCTGTTCGGGGGCCACGAGCTGCACGTCCTGGAGCACGCGACCTGGACCGACCCCGACGCCTTCGTCGGTTATGCGGCGCGTCGCGGACTGGACTACATCGAAGCCACCCCTTCCTACCTCCAAGTTCTCGTCTCCCACGGGCTGTTGAGCGACCCGCGGTGGCGCCCGGCACTGCTCGCGGTGGGCGGCGAGGCCGTCCCGGAGCGGCTGTGGGAGCAACTGCGGGCGGCGGAAGGGGTGTCCTGCCTCAACCTCTACGGGCCGTCCGAATGCACCGTCAACTCGGTGGTGGCGCAGGTGGGTTCGAGCGTACGCCCGGTGATCGGCCGGCCCGTCACCAACGCCCGGCTGTACGTGCTCGACGGTGCCCTGCGGCCGCTGCCGACCGGTGCGGCGGGTGAGCTGTACATCGCGGGCGCGGGGCTGGCCCGCGGCTACCTCGGCCGGCCGGGGCTGACCGCCGGGCGGTTCGTCGCCGACCCGTTCGGGCCGAGCGGGTCGAGGATGTACCGCACCGGGGACCTGGTGCGCTGGGACGCGGCCGGGAACCTGGAGTTCCTCGGCCGCACCGACGACCAGGTCAAGATCCGCGGCTTCCGGGTCGAGCTCGGCGAGATCGAGGCTGTCCTCGCCGAGCACCCGCGGGTCGCCCGGGCCGCCGTGACGGTGCGCACCGAGGGGGAAGCCCGGCTGGTCGCCTACGCGGTGCCCGAGCCCGGCGCCACCGTGACCGACACCGCCCTGCGCGACCACCTGCGGGACCGGCTGCCCCGGCAGCTGGTGCCGGCCGCGTACGTGCTGCTGGACGCGCTGCCGCTGACCCCGAACGGCAAGCTCGACCGGCGGGCCCTCCCGGCGCCCGAGCGAGCGCCCGCCGCGCCGGGGCGCGCACCGCGCACCGCGACCGAACACCTGCTCGTCGGACTGTTCGCCGAGGTGCTCGGGGTGTCCGAGCCCGGGCTTGACGACAGCTTCTTCGACCTCGGCGGGCACTCCCTGCTGGCCACCCGGCTGGTCGCCCGGGCCCGCTCGATCCTCGGCGTGGAGCTGCGGCTCGGCGACCTGTTCGACGCGCCGACGGTGGCGGAACTGGCGGCGGCGGTGGACGTCGCGGGCCGGGCGCGACCGGCTCTGCGGCGGTGTGAGCGGCCCGAGGCAGTTCCGCTGTCTTTCGCGCAGCGCCGGCTGTGGTTCCTGCACCGCATGGAGGGCCCGAGCGCCACGTACAACATCCCGCTGGCGCTGCGGCTGTCCGGGAACCTGGACCAGCGGGCCCTGGAAGCCGCCCTGGCGGACGTGGTCGAACGGCACGAGAGCCTGCGCACCGTCTTCCCGGTGCTCGACGGCGTGCCGTGCCAGCGGGTGCTGGACCTCGACGCCGCACGGCCGCGGCTGCGGGTGACCGAAGTGGGCGAGCGTGACCTGCCGGAGCGGCTGGCGGAGGCGGCCCGGCACGGCTTCGAGCTCTCCGAGGAGTCGCCGCTGCGCGCCGAACTGTTCCGGCTCGGCGCCGAGGAGCACGTGCTGCTGCTGGTGGTGCACCACATCGCCGGTGACGGCTGGTCGACGGGGCCGCTCCTGCGGGATCTGACGACCGCCTACGCGGCCCGTGCCGAGGGGGCGAAGCCGGAGTGGTCGCCGCTGCCGGTCCAGTACGCCGACTACGCCCTCTGGCAGCGGGAACTGCTGGGTGACGGCGCGGACCCGGACAGTCTGCTGAACAGCCAACTCGCCTACTGGCGAAAGCAGTTGGCGGATCTGCCCGAGCAGATCGAGCTGCCGTTCGACCGGCCCCGGCCGGCGGCGATGTCCTACCGGGGCGCCCATCTGCCGGTGCGGATCGACGCCGAGCTGCACCAGGGCCTGCGCGCGCTCGCCCGGGACGGCGGGGCCAGCCTCTTCATGGTGCTCCAGGCCGGGCTGGCCGCCCTGTTGGGCAAGCTGGGCGCGGGCACCGACGTACCCGTGGGCACGCCGATCGCCGGACGCACCGACGAGGCCGCGGACGACCTGGTCGGCTTCTTCGTCAACACCCTGGTGCTGCGCGCCGACCTCTCCGGCGACCCGTCGTTCACCGAACTGCTGGGCCGGGTACGGGCCGACGCGCTGGCCGCGTACGCGCACCAGGACGTGCCCTTCGAGCACCTGGTGGAGGCGCTGAACCCGGCCCGGTCGCTGGCGCACCACCCGCTGTTCCAGACCATGCTCGCGTTGCAGAACGCGCCGCTGGGCACGTTCGACCTGCCCGGGCTGCGGGTGACGACCGACCTGGTCCACACCGGGACGGCCAAGTGCGACCTGACCTTCATCCTGGCCGAACAGCCCGGTGAGGACGGCCTGTCGGGCGTGGTGGAGTACAGCACCGACCTGTTCGACGAGGCCGGCGTGACCGGGATCGTCGAGCGGTGGCTGCGGCTGCTGCGCGCCGTCGTCGCCGACCCCGGCCGGCGGATCGGCCAGGTGGACGTGCTGTCCGCCGACGAGCTCCGCGCGCTGCTTCCGGCGCGTACCGACCGAAGCGAGGGGCCGTCGGAGAGCAGCCTGACCGCGCTGTTCGAGCGACAGGTGCGGGCGAACCCGGCCGCCGTCGCCCTCACCGACGGCGAAGTCACCCTGACGTACGGCGAGTTGAACGCCCGCGCGAACCGGCTCGCGCACGCCCTGATCGACCGGGGGGTGGGCCCGGAGCAGCGCGTGGCGCTGGTCCTGCCGCGCTCGGCGGAGCAGGTCGTGGCGGTACTCGCCGTGCTGAAGGCGGGCGGCGCCTACCTGCCGGTGGACCCGCAGTACCCGGCCGCCCGGATCGCCTACCTGCTCCAGGACGCCCGGCCCGCGCTCCTCGTGACCACGAGCCGGACCGGCGACCTGCCGGGCGCGGACCCGGTGGACCGGCTGCTGCTGGACGCCGCCGACCTGGACGGGCTGCCGGACACCGACCCGGAGGTCTCCCTCGACCCGGGCCACCCCGCCTACGTCATCTACACCTCCGGGTCCACCGGCAACCCCAAGGGCGTGGTGGTCACGCACCGGAACGTGGTGCGCCTGTTCGGCACCACCGAGAAACTGTTCGGCTTCTGTGCCGAGGACGTCTGGACCCTCTTCCACTCCTACGCCTTCGACTTCTCGGTGTGGGAGCTGTGGGGCCCGCTGCTGTACGGCGGCCGTCTGGTGGTCGTGGACCACGAGACCAGCCGCTCGCCCGGCCGCTTCCTGGAGCTCCTCGCCCGCGAGCGGGTGACCGTGCTCAACCAGACGCCGTCCGCGTTCTACCAGCTGATGCAGGCGGACGCCGAGCACCCGCGTGAACTCGCCCTGCGGACCGTCGTGTTCGGCGGCGAGGCGCTGGAGCACGCCCGGCTGGCGAGCTGGTACGAGCGGCACCCGGACGACGCGCCGCTGCTGGTCAACATGTACGGCATCACCGAGACCACGGTGCACGTCACGTACGCGGCGCTCGACCGGTCCGGCGGCGCCGTCGGCGGGATCGGCACGGCCGTTCCGGACCTGCGGACGTACGTGCTGGACGCCCACCTGCGGCCGGTGGCCCCGGGTGTGCCCGGCGAGCTGTACGTCGCGGGTCCAGGGCTGGCGCGCGGCTACCTGAACCGGCCCGGCCTGACCGCCGGGCGCTTCGTGGCCGACCCGTTCGGACCGCCGGGATCGCGGATGTACCGCAGTGGCGACGTGGTGCGCCGCGCGGCGGACCACAGCCTGCGCTACGTCGGCCGGGCCGACCAGCAGGTGAAGGTGCGCGGCTTTAGGATCGAGCTCGGCGAGATCGAGGCGGCACTGGCCGAGCACCCCGGCGTCGCCCAGGTCGCCGTCCTGGCCCGGCAGGACCGGGCCGACGACACCCGGCTGGTCGCGTACCTGGTGCGGGCCGCGGGCGCCGCACCGGGCCCGGCCGACCTGCGCGGGCACCTGCGCGAGCGGTTGCCGGAGCACATGGTGCCGTCGGCGTTCGTCGTGCTGGACGCGCTGCCGCTGACCGCCAACGGCAAGCTGGACCACCGGGCCCTGCCCGCCCCCGACCTCGCCCCGACAGCCACCGCCCGCGCGCCGCGCACCCCGCAGGAGCAGGTCCTCTGCGAGCTGTTCGCCGAGGTCCTGGGCGTGGCGTCGGCCGGCGTCGAGGACGGCTTCTTCGACCTGGGCGGGCACTCGCTGCTGGCCACCCGCCTGGCCGCCCGGATCCGCGCGACGCTCGGCGTGGAAATGCCGCTGCGCACCCTGTTCGAGGCGCCGACCCCGGCCGGCCTGGCCGCCGCCCTGGTGGCGGCCGGACCGGCGCAGACCGCCCTGGCACGGCGCGAGCGCCCCGCGGCGATCCCGCTGTCGTTCGCGCAGCGGCGGCTGTGGTTCCTGCACCAGCTGGAGGGCGCCGGCGCGAACTACCACATCTCGCTGGCCTGGCGGCTTTCCGGGGATCTGGACCGGCGGGCCCTGGAGGCCGCCGTGGCGGATGTGGTCGAGCGGCACGAGAGCCTGCGCACCGTCTTCCCGGCGGTCGACGGTGTGCCGTACCAGCAGGTGCTGGACGTCGAGGCGGGCCGCCCGCGGCCGGTCGTGCGCCGGACCACCGGGGCCGGGCTGCCGGACGCGCTGGCGGCCGCGAAGGCCCGTCCGTTCGACCTGGCGGCCGATCTGCCGCTGCGCGTCGGGCTGTTCGACCTGGCGCCGGAAGAGCATGTGCTCCAGCTGGTGCTCCACCACATCGCGGGGGACGGCTGGTCGCTGGGCCCGCTCGCGCGAGACCTGACCACCGCCTACGCGGCGCGCTGCCGTGGCGAGGAGCCGCGGTGGGCGGAGCTGCCGGTCCAGTACGCCGACTACACCCTGTGGCAGCACGAACTGCTCGGGGAAAGCTCCGACCCGGGCAGCCTGCTGAGCGGTCAACTAGCCTACTGGACAGGGCAGTTGACGGATCTTCCGGAACAGCTCCGGCTGCCCTGCGACCGGCCCCGCCCCGCGGTCGCCTCGAACCGGGGCGGCTTCGTGCACACCGGGCTGGACGCGGAGCTGCACCGCGGTCTGCGCGAGCTCGCCCGCGCCCACGGCACCAGTCTGTTCATGGTGCTCCAGGCAGGACTGGCGGCGCTGCTGAGCAAGCTCGGCGCGGGAGAGGACATCCCGGTCGGCAGTCCGGTCGCCGGCCGGACCGACCAGGCCCTGGACGAACTGGTCGGCCCCTTCGTCAACACCCTGGTGTTCCGTACGGACACCTCGGGCGACCCGACGTTCGCCGAGCTGCTGGGCCGGGTGCGGGACACCGCGCTGGCCGGGTACGCCCACCAGGACCTGCCGTTCGAGTACCTGGTCGAAGCCCTCAACCCGGTGCGGTCGCTGGCGCATCACCCGCTGTTCCAGGTCATGCTGGTGCTGCAGAACGTGCCCCGGGCCGACTTCGCCCCACCGGGGCTGGGGGTCGGCGAGGTGGAGCTGACCGATGCCACGTCCAAGTTCGACCTGGTCTTCTCGCTGTCCGAGCGGCACGCCGGGGACGGTTCCCCTGACGGGATCGAGGCGTTCGTACAGTTCGCGAGCGATCTGTACGACCCGGCCACCGTCGACGCGATGGCCGCGCGTTGGGTGCGGCTGCTGAGGGCGGTCGTGGCCGACCCGCGGCAACGGCTCGGCCACGTCGACCTGTTGTCCGACGAGGAGCGCCGCGAGCTGCTGCCCGCCGCCCCGGACGGGGCGGTCGCCGCGAGCCTGCCGGAGATGTTCGCGGCGCAGGTCGCGGCGACCCCCGAGGCCCTCGCCCTGGCCTTCAGAGGTGTGGAGTTGACGTACCGTCAACTGGATGTGCGAGCGAACCGGTTCGCGCGTGCGCTGATCGCTCGGGGTGTGGGGCCGGAGCGGATCGTGGCGGTGGCACTGCCGCGGTCGGTGGAGTTCGTGGTGGCCGTCCTGGGCGTCCTGAAGACGGGGGCCGCCTATCTGCCGGTGGATCCGGCGTATCCGGAGTCGCGGATCGCGTTCATGTTGGAGGACGCGCGGCCGACCGTGGTGGTCGACGACCCGGCGATGGTGTCCGACCTGTCCGAGTGGCCGGACACCGATCCCGCCGTCGCGGTGGACGCCCGGCACGCGGCGTACGTGATCTACACCTCCGGCTCGACGGGACGGCCCAAGGGCGTGGTGGTGAGCCACGCCGGTCTGCGGGGCATGGTGGCCGAGCAGGTCGAACGCCTCGGCATCGGCGTCGGCGACCGGGTGCTCCAGTTCTCCTCGCCGAGCTTCGACGTCTCGCTGTGGGACCTGTGCGGCGCCCTGCTCACCGGTGCCACCCTGGTGCCGGCGCCCGCGACCGAGCCGGTCTCGGCCCTGACCGACCCGAGCCTCGCCCTCACCCATGCGACGGTGCCGCCGTCCGTGCTGGCGGCGCTCTCGCCCGAGACGGTGGCCGTGCCGACGCTGGCGGTCGCGGGTGAGGCGTGCCCGCCGGAGCTGGTGGCGCGCTGGGCGCCGGGGCGCCGGATGATCAACGCGTACGGTCCGACCGAGACCACGGTCATCGCCACGATGAGCGAGCCGCTGTCGCCGGGACCGGGCCTGCCGCCGATCGGCCGGGGCGTCGCCGGGTTCCGGACGTATGTGCTGGACCGGCGGCTGCGCCTGGTGCCGCCGGGTGTGACCGGGGAGCTGTACGTCGCCGGTCCGGGCCTCGCCCGTGGCTACCTGAACCGGCCCGGCCTCTCCGCCGGGCGGTTCGTGGCCTGCCCGTTCGGCGCCGACGGCGAGCGCATGTACCGCACCGGGGACCTGGTACGCCGACGGGGCGACGGTGAGCTGGAGTACCTCGGCCGTGCCGACGACCAGGTGAAGGTGCGCGGCTTCCGGATCGAACTCGGCGAGATCGAGACGGCGCTGGCCGAACACCCGCAGGTCGGTCAGGCCGCGGTGATCGCCCGGAAGGACCAGGCCGAGGACATCCGTCTTGTCGCCTACCTGGTGCCCGCCACGGATGCCGAGCTCAAGCCGGAGGCACTGCGTACCCACCTCCGTGAGTGGCTGCCGGACTACATGGTGCCCGCCGCGTTCGTCGTCCTCGACGTCCTGCCGTTGAACGCCAACGGCAAGCTCGACCGGCACGCCCTGCCCGAGCCGGAGTTCACCGGAGCGCGGGCCGGCAGGGCGCCGCGCACCCCGCAGGAGCAGGTGCTGGCCGAGCTGTTCGCCGAGGTGCTGGGTCTGACCCGGGTCGGCGTCGACGACAGCTTCTTCGACCTGGGCGGACACTCCCTGCTGGCCACCCGGCTGGCGGCCCGGGTCCGGGCGACCCTGGACGTCGAGCTGGCACTGCACACCCTGTTCCGGACCCCGACGGTGGCCGGGCTGGCCGCCGGGCTGGGCGGCGCGGACCGGGCCCGGCTCGCCCTGGTGCGGGCGGAGCGGCCCGTGGGGGCGCCTCCGGCCGAAGGCCGGGGGACGGTGCCGCTGTCGTCCGCCCAGCGCCGACTGTGGTTCCTGCGTCAACTGGAGGGCGCCGACTCGGTCTACAACATGCCGCTCGCGTGGCGGCTCTCGGGACCACTGGACCTGGTGGCACTGGAAGCGGCACTGGGCGACGTCGTCGACCGGCACGAAACCCTGCGCACGGTCTTCCCGGCCGTGGACGGAGTGCCCCACCAGCGGGTGCTGGCCACCGGGGAAGCGCGCCCGAGGCTGTCGGTCACCCCGGCCGACGAGCCGGACCTGCCGCAACTGCTGACGGGAGCCGCAGCCCGCGGATTCGACCTCGCAGCCGAACCACCGCTGCGCGCCGAGCTGTTCGCGGCGGCACCGGACGAGCACGTGCTGCTCCTGGTGATGCACCACATCGCCGGTGACGGCTGGTCGCTGGGCCCGCTGGCCGCCGACCTGGCCACCGCGTACGCGGCACGCCGCCGGGGCGAGGAACCGCAGTGGGCGCCGCTGCCCGTCCAGTACGCCGACTACACCTTGTGGCAGCACGAGCTGCTCGGCGACCCGGCCGAGCCGGACAGCCTGTTCGCCCGCCAGCAGGCCTACTGGACCGCGCAGCTGGCGAACCTGCCGGAGCAGATCCGGCTCCCCGCCGACCGCCCCCGCCCCGCGACCCCCTCCTGCTCCGGCGGCCACCTCGCGATCGAACTGGACGCCGAACTGCACGCCGGTCTGGTCCGGTTGGGTCGGGAGCACGGCGCCAGCGTCTACATGGTGCTGCAGGCCGCCCTGGCGGCGCTGCTGGACAAGCTCGGCGCGGGAGAGGACATCCCGGTCGGCAGCCTGATCGCCGGCCGCACCGACCAGGCCCTGGACGACCTCGTCGGATTCTTCGTCAACACCCTGGTGCTGCGCACCGACACCTCGGGCGACCCGACCTTCGCCGAACTGCTGGGCCGGGTACGGGCCGACGCGCTGGCCGCCTACGCGCACCAGGACCTGCCGTTCGAGCACGTCGTCGAGGCCCTCAACCCGTCCCGGTCGCTCGCCCGTCAGCCGCTGTTCCAGGTGTTGCTCGCACTGCAGAACGTGCCCCGCACCGAGTTCACGCTGAGCGGTCTGGCCACCGAGATCGTCCTGGTGCGGACGCCGACGGCGATGTTCGACCTCGGCTTCCACCTGCTGGAGCGCGGCGGTACCGGCGGTCCGGCCGAGGGCATCGTCGGGCGGGTCGAGTACAGCACCGACCTCTTCGACCCCGCCACGGTGGAGGCACTGGTCGCCCGGTGGCTGCGGCTGCTGGCGTCGGCGGCCGCTGAGCCGGACCGGCCGCTGAGCCGGATCGACGTCCTGACCGCCGAGGAGCGGCACGAGCTGCTGGCCGTACGCAACGACACCGCGCGTCCGGTGTCCGCCGCCACCCTGCCCGCCCTGTTCGAGGCGCAGGCCCGGGCGACCCCGGACGCCCCGGCGGTGGTGTTCGAGGACACCGTGCTGACCTACCGGGAGCTGAACCGCAGGGCCAACCGCCTGGCGCACGCGCTGATCGCACGCGGGGTGGGGCCGGAGCAGGTCGTCGCCCTGCGGCTGCCGAGGTCGACCGAGCTGGTGGTCGCCGTCCTCGCGGTGCTCAAGACGGGCGCGGCCTATCTGCCGGTCGACCCGGACTACCCGGCGGTCCGTATCGCGTACATGCTGGACGACGCGCGGCCGGCCGTGGTGCTCGACGACCTCGCGGCCGTCACACCGGACGGGGAGCTGCCGGAGCACGACCCGGCCGTCGCCGTGGACCCGCGGCACCCGGCCTACGTCATCTACACCTCGGGTTCGACCGGCCGGCCCAAGGCCGTGGTGATGCCCGCCGCCGGGCTGCTGAACCTGCTGGCCTGGCACCACCGGTCGGTCGGCGGCGAACCCGGCACCCGTACCGCGCAGTTCACCGCGATCAGCTTCGACGTCTCGGTGCAGGAGACGCTTTCCGCGCTGCTGTACGGCAAGACCCTCGTGGTGCCGACCGAGGAGCAGCGCCGCAGCGCCGAGCTGTTCGCTTGCTGGCTGGACCGGCACGGGGTCGAGGAGCTGTTCGCGCCCAACCTGGTGGTCGAGGCGCTGGCCGAGGCCGCCGAGGAGGCCGGGCTGGAACTGCCCGGTCTGCGGCTGATCGCGCAGGCCGGCGAGGCGATGCGCCTCGGCGGTGCCGTACGCCGCTTCCAGACCCGTCGAACGGGCCGGGAACTGCACAACCACTACGGCCCCGCCGAGACCCATGTGATCACCGCGTACCCGCTGCCGGCCGACCCCGCCGACTGCCCGCTGCCGGTACCGATCGGCCGTCCGATCGCCAACTGCCAGGTGTACGTGCTGGATTCGGCGCTCCGACCGGTCGCCCCCGGCGTACTGGGCGAGCTGTACCTCGCCGGGGCGGGACTCGCCCGCGGCTATCTGAACCGGCCCGGGCTCACCGCCACGCGGTTCGTCGCCAACCCGTACGGTCCGGCCGGCGCGCTGATGTACCGCACCGGGGACCTGGTCCGCTGGCAGGCCCACGGGGAGCTGGAGTTCGCGGGCCGGGTGGATTACCAGGTGAAGATCCGCGGGTTCCGGGTCGAGCCGGGCGAGATCGAGGCCGAGCTGGCCGCGCACCCGGGTGTCGCCCGGGTCGCGGTGCTCGTCCGGGAGGACCGGATCGTCGCGTACGTCGTCCCGCCGGCCGGAGCCGGGGTGACCGCGGCGGCGCTGGCGGCGTACCTGCGCGAGCGGCTGCCGGACCACATGGTCCCGTCCGCGTTCGTGCAGCTCGACGCGCTGCCGCTGACGCCGAACGGGAAGCTGGACCGGGCGGCGCTGCCCGCGCCCGAACCGGTGGTCACGGCGACGGGCCGCGCGCCGCGCACGCCGCAGGAGCAGATCCTGTGCGAGTTGTTCGCCGAGGTGCTGGGCGTGCCGCGGGTCGGGGTCGACGACGGTTTCTTCGATCTGGGCGGGCACTCCCTGCTCGCCACCCGGCTGGTCTCGCGGGTCCGGGCGACCCTCGGGGTCGAGCTGGAACTGCGCAGCCTGTTCCGGGCCCCGACACCCGCCGGGCTCGCGGCCGGGCTGCACGACGCCGGCACCGCGCGGCAGGCCCTGGTACCCCGTCCCCGCCGCGATCCGATGCCGCTGTCGTTCGCCCAGCGCCGGCTCTGGTTCCTCCAGCAGTTCGGGGCGCCGAGCGCGACCTACCACATGCCGCTCGCCCTGCGGCTGTCCGGCGACCTCGACCGGGCCGCGCTGAGCGCCGCGCTCGCGGACGTGGTGGCCCGGCACGAGACCCTGCGCACGGTCTTCCCGCACACCGCCGGAGTCCCGTACCAGAGGGTGCTGGACACCACCGAGGCCGCCGTCCCACTGACCGTACGCGTGGCCGCCGAGGCGCAGCTGCCCGCCCTGCTGCGCGAGGCGGCGGTACGGGCGTTCGACCTGACCTCGGAAGTACCGCTGCGGGCGGAGCTGTTCGAGCTTGCCCCGGACGAGCACGTGCTGCTGCTGGTCATGCACCACATCGTCGGGGACGGCTGGTCCATGGGCCCGCTCGCCCGTGACCTGGCCACCGCCTACACCACCCGGCGGGGTGGCGGGGCTCCGGCATGGCCGCCGCTGCCGGTCACCTACGGCGACTACACCCTGTGGCAGCACGAGATCCTCGGCGACGAGCACGACACGGACAGCGTGTTCGCCCGCCAGGTCACCTACTGGACCGAGGCGCTGGCCGGGCTGCCCGAGCAACTGCAGCTGCCTGCCGACCGACCGCGCCCGGCCACCATGTCGTACGGCGGCGACCTGCTGGAACTCCGGATCGACGCCGAACTGCACGCGGCACTGGCGGAGTTGGCCCGAAAGTCGGGTGCCACCCTGTTCATGGTGCTGCAGGCCGCGCTCGCCGCGCTGTACACGCGGCTGGGCGCGGGCACGGACATCCCGATCGGGTCTCCGATCGCGGGGCGTACCGACGAGGCGCTGGACGATCTGGTCGGGTTCTTCATCAACACGCTGGTGCTGCGCACCGACACGAGCGGTGACCCGAGTTTCGCCGAGCTGCTGGGGCGGGTGCGGGAGACGGCGCTGTCGGCGTACGCGCACCAGGACGTGCCCTTCGAGCACCTGGTGGAGGCGCTGAACCCGTCCCGCTCGCTGTCCCACCACCCGCTGTTCCAGACCGGGTTGGTCGTGCAGAACGCGCCGGGCGGCGACTTCGAGCTGCCGGGTCTCCAGGTCTCCGGGGTGACCGTGCTCACCAGGACCGCGCGGCTCGACCTGACCTTCGGGTTCGCGGAGGAGCACGGGCCCGACGGTGCGCCGGCCGGGATCGGCGGCGCGGTCGAGTACAGCACCGACCTGTTCGACCGCTCGACGGTCGAGGCCCTGGTCGCCCGGTGGACCAGGCTGCTGGCCGCGGTCGCGGCCGCGCCCGACCGGCCGATCGGCGGGATCGACCTGCTGTCCGCCGAGGAGCGCCGCGAGCTGCTGCCCGCCGTCCAGGGCGGGGCGGCCGGGGTGAGCCTGCCGGAGCTGTTCGCGGCGCAGGTGACGGCGACGCCGGACGCGGTCGCGCTCGTCTGCGGCGATGCTGAGCTGACGTACCGTCAACTCGATGCCCGGGCGAACCGGTTCGCGCACGCGCTGATCGCACGGGGTGTGGGTCCGGAGCAGACCGTGGCCGTGGCATTGCCGCGCTCGGTGGAGTCGGTGGTGGCGGTCCTGGGTGTGCTGAAGGCCGGGGCCGCGTACCTGCCGGTGGACCCGGCGTACCCGGCGGCACGGATCGCGTTCATGCTGGACGACGCGCGGCCCACGGTGGTGATCGACGACCCGGTGGCAGTGACCGGAGAGAACTGGCCGGACACCGACCCGGGGACCGCGCTCGACGTCCGGCACCCGGCCTACGTGATCTACACCTCGGGTTCGACGGGCCGGCCCAAGGGCGTCGTGGTGAGCCACAGCGGTGTGTCGGGCCTGGTGGCGACACAGGTCGAGAGGCTCGGCGTGGCGCCGGGCAGCCGGGTGCTCCAGTTCGCCTCGCCCAGCTTCGACGCGGCCTTCTGGGACCTGTGCAGTGCCGTGCTCACCGGCGCCGCGCTCGTCCTGGCCCCGGCCGAGGCCCCGCTGGACGCCCTGACCGACCGCGGGCTCGGCGTCACCCATGTGACGCTTCCGCCCTCGGCCCTGACCGCGGTGGAGAGCGCCGACCTCACGGCCACCACCCTGGTGGTGGCGGGCGAGGCCTGTGCGCCGGAGCTGGTGGCCCGGTGGGCGCCCGGCCGGCGGATGATCAACGCGTACGGTCCGACGGAGACGACGGTGTGCGCGACCATGAGCACCCCGCTGTCCCCGGGGGCCGGTGTACCGCCGATCGGCCGGTCGGTCGCGGGCTTTCGGGTGTATGTCCTCGACGAGCGGCTGCGCATCGTGCCGCCCGGGGTGACGGGGGAGTTGTACGTGGCCGGCCCCGGCCTGGCGCGCGGGTACCTGAACCGGCCGGGCCTGACCGCCGGTCGGTTCGTGGCCTGCCCGTTCGGCCCGGCGGGTGCGCGGATGTACCGCACCGGGGACGTGGTGCGCAGGCGCGCTGACGGCGAGCTGGAGTACGTCGGCCGTGCCGACGACCAGGTGAAGGTGCGCGGCTTCCGCGTCGAACTCGGCGAGGTCGAGGCGGCCCTGGCCGAGCACCCCGCCGTCGCCCAGGCCGCCGTGCTTGCCCGGGACGACCGGCTCATCGGCTACGTCGCGGCCCGTCCCGACACGGTCGTACGTCCGGCGGAGCTGACGGCGTACCTGCGGGACCGGCTGCCCGACTACCTGGTACCGGCTGTCTTCGTGGTGCTGGACGTGCTGCCGCTGACGCCGAACGGGAAGCTGGACCGGGCGGCGCTGCCCGCTCCGGCTCACGATCCCGGCTCGGCCGAGACCGGGCGCGCACCGCGCACCCCGCAGGAGCAGATCCTGTGCGAGCTGTTCGCCGAGGTGCTCGGTGTGCCACGGGTCGGGGTCGACGACGACTTCTTCGACCTGGGCGGGCACTCCCTGCTCGCCACCCGGCTGGCCGCGCGGGTTCGCTCGGTGCTCGGCGTGGAACTGGGGCTGCGGGCGCTGTTCCAGGCGCCCACCGTGGCGGGCCTGGCCGAGGTGCTGGCCGGGGCCGGCCGCGCCCGCCCGGCGCTGACCGCGCACGAGCGGCCGGAGGCGGTGCCGCTGTCCTTCGCCCAGCGCCGGCTCTGGTTCCTGCACCGCATGGACAACACCGCCGCGACGTACCACATCCCGCTGGCGCTCCGGCTGACCGGAACGCTCGACCGGGCGGCGCTGGACGAGGCGCTGGCCGACGTGGTGGCCCGGCACGAGAGCCTGCGGACGGTCTTCCCGGAGGTCGACGGCGTACCCTGCCAGCTCGTCCTGGACCCGGCCGAGGCCCGGCCCCGGGCGCGGATGGCAGAGGTGGCGGAGGCCGAACTGTTCGAGCGGCTCGCCGAGTTCGCACGGCATCCCTTCGACCTGGAGGCCGAAGCGCCCCTGCGGGCGGGGCTGTTCGTACTCGCCCCGGACGAGCACGTGCTGCTGCTGGTGATGCACCACATCGCCGGTGACGGCTGGTCCACCGGCCCGCTGGCCCGCGACCTGGCCGAGGCGTACGCCGCCCGGTGCGAGGGCCGCACGCCGAACCGGTCGGTCCTGCCGGTGCAGTACGCGGACTACACGCTGTGGCAGCGCGACCTGCTCGGCGACGCCGCCGACCCGGAGAGCCGGTTCGCCGAGCAGCTCGACTACTGGAAGCGTCAGTTGTCCGACCTGCCGGAGCTGCTCCAGCTGCCCGCCGACCGGCCGAGGCCGGCCGTCGCCGGCTGGCGCGGAGACCACGTCGGCCTGGAGCTGAGCCCCGAACTGCACGCTGCCCTGACGGAGTTGGCCCGGAAGTCGGGTGCGAGCCTGTTCATGGTGCTGCAGGCAGCGCTGGCGGCGCTGTACACGCGGCTGGGTGCCGGGACGGACATCCCGATCGGAAGCCCGATCGCGGGACGGACGGACGAGGCCCTGGACGATCTGGTCGGGTTCTTCGTGAACACGCTGGTGCTGCGCACCGACACGAGCGGTGATCCGAGTTTCGCCGAGCTGCTGGGGCGGGTGCGGGAGACGGCGCTGTCGGCGTACGCGCACCAGGACGTGCCCTTCGAGCACCTGGTGGAGGCGCTGAACCCGTCCCGCTCGCTGTCCCACCACCCGCTGTTCCAGACCATCCTGGCCGTGCAGAACGCTCCGATGGGCCGGTTCTCGCTGCCGGGGCTGGAGGTCAGCACCTATGCGGTGGCCACCGGAACCGCCAAGTTCGACCTCGGCGTGAGCCTCGTCGAACAGTTCGCTCCGGACGGCAGCCCGGCGGGGATCGTCGGCGCGGTGGAGTACGCCACCGACCTGTTCGACCGCTCGACGGTCGCGGCGCTCGCCGGGCGCTGGACGCGCCTCCTGGAGGCGGTCACCGCCGACCCGGACCGGTCGATCGGACGGATCGAGCTCCTCGACGCCGACGAGCGGCACCGTCTGCTGGAGCAGGGCAACGCGACCGCCCGCGCGGTGGACGCCGTCCCGGTGCCGCAGGCGTTCGCTGCACAGGTCGCGGCGACCCCGGACGCGGTTGCGCTGGTGTGTGGCGACAGCGAGTTGACGTACCGTCAACTCGATGCCCGGGCGAACCGGTTCGCGCACGCGCTGATCGCCCGGGGCGTCGGGCCGGAGCAGACCGTGGCCGTGGCATTGCCGCGCTCGGTGGAGTCCGTGGTGGCCGTCCTGGGCGTGCTGAAGGCCGGGGCCGCGTACCTGCCGGTGGACCCGGCGTACCCGGCGGCACGGATCGCGTACATGCTGGACGACGCGCAGCCGGCCCTGATGGTCGACGACCCGGCGCTGGTGACCGAGGTGTCCGCCTGGCCGGACACCGACCCCGTGGTCGCGCTCGACGTCCGGCACCCGGCCTACGTGATCTACACCTCGGGCTCCACCGGCCGCCCCAAGGGCGTCGTGGTCGGCCACGGCGGCGTCGCGAGCCTGGTCGCCGCACAGATCGAGCGCTTCGCGATCGAACCCGACAGCCGGGTGCTCCAGTTCGCCTCGCCCAGCTTCGACGCCTCGGTGTCGGAGATCTACACCGCCCTGCTGCGCGGCGCGGCCCTGGTGCTGCCCCCGACGGCGGACCCGGTCGCCGCGCTGACCGACTCGGACCTCGCGGTCACCCACGTGACCGTGCCCCCGTCCGTCCTCGCCGCCGTGCCGGAGGGCTCGGTGCAGGTGTCGACGCTGGTGGTGGCGGGTGAGGCCTGCCCGCCGGAGCTGGTGGACCGCTGGGCGCCGGGCCGTCGGATGATCAACGCGTACGGTCCGACCGAGACCACGGTGTGCGCGACCATGAGCGCCCCGCTGTCCCCGGGAGCGGGCGTGCCGCCGATCGGCCGTCCGATCGTGGGCGCCCGGGTGTACGTGCTGGACGAGCGGTTGCGGCCGGTGCCGACGGGCGTGGCGGGGGAGCTGTACGTCGCGGGCGCGGGACTGGCGCGCGGCTACCTGAACCGGCCGGACCTGACGGCCGGACGGTTCGTCGCCTGCCCGTTCGGGTCCGGCGAGCGCATGTACCGCACCGGAGACCTGGTGCGCTGGTGCCACGACGGCGAGCTGGAGTACGTCGGCCGTGCCGACGACCAGGTGAAGGTGCGCGGCTTCCGGGTCGAGCCCGGCGAGGTCGAGGCGGCCCTGGTCGAGCACCCCGCCGTCGCCCGGGCCGCCGTCCTCGCCCAGGACGACCGGCTCGTCGGCTACGTCGTCCCGCACCAGGAGGAGACCCGGGACAGCGGCCTGGAAGCGGACCACGTGGGCGAGTGGCAGGACATCTACGACGCCCTGCCCATCACCCCCGAGGAAGCCGACTTCGGCCAGAACTTCGTCGGCTGGAACAGCAGTTACGACGCGAGCCCGATCCCGGTCGAGCAGATGCGGGAGTGGCGGGACGCCACCGTGGCCCGCATCCTGGCCCTGCGCCCCCGCCGGGTGCTGGAGGTAGGCGTCGGCACCGGACTGCTGCTCTCGCAGATCGCGCCGCACTGCGAGACCTACTGGGCGACGGACTTCTCCGCCACGGCGGTCGACGCGCTGACCGCGCAGATCGCCCGGCAGGACGACCTGGCCGAGCGCGTCGTGCTGCAGACCCGCCCGGCGCACGACACCGAAGGCCTGCCGGCCGGGTGGTTCGACACCATCGTGATCAACTCGGTGGTGCAGTACTTCCCGTCCGCCGACTACCTCGCGGACGTGATCGGGAAGCTGATGCGGCTGCTCGCCCCCGGCGGGGCGCTCTTCGTCGGCGACGTCCGCAACCTGCGGCTGCTGCGCCCGCTGGCCACCGCGGTCCAGCTGCACCGCACCGGTGCCGACGGTGACCTCGCGGCGGTGCGCCGCGCGGTGGAGCAGGCCGTCAGGGTGGAGAAGGAACTCCTGGTCGACCCGGACTTCTTCACCGTCCTGCGGGAGCACGGCACGGACATCGGCGCGGTGGCCGTGGAGGTCAAGCGCGGCCGCCACCACAACGAACTGACCCGCTACCGCTACGACGTGACGCTGCACAAGGCCCCGGTCGTTCCGGCGGCTCCGGGCCGGACGGTCGAGCTGGAGTGGGGCCGTCGGCTCGCGGGACTGGCCGAGCTGCGCGAACTCCTCACCCAGCCGCCCGCCGACGTGCTGCGGATCACCGGGGTGCCGAACCGTCGGGTGCTGCGCGAGGCCGCCCTTTCCCGGGCGGTGCAGAATGGTGACGGCTCGCTCGCCGAGCTGCTGGAGCGGCTGCACGGCCCGGAGGAGAGCGAACTCCCCGACCCGGAGGACTTCCGGTCCATCGGGCTGGAGTTCGACCGCCGGGTGGGCGTCACCTGGTCGGCCACCGTGGCCGACGCCCTGGACGTCGTCTTCGCCGGCCCGCGGGCGCAGCACGGCTTCCCGGCCGAGCCGTACCGGTCGGCCCGGACCGCCGGCACGCCGCTGTCGTCGCTGACCAACCGTCCGACCGGCAGCCGTGGTACCGGCGCCCTCATCGGCGAACTCCGCGCATGGCTGCGCGGGCGACTGCCCGACTACCTGATCCCGTCGGCGTTCGTGGCGCTGGAGACGCTGCCGCTGACGGCCAGCGGCAAGCTCGACCGCCGCGCGCTGCCCGCACCCGACCTCGGCCCGGCCGGAGCCGGGCGGGCGCCGCGCACCCCGCAGGAACAGCTCCTCGCCGAGCTGTTCGCCGAGGTGCTCGGCCTGGCCCAGGTCGGTGTCGAGGACAGCTTCTTCGACCTGGGCGGACACTCACTGCTGGCGACCCGCCTGGCCTCCCGGGTCCGGGCGACCCTCGGCGCGGAGCTCGAGGTCCGGACGCTGTTCGAGACGCCGACCGTGGCCGGACTTGCGGCCCGACTCGACGGCTCCGGCACGGCGCGGCCCGCGCTGACCGCCCAGTCGCGGTCCGAACACGTGGAGCTGTCCTTCGCCCAGCGCCGCCTGTGGTTCCTGCACCGGATGGACGGCCCGAGCGCCACCTACAACATGCCGCTCGCGCTGAGCCTGACCGGCGCACTCGACCGCCCGGCCCTGCACGCCGCGCTCGCGGACGTGATCGCCCGGCACGAGAGCCTGCGGACGGTCTTCCGCGAGACGGACGGCGTGCCGTACCAGGTCGTGCTGAGCGCTTCGCGGGCGCACCCGCAGCTGCCGGTGGTCGAGCTCGACGAGAGCCGGCTGGCCGAGCGGCTGGCGCGGACGGCACAGCGCGGCTTCGACCTGGCCGCCGAGCCGCCGGTCCGGGCGGAGCTGTACGCGCTCGCACCCGACCGGCACGTGCTGCTGGTCGTGGTCCACCACATCGCCGCCGACGGCTGGTCGATGGGGCCGCTCTCCGGCGACCTCGCGGCCGCCTACACGGCGCGCTGCCGTGGCGAGGAGCCGCAGTGGTCCCCGCTGCCGGTGCAGTACGCCGACTACACGTTGTGGCAGCGCGACCTGCTCGGCGACACCGCCGACCCGGACAGTCTGTTCGCCCGGCAACTGGCCTACTGGAAGGACGAGTTGGCGGGGGTTCCGCAACAGGTGCAGCTGCCCGCCGACCGGCCCCGGCCGCCGGTGGCCTCCCAGCGGGGCGGCCGGGTCGCGGTACGGCTGGACCCCGAACTGCACCAGGCCCTGCGGGACCTGGCCGCCGCACGCGGCGCCAGCATGTTCATGGTGCTCCAGGCCGGCCTCGCCGCGCTGCTCACCCGACTCGGCGCCGGCACGGACATCCCCGTGGGCAGCCCGATCGCCGGCCGTACCGACCAGGCGCTGGACGACCTCGTCGGCTTCTTCGTCAACACGCTGGTGCTGCGCACCGACACGAGCGGCGATCCCGGCTTCGCCGAACTGCTCGGCCGGGTGCGGCAGAAGGCGCTCGCCGCGTACGCCCACCAGGACGTGCCGTTCGAGTACCTGGTCGAGGTGGTCAACCCGGCCCGGTCGCTCTCGCACCACCCGCTGTTCCAGATCATGCTGGCCCTGCAGAACGCGCCGGTGGGCGAGTTCGCGCTGCCGGGTCTTGAGACTGCCCACCTGGAGGCGTCGACCGGGACCTCGCGGGTCGACCTGACGTTCAGCCTGGCCGAGCAGTTCCGCCCGGACGGCAGCCCCGACGGCCTGGTCGGCGCGGTCGAGTTCGCCACCGATCTGTTCGAACCGGCCACCGTGGAGCTGCTGTTCGAGCGCTGGGCACGGCTGCTGCGCGCGGCGGTCGCCGACCCCGGACGGCCGATCAGCCGGATCGACATCATGTCGGGCGAGGAACACCGGCGGCTGCTGTCCGACTCCACCGGCGCCGCGTTCGAGCTGCCGGAGGCCGCGCTGCCGGAGCTGTTCGCCCGCCAGGTGCGCGCCACCCCGGACGCGGTGGCCGTCGTGGCGGGCGCCACCGAGCTGACCTACCGGGAACTCGACCGGCGGTCCAACCGCCTCGCGCGGGCACTGGTCCGCCGGGGCGTACGACCGGAGACACCGGTCGCGGTGCTGCTGGATCGCTCGGCGGACCTCGTCGTGGCGCTCCTGGCGATCATCAAGGCGGGCGGCGCCTACGCGCCCCTCGACTCGCGCTTCCCGCAGTCCCGGATCGACCTGATCCTGCGCGAGGCCGGGGTCGCGCTGGTGCTCACCGAGGAGGTGCTGACCGCGCTGATCGAGGGTGAGTCCGACGCGTCCGACGTCGAAGTGCGCTGCGATCAGCGGCAGTTGGCGTACGTGATGTACACCTCCGGCTCGACCGGCCGGCCGAAGGGCGTGGCCGTCACCCACCGCGACGTGGTGGGCCTCGCGCTCACCCCCGAATACCGCGGCGGCGGACACGAGCGGGTGCTGATGCACTCCCCGACCGCCTTCGACCTCTCGACCTACGAGCTGTGGGTGCCGCTGCTGGGCGGCGGCCGGGTCGTGGTCGCACCGCCCGAGCGGCTCGACCTCGACCTGCTGCAGCACACGATCAGCACGCACGGGGTGACCGGACTGTGGCTGACGGCCGGCCTGTTCCGCCTGGTCGCCGAGGAGCGGCCGGCCCTGCTCGCGGGGGTGCGCGAGGTGTGGACCGGCGGTGACGTGGTCTCCCCGGCCGCCGTCGCCCGGGTGCTGGAGGTCTGCCCCGGCATCGAGGTGGTCAACGGCTACGGGCCCACCGAGGCCACGACCCTGGCCACCCGCCACCCGGTGCACGGCCTCCCCGAGAACGCCGCGACCGTGCCGATCGGCGGGCCGATGGCGAACATGCGTGCCTATGTGCTCGACGACCGGCTGCGGCCGGTGCCCACCGGCCTGGTCGGCGAGCTGTACCTCGCGGGGACGGGCGTGGCCCGCGGTTACCTCGGCCGCCCCGGCCTGACGGCGGAGCGCTTCACCGCCGACCCGTACGGGCCGCCCGGGAGCCGGATGTACCGCACCGGCGACCTGGCGTGGTGGCCGGCCGAGGGCACACTGGAGTTCGCCGGACGGACCGACCACCAGGTCAAGCTCCGCGGCCTGCGGATCGAGCCCGGCGAGATCGAGGCGATCCTCGCGAGCTGCCCGGGCGTCGCCCAGGTGGCCGTCGTCGCCCGCGAGGACCGGCCCGGCGACAAGCGGCTCGTCGCCTACCTGGTGCCCGGCCTCGAGGGCGTGCCCGAGACGGGCGAGCTCTCCGGGCGACTGCGCCGTGACCTGCCCGACTACATGGTGCCGTCGGCGTTCGTCACCCTGGACACGCTGCCGTTGACCGCCAACGGCAAGCTGGACCGGGTCGCCCTGCCCGCCCCCGAGTACGGGGCGCCGGGCACCGGCCGCGGCCCCCGGACGCCGCGGGAGCAGCTGCTGTGCGGCCTCTTCGCCGAGGTCCTCGGCCGGGAACAGGTGCGCATCGACGACAACTTCTTCGATCTGGGCGGGCACTCGCTGCTGGCCGCACGCCTGGCCTCCCGCGTCCGCGAGACCCTCGGCCTGGAGCTCGGCCTGCGCATGCTGTTCGAGGCGCCGACCGTGGCCGGTCTCACCGAGCGCCTGGTCATGGACGACCCCGCCGATGCCCTGGACGTGGTGCTGCCGCTGCGCTCGACCGGGACCGGTACGCCGCTGTTCTGCATCCACCCCGGCGGCGGCATCAGCTGGTCGTACAGCGGGCTCCTGAACCACATCGGTCCCCAGCACCCGGTCTACGCGATCCAGGCGCGCGGCCTCGGCCGCCCCGAACCCCTGCCGGCGTCCTACGAGGAGATGGCGGCCGACTACGCCGACCAGATCCGCAAGATCCAGCCCGAGGGCCCGTACCTGCTGCTCGGCTGGTCCGCCGGCGGGCTGATCGCCCACGCGCTCGCCTGCGAGTTGCAGGCGCGCGGCGAGCGGACCGCGCTGCTTGCCATCCTCGACGCCTACCCGGTGAAGGACGTGAAGTTCGAGGAGATGCCCGTGCCCACCGAGCGGGACGTGCTCGTCGGTGTGCTCGACGTCGACCCGGACGAGCTGGGCGACCGGGAGCTGACCTACGCCGAGGTCGCCGAGGTCCTGAACCGGCGGGGCAGCGCGCTCCAGGGCCTGACGGAGCAGCAGATCGAGGTCATCGTCCACATCATGATCAACAACGCGAGGCTGGCGGTCGACTTCGTCCCCACCGGGTTCGACGGCGACCTGCTGCTGTTCAACTCCACGATCGACCGCGACGGGGACGACGCCGGGCCCGCGACCTGGCGCCCGTACATCGCCGGCCGGATCGAGTCACACCAGATCACCACCCGCCACAACCGGATGACCGAAGCCGGCTCGCTGGCCCAGATCGGACCGATCCTGGCCGCCCGCCTCGCCGAGGCCACCGGTGACACCACCCTTTCCCACCAGGAGGACTGACCCATGACCAACCCGTTCGAGGACCAGGACGGCACCTTCCTCGTGCTCACCAACGACGAGAACCAGCACTCGCTGTGGCCGCAGTTCGCGGACGTCCCCGACGGCTGGAACACCGCCCACGGACCCGACACCCACGCCGCCTGCCTGGAGTACGTCGAGCGGTCCTGGACCGACATGCGGCCCAAGAGCCTCGCCGACGCCATGAACGCCCAACGGTAGCGCGGCTCGCAGTGAACCTGACCGACACCACCGACGAGGCCCGCACCGGCGCGGGCCTCGCCCGGTCCGACGACCTCGCCGCGGCCCTGCTCACGCCCGAGGCCCGCCGGGACCCGTACCCGTTCTACGCCCGCATGCGCCGCGAGGACCCGGTCCACCGCAGCGCCCAGGGCATCTGGTACCTCACCCGGTACGCCGACGTCGAGGCGGCCCTGGGCGACCTGCGGCTCTCCAACGACCGGGACCGGATGACCCGCGCCTACAGCGCGCTCGGCGGCGACCTCAAGGCCTTCAGCCGGCTCACCGACCGGCTCGGCCGGGTGATGAGCAACACCGACCCGCCGGACCACGCCCGGCTGCGCAAACTCGCCAACCGCGCCTTCACCGCCCGGCGCGTCGAAGCCCTGCGCGAGGGCATCCAGCGGATCGTCGACCGGCTGATCGACGAGGCGGTCGCGGCGGGGCCGTCCATGGACCTGATCGAGGCGGTCGCCTCCCCGCTGCCGATGTCCGTCGTCTGCGAGCTCTTCGGCATCCCGGCCGAGGACCTCCCGCAGGTCAAGACCTGGTTCCACCGCTTCGGCCGGCTCAGCGAGGACATCGACAAGTCCGAGGCGGCGATCGAGCAGTACGAGGAGTACCTCGCCCGGCTCGTCCGCTGCCGCCGGGCCGACCCCGGCGACGACCTCATCAGCGCCCTGGTCGCCACCCAGGCGCAGGACGACCGGCTCACCGACTCCGAGCTGCTGTCCACCTGCTTCGTCCTGATCACCGCCGGCGACGAGACCACCACCCACCTGGTCGGCAACGGCATGCTCGCCCTGCTGCGCCACCCCGACCAACTGGCCCGGCTGCGCGAGGACCCGGCGCTGATCCGCCCGGCCGTCGAGGAACTCGCCCGCTACGACACGCCGACCCAGGCGATCGTCCGGGTCGCCGCCGAGGACATCGCGATCGGCGGGCGGACGCTGCGCGAGGGCGAGCTGGCCTACCTGTTCCTCGCCGCGACCAACCGGGACCCCGAGCGCTTCGAGGACCCCGACCGGCTCGACCTGACCCGCCCCGGCAACCGGCACCTCAGCTTCGGCAACGGCCCGCACTTCTGCCTCGGCGGCCCGCTGGCCAAGCTCCAGGCGGAGGTGGCCGTCGGCACGCTGGTCCGCCGGCTCCCGCACCTGCGGCTCGCCGACGACGCGGTACTCGACTGGCGGCCCAACCCGCTGCAACGGCGGCTCACCGTACTTCCGCTCACCTACTGACACCTGAACGACGACGAAGGAGAAGTGACCATGGCCCGAGAGTTCGAGGTCCGCCGGGAACAGGACCTGCCCGCCACGCCCGAACAGGTCTGGGACGCGGTCGCCACCGGCGCCGGCAACCTCGGCTGGCTGTACCCGATGGAGGTCGAGCCGCGCGTCGGCGGAAAGGTCACGCGCAGCGACAGCACCGTCGTGGCGTGGGAGCCGCCGCACCACTTCGCGGTCCGGGCGACCCAGGACGGCGGGTTCTCCAACACGCTCACCTACCGCATCGAGCCGGCCGACGGCGGCACGAGTCACCTGCGGATGGGAATCCACTGGGTGCACACGGGCGTCGTCGACGACACCTGGAACTGGGACACCAAGGCGGACGCGTCCGAGAAGCACGTCGACTTCTACCAGCACTCCCTCCCCGAGTACCTGAGGTACTTCGCCGGCCGCCCCGCCGTCTACGTCAGGGCCGCCCGCGCCGAGCCCACCGGCGACCCCGCCGACTTCGCCGCCCTGCGCCGGCGCCTCGGCCTCGACGACGACGCGGCCGTCGGCGACCGGCTGTCGCTCGACCTCCCGGGTACGGACGGCGGCCCGACGGAGGTGGTCGTGGACTGGCTGAGCCCCGACTTCGTCGGCCTGCGGGGCCCGGACGCGCTGTACCGGTTCTTCAATGGCAGCTCCTGGAACTGGCCGATCTGGCTGGGCCACCACCTGTTCGCCGAGGACACGGACGAAGAGCTGGCCACCAAGGCCTGGAACGCCTGGCTCAACGGCGCCTGAACCCGCCGTACGACACGACCGAAGGACCCCTGGTGGAAACACTGCTCTACGCCGCCGAACTCGTCGAGGAAGACGGCACCTACAAACTCGTGGTGCAGGACGTGGTGCGGGACACGGTCCAGGTCACCCCGGTTCCCGAATCCGCGGTGGCCAGGCTCCCGGTACTCCTGTCGGTGCTGAGCTCCAAGCTCGGCTCGGCGTCGGCACGCGGCCGCTGGTAGATCGCTTCCGGCTGCACGGGGCGGGTGCCGTCCGGCACATGAACTGCCGTACGGCACCGGCCCCGTGAGCGGACACCCGTGGCCGGGAACGTCATACGCGCTCCTCCGGCACCGCTGCGCGGACTCATGCCCGCGTAGGACGTCAGCCCATGACGGTTCGAGAGGCGGCACCCTCGGCCAGGGGCCGTCTGCGGGAGAAGGCACCCAGGTCGACGACGACGCCGGTGTGTTCCCCCGTGTACCGCAGCGGATCGCGGTCGTGGTCGTGGCCGGCCTCGACACGGTCGACCAGGGCGGCGAGGAACCGGCCCGCCAGGGGAGCGTTCTTGAACTGGTTGCCGCTCGTGCCCATGGCGACGTAGAAGCCGGCCAGATCGGTGCGGTCGTAGACACCGGCGACGCCGGACAGCCGGTTCGGAACACCGAGGAGCGGGAACCGGCGGGCTGCCCTGGTCACCTGGGTCTCGAACCGGGCGGGCGTCGGGTGCGGGTTGCACTCGTCGGGATCGTCGAGCCACTCCCTGGGGTCGCAGGCGGGCAGCGTACTGCCGATGAGGACGTGTCCGCCGGAGAGGCGCAGATAGGTCCCGAGGTCGACATCGGCCACGATCAGGCCGAACGTGGTCCCGGTCCCGGTCCCGGTGCCGCCCGAGCCCGAGGCGGCCCCGTCGCTTCGACGGACCGGCGCGGCCACCTGGTGGACCTCCTGGCGCAGCGGGCGCACCCCCACGGTGAACTCGGCCCCGACCCCGGCCAGCCGGTTGAACCCGCCCGACCAGGGCCCGGCGGCGTTGACCACCACCGGTGCCGTGATCGCGGTGCCGTCGGCGAGCCGGACGCCCGCCACCCGGTCCTCGCCGCGCAGCACACCGACGACCGCGCGCCGGAAGAGGAAACGCGCCCCGACGCGGGCCGCCGCGTCCGCGAGATTCTGTGCCGCGAGCTGTGGACCGTCGTCGAAGCCCGCGTCGGGGGTGAACAGCGCGCCGAGCTCTCCCTCCGGGCCGGAGAAGAAGGCATCGTCGAGCAGGGACCTGGGAGGTCCGTAGCGTCCCGCGTCGATACCGGGGACCCGGCTGCGCAGCGTCGCGGCGTCCCAGCGCTCGTACGGCACACCGGCACGCTCGAACAGCGCGACGACCTCGGACGTTCCGGAGCCCGGTGCGTCGAGGAGCACCGCTCCGGTCCGCCGGAACGCCGCCAGACCAGGGCCGCGCACGGTGCCCAGGTGCTCCGCCCACCGTGCCCAGCAGTGCCGGGATTCCCAGGCGGTGGCGACACCGTCCCAGGTCGAGTAGTCGAAACGGATGATCGCGCTCGACGCGCCGGTGGATCCGTGGCCGACGCCGTCGGCCTTGTCGACGACCACGACGCGCCGACCGGTGCGCGCCAGTTCCAGTGCCACCGCGGCACCGATCACGCCGGCCCCCACGACGACCGCGTCCGCGCCGGACGGAGGCGTGTCCGCTTCCCCGGCCGTCATGACGGCCTCTCCTCGGAGGGTCGCGGAGTCCGGTCACCCTGCGCGTCCGGGGGAACGTGACCGGACCGGGGCGGACGGTCGTCGGCGCGGTACGGGAAGGGGCGGGCGGCGCGATGCGGCCGACCGGCCGCGTCCGGCTGCGGGTCCCGCGCGGCGCAGACGTCCCGTCCGGGATGCCGGTCCGGCCCGACGGGGCAGCGGGGACGGAAGCGGCAGCCGGTCGGCGCAACCGGCGTCGCGATCGACCGAGCCCTGGGGGACGACACGGTTCGGCGGTGCATGGCGCTCATCGTGCCATCGCGATCGACGGCGCCGGCTGGGCCTTCCCGGGCCGGACCCGAACACGCGGGACTGTTTCCCCCCCGTCCGAGTGAGGCCGCCCGACGCGCGGCCCACGGCCTCGTTGCTGACGCTGCGTCACCTCAAGCCGCACACTGGCGCCATGGTCATCAATCCAGGGGGCTCCCCGGACGGCTCGACGGCGCGAGAGATCGACCGGCTCGCGACCTCGTACTGGGACTTCCTGCTCGCGCGCGAGCCGTCGCTGCGCACGCGCCGCGGGCTGCCGGTCGAGTCGCTGCCGGGGGTGTCCGCGGGGGAGGCCGACGAACGCGCCGGGTTCGCGGCAGGGGTGCTGAACCAGCTCCGTGCGCTGCGACCGGCGGAGCTGTCCGGTCCCGCCGCCGACACGGCGGGCTTCCTGCAGGCACTGGCCGAACAGGAAGCGGAGGCGGGACGTTTCCACTGGCTCACCCCCACCGCCACGCCGTACCAGCTCTTCCGCCTCCAGCAGTACGGTGACACCGTCTTCCGCCCGTTCCGCTTCGAGCACCGGGCCGACGTGGACCGGTACGTGACCCTCGTAGGGGACCTGGCCCGTTGCGTCGCGACGATCGGCGACAAGGTCGCCGGGCAGGCGGAGCGGGGCTTTCACATCCCCGCTCCGGCCCTGACCGGCGTCCACACCACGCTCACCCGTCTGCGGGCCTCGTCGGCAGGGCACGTCCGGGCGGACGCCGAGCGACTCATCCGGCTCGACGCGGCGAGCCGGGGGCACCTGCGGGACACGGTCGAGCGGCTCGTGGCCACCGAACTGGAGCCGGCGTTCGACCGTCTCGTCGCCCTCGTGGGCGACCCGGACTACCTCCGGCGGGCACCGCAGGCCGTCGGCTGGGCCCGCTACCCGGAAGGCGAGGCGGCGTACCGCGCCTTCGTCAGGACGTACACGTCCGGCGACACACCACCCGAACGCCTCCACGAACTCGGCCGGGAGCACTGCCGCGAACTCGGCGAGCGGATGCGGGAGATGCGCGACACGCTCGGTTTCGCGGGGACGGAGGCGGAGTTCAACGAACGGCTCGCGACCGAGCCGCGCCTGTACGCCGCCACCCCGGAGGAGGTCGAAGCCCGCTACCGCGGACACCTCGACCGCCTCGCGCCGCTGCTGCCGCGCTGGTTCGCGGTCCTGCCCCGCGCCCCCTACGACGTGGCCCGCCTCGACCCGGCGCTGGAGGGGTCGATGACGTTCGGCTACTACGAACCGCCGACCGCCGCGCAACCGGTGGGACGCTACCGCTACAACGCCTCGGACCTGGCACACCGGTCACTGCTCGGCGCGGCCGCGCTCATCTACCACGAGCTGTCGCCCGGACATCACTTCCACCTCGCCCGCCAGGCCGAGAACACCGCGCTGCCCGACCTGCGACGCGAACTGACGGCCTTCAGCGGGTTCGAGGAGGGCTGGGCGGAGTACGCGGCAGGGCTCGCCTGGGAGATGGGGCTGTACGACGACCCGTGGGACGCGTACGGACGGCTGGCCCATGAACGGTTCACCGCGCAGCGCCTCGTCGTCGACACCGGCCTCAACCTCGGGACGATGACGCTGGAGGAGGCGCGCACCTTCATGCGGGCCCACGCGGCGGCCGAGTCCGAACGGCAGATCACGACCGAGTCGTTGCGCTACGCGACCGATCTGCCGGGGCAGGCGCTGACGTACCGGGCGGGTCATGCGGAGTTCACGGCATTGCGGGCAGCGTGCGAACGCGGCGCCGGCGCCGCGTTCGACGTGCGCGCCTTTCACGAGACCGTGCTGGCCGGCGGCACACTGCCGTTTCCCGCCCTGCGCCGACGGGTGGAGAGAGAAATGCACGGGGCACACGGCCGGACAGGCTTCCAGGGAAAGCCGCTCTACTCGAATGAGTGAAGGCCACAGGGAATTGGTAGCCGCTCACCCGTCCTTGGATACTCTCTGTGATGGAGGGGGCGGGTCCGCTGAAGCGGAGTGTGTCCGTCTGATCATCATCTCCTCGACAGAAGAGAAGGATGTTGTGCCATGCCGCCTGTAGTACCTCCCTTCCTGATCGGTTTGCTCGCCGCATCCCTGGTGAAGAGGCTGGGCAAGCCCCTGGTGCGAGGGGTCGTCAAAGCGTCGGTGGGCCTCGGAATCGAGGTCAAGAGAGCCGTCCACGAAGCCGGCGAGGGAATCCATGACCTCGCTGCCGAGGCGACTGCCGAGGTGCGCGCGGCCCGGACGGCACCGGAAGCCGGACACGGCGTCGGCGCCCCGGAGGACGGCCTCGCGGGCCGGGCCGGAGCGGCCGCCGAGCCGGCGCCCGCAGCGGCAAAGGCCCACGAAGGACGGACCGGCCGTCAGACCAAGCCCGTCGGCAAGGCCCGTGGCGCCGGTTCGGCCGCCACCAAGGTCCGTCGCGCCGATTCGACCACCGCCAAGGCGCACTGAGCCCGCCGGCCGACCGGTCTCTCGCATGCGACCGCCGCGCCGCCGGCGCCATGGTGGGCTGCGCCGTATCGGCCATCACGACACCCTGATGGAGGCAGGTCGGATGTCTGCGACCGACGCGAAGAAGTGGTTCCGTGTTCACCGGCGTGCGGCGGACCCCAGGATCCGACTGGTGTGTTTCCCGCACGCCGGCGGCACGGCACAGCTGTTCCACGGCTGGCCCGCGCTGCTGCCGGGGGACGTCGAGGTGCTCGCCGTGCGGTACCCCGGCCGCCAGGACCGGCTCGCGGAAGCCTGCATCGAGGACATGGCCACCCTGGCCGACACGATCGAGGACGCACTGCGGCCCTGGCTCGACCGGCCGCTGGCGCTCTTCGGACACAGCATGGGCGCCTGCGTCGCCTACGAGGTGGCCCTGCGGCTGGAGACCCGCGGCATCGTTCCCGAGCACCTGCTGGTCTCCGCACACGAAGCCCCCGGGTGGGCCGAACGCGTCGCGCTGCACGACGCCGACGACGAAACCCTGATCACCCACGTCCGGCAGCTCGGAGACCTGCACTCGCAGGCCTACGACATCCCGGAGCTGCGTGACCTGCTGCTGCCCGCCCTCCGTTCGGACTACCGGCTGATCGAGGGCTACCACCCCCCGAATCCGGCTCCGGTCAAGGCGCCGATCACCGCGTACGTAGGCCAGGACGATCCGAGTTGCGCGCTCGACGGGGTCCTCGCCTGGTCCGGCCTCACCGCCCCGGGCTCCTTCGAGCTGTGCCCGTTCCCCGGGGATCACTTCTACCTCGCAGCCCAGGAAGCCGAAGTGGTCACGGACGTGGCAGCACGCCTTGCGCGCGTGTGACCTCGGTGGCTGCCCGGCTGTGACGGAAGGCGGGGTCCCGGCACCGCGCATGGCGCCCGCGGGGTTCCCAGGGGACGATGGTCGTAACGGTCGCTGAGACGTGCGGTGTCCCCGGCAGCGGCCGCGAAGGCTGGGACGGAGAAGGGACCATGCGACCGGGAAGACGTGCCGCCGACGCGATACTCCGGCTGCTCAGCCGGGACTGGGCCGGGCTGGGCATCGCCCTGCTGCCGGCGGCCGCGGGTGCGCGGTGTGCGTCCAGGGGTACCGGCCGGCGGATTCTCGGCGGCGCGCTGTGGGCCGTGGCCCTCGCACTCGGTCTCGGGTCGTTCCGCCATCTGGTGCATGTGGGCCGGATACGCGTGAGGTATCCGCCACCCGGACGAATGGTCGACGTGGGCGGCCACCGCATGCATGTCCTGGCCGAGGGAGACGCCGGACCGAGGCCCACGGTGGTCTGGATGCCGGGCGGCCATGCCGGCGGATACGCCATGTACCGGCTGCACGTGCTGGCGCGGGAACAGATGCGTTCGGTCCTGGTGGACCGTCCGGGGTCCGGCTGGAGCGACCCGGGCCCGTTCCCGCGCACGACGGCGGCAGAAGCCGTCGAACTGCTCACGGCGCTGGAACGGGCCGGTGAAAAGGGGCCCTACGTCTTCGTGGGGCACTCGTTCGGGGGACTGCTCATGGCCAACGCCGCCAGACGCCGCCCTGACCTGGTGGCCGGTCTGGTACTGCTCGATCCCACCCCGCCCGATGCCGTCGCCTTCGGCCCGGCGCTTCCGGCCCTGCGACGCGCCCCGAGGGACCAGACCGCCCTCGCGCTGCGGCACCTCTTCGGCCTCCACCCTCTCGCGGGCAAGGAGGAGACACACACCTCCGACGACCCGGCGCAGGTTCTCGCCATGATCGAGCTCAGGACCAAGGCGAGCTGCGCCGCGGCATCGATCCTGCGAGAGCTGTCGCCGGACGGCATCACCAGAGACGGCTGGCAGACGGCCGTACACGACGGCGAGCTCGGCTCGCTGCCCCTCCTCCTCGTGGCGCCACGCGATCTGACGGGCGGTGGCGAGATCTTCGACGCGGTCGACGATCCTGAGGAGAGCGCCCGGCTCCGGCACTTCTTCCTCACCGTGAGAGAACGGTTCCTCGCGGCCTCCAGCAGGGGACGGAGGGTTTACACCCCGGAGGGAACGGGCCACGACTTCCCGGATCGCGTACCCGACTTCGTCGTGCAGGTGGTGGACTCGCTGCTGGACCAGTGCGGGCCGGGGGCGTCGAAGCCGTTCTGATCCCCTTGCGCAGCCGCGGCCCGCTCCGGCGGGCTTCCACCCGACCGAATGAACGGCGCCGGCGTCTACGGGCGCATCGGCCGAGGTCCGACTATCGTGTTTTTGGTGGGGGTGACATTCCTGCCCAGCCTTGTCGGCCGGACGGTATCGGCTCGTGCGGCGTCGGCAGTCGTGCTGTGCACACAAGAAGAGGGTTCACACATGCTCCCTGCTGTTCCTCCCTTCCTCGTCGGCGTGATTGCGGCCCCCCTGGCCAAAAGAGTGGCGAAACCGCTGGTGCGAGGCGTCATCAAGACGTCGGTCGGCCTGACCCTTGAAGTCAAGCGTGCAGTCATCGAGGCCGGGGAGGAGATCCAGGGCCTCACCGCCCTTGCGGCTGCCGAGAAGATGGCGAGTTCGGCTCGCACAGGTGATGTGGAGCCGGCGATGAGGTGACGGCGCACGGTGCCACGGCCACGGCCGGCTGAAGTCCGTCGACCTCGGCCTCGCCGAGTAACTGCACCGCGGGCAGGAGACCCTGCACATTCGCGGCGGACTCCGCGACGGGCAGTGGAGGCGGTCTGCGCCGGAATACTCTGGTCCGGGGCGACCGAGCCCGACGAACCGACAGAATCCGTGACGCGTACGAGGCCATCCGCAAGGCGGGCGGCCCCTCACGGAGTTGACGTCCAACTGCGTTCGCTCTCCGGACCGGAGCCGAACCCCCGGCGGGGCCTCGCCCACCGGGGCCTCACCACTGCCCATGCCTCGACGCCCGCGCCGAGGCATGGGCCGTCCCCCATTCGCCTCCGGCACCGGCCCGACAGCGCCCGCCGCGTCCGGCGGCCGAGACACACGAGGGGTACGTCGAGACCGTCCCGCACGCCCCTTCCCCGCCTCCATGCCCGGACGGAAGCACGGCTCAACCGCCAGGGCCGCGAAGGTCCCTCCCTCCCGTCGGCCACCGAAGTCGCGTCGGCGATGGACACCGAAGGCCTGCTCGACTCCGAGCCGATCGGCGTCCGTACCGGGCTATCGACCGGTCGGAGCCGGTACTGAGGCCAGATGATGGCACGGCACCTGGCGCTGTCTCACCGACTCCGACGCCCGCCCCACCGCTTGGTCCGCCTACACCGCCAGCGTCACCTTGCTCGCCGACGGCCCGGCCCTCACCACCACTCTGGCCCGCTCCGACCTGTAGGAAGGGCATCCCCACCGAACTCAGTCCGATCGACAACTCTTGCAGCTTCGGCTACCACAAGCGGTGGCCACCTGGCACCCACCCGGCTCTTTTCCCACCCTCCCCGCTCGGCGTCCGTACGCTGCGGGGTGATGGCGCATCTCCGGCGCGATCATGGGGAGTTAGGGGGGATCATGGACACCGAGACGTTCATGTCGCTGGCCGGTCCGGCCGTCGCCTCCGCCGTGAGCGCCTACGGCACCGCGGTGCTGACGAGGGCCGAGGACGCGGCGGCCGATGCGACCGTAAGCCTGGGGCAGCGGATCATCAGCGCGGTCTGGCGTCGCAGGAGCCCCGACCAGCAGGCCGAGTTGGAGAGGTCCCTCGACGACGCGGCCCGGCCAGGCGGCGAGGACGCGATGGGTGCGCTGCGCTACCAGATCAGGCTTGCCCTGAAATCCGACCCGCAGTTGCTGGCGGAGCTGGCCGCCCTGCTGCCCCCGGCCGCGGCCACGGCCCCGGTTGTGACGGTCACGGCCGAGAGGGGTGGGATCGCCGTCGGCAGGAACAACCACGGCGCACTCACCACCAACGTCAACACGACGCCCACGCCGTTCACCCCCACGTCCCTGGCAGGCTCCGAATGACGGATCCTCAGACACCCGACTCTTACGCGGCGTACGCCGCTGGTCTCGGGTCGATGGCCGTCGGCCGGGACAACTACGCCCCGATGACCACCCATGTCACGGTGCTCCCGCCGACGGCAATCCGCTCGGCTGCCGACACCGAGGCCTGCGGCGAATCCCGCCTGCGCCCACCGAAGACGACCTTCACCGGCCGGGCGGAGGAGCTGGCAGCGATCCGGACCGCGCTGCTCGGGCTCACCGGCGGCGTCCACATCCCGGTCGTGGTGGTGCATGGCCTGGGCGGCATCGGCAAGACCGAGCTGGCCGTGCAGTACGCCCAGACCCACCGGCACGCCTACGACCTGGCCTGGTGGATCGATGCCGCCGGCCCCGGGGCCATCAACGCCGCCCTCGCCGACATCGCGGTCCGGCTGAATCCGTTCTGGGTCGGCACCCGGCCGTCCGAGCGCGCGCTCACCGCCTGGGCCCTGTCCTGGCTCCAGCGGCACGACAACTGGCTGCTGGTCTACAACAACGTCGAGGACCCGAACCTGATCTGGCAGCACCTGGGCGACCTCGGGCGCGGGCACCATCTGATCACCAGCCGCCACGCCACCGGGTGGAAACGCCGGGTGGCACTGATCGGCCTGGACGTCCTACCGCGCACCGACTCCGTCGCGCTGCTCAACGCCTGGGAGCCCTTCCGCTCCCTGGAGGAGGAGTGGCACGCGGGCCGGCTCGCGAAGGAACTGGGCGACTTGCCGCTGGCCCTGGAACAGGCCGCCGCCTACATGGCCCAGACCCAGACCAGCATCCAGTTCTACCGCGACAGCCTCGCCGAGCAGTTGGACGAGGCCGCCCAGGACCACTCCGGCGAGGAGCAGACGGTGGCCCGGGTCTGGAAGCTCACCCTCGCCATGTTGGAGGAGACGGACCCGCTGGCCGTCGAGCTGCTCCACGTCCTGGCCTGGCTTGACCCCGACAGCTGCCCCCGGCCTCTGCTGGCCCCGCTCGCCCCTGGCAAGCTCCCGGTGGTCAGTGCCCTGGGGCGGCTGAACGGCTTCAGCATGGTCGCCCTCACTCACGAGACGGTCTCCGTCCACCGTCTGGTGCAGACCGTGGTGCGGGACGGGGCGATCCGGCGAGCCGGTCGGGAGGCGGCCGAGGGCAGCGTCCCTGCGCCGCCACGCGGTCGGCCCCAGGCCGAGCGCGTCCTGCTCGAAGCCGTGTATCCGGACGGGACCGAGGCCGCCCCGGACCAGGCCCAACTCGCCCTGCTCGCACCGCATGTGATCGCCCTCTCCGGCACTGACTCCGGGGCCTACCGCCCGGACCTGGTCAGGCTCTTCGCCGAGACCGCGCTGCACCTGCGCGGCCAGGGCCAGACCGTCCGGGCCCTCCCGGTCTTGCGGGCGTACTCGCAGCAGGTCGTGGCGGGTTTCGGCCCCGACCACCGGATCGCCCTGATCGGCTGCAACGCGCTCGCCTCCGCTCTAGCGGCGGCCGGCGAGCTCGGCGAAGCGGTCGAGGTCTTGGAAGAACTTCGCGAGCGGAGCATCCGGGCACTCGGCCCGGGCAACCTCACCGCCCTGAACATCCGGGCCAACCTTGCCTCCGCCCACCACGACAGCGGCCGATTCGATTCCGCCGTCGAGGAGTTCATCGATGCCGCCGCTGTCGCCGCCGAGCACCTTGGCCCGGAGCACGCCCGGACCCTGACCCTGCGCAACGGCCTTGCCCTGGCGTACGAGGACAGTGGCCGTCCCAAGCAGGCGATCGAGATCTACGAGGACCTGCTCCGGCACCCGGAGCGCCTGGTCCGCCGGGAGCACGATCTGACCCCGCCGATACCGAGCGCGGCCTCGGTGCGGAACAACCTTGCCGGGGCGTATGAGAGCGTCGGCCGGTACGAGGAATCGGTCGCGCTCTACCGTGCGGTACTTGCCGAGCTGACCGACGTCCTTGGGCGTGAGCACCCGACCACCGTGGACTGTCTCGGCAACCTGGGCTACGCCCTGGAGTCGGCCGGTCGGCTCGACGAAGCGTCCGACATCTACCGGGACGTGTTGGAGCGGCGGGTGGCGATCCTGGGCGAGGACCACCCAGACACCCTGCTGAGCCAGAGCAACCTTGCCAACCTGCACCTGACGAACGGTGAGATCGACACCGCGCTAAAACTGTGCGGAAAGACGCTGGTCCAACGCGAGCAGATCCTGGGCCGGACCCACGTCGACACCCTGGTGAGCCGGAACATGATGGCCTCGGCCCACGAGTCCGCCGGGGAGCTGGAGCAGGCAGTCGAGCTGTTCGAGACCACCCTCGGACAGCGCCGTGAGGTCCTCGGGAGCGGGCATCCCGCGACCCTGCTCACCCTGGCCAACCTGGCGGTCTGCCACCTACGGATGGGGGACGCCGCGGCAGCCGTCCCCCAGCTTGAGGAGGCGCTGACCAGCCAAAAACGTCTCTCCGGGCCGGACAGTCCCGATGCCCTGCGCCACCTTCACAACCTGGCCGCCGCCTGGCGGGAGGCGGGAGACCTCGACCGGGCCCGAGAGCTGTTCACCACCGCACTGGACCGGCGCACCCAGGTGCTGGGCGCGAACCACTTCGAAACCCTCACCACGCTCAGCGGCCTGGCCCGGCTGCACCAGGCCGACGGGGACCTGGACCGCGCCATCGCCCTCTACGAAACTGCGATCGACGGTCTCACCAAGACGCTCGGCCCCGACCACCCCACCACCCAGGCCGTCTCGGGCTACCTCGCTGAGGCCCACACCCTCTGACCGCCGCGCCCCGGCCGCCGACCGTCATGGCGGGGGCCCGGGCCTGCGGTGGTATCTGTTCAGATCAGGCCGAGGCGGCTGAGCGCGGTCGTCCAGTCGGTGACGATGGCCTGCTGCGCGGCGGCGAAGTGACCTTGCCGGAGCAGACCGCGGTGTGCAGCTTCGGGCTGTGGCCCACATTTCGTGACGGTCACGCAGGAGTGCCGGCGTTCGATTCATGGGCAGCAGATCTTCTGGCCCCTCTGCCTCTGACGGTGTCCGGGAGCCTGTACGTCGTCGCTGTACTCCGACTCGGCGGGCAGTAAGCCTTTCCTCGTAATGAGCGATGAGCCCCACGGCCACTGCCGCGACGACTCGACTCGTGATCACGATCTGCGGCTGGATTCCGGAGTGTCCGGTCCGGTGGTGAGGGCGGTCTGCTCGGAGGGTAAGACCTCTCTGCAAGAAATCGACTATGGCTTGCAGGATCTGTACTGATGGATGGAAATGTGTGTCCGACGTCTTGTCGGTCGTTCTGCCGCGCCCTAATGTCCCGGTACGCAGCGGCACGGCTCCTGACCGCCGTGCCGCCGCGCACCGAGCTGCCCTCGGTGTCCTCCGCTCCTGAAGAAACGAGACTCCGATGGCGCGACACACCCTCCACGCGGCTGCCGAGCGGGACCGGGGCCGTGCGCGAAGACCGGCCCGGACGGTCGTGGCGCTGACCGCGGCCGCCGCCGGACTCGTACTCGGACTCGGAGCTCCGGCCCCGGCGGCCCCGGGGCACGGTGGCGGCGTCGGCGCCCCGGCGGTGACCCGGGCCGGGCTCGATCCCGCCCTCGTAGCCGGGCGCGGCGCCACGGTGGACTTCGCCGAACAGGAGGCGGAAAGCGCGCCGACGAACGGCACCGTCATCGGCCCCGACCGCACCGCCTACACCCTGCCCTCCGAGGCGTCCGGCCGCGCCGCGGTGCGCCTGAAGCCGGGCCAGTACGTCGAGTTCACCCTGCCGCGCGCCACCAACGCCCTCACCGTCCGCTACAGCATCCCCGACGCCCCCGAAGGCGGCGGCATCACCGCGCCCCTCGACGTCTCCGTGGACGGCGGACACCACAGGACGATGACGCTCACCTCGCGGTACTCCTGGCTGTACAACCAGTACCCGTTCAGCAACGCCCCTCAAGGCGACCTGCTGCACCCCGACTGGTGGATCACCGAATGCGGATGCGTTCCCGCCGCCACCACCCCAACGCCCACCGTCGACAAGCCGTTCCGGCCCGGCCACTTCTACGACGAACAGCGGCTGCTGCTCGGCAAGCGGTACGCGGCCGGCGACACCGTCCGCCTCACCGCGCCCAAGAGCAGCACCGCGGCCTGGACCGTGATCGACCTGCTCGACACACAACTCGTCGGCGCGCCGCACGTCGAGAAGCACGCCGTGAACGTCATCGCGTTCGGGGCCGACCCCACCGGGCGGCGGGAGGCAGGCGACGCCTTCGACCGGGCCATCTCCTACGCGAAGAAGCGGCACCTCAAGGTCTACGTGCCACCGGGCACGTACCAGGTGAACCGTCACATCGTCGTGGACGACGTGACGATCGTCGGGGCCGGCAGCTGGTACACGATCGTCAAGGGGCACCAGGTCACCCTCGACACCCCCGCCCCCGACGGCTCGGTCCACACCGGCGTCGGTTTCTACGGCAAGGACGCGGCGGACGGCGGCAGCCACGGCGTCCACCTGTCGGGCTTCGCCGTCGAGGGCGACGTACGCGAACGTGTCGACACCGACCAGGTCAACGCCATCGGCGGGGCGCTCGGCGACTCGACGATCGACGGCCTCTACCTCCACCACACCAAGGTCGGCATGTGGTTCGACGGCCCCATGACCCGCCTGCGGGTCACCCGCACCGTGATCGCCGACCAGATCGCCGACGGCGTCAACTTCCACACCGGTGTCACCGACTCCAGCGTCTCGGACACCTTCGTCCGCAACACCGGCGACGACGGCCTGGCCATGTGGTCGGAGAAGACCGGCGACGCGCGCAACGTCTTCGCCCACAACACCGTGCAGACCCCGGTCCTCGCCAACGGCATCGCTCTCTACGGCGGCACCGACAACACGGTCACCGGCAACCTCATAGCCGACCCCGTCAGGGAAGGCAGCGCCATCCAGGTCGGCTCCCGGTTCGGTGCGCAGCCGTTCACCGGACACCTGCGGATCACGGACAACACGACAGTCCGTTCGGGACCCTTCGAGCTCAACTGGAAGATCGGCCTCGGAGCCATCTGGTTCTACGCCCTGGAGCGGGACATCGACGCCGACATCGAGGTCACCGGAGACCACTTCCTCGACAACACCTACAACGCGGTCATGCTCGTCTCCGACTTCCCGGTGAAGGACAAGTACGCGATCCGGGGCGTCCGCTTCAAGGACATCCGCGTGGACGGCACCGGCACCTCCGTGCTCAGCGCCCGCTCCGCCGGTTCGGCGTCCTTCGAGAACGTGGACGTCCGTAACGTCGGCGCGGTCGGGATCAACAACTGCGGGGCGTTCAATTTCCCGGCCTCCGGATCCGAATTCGCGGTCGACGACCTCGGCGGCAACGACGGAGGCGGCACGACCGGCCCCTGGCTGGCGTCCTGGGAACTGCCGAACACCATCACCTGCGACGACCGGCCGCCGGTGGTCCCGCCACCGGCCCCGGCACCTTGGTGAGGAACGTCTCTCACCGACTGGCACGCACAGGCGACGGCGGCCGATCCCCATCGGCCGCCGTCGCGGTGTGCGGTCGTACGAGCTCCTGCCCGTAGCCCTGCCCGTAGTCCGTAGTCCGTGGTCCGTGGTCCGTGGTCCGTGGTCCGGGGTTCGTGGCGCGTCCGGGCGGTGGTCCCTGTCCGGACGGATGTGTGGCCCCAGCAGCTATCCTTGCTCACCGGCCGGGGCCGACCGCCGCGGCCAGAGGGCCCGGGCCCGGCCCGATGCCGCACATCGCGGGGCGATCTTGGAATGGATGCCTTGGCGCCATTGCTGCACTCCCCGAGCGGACGAGTCCGCACCGCCCCGCTCCTGGCCTCCGGCCCGTTGTCTCCGAAAGGTTCTCCTGCACCATGCCCTTGGCTCTGCTGGCCCTGGCCGTCGTCGCGTTCGGCATCGGCACGACCGAGTTCGCCACGATGGGGCTGCTGCCCCAGATCGCCGACGGGATCGGTGTGTCCGTACCGCACGCCGGCAACGTCGTGTCGGCGTACGCGCTCGGTGTCGTCGTCGGCGCGCCGCTGCTGACGGGCATATGCGCGCGCGTCCCGCACAAGCGGCTGCTGCTGCTCCTGACCGGTCTGTTCGTGATCGGCAACACGGCGTCCGCCTTCGCCCCCGACTTCGGCACGCTCTTCGCCGCCCGCTTCCTGGCGGGGCTGCCGCACGGCGCGCTGTTCGGCGTCGGCGCCGTCGTCGCCTCGCGACTGGTCGCGCCGGAGCGGGCGGCACGCGCCGTCTCGAAGATGTTCCTCGGACTCACCATCGCCAACATCGTCGGGGTTCCGGCCGCCACGGCCCTCGGACAGCATCTGGGCTGGCGCTCCGCCTACGGCGCGGTCGCCGTCATCGGCCTCGTCGCGCTGGCCGCGCTGGCCGCCTTCGTCCCCCACCAGCCGCGCGGAGACCAGTCCGGCATCCGGCACGAGCTGCGGGCCATGGGCAACAAGCAGGTCGTCATCGGGCTGGCCACGGCCGTCGTGGGCTTCGGTGGATTCTTCGCCGTCTACAGCTACCTCGTACCGATGCTCACCCACCTGACCGGGCTCTCCGGCACGTCGACCACCTGGGTCCTCGCGCTCTACGGCGTCGGCATGACGCTCGGCACCCTGATCGCCGGACCGCTCACCGACCGCGCGTTGCGCCCGACGATGTACTGGGGCCTCATCCTGCTCGCCGCGGCCCTGGTGGCGTTCTACTTCGCGGTCCACAGCACCGTGCCCGCCCTGCTGATGATCACGTTCATCGGTGCGATGGGCTCCCTCATCACCACACCGATCCAGATGCTGCTCATGGCCAAGGCGAAGAACGCCCCGACGATGGCGGCGGCCTCCAACCACTCGGCCTTCAACCTCGCCAACGCCGGTGGCGCCTGGCTCGGCGGCCTGGTCATCTCGGCCGGCTGGGGCTGGGCGGCGCCCAACCTGGTCGGCGCGGCGCTCGCCGTGGCCGGTCTGGGCCTCGCCTTCACGGGCGGTGTCATGGACCGGGGCCGACGGCGCTCCGAAGTGATCACGCAGGCCTCACCGGTGGCCGAGCAGGAGACGCGGGTCCGTACGGCGGACTGACCGGTCCACCGGAGGGTCCGTACCGCGGACCGACCGGTCCACCGGAAGCGGCGCGTTCCGGCAGCGCGCCCGGCAGGCCGACGGGACCTACTCGGGCTTGCCGACGCCCTCCACCGCCGGACCGCGCACTCGTGCGGTCCGCGTGGCGGCCTGAAACCCAGGGCTTTGATGTAGTCGGCGGGCGTCCGTTTCGTGATCACTTGAGCTGAAGAGCAGGCGAGCGGGTGGTTCCCCCCACGTCTGTTGCGCCCTGGAGTCCTTGCGTCTCCTCGCACCGACATCGGGCCCGGAGAGGTACCCGATCTGCTGGAGCGGTCGGCCCAGGTGCCGGACCCGTGCGACCCACGCGGCGTGCGGCACCTGGGCCGGCCGTCGTCCTCGTGTTGACCGCGTGCGTGGTACTGGCAGGGGCGACCTCGCTGATGGCGGTCGGCGAGTGGATCGCGGGCGCGCCGCCATACGTGCTGGAACGGCTCGGTGTGCGCCCCGACCCGGCGCATGGCCTCGGCCGAGGCGACCGTCCTCCGACTGCTGATCCGTATCGACGGGGTTGCGACCCCTCCAGGGGTGATGAGGACTTGATCCAGAACTCGACGGTCTGCCAGTAGGTGGTGTTGCGACCCTCCAGGGGTGATGAGGACGGCCGTCAACCCGGTTGGAGCCGTCGTGATCCGCCAGGACTTGTCCGGCCGATCACGCGTGTGGGCAGTCAGGGATGATGCTCGGGTGAGCATCATCGTCAAGTTCTTCGTGGCGCCGGACGATGCGTCAGCGGCTTTGACCCTTCAGACCGGACCAGGGCCGGCATTCGAGTCGCTCTCCTTTGGCAACTTCGATCCTGAGGAGGCGGTGGTCGAGTGGGAATGCCTTCTTGCCGACGGCAGCTTCGAGGATCTTGTCGAAGCCGGCGAGCCGCGCATCGTTGCAGGAGAGGACCACGGCGGATGTGTCGTCTTCGCGATCTCGCCCGGTCTGTCGACTGCGCTTGCGGATGCCGAGCGCCCCAGGTTGCGTGAGGTCGCTGCCTCATGGGTTCAGCTCCGTGCGGAGGAAGGAGAGAACATCGACGTGGACATCGCCGACGCGATCATGAGTGACCTGGCGGCCCTCGTCAGCAGTGCTTGTCGCCAGGGCCAGGGCGTCTACTGCTGGGTCGCGTAGGAGTTCACGTTCGGAGCCAGACGGTGAGGGTCGGCGTATGCCAGGGCGCCCATGGCTGTCGGCTGGTCGTGGGCGAGGTAGGGCCGGCGCAGGTAGCGATCCGGGTAAGCGGCGAGCAGGTCGGCGTCCCGTGCGGTGCCGAAACTCGCCAGCGCCACGCAGTAGGCCCCACCCGCGCAGCAGACCTCGCTCTCCAGCAGCAGCGCTCGCAGATGCTCGCGGAAGTGGCCACGGCGCGAGACGGCGGCGAGCCATGCCGCGGTGCGCCGCTCTCGCCGGCTGCCTTCGAAGAGGGTGGTGAGCTCGGCGTCGGAAACAGCCTTTGCATCAGCGGCCAGGGCATGAACGAACGGCTCGTACTCCTCGCGCGGCATGTGAAGTACCGCTCCGTCGAGCTTCAGACAGCGCCGCGCGGGGGCGCAATAGAGGCGGAACAGATCCTGTATCTCAGGGTCGTGGCGGATCACCACCCCATCCTGCTCCGGGAAGCGTTCGGCAGCCTACGAAACGGCAACGCCATGCTGCAGTTCACACCTGTCGTGCTGGATGTGCAGCCGACGGAGGTCTTGCAGGGCAGCGATGGGAAAGGGATGCCGCACCCACTTCGCCCGATAGCCGTCCTCGCCATGGGCCAGCAGTACTGACTGAGCGGCTTCCACGACGACGTGACCGAGAAGGTCTCGCGGCTGCGTAGAGGTCCAGACGAGCGTGCCCTTCCGGTCGGGAACGTCGAAGCTCGCGGACATGTCAGGGAAGCGGTAGATCGCCACATCGACCTCCGACCCCCTGCGTCGCAGGACCCACCTCACTTCAGCCGGTTCAAGGTCGAAGGAGAAGCGCTGGACGGGTAGGAGGCCGTACAGGCCCGCCATGCCGTGGAGCAAGTCGGCAAGAGCATCCGTGCAGTAGCTGACGATGTCCTTCCGCTCCGAAGAACGATCCTTGATGAGGCACGTTGCCCAGCCGCTGCCACTCAGTTCCCAACTGAACTGAAGACCGTCTGTCATCCGGCCCCTCCCGGTGATCGTCTGTGAAAACGGTACAGCGCAGAGACACGCGGATCCCTTCGCGTTCAACACAGCCAACCGCCACGACCCACCAGTCAGGAAACCGACCGGTTCACTACTTGGCGGGTGCCGTCGACGCGTCCCTCCTCCTTCATGGGGTCGGCCACCGCAGGGCCCTCAGCCGAGAGCGTCGAGCAGCTCACGCTCGCGCTGGGCGCTGAGGCCGGCGCGCCTCGTCCGGTCGAGACCCTGCTCGCGCTCCCAGCGCAGCGTGTCGGCCAGCAGCTCCGATCGGGACCGGTGCCGCAACCCCGCGGCGCTCGCCGCAGACCCGGTCCGGGCCGAGAAGCCTTCCCAGCCCGGCTCGACCGCCCACATCGGCAGGGACTCGGGGCCCATGAACTCGGTCACGCCGTTCGCCAGCAGCCACGCCGAGTCGGCGGTGACCAGCGGAGCGGTGTGCCCGCCGATGGTGCGGGACAGTTCGATCCACTCGTGCAAGGGGATGACCGGGCCGACGGCGTCGTAGGTTCCGGTGCTTCCCGCCTCCGCGGCGTCGAGCAGCCAGGCGGTGAGGTCCCGTACGTCGACCGCCTGGGTCGGCATGTCCGGTGTGTCGGGAACCAGCATCGGCCCCTGCCGATCGCGAGCGGCACGGGCGACCCAGTAGCCGGAGCGTCCGCTGTGATCGCCGGGGCCGCCGATGAGACCGGCGCGGGCGATGAGGAGACGGTCGCCCACGACGCTCGCCGTCGCCTGCTCGCAGGCGACCTTGGCCTCGCCGTACAACGCGCCGTCGACCTCGCTCTGGTCCGTCGGAGCGAGGAGGGCCGCGGACTCGTCCGCACCCGGTGAGGCATGGCCGGCGTAGGCACTGACGGAGGAGACATAGGCCCAGTGCCGGGCCCTGCCACCCAGTGCGTCGACCGCTTCACGAACGAAGGCAGGCTGCCAGGACACTTCGACGACCGCGTCCCATTCCCGGTCGAGCAGGGGTTCGTACGCCGAAGGATCGCGCCGGTCGGCGGCCACGAGCCGCGCGCCGTCCGCGACGTCCCCGCTCTCACCGCGCGCCAGGCACGTCACCGCGTGGCCGCGTTCGATCGCCTGCCGGGACAACTCCCGGCCCACCCAGGCCGTACCGCCCAGAATCAGCATCTCCATCCCGCCACTCAAGCACCCCGAAGCCCGAACGCCGAGACCGTTCTGCCGACGGCAGATCCGGCCACGTCCAGTACGGGGCCGCGTTGGCCTTTCAGGGGCTCGGGCGGGATGGCGGCGATGGTGGGAACCGTGCGATTCTCGCCGCTGTGACGACGTACTACTGGGACTCGACGCCCCTGTCCGACCCCGAAATGGCGACCGCGCGCGACATGTTGGTGCGCCACTCGAGTGGCCCGGAGTTCACCGAAGCCTTCTTCAAGCTCCTTCGAAGCGGGAAGCGTGTGCCGGTCAGCATCGCTCTCGCCCGATACCAGTACTCCGAGGCCGAAAGCAGATGGGGTCCTGACAACCCTGCCGAGTCCGTCTCGGCGGAGGTCTTGGAGCGGGCCCGCTGGTTGCTCTCGCACCCGCCGATGAAGGCCCGCGAGTGCGGGACCGTGCACGACGAGGCCGACCACGCGAGTGCGCTCATGGCCATGATGAACCTGGCCGACGTGCAGGACGCGGATCTCATCGCGGATGTGATCGAGCGCTCGCCCGAGCCCGAGGTCCTGGCCGCGGCGTCGATGGCGGCGCACCGGCCGTTCGAGTTCGCCGCGGTGCCCGAGCCCCGCTTGGTCGAGGCGATCGGGCGACGGGCGGCGGACGATTCGTTGAGCCCGAGTACGCGCGCCGAGGTACTGCAAGCCCTCAGGTACGCGGACTGCGCGCGGGGCTCGGAGATCGCGCTGAGTCTCGCCGAGTCGGACGACGTCACGCTCCAAGTCGCCGCCGCGCAGGTGCTCGCGGCAGCACATCTGGCGACACATCGCGAGGTCGTGGAACGGCTCCGGGAGTCATGGCCGGAGGGGACGATCGGCGTCGGCAACGTCGACCTCTTCCTGTTCGAAGATGACCACGAAGTGGGGTGACGACGCCCACGGCGCGGCGCAGGACCGATCCAGGGTTCAGAGGCAATGCCTTGCTTTACGGGTCTGACGGGCAGGGGTCGTTCCAGCAGGTCCTCTTGGAGTACTTGCGGTGCTTTGGCCAGGAGTTCAGGGGAAAAGCTGCCCGGGGTGACGGTCACACTGCGGCGGGCGGAGCGCAGAGTTTCGGTGAAAGAGATCCGGTCCGGGCCGAGTTGACGGGTGGCTGCGGTTCTCGGCACCAGTTCCCGCAGCGCGTGGTGGACCAGGAGATGAGCCCAGATCTGTTGGAGGACGTCGTCGGGTGTCTTGCCGCTGAGGACCACCTTCGCGCCGCGTCGGCAGGTCTTGATCTCGGCGAAGACGGATTCGATCTCCCAGCGCTCACGGTAGAGCGCGGCCAACTGCCGTGCCGGACAGCGGCCGTTTTTCCGTCTTTCCGGTCCGGTGGACTGGTGCGCGGATGTCGACGGTACGTTCCTCACCAGGAGAAGCGACGTCATGGCGGGGTGGGTGGCGTGGAGCTCGCGAGGGGATGCCAGTGGTGTGGGACGAGGCGTGGGGCGAGTGGTTGCGGCAGTCGCCGCAGGGAGGCGAACTGCTCGCGTGGTGGCAGCAGGCGCGGGACGGGATGCACCGGGTCGGCCGGGAGGCCTACGGGGAGCGTCTGGCCGCCCTGCTGTCCGCCGCCTCCCCGCGCGACTGCGCGGCGGCTGGATTCGGGTGCACGCGACGCATGGACCGTGTCTGCCGTGAGCCGTCGGTGTGCCGTCTGGATCCTGTCGCGCCGTCGGCCGCCGGGGAGGTTCTGCGCGGTGAGCGTGAGGGTCCGGTCCAGGGTGCCTGTGGCGGATTCCACGGTTTCCGGGGCGACTTCGAGGCCCATGTGCGATTCAGCGGTGGCGGCGACCGGCATCGCGCGGTGTTCTGGCGCGACACGGCGGCGTCGGCGGTGCGGCTGTGGGTGGACGGTGTCCCGGTCGGTTCCGGGGTCGGGTTGGACTCGTACGGGCACTGGCTCGACGGCAGGTTCCTGGTGGCGCGGGCGGAGGGGCCGGACGACCATCCCCGGCAGTCGTACGGGCCGGGGACGCTGGTCACCGGGATTGTCTCCGTGCTGATCCACGACGCCGTCCATGGCTCTACCCGGGTGTTGATCCCGGAGTCCCACGAGAGATGGACCGATCCCCAGGTGGTCCTGGCCGGTGAGAACCTGCGGGTGTACGCGACGCGCGAGGCCGTCACCGCCGGCGTACCCGACCGGATCCTGCCGGGCCGGCCGACCCCGGAGTGACGGCGGGAGACTCCCGTAGTCGTCCGCACCGAGGCGCAGTCCCCATCCACCGGCGGGAGTTTGGCACTTATGACCGATGAACTGCGGCCGGGCCGGGCCGAAATGACCAGACTGACCACGACGCTACGGATATCCGGCGAACCGGCGTCGGTGGTCTCGATGCAGGCCGGCCATCAACGGCAGGCCATCTGGCGCGGCTCGGATCCGTCGGGGAGCGGCGATCCCCGGCTGCAGGTCGACTTCAGCAGCGGGTCGGCCCTGCTGTACGCCGACAGACTGCAGAGGCGGCAAGTGGGCGAGCGTCTGGGGAACACCGTGCGGCTGTGGTCCCAGGAGTACCGCATCCACCGCCGATGGTTCTGGCCCAAGCTGCTCTTCACGGTGACCTCTGGTGAGCGCACCGTCCTGCGCGTCCGGGAACGGTCCAGAGGCGACGGCGGCGCCCGCGTCTTCGACACGCGCAGCGATGCCGCACTCGATCCGGTCGTCGCCCTCGCCCTGCTCCTGTTGGAGGGACGCCCCCACAAAATGGGCCTCGGCCGTGACGACTCCACCCTGTCCTGAGCCGCGGCCCTTTCAGGACCCCGTGTCTCCGCCACGCCCGCTTCTCGACCGGCTCGTGGTGCTTGTCCTGGGCATGGCCGTGAGAGAGGTCGCCGGAGCCGAGCCCGGAATCGGCGAACGTGCGCTCGCCGTGCCGTCGGACGCCGAGTTCAGTCACTCGCCCTGCGCGATTCGATGACGGAGTCCTGTCCGTGGCCGGCGTGCCGCGCCGCGTTGGGCTACGACGTCGTGGCGAGGCGTGCCTCGACGGCGTCGAGGGCGAGGTTGAGGGTGAACTCGAACTCGGCGTCGCTGTCGAAGCGCGCAAGGTCGGCGGCGGCTTCGGCGAGCCGCGGGAGACCTGACTGCTCCAGTGCGGCCTGGCGTTGTGCGATGCCGGGAGCGTCGGTCGTGCCGTAGGTGGGTCCCGCGTGCACCTCGCGGAGCAGGGTGCCGATCAGTGTGGCGACCAGGCTGCGCAGTATCGGGACGGCGTCGCGTCGCGGGCAGCCTGCGTCGTGCAGCACGGTCAGGACCGCGTCAACGGGGGCGAGTCCCTCGAACGAGGCGAGTTGGCGGGTGAGTACGAGCGGTGCGGCCTGGGGGTGGGCCAGGGCGCGGTCGCGGAACGCGTGGCCGATGGCCAGCAGGTCGCCGCGCAGGTCGCCGGTGAGCTCGGGCAGGCGCATCGACCCGAGGATCTGTTCGGCCACCGCGTCGAGAAGGCCGTCCTTGCCCGCGACGTGGTTGTAGAGGCTCTTCGGGTCGACGCCGAGGATTCCGGCGACAGCGCGCATGGAGACCGCGTCGATGCCGTCGAGGTCGATGACCTTGAGAGTGGCCGTGACGATCGCGTCGCGGGTCAGCTGCGGCGATCCCTTGGGGGGACGGCCCCGTCGGGGCTCTCGTGGCGCGGTCATGACCTCATGATGCCCTCCATTGCATTAATCCACAACGTGGGTATATTGAGGATCTCGATGAATACCCACGCCGTGGGTAAAAAGAGGGGATCAGCGATGCAGTTTCCGTGGGGTCCTGTCGACGTGGCCGACCTGTCGACGATCGGGGTCGGCGTCGACACCCTGTCCGACCTGTCGAGGTCGGACGAACCGCCGGGCGTCCGCTTGCGGACGTCCCGTGCCCAGGCCAGGGCGTTTCGCGGCGAGTTCGCCCTGACGGGCATGCCGGACAGCATCGTCACGTGCGATCTGGTCACGTTGCCGTACCCCACACGGTTCGGCCTGTTCCGCGCATCGCGTGCGATCGCCCCGTTCCTGTCGATCACCAACCGCATGCTGGTGATCCGATGGCACGAGAGCGACGGGCGCCCACGGGTGCTGCTCTTCGAGCCGAGTGACGTCGAACTGGGCCGCTGCACGCCGTACTTCGACAACCTCACCCGGAAGACGCCAGGCGTCCTGCAGCGGCAGATGGTCCGCGAGCACGGCACCGTACTCGGGCACCTCGCGCGCCTCGGCATCCAGCCTGGCGACGTCGACTACCTGATGTTCGATCACCTGCACACCCAGGACCTGCGCCGCTGGATCGGCACGATCACCCACCAGGACGACCTCGACGCACACCCGCAGGCCGCGTTTCCCAACGCCAAGGTCATCGTCCAGCGCGACGAGCTGGCCGGTATGGCGGAGCTGCACCCGCTGCAGAAGCCCTGGTACCAGCCGGCCGCCTACCGCGACGTCCCGCCCGAGGCATTCCTGCCGATCAGCGGTTCGGTCGTCCTCGGCCCGGGCGTGGCCGTGATCAAGACACCGGGGCACGTCTTCGGCAACCAGAGTCTCGTCGTCAACACCTCGACCGGCATCTGGGTCAGCAGCGAGAACGTCATCGCCGCCGAAGCCCTCGCCCCCGAACACTCCAGGCTGCCGGGCATCGCCAAGTGGGCGCAGCAGTGGCAGCAGGAGGCGGTCCTCAACGCCAACACGATCGAGACGACCGCCGATCAGTACAACTCGATCGTCCTGGAGAAGGCACTGGCCGACCGCAGCCAGGCCGACCCCCGGTTCGTGCAGTTCTTCCCCTCCAGTGAGCTGACCGGTGCCTGGACCAACCCCGGAACCACCCCCACCTTCAGCCACGGCCACATCACCCACGGCATCCAGCCGGCTTGAGGAGGCACACCGTGTCGCGATTCGTCCTGCCGTCCGAAGACGTCCTGCGCGCCCGCGAGAAGCTCGTGCTCGACCACTTCCACGACGAGGTCCGCCAGGACTGGGACGCCACGCTGGCGACGTTCCCGCATCCGCACTACGAACTGATCTCCCAGATGGCCGTCCACGACGGCAACGAAGAGGTCCGCGAGTACTACCACGACACGCGCCTGGCGTTCCCCGACCAGGACCACGAGATCATCGCGTTCCGACACGGCGTCGACGCCGTGATCGTGGAGTTCTGGCTGCTGGGCACCCACAAGGGGCCGCTCGGCAAGATACCGCCGACCGGGTCGAGGCACCGCACCCGCATGACGGCGTACTTCATCTTCGACGAGCACGAGAACCTCGTCACCGAACGGATCTACTTCGACCGGCTCACCATCGTCAAGCAGCTCATCGGCGGCGTCGACAAGCGCAGCCCCAGGGGCCTGCTCAAGCTCGGCCGCATCCTCAAAGGTCTCCTCGCGATGTCCGGCGACGCGCCCGACCCGCGCCTGCTCGAGACCACACCGCCCGACTTCGTCCGTTGACGCCACTTCGTCCGCTGACACCACCGATCAAGGGAGATCTCCCATGACCCCGACGACCACGACGACGACATCGGCCACCATGCGCGCACTCATCGGCGGCCGGGGAGCCGACTGGAACCTGGAAGAGACCGAGCTGCCCTCACAGCTGGGAGCCATCCGGATCCAGGTCCACGCCGCCGGTCTGAACCGGGCCGACCTCTACGCCCTCGAAGGGTCCTACACCGCCAATTCCCAAAGCGAGGGCCCCTTCACCGCCGGGATGGAGGTCGCCGGCGTCGTCGAGACCGGGAGCCTGCTGGCACCCCACCTGCCCGCGGGAACCCGGGTCATGGGCATCACCGTCGGCGGGTTCGCCGACTACGCCCTGTGCCACCCGCGCCTGGTCGTCCCGATCCCGGACCGGCTCAGTTTCGAGGAGGCCGCGGCCCTGCCCGTCGGCCTCGTCACCGAGCACGACGCGCTGGTCACCCAGGGCGGGTTCACCGCCGGCAAGTCCGTCCTGATCGTCGGCGGAACCAGTTCGATCGGACTGATCGGCATCCAGCTCGCCAAGGCGCTCGGGGCCGGCACGGTCATCGCCACAACGACCAGCGACGCCAAACGCACCGCACTGCTGGACGCGGGAGCGGACATCGCCGTCGACACCACCGACGAGAACCTTGCCGCAGCCGTCCTCGCCGCCACCGACGGACAGGGCGCCGACATCACCCTCGATCACGTCGGCGGAGAGCTGTTCGCGGTACTTCCGTCGGCCACTGCGATCGGCGGCACCATCATCAGCATCGGACGGCTCGCCGGACCCACGACCACCCTCGACCTGGACACCGTCGCCTTCCGCCGCCAGAAGCTGATCGGCACCACCTTCAGCATCCGCACCCGCGCCGAACTCGGCGAGGTCGTCGCCGCACTGGGCGAGGAAGTCCTGCCCGCGGTCGCAGGCGGAAAGATCGCCCCATGCGTCGACACCGTCTACCCGGTGGCACGAGCCAAGGAGGCGGCCGACCGGCTTCGCGGCAACGCCGCCACCGGCAAGATCGTCATCTCCTTCGCCGATGCCCACACCGAGCCGGTGCCCACCCCCAGCACGGTCGCGAACATCTTCGGCAGCATCGCGCAGATCGGCTATGTCGTACGCGACATCCAGGCATCGATGGAGAACTTCACCAAGGCCGGCATCGGCCCCTGGTTCTACCTCAAGGGCGTCAAGCCCGGACACTTCACCTACCGGGGCGAGCCCTCCGACATGACCATGGACGTGGCCGTCGCCAACAGCGGCGACATCCAGATCGAGCTCATCACCCCGGTCGATGACGCACCCTCGATGTACCGCGACTTCCTCGCCGAAGGCAACGAAGGCGTCCAGCACATCGCCTACTGGAGCGAGAACTACCAGGACCTCTACGACCGCGCCCTCGCCGCCGGATTCACCGTCGGGCAGGAGGGCCGGATCGGCGGAGCCGACGGCCGGTTCGCCTATCTGCAGACCGAGCACCATCCCGGCACCGTCATCGAGATATCCGATGCCGGGGGCAGCAAGAAGTTCATCTTCGACTTGATCAAGCTGGCCGCCGCCCACTGGGACGGGACCAACCCGATCCAGGAGATCGACGCCGGTCTCATCGGCGGCGACCCCGCCGCCATGGCCGAGATGATGGAGGCATTCGGGTGAAGGTCCACCATCTGAACTGCGGCACCATGCGTCCCTGGGGCGCACCCGAGGGGCTGGTCTGCCACGTGCTGCTCATCGAGACCGGCACCGGACTCGTACTGTGCGACACCGGTCTCGGTCTCCTCGACCGGGCCGCACCCGGCCGGCGGTTCGGACCGGCCCGGCACTTCGTGCGCCCCGCGTTCGACGACGCCGAGGCCGCCGTCCGCCAGGTGGAGTCCCTGGGTTTCGACCCGAGGGACGTGCGCGACGTCGTACTGACCCATTTCGACGCCGACCACGTCGGGGGACTGGCCGACTTCCCATGGGCACGCGTCCACCTCACCGACGCTGAAGCCACAGCAGCGCTCCACCCGGCCACGCGGATCGAGAAGGGACGCTACAAACCCGCCCAACGCGTCCACGGTCCGACCCTCGTCCGCCACGCTCCCGAACGGGGCGAGTCGTGGCGCGGTTTCGCGGCCGCCACCGAACTCACCGAGATCTCGCCCGACATCGTGCTGATCAGCCTTCCCGGACACACCCGCGGGCACGCAGCGATTGCCGTCGATGCCGGCGATCACTGGGTGCTCCACGCCGGTGACGCGTTCTACCACCACGGCCAGGTCGGCGGTGCCGCGAAAGCACCGAAGTCGCTGCTCGCGATGGAACGCGCCGTCGCCCACGACTGGCGCAAGGTGCAGGCCAACCACCAGCGGCTCGCCGAACTGTGGCGGGCCGGTGACCACGACCTGATGCTCGTCAACGCCCATGACCCGAGCCTTCTCGCCCGGGCCCAAGCCCGCACCAGTTCCAGCTAGTGCTGTGACCGCACAGGTTCGCCGGGGTGGTCGTTGCAGCGGTTGGGTGTGTGGTGACGTCCGACCCGACCGCTGGAGGCGCGGTGACCGCGCCTGTCCGTGCACGCAGACTGACCGATCAGGAAGGGCAGAAGCTGCAGCGGATCGTGCGCCTGGGCAGCACGAGTTCGGTGCGATACCACCCAGTGCAGAACCGGACCCTGCACGGCCACCTGCGCTGGCGCAACACCAACGCCCGCCACCCCGACATACTCGCCGCACAACGCCGAGAACGCGCCCGCATCCGCAGGGAGAAGGGCATCCGCTGGGGAGGGCGCCCCATCCTGGAGTCGGTGGCCTGAGCCGTCCTGCGCGTGCGGCACACCCCGCAGGCTTCCAGGATCACCGCCTCGGGCGGCGGCCGTCGCTGTCAGGGGCTTCGGCGAGTTCGGCGCGCAGCTGGTTACGGGTGCGCACCAGAATCCGCCCGAGCATGTTCTTGCCGTTCCCGGTCCTGCCCCGACCCCAGTAGTGATCGGTGGTGGTGTCTTCGACGATCTCTTCCTCACCGGTGGACAGCAGAATGTCACGGATATCGGCATGCGCGCGGAACTTGGTTGCCACCGCACGGCGCATCACGCCGTCCTTGACCCGTTCCCAGTCCCTCCGCAGAGGTTTTGACGAGTCGCGGCCCAGCTCTGCTGCCCGCAGCGGCGTGCGCGCACGCCGGATGAGATCCGCGTGGCGGGTGCCCTTGAACTTCTGCGCCTGGAAATAGTGCTCCGAGGTCGGCCACCACACCCCGTCGAGGTCGAAGCCGTGATCGGAGAAGTTTGAGAAGCACCCGTAAGGGACTTCATCGGCGCCATAGAAGTAAATCGTCACGGGAGCCTCACGGATGTTACGGAAACCCGCACCATGTCAGGCATGCCCCAGCCCCCGCAACCAGTTTTCTTCACCAGGCCCAGCCCTTCACCACACCAACGACCCGGTAAACCTTCCCGGTTACGGCGCTAGCGGGGCTTGGGCATCTTCATCCGTGAGTGGAGTGTCTGCTGGCGTGTGGGCGTCGTTGACGTGGTGTGACGCCTGGGGAGATGGCTGGGGTCCGGGAGGACCTGGAGGCGTTCGCGGCGGGGTTGTTCGACGGGTTCTTCCGTGCGGATCAGCGGCGTTGGGGGCAGGCGTATGTGCGGGGACTGCTGCTGGAGGGGCGGCGCAAGTCGGTGGAGCCGATGGCGGCCCGTCTGGGTGAGGACGGCAACTGGCAGGCGCTGGCGCATTTCGTCACCTCCAGTCCGTGGGATCCGGCGCATGTGCGGGCCCGGTCGGCCTGGAGGATGCACGAGGTGATCGGGGTGGAAGCGCTGATCGTGGACGACACCGGCTTCCTGAAGGACGGGGATGCCTCGGCGTGTGTGTCGCGGCAGTACACCGGCACGGCGAGCAAGGTCACCAACTGCCAGGTCGGGGTGTCGTTGCACCTGGCCCGTGATTGACGCAGATCGCCACGACAGGACACTGATGGTCTGATGCGAGGGCGGGCCGATGAAAGGTGGCAGCGCGTGGGAAGTCTGCTGAAGGGCGTCAGCGGCGTGCACTGGAAGGAACTGCACGACGCGCGACAGTCCCCTGCCGGGGACATACCGCCCCTGTTCTCGCGGATCGCCTATGGAGGCGACGACACCGCCCACATGGCGATCGATGAACTCGGCGACCTCATCTGTTCGTTGGGGTTCGTCGTCGGGGAGGCGACGGCTCCGACGGTCCCCTTTCTTCTGGAACTGGTCGGGGCCCCGGACGTGCCGTGCAAGGCAGAGCTGATGGATCTGCTGGAGAGCATCTGCCAGGCAGAACAATGGCACTCCGCCGCGGCGGCGAGCGGCTGGAAAAACACGAGTTTCCAGGAACAACCCGCCTGGGAGGTGGCAGCCAGGGCGGCTGTGCGCGCAGGCCGACCGATCATCGAAGGTCTCGCCTCGTCCGTGCGGCCGGAAGAGGCCGAAGCAGCACGCAGTCTGTTGCGGACGATGGACGAGGTGGCACCCTTCCCGGAGCTTTGAGCGGCAGCGCGCACCGTGACCAGTCCAGGTCGCCCCGGGCACCGAGTTCGTCCAGGACCAGGCGGTGGAGCTTGGCCCACACCCTGGCCTCGGTCCACTCGGTGAACCGACGGAAGGCGGTGATCCCCGACAGCCCGAAGCCTGGCGGGAGTTGGGTCCAGGTGCAGCCCGAGGTGGCCACGAAGACGAGCGCGGCCGGCACCTCGCGGTCCCCTCGCCGGCGGTGCCCTCCATCCTGCGGGCGAACCGGTGCGGGCGGTACCACCCGCTGGAACAACTTCCATGACTCTTCGGGTGCTATCGGTTCGACAAGCGCAGCAGTCGTCACCTCGGACTGCCGCAAGATCACGCCAACTGAAATGGCGTCCAACGCCCCGGGAGCGGGGCAGTCACTTGAGCGGACCTCCGTTTACCGGGGCATGAGAAGATCGGCGGATGGTGCGTGCAGGTGAGTTCTTCCTTGCCGAAGACGATGAGTCCGCAGTGCGGGTAGGCCCTCGCAAGAGTCACGATTTTGCTGCCGTGCCTTGCGACGGCATCTATCCAGATGACGCGGTTCTGAGGTGGGAGACCCTGCTGACGGGTACGGAGAGCCTGGTCCGAGACGTGGTGCCCATGGCCAACGACGGCTTCACCGTGTTCGCTGTTCCGGAGCCGCTGTGCACGGCTTTGGCCAGTGCGCGAGGGGATCAACTCCGCGCCACAGCCGTTGCGTGGGCTGAGATCGCCTCCGAGCCGGACGACGAGATATCTCTGGACAACGCAGTGAACCTCCTTGAGCGTCTGTCAGCCCTGGCCAAAAGCCGTGCGGAGAAAGACCTGAGCTTGTACTGCTGGTACTTCGCGCCCTGAACTCACTCCACCGACTTGACTGTTGCAGTGCTCCATCCGTACCGGGACGGCGAGAGCTCCCTGCCCCCAGGCTGCGACCACAAGTCGCCCGGGACGGCCTGGAAGGGAACGCTGTCATCGCTGCTCGCGTACCTCGACGGCTTCACCCGCAGTGATCGACCGGACTGGTCCCAGCCGCGTTGACCGCGATCGGCGGCTCTCTGCGATCGACCTGGCACAGACGAGGCCACCGCAAAGCCTGCGTTCCGGGCGGAACACCCGTCAGCAAGCGATAATCGACGGACGGCGCTGTGTCGATCACGCTAGGGTCCCGGCCATGCCCTTCGTCGCGCCCGATCCCGATCCCTTCAAGGAAGTCATGACGCGAGAGTCCCTCGCTGCCATGATCTACGACCTTTGCGAGGACTTTCAGCGGCGAGGCGAGGAGTGGGAGAACCGCACTGTAGAGGACTACCTCGGTGCGCTCGCCGCGTGGATCACGGACTCGCCCGGTTCATACCGTCACCTCGGCGAAGAGATGCCGCCGAACGGCGACTGGACGTTCTTTGCGCGGGCCCTCAGCGCGGCCGTCATCTACGAGTAGCCGAAGGGCCGCGCCCCTGCCCGTACCCGCCCGCACCGTAGTGTGACGTCATGGATGAACCTCGAATCAAGGTGTTCGGCTCAGCCACCGAGATGATCATTGCGGCGAACGCGGCCGGACTGAGGGATCTTGCGGATCGGCTCATCGGTCTCGCTGATCCCGAGCTCAGAGATGGCTACCACGAGCATCTGGAGGCCGACATCAATCTTCAGAGCGGGTCGATCAGCCTGATCTTGGAGCGGGACGACAAGGTGTAGAGCTGCCGTACAGCAACCGAGGGCTGAGCTCCCGGCCAGGGGCGAAGGGGAGGATGCTTGTGGAGCAGCAGTGGCCGGAGGGGCGGAACGCCGATCCGGATGCGGCAACGGAATGCTACAAGGCGGATATGCGGGCATCGCGGAGGGCGGTGCGGGAGCTGTTTCGCGTGGAGATGCCCGTTGCCCACCTGGGCCTGGCCATCGCAGTCATCGCGAGCGTCTTTGTGAGTGCGGTCTGGTCGCCGAGGGCGGGCGCGATCGTCGCTGGAGCCTTTGCCGCACTGTTCGTCGTCGCTCTGGCTGTAGCACTCGTGGCAGGTAACCGGGGCTGGGACGCGGCACGCACCGCCTGCAAGTTCACTCTGTCTCATGGGCCGTTCTCGAGGATGCGGGTCCGGAGGAGCTCGAACGATGCTCGGGCGTACATGGCCTGCTTGAGTGTTTTCACCCGGTTCGCGTGCCCTTCGGCGGTCCCGGAGCTCCACGGGAGGGCGAGTTGTCGACGATCAGGCAATTCCCCGCGATCTGCATGATCAGCTGCACGTGATTCCCCATCCCTGCGATCACGACTTCCCATGGGGACGGTGAATCCGTCGGTGTGCACTCGGCAGGCCGTGACCGGCCTCTACGATGATTCGATGCGCCAGCCCGTCGCAGATCCGTACTGGAACACCAACGTTGCCCGACACCCGGGCATCCTCAGGGCTGTTCCCGAGGGGTGCGGCGATGCCCTGGACGTTGGCTGCGGGGACGGGCTGCTGGCACGGAAGCTTGCCGGGAGGGCGAAACACGTCACCGGGATCGACAAGTCGCCGGACATGATCGCCTGCGCACGCGAGTTGGCTGTCGGCCACCCGCAACTCACCTTCTTCGAGGGAGACTTCCTCGCCGCGGAACTTCCCGGTGCGGAGTACGACTTCGTCTGCTCGGTGACCACGATCCATCACATGGACTTCGAGGCGGCTCTCGTCCGCATGCGTGAGCTGCTGCGGCCTGGCGGCACGCTGGTGGTGGTCGGTCTGGCCCGCGAGGCGAGCGTGACGGAGTGGGCGGCGTTGATCGCGGCTGCCCCGATCGTTCGGATCGCGAAGGTGCTGCGTCGCGCGCGTGGTCCGCAGGGCATGCCGGTCACCGACCCGCAGATGAGCTATGGGCAGGTGCGGGCTGCTGCCCGACGGCTGCTGCCCGGCGTGCGCTACCGCCGGCACGTGCTGCGCCGGTACTCGCTGACCTGGGACAAACCCGCCCGCTGATCCGGCATCGATGACGGTTTTCCCCGTCCTGAGCAGTTCGAACGTCATGCAGTTCTCTGCGACGGTTCCTCTTGATTCTCCATGGGTGGCGGAGTCCAGGACCGAGGGACCTGGTCGTCGCGGAGCTGTCCGTGTTCCTCGCCCCGTGGTTCGGCAGGCCGATGGGCAGCCCGGATGGCAAGGAGAACGCTCGTCGTGGTCGACGTCACCGAGATCTACGTCCACTGGTACGCGGGCCGCTCGAAGAGCGCGCCGGCCGCGTCGCTGGGGGTGGACCGCAAGACGGTCAGGAAGTACCTGGCGTCGGCGGAGGCGTCCGGGATCACCCCGGGCGGCCCGCCGATGAGCGAGGTCGACTGGCCGGGCTGATCGAGGGGTGGTTCCCCCGGCCTCGTCGACAGGAGACTGCGGCAGGTCACCTGGTCCGACATCGACGAATGCCGCGACTGCATCAAGGAGTTGCTCGGGGCGGTGACGGTCTCCACGATCCACCAGCGGTTGCGGGACGAGCACAAACTGAAGGTGCCGATCTCCTCGTTCCGCCGCTGGGTGCACGCCGCGCTGCCCGAGGAGGTGAGCCGCTCGCAGGTCACCGTCCTGCGCGACGAGGCCGAGCCGGGCGAGGAGGCCCAGATCGACTACGGCTTCCTGGGCCAGTGGACCAACCCGCGCACCGGCAAACGGCACCGCGCCTGGACGTTCGTGATGGTGCTGCCCTGCTCACGGCACATGTTCGTCCGCCCGGTCCCGCACCTGGACCAGCACGCATGGACCGAAGCACACGTCGCCGCCTTCCGCTACTCCGACGGCGTCCCGCGCCGTCTCGTGCCTGACCTGCCCCGCGCCTACCCCGCTGAGTTCCGCGCCCGCGCCATCGCGCTGGTTCGGGCAGGAAAAGAACAGAAGATCTCGGCTTGAGCTGCTGGTTCGCCAAGTGGATCGAGAACACACCTCGCCGGATTCTCAACGAGTGTGGCTTCGGCGGAATCCCTGATGACCGTCCGTAGCCCTCGGCTGGGTCGTGCACCATGGCGGGGTGATGAGCACCGAAGCAGAACCGGTCGAACACGATGACCGGTGGATCTTGAATCTCCGAGGGCGGGGCGTTGCGGGGATCACTGTCGACTACCGCCTCACACTGGCCCTCGACGAAGGTTGGGAAGTCGTACTCGAAACGCCTGCTCGGCTCTCATCCGGGCCGGCCCACACCAATCCCGGCGTGCTTCTGGTGCCGGAGACTCAGGACGTGGCCGCAGCCCTCCCGCTCTTCGGGACGAATGTCGTCTCTGCGGTCGCCTTCAAGTCTGGCACGCTTCGGATGGTGTTCGAGGATGGCACGCATCTGACGTGTCCAACCGATGCGGCGTTCGAGGCGTGGCAGATCACAGGACCTGGAGGATGGCGGTTTGTGTCCCTGCCAGGAGGCGACCTCGGCGTCTGGTCCGCCTCCGCAGCGAATGAGAATCCGCAAGGTCGGTCTGCAGAGCATTGAGAATCTGCCAGATGGAGTGCGACGGGACACCCGATCGGGCGAATCAGAGGGAACAGCGGTCGCCAGTGGTCACCAGGTACGAGAACGACCCTTGACTGATTTACCTGGTCAGGGGACGTTCACCTGCGGTGGGCATGGGATTTGAACCCACGGTGACATCGCTGCCACCACGGTCTTCAAGACTGCCCCCTGGGCTCACCGCGGCAGATCGAGGTGCGCGAGCCGGCGCAGCACACCGGCGAGGTCCACCTCATCGCCGAACCGGCGTTCCGTCTCGTCCAGGAGTACGGAACAGGCTCGCCGGAGATCGGCCATCCTCAGTACGTGTTCGCTCTGCGTCATACACGCGATGATGCCGGAGCACGTCAGCGGTACTCCGTCGATCGCACACCGACCAACCTGCGTGCCGTACAGCAGTGAAGTACAACAACCGGCACGACCGCAGTCGACCGTCGCGCCCATAGTTCGCATCGAGGGGCACATCAGTGCACCCACGTCCTGAAGACCCTTGCCGCCGATGCAGGATCGACTGCTGGGGCGCTGAAGTCCGCGCCTTGCGGTAGGGCTGGATTTACCTCCGGGTTCGGGAGAAGCGTGCGCGCCTGTGGGCGACGGGACCGTCCGCCTCGGCCGCTGATCCGTCACTCGCCGAAGTCGAAGGAGGCGATGACACGGGCCGGAGTGCGGAAAGTGGTTCCGGCGGGGGCGCGTTCGATCAGGATGTCGGCATCTGTGTCGGGATCCCTGCCTTGATAGCTCCAGACAGGTCCCTTGAGAGCCGGCCCGCACAGTCCATCGGGCATCTCGCGACCGCCCTCACCCCACGCGTATGCGCTGCCATAGTTCTCGTCGAACAAAGGCTCGCCCTCCGGGACGAGTCCTGCGCGGTGCAGATAGTCCGGCATCTGGTCGCTCAGGAAGGAGACCTCGGCGGAGCCATCCTGCGTGATGTAGTGGACATCGACGGCATCGGCGGGGATCGGCACGCCTCCGAGCGAGATCTTCTCCGCCAGCGTGGAGTCGCTGCCCTCACAGGCCCGAGCGTCTCCGAACGGGTGGAACAACTCGTCCTGAAACGACCAGAGCAGGCCTCCTGCCACCACGCCGAGGAAGGCGAGGCTGACAAACACGACCGCCGCGCTCGGCAGCCTCCGTCGTCCTATGGAGTCCTCCCGATCCGCGTCACCCATACCCTCCGGATCTGAGGTTTCGTCCATCTCGTCCCAAACGACGCTCCCGCCGCCCGTTTCTGCATCACCCATGAAAGCCTACTCAGACGTACCGGCACGTGATCATCGGCAGCATAGGGGACTCCAACAGCGCGAATACCTGGCACTCCCAGGTAACTTCAGCTTCTGGCGGCACCCGACCGCGCAGCTCTCAGACGAAGCGGTCGTGCCAGACCCGTGCCAGATCGTGTGGGAAACCACGGGGAACACCGGGGAGCCAGCCGACCTCGCACCAGGCGCCGACACCGCTCAGCCGCAGGTCAGCCTCGGAGCAAGCCATAGATGCCCTCAGCTTCCCAAGCTGAGACTCCGACTCTATCCAGCGACTCAGGTTCGCTGTAGAGCAATTCGCATCTCCTCAACGGGTGCCGGCCAGGGGGCGCGTTCCGCAGAGCTGTGTAGTGGTCCGGTCGTCCTCGTTCCGGTAACCGTCTGCGCAGGAGGCGTCATCGAGATTCCTAGGTGGCGCCAATGCTCGTCCCGGACTCGGGTCGCACCTCCGTTCGTCCTCCGTGTGCTTTCACAGCCCGGCATCCTCTCCTTCTGCGGACCGGGGAGGCTGCAGAAACAGCAGAACATGGCTGCACCGGTCACACACCAAGGCCCTGGTCCCGCGCTGACGCGCCAGCCTTTTACCCGCCAGACGGACCTTTATGAATAGCGGGTGCATACCCGCGGCAACTCCCTCCGCCCTAACGAGCGGCCCCTCACACAGCGGACATTGAGACGGATAAAGGCCTCGCACTGGCTCACCACTCAGCTCGTCAAGCACCAATGCTCCTTGATCTTCTAGCAGTTAGTCGCCTGGAGACTATCCATGGCAGACAACACCGATGCGCCGTGGTCCCCACCGCGTAGCGTCCCCAATGCACTGAGATCCCAAGAGTGTCAGCCTGCACATGAGTTGGCCGTCAGCGCGTAGACCGTCCGTAGGTCTGGCATCACCAGCTGACTGTGAGGATGTAAATGGTGCCGTCCGAGGGGTCTGACCCTCCGTCTGACCGACGCTTGCTGTCCTGTTGATGATTTGTCGGCCGTTTCGGGCGGTGCCGCCCTGAATGCGGCCGGTCGGGCGTTTGTGACCTCATAGGAGGAGTCGACCGTTCACCTGCGGTGACGCCCCGCAGGCGTGAAAATCGGTACAGGGGCTGCCCGCCGACGCCGCTTGATGTTTGGGCTGTGAGCCCGCATAGGAGTCTGGTGAGGGAGCCGTCAGAGGGGGCCGTACATCGTCGCCTTGAGCACGCCGATCAGCTTCTCCGTTACCCCCTTGGCTTCCCGGGCAGCTCCCGCCCGCACCGGCGCATCAGGGGGTAGGTCATGGAGGAGTTGGGAGAGGACCACGACGACGAGACGGTCGCCAGGGTCGCGGCGATCGATATCGCGAAGGCGTCCGGAATGGTCTGCCTGCGCGTCCCGCACGACACCGTCGAAGGCCGACATGTCCAGAAGGTCTGGACCGTCGTCTCGACGACGAACGCGATCCTCGAACTCGGCGACCGGCTTGTGTGCCAGGGCGTCGAGCGGGTGGTCATGGAGGCGACAGGCTCGTACTGGCGCCCGTTCTTCTTTCTGCTGGAGGCCCGCGGTCTGGACTGCTGGCTCGTCAACGCCCGTGACGTGAAGAACGTCCCCGGACGCCCGAAGACGGACAAGCTGGATGCGGTCTGGCTGGCCAAGCTCGCCGAACGCGGCATGGTCCGTGCCTCGTTCGTCTCACCGAAGCCGGTGCGACATTTACGGGACTACACGCGCACCCGCACCGTGTTCGTGCAGGAACGCACCCGGCACAAGCACCGCGTCGACAAGGCCCTGCAGGACGCGCAGATCAAACTGTCCGACGTCGTCTCGGACCTGTTCGGCATGTCCGGGCGAGCCATGCTCGACGCGATGGTCGCCGGAGAACGCAACCCACGCACCCTGGCCGAACTCGCCAAGGGCAACCTGGTCAAGAAGAAGCCCGCCCTCATCGAGGCCCTGACCGGGCAGTTCGAAAACCACCACGCCCGCCTGCTGCGGGTGCTGCTGTCCACCATCGACCACCTCACCACGCAGGTCGACGAACTCGACCGGCTGATCACCCGGACGCTGGAGGAGATCACCACCCCACCAGGCAGCACAGGCACCGGGGACGAGACCGCCGCGGTCAGTGCACGGACTCTGACCGAGAAGCTGGACGCCGTCCCCGGGATCGGGCCGACCACCGCGCAGATCATCCTCGCCGAGATCGGTGCGGACATGAGCCGCTTCCCCACCCCTGAACACCTGGTGTCCTGGGCCAAATTGTGCCCCCGCACGATCCAGTCCGGAGCGAAGAACACCTCAGGGCCGGCCGGGAAGGGCAACCCCTGGCTCAAGGGCGCCCTCAGCGAGGCCGCCAACGCAGCCGCCCGCACCGACACCTTCCTCGGCGCCCGCTACCGCCGCATCGTCAAACGCCGCGGCCATGCCAAAGCCCTGGTCGCCGTCGCCCGCTCGATACTCGTCATCGCCTGGCACCTGATCAACGACCCGGACGCCTCCTACCAGGAGCTCGGTGCCGACTGGCACCGCCGCCACCTCGACCCCGCCCGCAAAACCCGCGACCTCGTCCGCCAACTCCAGGCCCTCGGCCACCAAGTCGCGCTCAGCCCGGCATCAGCCTGACCGCCCCTCTCACCGTCATCCGGTCCGCAAACGGCCCGGATGCTGCCGCCTGCCCTCCCGCACATCGATTTTCCGATCAGCCAACCTCTCAACGTCGTCGACTGCAGCCCGGCCCGTGAACTTTCTCCGCGCCTGCCTGGATACTTGTCCGTGTTCCGCAACTATGATCTGCCCTCCGGTCTTGAGGGGGGCTCGTGATCCACTGCACCAGATACGAGACTTTGCGCGACGGCCATTGCGTGGCGAACGGTTGGTCGGCGTCCGCGTCTCTTCAGTTCATTCTCATCGGTGGTGCGGTTCTGGCGGGGGGCGTGGTTCTTCTGAGGCGGTACCGACGAGCTCCCTCTGAGTCAATGCCTGCGTGGGGGCACGAGCACGGTCGCCACACGACAGAGTGGATCATCAACAAGGTGGCACCGTACTTCTTGATGATTTTCGGCTCCGTATTCCTGCTTGGCGGCCTCTCCACCTTGATCGCCTACCTGACGGGTCACATGGACTGACGGGAAGGCTCAGCCGATCAGAGAGTGGTGGCCTGCCAGCAGTCGGTTGGCTGTACAGCAACCACCGCACCCAGCCCCGTCCATCACCGGCCCTGAGCGAGCGTCTGACGCACTCGGCAAACCTCAGCGACCACCGTGCTCATGGTTCGCATCGAGAGGGCTCACGACGGTCTTGGATCGTTACCCATCCCCGCCATGAACTGCGATGATGCAGCCCAAATCATGATCACGGGAGAGTCCAGGCATGCAATCTTCGAGACGAGGCAGTCTCAACATTTCGTCCTACAGGAGCTCGCAGCGACCGCGCATTTCGTTGCTGGTCGCGCTAGGGATTGCTGCCATCTCCGTTGCGGGGTGCGGAAGTTCCGACGATGCAGGACTACCGGTGCGGTTGGTCAACGAGTCGGCCTGGGACGCCCGCATAGTCGGTTGTCCACCGTGCGCAGAGCGCGGTACTCCGCTCGGCGGGGATCCACACCGAGCGCCGGGCGACGGCGGTGAATACCTCGACTGGACCGAAAAGCGCACGTGGCCTGTGACCTACAAGGTTGTTGTCCGAGGCGTGGAGTCGGTTTGCCCATTCATCGACCCCGCGCCCGGCAAGGAAGCGGGTGCAGTGGGCACCCGTGACGTCATCTACATCGTGGACGAGAGCGGGAAATGCGTCGCAGGGCCAGGAAGATGGGACGACTTCTGACACCAGCGGCTGACACCAACAAGCGCGAACAGCGGCGGTCAGCACCAGATCTCTGCGGATCCTCGACCGAAGCGCCAGGCCGGTCGGCCGGCATCGACAGCTTCCTGTGATCGACCTGATAAGGATGAGGCCACAGGTTCAAATCCTGTTAGCCCCACCAGCGTGAAGACCCCCGGTCCACCATGACCGGGGGTCTTCTGCGTCAACGGTCGATACTTGTCGCCAGGACTGCGTCACATGGCAGCGCGCAAGAGGTCCGGGCCCGTGCCCTCCGCGTGCCCGATCGAGCAGTGACCGGCAGGGAGTGGCAGGGAACACCGGACAGGGAGCCGAGAACCAGCACGTCGGCGACTTGCCAGCTCAGCCCCGGCCCGCGTACGCGATCTTCCGAACTGATGCTCCAGGACCCGGCGGCGTTTGACTGGGCCAGACTCCACCTTCCGTGCGGCGGGGTTGAAGAGAACCGCCCCGGACCACTAGCCGAAGATCATCTCATCCCCCTAGTATCCCGTCGCATCCACCTGCTTTGACGTCGGCCCAGTTGGGTGCGTCGGCCATGGCTGGAAACCGTGCGAGGTAAGGATCATTAGGATGAAGAAGCGTTCCAAGGCCTTCGGCGCTGCTACCGCGGGCCTGGTGGCTGCACTTGTGGTGGCGACCCCTGCCTCCGCCTCCACCTACACCGTCACCAGCTCCAATCCCCACACCGGTGACCTGTGTACCGTCAACCCCTACTACTGCAACGGGTCCGCGTCGTTCGTCAAGGACGGTGACCACCTGCTGGTCTGGGACAACAGCAGTGACGGCCACTCGGTGGTGGTCAGATACATCCGGTCCGACGACGGCGGCGCGAGGCACGACGACTGGAACCACTACGGGTATGGAACCAGGCTGGACATCAACATGAACCTCCCGGAGGGCACGTTTCCGAACTCCTGGATCGAGTACGAAGTCTGCCTGGGTGAGTACAACAACGGCACCAACTCGACCATCATGCTCGACACCTGCTCGGGGTACACAATCGAAGACGCCACCTGATTCCTCCGCCCTCAGCAAAAACGCGCGCCGGCTGTCGGTCCCTGCGACCGACAGCCGACCGATCGATCCCCAGGTGGCCTTCCCAGCCGGTTGCTGAACAGCAGTGAGGTACAGCTTCGGGGGCCGCGGGGCGTGCCACTTCCGTGCCAGAGCGGACGGGGACTCACGGGGAATCAAGGTTCGCCAGGGTACGTACCGCCTCGCGCTGCCCAAGACGGGGATTCCCAGGTCACGCCGGTGATCACCCAACCTCGCTCCTAAAGCGGTGGTTAGCGCGGTTGCTGCATCAGCGAGGCACAGTAGCCATCGCGACCGGACTCGACCGCCAGCTCTCGGCGACGCCTACGTGCACGCCGACATGACCATCAAGGAAAAGGCACTTGCCCTTACCACGCCGGTCGCTGCCCGGCCGGGCCGTTACCGTCCCACCGACAAGGTCCTCGTCTTCCTCGGCCGTTTGTGACCGACAAAGATCGTTGGCTCTCAAGCGACCGACTGCGCGACCTACCGCCACTCCTGCCAGCGTCGCTGGGCCTTGATCTGGATCATGCGATATCCCCAGACCTCGCACGTCGGCAGCTCCCGCATTTCCTCCGCAGTGGCGGCCCCGACCCAGCGAAATCCGTCATAGACCCCTGGGCCCGGACCAGGAGCATCGACATACCGCGGCAAGACGACTGCGTCCGCTTCCAGGGGACGCAGTCCGAGGATGACACCGCCGGTCTCCTGGATCGTCTTGATATGTGTTGACCCCGCCTCAAGCAACGCAGCCCCAGCGATGTCCACGGCTCGTGGCGGCTCGGTCCCGAACCAGTCGATCAGACCGGCCAGAAACATCGTGCGCTGACCGGGAATACCGCCGCGAGGAAGGTCAAGTACTCGCCCGCACCCGAACCACCCATCGCGCAGTGGAAGGGCCCAGAATTGCCCGGGCGCCAAGGAGCGAGTGCTTGATGGACGAAACGGATACGTCTGATCACGAACAGCCATCAAGCGCCGCCTCCAGCCCTAGCGATCAAGTTCAGCGCTGAGGCTACCCGCGAGCAGTACAGGCGTACATGACGACCCATGACTATGCCGACCGTATTGGACTCCTGGACGGCATAGTCATGGGTCGTCGCAGCGATGCTCGGCATAGTCGCGGTCTCGACATAGGTCCACCTATGCGGATATCCGCATAGGTGGACGAGGTCGGCTACATCCCCTTCGAAACCGAGGCCGCGAACCTGTTCTTCCAGCTCGTCTCGAACCGATACGAACGCGCGTCCGTGATCGTCACCAGCAACAAACCCTTCGGACGCTGGGGAGAGGTCTTCGGCGACGAGACCGTCGCCGCCGCCATGATCGACCGCCTCGTCCACCACGCCGAGGTCCACTCCCTCAAAGGCGACTCATTCCGCATGCGGGGACGCGAACTCGGACGCGTCCCCGCCACTACCGATAACGACTGAAACGACCGAACCGAAGACACCCGGGTCAGATTTCACCTGTCCAGACTGGGTCCAGGTTCAACCGACGCCGACAGGTTGAGCTGGTCAGGCGAGGGACGACCGGATCCGGTCGATGGCGCGCAGAACCTCATCTCTGTTCTTCGCGCTCTTGATCCAGGTTGGTAGCCGCGCGACGAGGGTCATCTTTTTTACCTGCGCATCCCATGGTGCTCGTTCACGCAACGGCGCCTGTACGAACTTCCGGATCAGCTCCAGGTGTTCCAGGTTGTAGGCCCACAGCCAGCCGTATCGCACCTCTGTCTGCAACCACAACGGCAGACCGAAGTAGGGATCTACTGCTTCGCCTCGCCCCCGGAAAAGGCGGAAGCCTCCCCCATCAGCGTCTCGCGACAGACCGCACGCCCTACAGACCAGGCGGCGGCGCGCGAACACGGAAGGAACCTCGTCCTCAGCCGCCGACGCCACCGGGGCAACGTGCGCAATCCCAGCACACTTCGGACAGCTCACGAGCACATGATCAATGAAGTGGTACTTCGTGTGCCGGGCATCTCGGAACCGCTGTGGCGAGAGCATGACGCCAGTATGCGATCCCTCTGCCTGACCATGCTCATGCACGGAAGAACCGTGCCCCTTCCGTGCCCGGTCAGGCAGGGAACCTCGGGGAACCACGGTCGCTCGCGGCGACAGGACCGAAGAGAGCCCCCGACCGTTTCTCCCGGTCGGGGGCCGTTCATCTGCGGTGGGTGTGGGATTTGAACCCACGGTGACTCGCGCCACGACGGTTTTCAAGACCGTGTACGGATCGACGCTCCCAAGGCGTCGAGTGCGCCCACGGCCGTGTGAATATGAGCCGGGCCGCGACGCAATCGTTCTCCCGCACACCACCAGAACAGTCGCTCCTGTGCATCCTTCCTTGGATGCATGCCCAGGCCATGCTCGGGGCACAGGGGCCACGCCTGCCGCAGAAGCTCCATGACGGTCTCCTGCGCGGCATCGGCGACGCTCGCCAGTGCAGAGGCAAGGCTGTCCTGCGGGTTCGGGTCCAGGTGATTGCCGTGCCACTCGCCGTTGGCCATGGCGACGTAGACGTTCTCCGGCTCATCCGCATCGTGGGACGGAAGGGCCAGCAGTTGCAGGGGTTCCAGCTGGGGAAGCGTCACCGCCAGGTCCTGGTTCAGAAGGGCGAGAGCCTGGTCCCACACGGGGTATTCGCCCGGCGAGACGCGGCGAGGCTCGGGGGGGTCGAAAAGAGCGCACATGAGCACCATCCTCCGCCACATCAGGGACAGCCCCCATCGCTCAACAGTGTCGCCCCCTGCAAAAGCCGCGTGTGGCGGCTGACATCAGCGGCTGACACCAACAAGCACGAACAGCAGCACTCGGCGGCGGACCTCAGTGGACGACTGGCCGAGGCGCAGGCCAGGTTGACCGATGTCGACAGTCCCCTGTGATCGACCTGATAAAGATGAGGCCAAACTCCAAAGTTGGCCTCAACCGCGGGGCGCCATCCTCAGCCGAGGGGTGGCGCCCCGTCGGCTTGACTTGAGGTCTAGGCGCAGGAGCTGTTGGCCGACGTTGGCAGATCCGGGTCTGCTGCACGATTGGGTGACATCTGAACTGGCTTGCCCTGTGGGGCGGGTGGGAAGGATGTCGCTGTGCCCAAGCCTTATCCGGAAGAGT
>NZ_JBIRQM010000024.1:0-99300 GCF_044333225.1 Streptomyces sp. NPDC021080 | reverse complement strand
CCACCACCCGCCACGACGCTGCCGCCGTGGCCATCGGAAGACGCGCCCTGGGGCACCCGATCAGGCGTCGGACGGCACCGCCCCGTACCCACCAGAGCGATGGATACGGGCATCGGACCGTCCAGGCCCGACCGGAGACCCCAGGGCGTGAGGAAACCCGCCCACGCGTCCCCGGACCACGGACACGATCCATGCCGCCCGGACGCGCAGCGAACGCGGGTGACCAGAACGCCCAACACCGTCCGGGGCGTTCGACTGAGCATGAGGCCTGGCAACAGGACTCACTCCCGCTCAGTCCCTAGGAACGGTAGGTATTGAACATGTAGGTTGCCACCGGCGCGGTCGCCTTGCCGGCCGGGATCAAAGCGCCCTCCTCACCCGTGCTGTAGGACAGGATGCCGCACTGCCCACCGGCGCTGACCCCGACCAGGAAGATGTGGTCAGGCAGGCCTGACAACAGCATTGGGCGGTCCAAGGACTCCAGCTGGGCCGCTTTGTGGAGCGGACCGGCGACGATCAACGCGTCAAGCATGGCGTCGATCGCATGCTCCGAATCGAGCAGCACCGGTGCATCCCGGTGCTCCTCCTTGAAGACTGCCACCGCGCCCCGCAACATCCCGCGCCCCTCGCTGTTCCTGGCGATCCTCGTATCATGCCGGAGGCGAGGCGCACTACCGTCCTGGCCCAGAACTCTAGGTGCGGCGACCTGCTGATAATTGATCTTGCGTCAGGACAAGGCGAGTTGACGGACGCGGCGTGGGAGCGGATGGAGCCCCTGCTGCTGCCGGTGGACGGGAGTGGCCGTCCCTGGCGTGACCTGCCGGAGCGGTACCGGCCGTAGCAGACGCTCTACGAGCGATTCGCCCACTGAGCGTCGGACGGGACCTGGGCGAAGCTTCTTGAGCACGTCCAGGTCCGGGACGATGCGGTGGGCCGGGTTGGGTGGACCGGCGCCGTCGACTCGTGAGGAACGCCGCCGCAACGCCCGGGCCAGGCACGAGGCGTACGCGGCCGCCAAGGCAGTGGCCACCGTCGAGGAGGTCAGCGCGATCCTGAACGCCTGGCGGCCCCGCCGGTCAGGATGAACAGCACGCGCCGGAACACGGGATACCAGCGCTGCAAGGCCGGTGCGGCCGCCGGTAGGCGGGGTCCGCGGCCGGGGGCGGCTGGTAGGGCGAAAAGCCTCTGCTCGGTCTCGGCCAGGATGTCCCGCTCGGCGAGCTGCTTGAGTTTCGCGTCCGGCGGCTCGGACGGTGGTGGATCGGGCAGGTCCAGCAGTGTCCTACAGATGGTGCGGATCTCCCCGGCGGTGGTGTCGAACCCGTCCAGCATCGCTGTCGGCGCTGCGATCTTGTGCCGGGCCGTTTCAGCCTGCGCGGAGATCTCACACTCCCGCCTCTCCGACCGACCCCCGTGAGGCGTCTGTCCGGACGCGCTTGGAGGTGCTGATGCCGGGCTCGCAGAGGTGTGTCCGGGCGCCTGGGTGCGGCCCGGGTACCGTGATCCCGGGCTGGGCGGCGGTGACGCTGAACTGGCGTATGACGGGGCGCATCATGAGTGCGCTGGCGATGGGGGTGGGATGGGAGTCGCGACGACGGTCCGCGCGGTGAACGGGTTGACCGCGCGGTGGGCCGATGCCTCAGAGGGCGGCACGGTGTTCTCGGCGGCGGGGGTGTGGCCGCTGCTGGCTCACCTGGCCGACGGGGCCGAGGGCACGGCGCGGGCCGAGTTGGCGGATGCTCTCGGGCTCCCCGTCGGTCAAGCGGCCTCCGCCGCACGCGAGTTGCTCGCTGCGATGGGTGCCATGCGGGGACTGGATACGGCTCTGGGGCTGTGGACGAAGCGCACGCTGGAGCTGAGGGCGGAGTGGGAGGCGGGCCTGCCGGCCGACGCCCATGGGGTGCTCACCGGGGACCCGGTGGCCGACGGCCGGGCGCTCGACGCCTGGGCGGTGAAGCGGACGGGCGGGTTGATCGACCGTATGCCGGTCGCGCTGACCGAGGACACGCAGATGGTGCTGGCGAGCGCGCTGGCCATGCGCACACAGTGGCTGAACCCCTTCCATGAGGTGGAACTGGAGACGGCTTACGAGCCCTGGGTCACCGAGCCGCGGCTGGGCCTGTGGCGCTCCAGTGCCGTGCTGGACCGGGTGGGGGTGGCGGACACAGCCGACGGGCACGTCACTGAGCTGAAGGTGTTGGGGAGCAATGCCCTGGACGTGCACCTGCTGCTCGGTGAGGAGGGCATGAAGCCGGGGCAAGTGCTGAGGGCCGGGGTGGACATCCTCGCCGGCCGGTGCGCGGTCGTGCCGGGGCCGCGGCTGTCCTACGGGAACGTGGGCCCGGGCCTGCGGGTGGAGAAGGTGCGCCGCACGCGGCCCGAGCCGCCGTCGCTGGAGGTGACGACCGTGGCGTACAGCATGAACGCGAGCCACGATCTGCTGAAGCTGCACGAGTTGTTCGGGCTCACGACGGCACGGGACGCCTCGCGCGGGCACTTCCCCGGCATCAGCGCCTTCCCGCTCGCCGTCGGATCGGCAGAGCAGAACACCATGGCGAAGTTCGGCGCGCTGGGTTTCGAGGCGGCCGCGGTGACGGAGTTCGGCGCAGTCGCCGCGGGCATGCCCGACCTCCGTTACGTGACCACCAGGATCAGCGCCGCGTTCGACCGTCCCTTCGGCTTCCTCGCCGTGCACCGCCACACGCGGCTCGTGCTCACGGCAGGCTGGGTCATGGATCCGTTGCCGTTCCCCGTGGACGACTGGGACGACGAGTAGTGAGCGGGACGACGATGCACGCCGTCGTGCGGTCGACAGAATGACAGCACGCTGGGAGGGGACGTCCACGCGGGGCACGGTCCGTGTCTCCGCCGGTGTCCGCCGCGGTGAAAGTGCGGCTTCCTCAGCCATCGACCGGCGCCCGCTTCCTCGGACAACGGGGGTGGCGCCTTGCGGGCCTGGCGGCTGCTCATGAGAGTGACAGCGGCCTGGTCGATCAGGGTTTCGGAGTGCTGGACGAGTCGTTCGCAGCGATCCGGTCGGGCTTCAAACACAGACTCTGGAGTGCGCTCAAGCAGTGGTGGTGCGGGTCACCGGCTGCTGTGCAGCCTGCGGATGCTGCCTGCGTCCCGGTAGCCCACGCGGTGGGCGATGTCCTCGGCCGGTAGTGAGGTCGTCGCGCGCAGATGCGCCGCCCGCTCCGCGCGCACCCTGCGCAGGGTGCGCAGGGTGCGCAGGGTGCGCAGGAAAGCGTACGGAGAGGTCCCCAGCCCTTGCTTCACATGGCGTTCCAGAGTGCGCCGGGTCACCCCGAGGGCGAGGGCGGCGTCGGCCACCCCGACCTGTAGGTGCAGGTGCGTGCGCGCCCATACCTCGAAGTCGTTCACCAGTCGGTCCTGGTCGTGAAGGTGGTCGGTGAACGCGGCCACGCTCGGCGTGGGCCGTTGGTCGATCAAGAGTGCATGAGCGGTCTCGGAAGCCAGCCGCGGACTGATCCGCGCGACCAGGCTCAGCGCGAGGTCGATGTGGGCGAACGCCGCACCGGCGGTGACGACGGCGCCGTCCCGCACCACCATGCGGTCCATGGCCGGCGTGATCTTCGGATAGCGCTGGACGAACAGGTCACGCAGCCACCATGTGGTGGTCGCGGAGCGGCCGTCGAGCGTGGCGAGGTGGGCCTTGGCGTCCGCGAGGTCGAGGTCCTCGGCTTCTGCGGCCGTCACGGTCACGTATCGGCGGTCGTCGCCCGGCTCCTGGAGGATCTCGACGAGCGCCTGCGCGTCCGGCACCCCCTCGCCGGTGCGCCACTCGGCCGGACACTCCGTGTCGAGGATCTGCGCGAACGCCTGGGCCAGGAGCAGGTTCGCGTGGGCCTTGCCCTCACGGGTGCCGTCCGTCAGGCGTTCCACGGGTTCGGCCATCTCGCTGGCCGGTCGGCTCCAGATGCTTCTTCAGGAAGGAGATCTCCGCCGCGACGGCCTGTTCGTGTGACTCGAGGAAGGGGGCGTAGTGAGTGCCCGTCAGGTGAACTACTTCGTGCTGGGGCGCGTTCCGGGCGGCTCGGACGGCGGGGCCGGGAAGCACGCTCTGGTCCTGGTCGCAGACTACGACCTGCAGGGGGCACCGGATACGGGAGGCGTGTCGGCCAGGCTGGTACGTGCCGATCTGCAGGGCGATCCGTGCGGCGACCGTCTGCTCCCAGTTCGCGTGGTGGCGGTCGGGGTCGAGGGCCCGGTCGCCGTCCATGGCGTCGGGCGTGGTGAGCGAGGCGACCGCGCCGCGTGGTCCTGCGGTCGGGACCAGCAGTGGCGGCCGCCCGACGCGGCCCCCGAGCGCGTCCGCGACACCACGGCCGAACAGACGTAGGGCCGCCAGGGGTGTCATGGAGCGCAGCGCGTGGGGAGCGAGTGCGGGGCCGTCGACCAGCGGGGTCTGCGCGATGGCGCAGGCCAGTTGCGGGTGGTCGGCCGCGACACGGAAGACGTGGCCGCCTGCGAGGGAGAAGCCCCAGAGTGAGATCCTGTCCGGGTCGACGTCCGGCAGACCGGTCGCGTACTCGATCGCGGCGTGCCAGTCGGCGACCTGTTCGTCGAAGCGGACGATCTGGCGCGGAGTGCCTCCGCTCTCCCCGAACCGTCGGTGGTCGAAGGCCAGGACCGCGAAACCGGCGTCGTTGAACCGTGCTGCGAACAGGTCCGAGGCCGGCTCTTTGGTCACCGAGGTTCCGCCGGCCATGATCACACAGCCGCCGTTCGACCCCGGATAGTGCCAGGCGGCACACGAGGTGTCACCGCTGGCGAAGCGTACTTTCTCCCGTTGCTCGAACGCGGGCACATGGACCTCCGTGGTGAATCGTCGTTCTCGAAGTGCTCTGAAATCCACAGGCTTGCGGCATCGCCGCAGTGCGCGCCCCCTTCGCCGGGCCGCCGGTGGCGGTCCTGAGGAACTGGGGTCAGCCCGTCAGGCCGAGCGAGGTGGATGCCTTCCATACTTGGGGCACAGCCTCTTGGACGCGCTCCGCACAGCGGCAGAATGAGCGAAACTGTCCTTCATGGCGCGTACGTCGGCGGATTCGGTATTGAGCCTCGTGGACCAGCGGCTGGTGGCCGCGTTGCAGTGGGACGGCCGCCTCACCGCGGAGCGGGCGGCCCATGTGCTGGGGCTCAGCCCCGCCACCGTGCGTCGCCGCCTGCACGCGCTCGGCGCCGACGGGACCGTGCGCGTGGTGGTCTCACCGGTCGCGCGGCCGCGCAACGGCGGCTCGGCCGGGGCCCTGTTCCTGCGCATCCGGGTCCTGCGGGGAAAGCTCGACACGATCGTGGCCGCGCTCGCGGCGCGCGAGGACATCCCGTTCATCGACGTCACCACCTCGGGTGACGAGATCTTCGCGGTCGCCCGCACCGAGCCGGGTTCACGCGACCCGCTGGTTTTCCGCCAACTGCCCTCCACCCAGGCGGTGACGTCCCTGGAGAGCGCCACGATCCTGCACGTCTTCCGGCTCACCTCCGAGTGGCGTCACCAGGTGCTGACCGCGCCCGAACGCGCAGCACTGACCCCGGCCGAGCCGGCCCCCGGGGCGACCGCTTCCGGCTCTCCGGGCCCCTACGGCGTCGACACCGACGCCCTGGAACAGTCCCTCATCGACGCCCTCACCCCCGACGCGCGCCTGCCCGCGGCGGCCCTGGCCGCCCACACCGGCCACCCGGAGAGCACGGTGCGCCGCCGCCTCTCCCAACTGGCCGCCCAGGGCCGCCTGATCACCCAGGTCCTGGTCGATCCGCGCCGCCTCGGGCTGCCTATCGAGGCCAAGCTCCTGCTGCACGTGGCCCCCGACCATCTGGCCGCCGCCGGGCAGGCGCTGGCCGATCACCCCGCGGTGCACGGCGCGTTCGCGACGTCGGGACCCTCGAACCTGCACGCGGCCGCGTACTTCCCGGACCTGACGGCCCTCTACGGCTTCCTCTCCCGCGACCTGGCCGGCCTGGGCATCACCCACGTCGAGACGGCCATCGTCAGCCGCGCCGCCAAACGCACCCCCGCACCAGTCCAGCCAGGGCCAGGCGGCCAGGGGCGGGCGAACGTCACATCGAAGAGCTGGAACTGACAACTGTCTCGACGAACCGAGTCCACGCGTCTCACCCGGTCCGGTCGGGAGTCGGCTTCTTCCTCATGTCCCGTGCAACGAGCCCACCGGGGAACCGTTGCGTGGGGCTCCCTGTCCGCCCCGGCCCGGGACCCGCGGCGGGTCGACAGGAGATGTCGGCCCGGTCACGACGGTGGTGCGGGCCGCCCGGAGCACCGGAGCAGCTCCCACAGCCGCCGCGCGGACGCGTTGCCAGGGGTGCCGAGGTCACTCACCGGCACCGAAGCGGTGAAGAGCTCCGTCGACACCGACTGGGTCGTCGTGCAGCTGAAGTACATCGGCAAGAAGAACGCACAGCACCCGCATGGCAAGTGGGTCGTCTACACCTCCTATCCGGAAGGGTGATCTTGACTGACGGCAAGGAGTCCGAGAACTGCTGTCCGGAGGACGTCTACGTGACGGACGTCGGGCTGACCTGGATCGCCTCACGGTGGAGCGTGGTGGACATGTTCGACCGGGAGCCGGATCGCCACCCCCGCCCCGAGGGCGGACCTCTCGCGGAATGGCTCGGCTTCGCGTCACTGGCGGTCGACGAGTTCGACCGTTCCAAAGCGATGCAGTTGGGCCAGGACGTCCAGCGGCTTTTGCGGTCCCCGCTCCCGGAGAACACGATCCGCACGGCGTGGCTCGGGGCGACACACGGCCTGTTCGACCCTGCCGAGTACGGAATCAGCGCCCGTACTTGGCTGCGTCGCGCCGAAGCGGCATGGCTGGCCCGCGCGCGCCAAGACGATTCCGCGTTCGTCCCTTTGCCGCCGCAGCCGGTGGTGGACGAGGAACTGCGACGGGACGTCCTCCAAGTGATCCATCCGGCCTCGGGGCGCCTGAGCCATGAGGCGCAGGACCCGCCGTTCGGTGCTCCGGTGACCGGCCTCGTGCCGGCCCTGGAGCGAGTGGTGACCGAGGCGTGCGCCGACCTCGGCTACCGGTTCTTCCTGCGCGCCATGAAGGCGTACCAGGTGCCCGCCGACAGAGGAAGCCTCGTCGCCCTCGGTGAGCGGTTCGGCTACCCGTACTGGCTCGTGCGCGAAGGCCTCAACGACCGGACCGATTGACATCGAAGCACAGGAACGGATGGAAACCGTCCGCCCCTGCGGGAGGCCGCCTGGAAGGGGCCGAGTCTCGCCGCTTTCAAAGGCGTCGCTTTGCCCGACTCGTTGGCTCATAGAAGTTCCTGGGCCCAACCTCACGACTGGAGGCCCGCGGGCTCGGCCACCCGGAGCGCCGTTGGATGTCTACTGGTGTAAACCGTCGGTCTCAACCGCCTGCCACGGGCCTGGAGCCGATGGCTGCGCAGGCTGCTTCCTTCGTGGGGTAGCCGTCCGCCGGGTAGATCACCGGCCCGCCCAGTTCCCCATGGCCGTCGGTGGCGGAGGACTTGCCGCTGTCGGGCTGGGCGTTGGGGAAATAGCAGGCCGCGAACCGGGTCGGCTTGGGAGTGTGTGGCACTGTGCCCTGCATGGGCCGGTTCCACATCCGGTCCCAGGCCGCCGAGCAGGAACGCGCAGCGTCCTGCGGATCGAAATCCTTCACGGCTTTGAGCGGCAACTGGCTCAGGTCCGCCTCGGGCGACAGCGTGCGAGCGCACATGACATTGCTCCCGTCCTCGCCCCATGGCCCCAATGTGGCCACGGCGGCCGTGGTGGCACCCCCGAGGAGGACGGCCGTGACCGCACCTACCATCAGCAGGTGCCGGCGCCTCCCGGAACCGGCCGTGCTCTGCGGCTGTTCGGTACGTCGCAGGATCTCCCGCAGGACGGCCTGGCCGTGCTCGGACACCGCCCAGGAGCCGTTGGTGTCGTCGGTGGGGCGCAAGGCGTGGATGGCGTCGAGGTCGGACGCCTGGCCGCGCTTGCTGACGGTCTGCTTCATGCTGACTCCCGTTGGGTGAAGTGGGCCTGGGCAAGAGCGCCATGGACCGGCTGTGCATGGTCTGGACGGGGCAGCGCTGCCCTGAACCTTTTGCGCGCCCGGTGCAGGCGCACGGCGAAGGCGGTGGCCGTGCAACCCATGACCACGGCCGCCTGCTTGGCCGTCAGGCCGTACCAGGCACTCAGCACGAGTACCTCCCGATCCTGTTCGGAAAGCGCCCACAGCGCAGCGGCCACCTCGGCCCGTGTCCCTATCGCGTCCCCGATCTCCGCGGCCCCCGTCCGGTCGGCCATCACCGCCAAGCGCTCGGTCAGCGCACGGTGCCGCTGGTCGGACCGCACGCGGTTGGCGAGCAGCCGCCGGGCCGAGGCGAGCAGCCACGGCAGGGCATCGTCGGGTACCGCCCCGGACTTGCGCCAGGCCAGCACGAAGGTCTCCGACAGGATGTCCTGTGCCGTCTCCCGGTCCGTACGGTGCAGCAGATACGCCAGGACCCGATCAGCATGAGCCGTATAGAGAGCCTCCAGGGCCCGGTGCCCGGCCGGGTCACCGTACTCCCCGGCGGTTGTTCGTCGTCGTCTCACAGCACCTCCATGTTCCGCCCGTCAACGCCCGTCAACGGCTGTCAACCAGGAGATGTACGGCCGGGCCGGATTTCTTACAGCCCCGGGCGGATTCAGGCTCGGATCATGTCGGCAGGCGCGACACGGAGCATGAGCCTGTCGTGGGTCACACTCCGCGGGAGTCGCCCCTGCGCGATCGCCGCCTGCTCCGGAAGAAGGGGCTCGCCGCACTCGCCCACCACCTCCCCCCCCCCCCACGGCCCGGCTTGATCGACGACCACTGCTCGTCCGGCAAGCCATTCGGATATGTCTTGTGTTCGCTCACCGGATCACATCACCAGGGCAGCGTCCGCCGACAGGCGGATACCGCTCCACGGCCACGCCGTCAGGCGACAGCAGGCCCTCTCGAAGACTCACTGACCGCCCACTGAGAGGGCTGCCGTTGTTCGTCGTGGTCACCCGGCTGACATGACCGACCGTCAGGCTGCGAAAGACGGAGGGCTGTGGGCAGCCTGAAGGACACCAGCGGGTTCGTCGTCCTTTCCCGTAGCTGGTCGTGGAACGCTCTCCTGGTCCCGTCAGTTCTGTGCGTCACTGCGATCCTGCGGCCACCAGCGTTGCGGTGATGGGTTCGAGCTCGGTGACCAGCTCGTCGAGTTCGGTGGGAGGCAGGGCCTGGTAGGGCGGGGCGGCGAGTTCGTCGGTCAGGGCCTCGATGCGGTGCTTGGTTTCGCGGCCGGCGTCGGTGAACCGGCCCTCGCTGTCGACGAGCCCGCGCTCGCGCAGGCCGTCCATGACCGCGGCCAGCCGCTTCGTGGGCAGGTGCTGGATGCGCCCGAACGACTCCGGTGGATGGATTCCCTGTGCCAGCGCGGAGAGCACGTGGGCCTCCGTGCCGCCGATGCGTGCGCCGACGAGAGCGGCGACGTGTCCGTCCCCGCGGTGCTCGCGCAGCATGGTCGCGCAATGCCACAGCCGGGCAACTGGGTCGCTCGGCACCGCCAGGGTGCGCATCCCGGCGTACATCACCCGGCCTTGTGTGGGGGCGCTCGTCGCGGCCTTGGCTGTCAGGTCGGCGGCACGTGCCAAGCCCGGGGAGCCGGCCAGCTCGTCGCCGAGGATCCGCCGTAGGGAGGCCGTGCTGCCCCGCTCCCGCGCGGCGACGGAGGCCTCGGGCGGGATTGTCTCCCACGCGCTCGGGATGTGCCGTGCGGCTTCCCCGTCGGCGAAGTTGTAGAAGGCAGCGTGCACGACCTGCGCCGGTACACGCCCCAGCGGTGCGGCGCGGCTGGCGAAGTAGCCGTCCCAGTAGGTGCGGTGGCCGAGTGCGGCCAGCTCCTCGTTGCACTCGTCGGCGAAGTAGGTCACGAGGCAGATCGGCTCCAAGAGCTCGAACATGCGACGGGCGATGTGAGTCGTCGGATGCGCCTTGCCCATCGGGCTCTCCATTCGTTGCGTTGTGCCGGATTGGACCATCCGGCACAACGAAATTCATCGGTGAGCGGGTACCGGCCGTCTTCTGCCGGTCAGGTTTGCCCAGCTCGCGGCGGTTTCCCGGATCCTTTGCTCGCAGCTCCTCCGCCACCACCCCCCATCGGCATGGGCTGCCGCGTCTGCGAACGCCTCGACTGCTCCCAGCGCGCCGCGCCGCCGCTGGGCCATCCCCTGCGGATCGCCCAGAACACGAGCACGTTCGTGCCGTCCCCTGGGAGCTCTCCCAGAACCCGGGGGCCGGCCGCCGCGTCCGGGCCGATCGCATTGCCGCTGTCCGCAACCCGTTCGGCGCGCGCCCGTCCCGGCCCCAGGACCGCGGACGACTTCTCGCCTGACTCCGTTCACTTGGACCGGCTACTCGACCGCCTTGCCGAGACACCCACTCCGGCCGGCCCGACACCACGCGAACTGGACACGGCCCGCCTTTTGCCGCTCGTCGACATCCGACACGGCGGGACGGGTTGCCCATCGCACTGATATCGGGGTGCGCACAGGCGCGGGAGAGTGCCACAGTCACCGCCGTGACCTTGATGAACGTGCTCGTCGACTTCGCCCGAACCGGCCGGATCGGGCCGCTTCACTGCGGTATGCCCCTGACCGTGGCCGAGGATCTCCTCGGCCACGGGCGCCCCCACCCGGCCATCCTCATGAAGGGCCCCGACATCGACGGCTATCCCTATGCGTGGGGAGGCCTTCGACTGGTCGTCACCCAGAGGGCCGTCAGCGGCATCTGGATCAACCTCTGGCCCGGATCAACGGTGAGTCTCCCGCCACTCGTCCTGCCTGATGCCGAGTCGTTCGAGGCCACTGTGCTCCGCGAGGAACTGATCACGGCCCTCGACACCGCAGGCTGCCACAACGAGGTCAACCCCGTCCTCACCTTCGGCGAGCAGTCGAGCATCCTCACCCGGCCCGCCGAGGTCTGCGCTGTCTTCAGCCGGCCCGGCCGGGACCACCATGTTCCGCACCGCGATCGGCACTACCTCGACGTGATGCACAAGCACACGGCTTGACATCGCTGATTCCACCTTGCTTTCGGGTAGGGTGCCCGGTCCTTCAGGGCCGGGGTGAATGCCCGCTCCCGCGGAGCGGGTCGGGGGAAGCCGAATCGCCGCCAGGGCGGTTCGGTGTCTCGGGCGAGACGGTGGTGAGGCCGCCTTGAGCGGGTGCGGCAGCTCGGAGTCGACGGTGGCCGACGATCATCCGACAGCAAGGTCATGGCGCGGGACAGTTGCGCGATCATGTCCGCGTCCAGGGCATTGGCCTTCTCCGGCCGGTTGAGCGCGATGCGCAGCACAGGACCGTCCTGCTCGATCACCACTTTCGCGGTGGGGGTGCTCTCGCGGACCGTTGCCGGCTGTGTGGGTGTCATGGCTTCACCGTAGGAAGCGCGGGGCGGGAGAAAGCGACATGCGCGGGGGAGTCTGCGACAACCCTGCTCTTGGCGTATGAGGTGCGCCGAGGCCCGGATTGGTATCCGGTGTCGGCGGAGCCGTTTTGGAGCAGGTGCGCGGCGTTCTCGGGCATCGCGTACTGCGACGCCACCATGATGCCGAGGCTGCGTTCACTCCTGTGTAGCGCTGCCGCGACGTGCAGTCCTTCGTCGGTGAAGGTGGGCGGCATCCGGATGTCCAGGATGACGGCGTCTGGGCGTGCTGCGGCAACTCCAGAGGGCCTGCTCGGGCCGCGTGAGCAGGTCGATGACTTCGTGGCCCTCGGACTCGAGGAGGCGGCGCAGACCTCCCGGACGACAGCGGGGTCGTCGACATCGGTCACCCGCACGGCAGTTCGGTCCGCAGGCGGGTGCCGCCACCTGGTGGTGAGTCGATCCACAGCCGGCCCCCGACGGCCTCGATCCGGTCCTTCACACCCTGTAGGCCGGACCCGGATGCCGGGCAGGCCCCGCCCGGCCCGTTGTCGCTGATTTCGATGCGCAGCAGTCCTTCCCGCTGGACAGCCTCGATGCGCGCTCCGGCGTCGTTGGCGTGTTTGACGACGTTCTGCAGTGCCTCGCTGACCACGTAGTACGCGGCTGCCTCGATGACCGGGTCGAGGCGTCGGCCCAGTTGGAGGTCGAGGACGACCGGGACCTTGGCCCGGCGGGCGAGTCCTGACAGGGCCGGTGCCAGGCCCTGGTCGGTGAGGACGGCGGGCCGGATGCCGCGTGCGAGCTCCCGGAGTTCCCCGATGGCCGCCCGCAGCTCGTTCTCCAACTCGTCCACCAGAGCACGGTCGTCGGTGGCTGGCAGCCTGCCTCGAAGCGTTGCCAGGGCCAGGCCCAGTCCCAGCAGTCGTTGCTGGGCACCGTCGTGGAGATCCCGTTCGAGCCGCCGTCGTTCGGTGTCTGCCGCGGCGGCAATGCGCTGGCGCGACGCGCGGACCTCCTGGAGTTGGGCCCGTACCTCGGCGTGCAGCCGAGCGTTCTCCAGGGCCAGGCGGGCGGCGGTGGCTGCGGCATGGAGGAGTTGGCGGGAGTCGGCGAGTTCTGGGTCGTGGACGAGCACCGCTGTAGGTGGGTCGCCGAGCGGGGTCAGTGTCCGGCTCGCATCGTCTGGAGGGCTGTACCGTCGACCGGCCACGTCCAGCCAGCCGTCTGCCGTCGGGAAGACCACCCTCAGACCCGGATCCCGCAGGGTCTTGGCGAGCCCGGCTTCCACACGATCCGCGCCCACGTGCTGGAGTTCGCCGACCAGGTCACCGACCGAGGCGAAGGCCAGTCGCTCCCTCAGAAGTCCTACGAAGAAGGCTACTGGCACGGTGACCACCGCACCCCAGAGAGCCGCTGAAGCGAACCACCTGGGGACGGCCGTACCTCCTTGCCCGGCATAGTTGGCGACCAGCCCAGCCTCGCTCACGCCGAAGAAGAGCACGGTGAGTGAACCCGACAGCGCAGTGATGCCGAGCGCGCGGCGCCGCCGCGGACCGGAGATCGCCACACGGCGCAGTAGGAGGAGGACAGCGATGACGCCGAGCACACTCCACAAGCCCATCAGGACAGCCCTGATGCGGAGGTAGAGGCCGGGGTCAGCGACCAACTGCACTGGGCTCGGGCCGCACCAGTCGGCACAGACGGGTACCGGTGTCTTGGTCACCAGCCCCAGCACGCTCCCCACTGCAGCGAGACCGAAGGCCGCGACGACCAGCCGCCGTTCCCTCCTGTCGGCCAGCCGGCCGGACGGGTATGCGAGGAGGAGGTGTCCCATGATCGCCAGCTGTACCCAGGACGCCGGCGATCCGAGCAGCACGATCACCTCCCGACCGGGCAGGCTCCGCGGGAGCATCAGCCCGTCGTCGTTGAGGTCGCTGATGAGCGCGACGGTACCCATTGCGTACATCCACGGGCCGGTTCTGCTGCCCGGTCGTAGACGCCACGCGGCAAGTCCCGACGCCATGTAGCAACTCTCCACCGACGTCCCGGAGACGACCTCGAGCCATGGCGCCTCGCCGAAGGTCAACCCGAGCCACAGCTTGAGGCTGACCAGTCCAGCGCCTGCGATCACCAGCAGCACGAGCGTGCGGCGTTGGGGCACGCCAGTGTTCGCAGCCATAAGACGATCGTGGCCGTGTGTGACAGCACGTTCACGTTTTTCGTGAGAAGAACTCGTGGAAACCCGTGATGTGTACTAAGGCACCACCCGCACATCATTGATGGGACGCAGGAACCGATCGATCCAGCCCCAAGCCCCGGGGCGACGCTCAGGAATTCTCCGGCGAACTGACCTGCAGGAGCCCTTGACCTGCTCGGACATTGTTCGACCAACCATCGGACGCTGGATTTCTGCCCTGCACCGATATCAGGCACGCGGTGGCAAACGAGTCCACTCGGCGGCGAAGTCAACCGCGCCCTCAGACCAAGCCACAGGAGAGCATCATGAACCGCTTCCGCCGTCGCAACGCCCTTGTCCCTGTGCTCCTCGCAGCGCTGGCGAGCATCGCCCTTTCCACTTCGCACGCCAACGCCGCTGACCTGAGCGAATGCCAGGACCAGGCGAACTCGTCCTGCCTCGTTCTGGGCTTCACGACCGGAGGGGACGACCTGCGCGGAGGCAACGACAACTTGAACGTCACCGTCTCCTTGCGGGGAGTGTCAGTCACAGTTCCCAACGTCAACAAAGGCGGAAACTGGGGCAACGGCAGCTTCCACCAGGTGGGGATCGACCTGAAGCGTCGGTTCGGCCACCAGGTGATGCCCAACGAGATCAGCGGCGTCACGCTGCACACCACGTTCGGCGGTGGCATCGGAGGAGACAACTGGAACCTCCAGAGCATGTCTGCCACCGCCCAGCTTCAGGACGTGCTCCGGAACTACCACGTCACCGGTCTCGCCTACCGCTTCGGGAACCCTCTCTTCCGATTCACCGGGGAGCGCAAGGACCTCACCATCAACTGGTGAGCCAGGGGCGAGTCAAGCCGTCGGCACAGTGCTGTCCTCGATGGCCACCGTGAGCACGGGTGCTCTCCCAGCCGACGCTGCAGGGCCGGCCTTGCCGGTCGATCGGCTCACCGGGGAAAGCGCGCCGCTGTCCGCCGGGCGCTCAGGGAGAATCCCGCCTCGACGCCGACTGGCTCACCGGTTCAGACCTGCGATGTGAGGCAGCACTGCGCGAGAGGGCTCCACGAAATCGTCGGACGGTCGCTGGGACTCGGCCGTTTCCTGTCCGGTCCGCGCCGAGTTGCGCGGGCCGGACAGGAAACGGTCAGATCAGTTCAGGGTCGGAGACTGCTGATGGTGGGGTCCGTACCGTCATCGGCCCTTCCGAGATTTTCGTAAGCATTGATCGGCGACATCACGGTCAGTTGAGGAGGAGCAATGATCAAGCGTTGTGGTGAGCTGATTTCAGCTCTCGCTGCGGTGGTTGAGGCTGGTCCTGGCGGTCTGGCGGATCCGCTTGGTGCGGCCGGCTTCGGCGAGGATTGCGATGGCCTTGGTGTTCGTCCCGCCGGCGGTCGTGAGCTGGAGCCAGTTGGATGCCCCGAGCAGGTCGTCCGGCTGCCAGGGCAGCTTGAGCGTGACGGCGCGGAAGAGTGACCACTCCCGCAGGCGTTGAGCCAGGAAGGGGCGGTCGATCGTGGCCTGGGTCATCGCCTGCGCCCACCCCTCGTAGGCGAGATGGGGGAAGAGGTCGGCGGCTCGACGGTCCAGGTGCCGCAGCACGGCGGACTGGGCCATCGTCTGGTCCGGATCGGTGAGTACGCGGCTGATCAGGTCGACCTCATTCGCGTCGGTGACCTGCCGCAGCTTGTCGAGGTAGGCCGCGAAGCGGACGTGCTCGTCCGGGTTCTGCAGGATGTCATGAAGGTTCATTCGGTCTGCTCCTCGCGCTCCACCAGGACGCCGTTCTCGAACCGTGCGCCGGCACGGACCAGGGGCACCAGGTGGGCTCCGGTGATCGCGTGCCATCGTGCCTGGGGTGCGAGGCTTGACCGTGGAGAACGTCGATTGATCGGGTTCATGGTCCGCAAGTGAATCCAGTGTTCGGTGGGAAAGCCGTGGAACGTGAGCGGCTCCTCCTGGTCGTCGGTGATTTTCGCGACGGCCTTGGGGACTTCGCGCCGTAGGTCTTCGTGAACATCGCGATCGCCTTCTCGGCGTGGTCTCGGTCCTCGGCGTTGTAGCTTTCCTGCATCGTCTTTGTCGCGCCAGGGTGCGCGGACTTCGGCGGGCAGTTGTTGCCGTTGCGGGCCTTGTGGAACCAGCATTCCTGCGGCCGTGCGGCGGGGAACACCTCGGCAAGCGCCCGCCATGGGTCCAGCCGGTGATACCGCGTCTACTGGCAGCCGTCGAGGTAGGCCAGCACTGCCAGAACTCTGCGGTTTCCGACTGCTTCGGCCGGCAGGTCCAATTTCTGGAAGATGTGCCGTACGTGAGTGCCGACCGTGTGCACCGAGACTACGAGTCGTTCGGCGATCCCCTTGTCCGACAGACCCTCAGCCATCAGCTTCAGCACTTCCAACTCCCTCTCGGTGAGCAGGGCGATCGCGCCGAGCCGGCTGGGCGCGGCCATGAGCTCGCCGACGACGTCGGGGTCGATGACCGTGCCGCCCTGGACGAGGCGCTGCAGTGCCTGACTGAGCTGCAACGGGACGAGAATGCGGTCCTTGAGGAGGTAACCGGTCCCTGCGGCGCCCTGTTTCAGCAGGAGGGCCGCGTACTCGGGAATTCCGTACTGCGACAGCACGAGGATGGCAAGGCTCGGCATCATGGTGCGCAGGGTCGAGGCGACCTGCAGTCCTTCATCGGTGAAGGTGGGAGGCATACGGATGTCCAGGACCACGGCGTCGGGCTGCTCGGCCGTGACCGCTGCGGCGACGTGCTCTGGTCGCGAGAGCGAGCCGACGACCTCGTGACCTTCGGACAGCAGGAGACGGTTCAGGCCTTCTCGGACGATGATGGAGTCGTCGACGACAGTCACGCGCATGGCAGCTCCGTTCGTAGATGTGTGCCGCCACCTGGCGGCGAGTTGATCGACAACCGACCTCCCACGGCCTCGACCCGGTCGACCAGTCCCTGAAGTCCGGAGCCGGGTGCCGCACGGGCCCCGCCGGGGCCGTCGTCACTGATCTCGATGACCAGCAGGTCTTCTCGCTGGACGGCCTGGATTCGGGTGCGGGCGGTGGGGGAGTGCTTGACGATGTTTTGCAGGGCCTCGCTGACGACGTAGTACGCGGCTGCTTCGATCACAGGGGCGGGCCGTGGGCCGAGCCGGAGTTCGAGAGTGACGGGGACAGCGGCCCGCCGGGCGAGCCCCGACAAGGCCGGTGCGAGGCCCTGGTCGGTGAGGACCGCCGGACGGATGCCCCGTGCGAGCTCCCGCAGTTCGCCGATGACCGCGCGCAGCTCCGCTTCCAGTCTGTCCACCTGTTCACGGTCGTCGGTGGAAGGCAGCCTGCTGCGAAGTGCCGCAAGGGCCATCCCCAGGCCGAGCAGTCGTTGCTGGGCTCCATCGTGCAGATCCCGCTCAAGCCGCCTCCGCTCGGTGTCGGCGGCGGCGGCGAGACGCTGCCGTGACGCGCGGACCTCGCTGAGCTGGGCGCGTACCTCGGCGTGGAGCCGGGCGTTGTCCAGGGCCAGATGGGCAGCGGAGGCCGCGGCGTGGAGCAGCGGTTTGTCCTCGGTGAGTTCCGGGTCGTGGACGAGCGCTGCCGTGGGAGGGGTGCCGATCGGTGTGAGCGTCCGGCCCGCGTCGCGGGCCGGATGGTACGGCCGTCCGGCGATGTCCAGCCACTGGCCTGAGTTGGGGAACACCACTCGCAGACATGGGTCCTTCAGGGTTTCTGCCAGGCCTGCTTCCACGGTGTGTGCGTCGACATGCTGGAGCCTGGCGACCAGGATGCCGACCGAGGCGAAGGCCAGCCGCTCTCTGAGCAGTCCCACGAAGAAGGCCACCGGCACTGTGACCACTGCTGCCCAGACCGTCGACAGAGAGGACCACGCCGAGACGGCGGTGCTCGCCTGTCTGGCGTAGACGGCAACGACACCGACCTGGCTCACAATGAACAGTGCCGCCGCCAGCGACCCCATCATGGCGGTGAGTGCCAGGGCACGCCGCCGTCTGGGGCCGGCTCCGATCGTGCGACGAGCCAGCTGGACGACGGCGGCGAGGGCCAGGACGATCCACGAACCGATCAGGAACGTTCTGATCCGCAGGTAGAGGCCGGGCTCTGCCACGAGCTGCACGGGGCTCGGGCCGCACCAGTCGGCGCAGATCGGTACGGGTGTCTTCGTGACCAGCACGAGAACACTCCCGACGGCTGCCAGGACGAAGGCGGAGGTGGCCAGGCGCCGGTCCGTTCTGTCGGTCAGTCGGCCGGAGGGGTACGCGAGGACGAGGTGGCCCATGATGGCGAGCTGGACCCAGGAGGCCGGAGAGCCGAACAGCGTGATCAGCTCTCGGCCCGGCAGAGTACTGGGGAGCATCAGGCCGTCATTGAGGTCGGAGACAAACATGGCGGTGCCCATGGCGTACATCCAGGGACCTGTTCTGCTGCGCGGCCTCAGACGCCAAGCGGAAAGCCCTGCCGCCAAGTAGCAGGTGCTGACGACCGTTTCGGACACGATCGCGGACCAGGGCGCTTCACCGAAGGTCTGTCCGAGCCACACGCTGAGGACCACCAGCGCCACACCTGGGATTGCCAGCAGGACAAGTACGCGTAGGGACGGCGCTGCGCCGCTGTCTGCAGCCATGAGGCGATCGTCGCAGTCCGTGACGGGTCCATCACGGTTTTCCGTGAGATGTGACCGCGGAAACCGGCGATGTGCGCCTGTGAGCCCCTGGCGCACCATCGAGTGGACGTCGAACAGGTCACACGTGAGACGACGTCAGGATGTCGGCGCAAAAGGAGAGACGGATGAGCTCTGGAACTCGCAGTCGACGGCTCTGCGCCGTCACGGCCATGGCCATGACCGCCGTCGCGGCGCTCGTGGGACTGAACGCGGTCCCGGCGGGCGCGCTGCCGACCGCGGCGGCCGGTCCAGCCGCCGTGTACAGCGGTTACAGGGATCAATTTCAACTGACCACGGCGGCCAACGGACAGGTCGAGGTCGGCAGGCTCAACCTGCCGGCAGGGAGCTACGCCATCTTTGCGAAGCTCAACTTGGCGGTGGCCGGCGGATACAACGAGACGATCCGTTGCTACCTGAAGGCCGGTGGCGACTACGACCGTTCTGTCGCCAACCACGACGGGACCATCGCGGGCGTCCCGATGTCCCTGAACGTGGTCCATGCTTATGCCGCACCCGGGGTCGTGACGCTCACCTGCGGTCACGACGTGGCGAGTGGCAGCACCCCGCTGACCTTCATCAAGATCACCGCTGTCCGGGCGTCCTCACTGTCGAACACGCCCATGAGGCAGACGACGGCGGGCCCCGTCGCCCGCGGCCGGAGCAGGTCACACAACTCGGCGCGATGGGATCTGCCGCTCGCGGGGGAGCATCGCGAGTCCTGATCCCGCATGAGCGCCTGTGCCGGCGTTCCGAACTCGAGCGGCTGGAAGGCGCGTATGACCATTCGCTTTCAATGGTTCGTGCAGGGCAGGCCCCGTACCTACCGCTGGTCAGGGCTCGCTCTTTCGGCTGCCACCGCCGCCTTCGCCGCGACGCTTCACCACATGAGATGACTTCAGGTGTTGATCAGCCAAAGCTCATGCCGAACCGCAACCAAGGATTCTTCACCGCCGAGTTCGGGATCGCTGCGACAGCGTGCCGGGATCGGCCGGAGGAGCCCGAGGCCTCCGGAAACAAGACGGGATGGATTTCACCGCATGAAGGGATGCCATCGCATCAAGGGGGAGAGCGATGCCAGCGGGCGTATACACCCGGAGTGCACGGCCCATGAGGGTCGGCGCCGGGGGTTCACCGAAGTCGCACGAGCCTGTCGAGCGCGGGACCGCACCATGACGCGCCCCCACGGCAGGAAACGACCAGAGGTTGCTCGTTCGTCTCGCATGGGCAGGGCCGAGGGGACACGGTGGGGGACGCCGCGCGGGCGTGAGGGGGAGACACGGTCATGAGGCCGGCTGGACGGATGCAGGGCCAGAGGGTGTGGGGCATGGTCATCGCGGCGTTACTGCTCGTGTCGATGACGGCGGTGCCATGTGGCGCCGCGGCCGGCGGCAGCGCGCGGGAGACGGCCGTCGCCGTCAGGGTGGACGACACACCGGGGCCCACCGCTCCCACGGAGACGCAGCCCGACCCGCAGCCGACGGACACCCGGACGGACTACCCCGAGCCGCATCCTCCCGCCGCCCCCTCGCTCACACCACCCCGCGAACCGGTGGAACAAGGCGAGTCGTTCACCGTGACGGGCTCGGACTTCGACTGCTCCGAGGACGCGGACCTCGCGGGCCCGCTCACCCTGACCGTGCAGGGGCAGGATCCGGTGAACCTGACGGTCGACGGCACAGGAGGCTTCACACAGTCCGTCACCGAGCCGGCGGACGCCGCCGTGGGAACGCACGAGATGACGGCGTACTGCACGGCCGTGGACGACGCGCCCACCGCCGAGGCCGTTTTCGAGGTCGTGGAGCCGACCCGGCCCGCCCCGCAGATCTCCCTGTCACCCGACTCCGGGCACCCCCAGGAAGAACCGACCCTCACCGGCACGGGGTTCCTGTGCGACGAGGGGGCGGGAGTGGACGTCGTCTGGGACGGTGAGCCCGTCGCCGCCGGTACACCCGGGGCGAGCGGCGACTTCACCATCACGCTCTCCGTTCCGTCCGACGCCGAGGAAGGGGAGCACAAGGTGACCGCACGATGCGGGGCTCCCGGAGAAGTGCAGGCTTCGGCGGCCTTCACCGTGAACCCCGTACCCGTCAGCAATCTGACGGAGGACCCCCGCGAGGTCACCATCCACCTGACCGGCTACCCAGGCGCGTGCGCACAGGGCTCCATCGTCATCGGAGGCCGCCGCCTGGACACCTGGCTGGACGCCGACTCCCACGAGGGCGACGCCGGGGCGGGACGCTGGGAGTTCATCGACCTCCACGCCCCTGTCCCGGGCGACATGGCGGGTCGCCGGGACGTGGAATTGGAGTGTGCAGGCAAGAACCGGGAGAAGGCCGGCGAGATCAGCCTGCCGCCGACGGACCAGCTGACGTACTTCGCGCTCCCCACGGGAACCACCGCTCACCCGGAGAAGAAGACAGGGGCGATCACCCCGTCGCCCACAGGCGGCGACACGAATGAAAACGGCGGCGGTGGTTCGCATTCGTCATCGGGGGGCGACACGGGTGGAAACGGCGGAGGCGGTTCGCATTCGTCATCGGGCGGCAGCACAGGCGCAAACGGCCGCGGCACGGGCGGAACACCCGGTAACAACCCGGCACCCGGCCTTGTCGAGGCCCTGCGCACCCCGGCCCACGTCTCGTGGGCGTTGAAGGACCTGGCCGGGTCAGCCGCCATGGCCGCATGGTTCCTGATGCTGGTCCTTCTCCTGGAGAAGGCCTTCCCCAACCAACTGGCCGACAACGCGATAGGCCGCTGGTGGCGGTGCCGGCGGCAGCGGCGACGCCAGCCACGGCAGGCGAGGCTGCCCGGCTGGGCAAGGATGTGTGGTTTCGCGCTTCTCGGCGGCTCTCTCGCCGTTTGGGCCGACGTCAGGACCGGCTGGAGTCCGTCGACCGCGGCCAAGACCGTCGGCGCAGCCGCAGGGATCCTGATGGTCCTGGTGGCGTATGAGAAGACGAAGGAATCCCTGCTCCGCCCACGCGGCATCGGGTTCCGGTCCGAGCTGCGGGTGGTCCCCGCGGGCCTGCTGCTCGCGGCCCTGATGACGGCGATGTCCCGATTCCTGGAGTTCCCGGTGCCCTACGTGTACGGCCTGATCGCCGTCTATCTGGTGCTCGGCACTCCGCGTCCCGGGGCCGGCCAGATGCCGAAGGGCCAGGCGGTCCTGATCGGCGGGATCTGCGTGCTGGCCACCGCGGTACTCGTCTGGGTACTGAGCGCACCTTTGGTCGAGGCCGCCCGGAGAGGGCACGCCCCGCCCGGCAGCCTCCGCTACGTGATTGCCTACACCCTGGGATTGGCGGTGGTTGCTGGAATCGAGGTGGTGGTTTTCGGCCTGCTCCCCCTGTCCGGCATGGACGGGCACGCCCTGAAGCACTGGAACAAGCCCGCCTGGTACGCCCTCTACCTGACCGGCCTGACCTTCTACTTCCACGTCCTGTTGCACAGCCTCCATCCAGGGGTGGGCACCGGTCTCGCGGTCGACGGGGATCTGCGTTGGTGGACCCTCGGGATCGCCACCTGCCTGTTCCTGGCCGCCTGGGCCTTCTCACTGGCCCTGCGGTGGTACGTGGCGCGTTATGAGCGGCAAACCCATTCCTGACACGGCGGCCGCGCGCAAAGCGTCCTATGACGCGCCAGGATGGAGGCTGCGGCCCCGTTCATCGATCAACGGGGACCTTGCTGTCGGCGGTGCTGATGACTCTTCGGAACTGGCTCTGTGCGCAGTTCCGTGAACTCTGTTCAGAAGGATCGGTAGATCCGCTCGGGATCATCGTGAGCCCATCCCGCGTACTCCTCGAAGCCCAGGTTGCCGATGTCCAGGTTGGAGTGGACGTCGTGGACCCCTGCGGGGACGGTACGGAACTCACGGCCGAACTCGGTCAGCTGCTCGTAGTCCTCGTCGTCCAGGCAGTCCTTACGCGTCAGCGTGGTGACCGCCAACAACGCGTGGCTCTGGGCCTCCATGGTTGTCCGGTCGGCGAGGAAGACAACGGCCAGGTTCTCGTCGGCGCGGATCGCATTCAGCACCTCGTCGACAGTCGCTCCTGCCCAGGCTGGGTCGTCTATGAAGTGGACGTGCGCCTCGTACTGCCTGTCCCCCCAGGGCTCCAGCAGTGCCGCCGTCACGACCTGCCAAGCCTGGTCATCACGGTAGTCGGTCCTGGCGACCAGAACGTCCCACTCATTACGGCCGGTGACGGCGGGCAACACTCTCATGGATCCCTCTCCCCGGTGACGGTCGGTGAGCCGTCACCGGCTGTCGATGGCAAGGCGCCTGGCCTCCCGAATGAGCTGTCCGCTCGGTCTGTCAGGTGTCGTACTCGCCTTTCCACGGAGCCGAGAAGCCCAACCGATCCGGATAGAACTCGGCCCAGTCGTGCTCGCCGTCCTCGTCCTCGGCATGGCACTCCGTGATGAGGCCGAAGACCACACCATCGAAGGTGACCTGGAACGGTCGGATCGCGATGTCGCAGTACTCACGATCTGCGAGGCCGGCGAGGACATCGGCCAGCCGGGCTTGCGCGCGGGCAGCCACGGAACGCTCGTCGTACGGCCGCTTCATCTGCTCTGCCCAAGTACCGGCGCACCAGACGTCGGACTCCTGATGGTGCCCGTCGCGGTCGAACGTGTGCAGCACGACGAAGAGCCGCTTCTGCTCCTCCCAGCCGTCCCCCCTCACGAACCCGTCCGGGAACGCATAGGTGACCGAAGCCAGAAACTGGCCGCCGCTGAACCGGCCGATGGTGCTCGTTCGGTAGCCCGGCTCATGGGCGATGGGGATCATCTCAGGGACAGCCATGCCCGCACCTTAAACACCAGGTGAGCCCCACCTCTCACTGGGTCCGGGGACGTGACCCGAGTAGGAGCGCGGGGCCGCGCTGGCCGGCTTCCGTAACCGGTTCAGCAATGAGCACCAGGCGCTCACTGCTGTGGGGCGCTCACCAGTGCCTCGGGGAGATAGGCGGACCGGATGTCCAGCTGCCAGCCGTGGGCCAGACGGGCGAGGGCGATGAGCGTGACGGCCCCCACCGGAAGCAGGCTCCGGGCAGCTGGGTCGGCGCCGATGCTCGCGCGGTGCGCCTCGAGCCGTTCGACAAGGGCCTGCTCGAACGCGGCCCGGTCGTCGTCGAGCAGGACGCGCAACAGCCGCTGGTCCTCCGTCAGCGTCCCGGCCGCATCCAGCTGTTCGGCCGTACGGGCCCGCTCGGCGGCATCCGGCTTGCCCAGCGGCACCGGCCCCGGTACTGCGCCGGGATAGCGCCCTTCGACGACAGTCAGGTAGCCGCACAGGGCGTCCATCTCGGCGAGATCGGCCGGGGCCGACACCGACTCCCGCTTCGAGTACGGAACACCGTCACGGATCTCGGGCGCATAGTCCTCGCGCAGCAGCGGACCGATCACCCGATCCCGGTCCCATATCAGGCCGCTGATCACGGACCACGCGAACGCATCGGTCCACGTACGAGCCGTCGTCGCCGGATGGAGCGGCTCCCACTCCTCCTCGTAGTGAAGCTCCTCGCTGCTGAGAGTCTTCTCCACGAGCGGGAGAGGAACCGAGAAGTCACCATCGGGGAAACATGCCAGGCTCAGCACGCCCAGAGCACACTCCGCAGCCGTGATCGCAGCGGTGCGCGAGTCGGGCGTGCACAGGGCCGGATCGGAGACGGTGCGCGCGGCGATGTGGCCGGTCAGCTCCTCACCGAGTTCCCTGAGCCCCTGCCGCAGCGGCATGTCGCCGTAACGCATCCCGTGCCACCGGCCGAAAGCCCGACCCCACATGTCCTCGAGAGCCTGCTCGATCCGCTCTTCTGCAACGGTGTGACGTACTACGTCTTTGATCGTCATGCCTGCCATCCTGGCAGCGCCCACTGACAGTGCATCCCACTCGAATTGCCGGATCCCCCGCCTGTCCCTGGACGGGACGGCATCTCGGTACATGTTCGCGGCCGTCGATCGGCTCGATGAGCTGGGTCATCACGGTTGAACCGACGCCCTCCAGCCCGAACCCGCTCCGGGTACCCGCCGCGTGCGGGCAAGTGGCCTGATAGCGAGGTGGTGTCGCACTTTCGGGGGCTGGGGTGGGCGGGCTGCGTACCCCTTACTCGACGGATCTGTCCGATCCGGAGTGGGAGATCCTCTGTCCGCTGGTTCCGGCGGTCAAGCCCGGTGGTCGGCCGGCGAAACGCACGCGGCGGGAGATCCTCAACGCGCTGGCGTACTGGCTGCGGGCCGGCTGCGCCTGGAGGCTGCTGCTGCATGACCTGCCGCCGTGGCGGACCGTCTACCACTACTGGCGGCGACGGCAGCAAGAAGGCGTGTGGCAGCGGATGCTGACGGTGCTGCGCGAGCGTGAGCGCGAACCGGTCGACCGCCAGGCACGTTCTTGCTCCCGAACGAGGTCCCGATCATTCGGCCATCTTCGATATCCCCGCCGAGTCGCGCCCGCGGACGTCCTTTCACGTGGGAACTTCCGACTTCCGGCGCGGACTTCTTGAATTCCGTACCAATTTGGTTTGCTGGAAACGCACTTGTGCGGCAGATGGGCAACCTCGCAACCGAGCGGCCGCCAGAGGTGGGGCAGGCGTTCCCCGACCCCGTGAGGTATCGGGCGTGACGTGCCGTCAGTAGGCGGTTCCTGCGGCCCTGTCAAATCCTGCCGCTTTCCTGTCGCGCCGATTTTCGCCGCCCGTTCGGCGCGTACCCTCTCTGCCTTCGCGTGAGAAACAGGGCCACGGCGTAGGGGGACGGCCGGCGTGCGGCGCACGGGTGCGGCGGAGCGGCGAGCACGGCTTGGTTGCGGCATCGGCCCCTCGCAGCAGTGGTGTCGGCCGCATCGTGGGAGGCCGGCGCCGGGGCGTCGGCCGCGAGATCGTGTGCCGCTTCCTGGAGGGGACCGGCACGGACACCGGGCCGGCGGTGTCCCAGGAGGGGCCGGGCGGCTCGCCGCACCGCTGGGCACGGTACGGCCGGGAACCCGGGTGCGGGGCCGCACCCGGCCGGAGGGCGAACTCGCGGGCGGGCCCGTTCGGTGAAAGTGAAATCACTTTCGGTCGCAGGCTGTTGGCCATTTCCGGGCCTGTGCCGCAGAGTTCCGGTTGAGTTCAGCCGACGCTCATTCGGCGCTGATGGCCTGAATTGCCCTGCATCGTGGCGGAGACTTGTGTAGCGGACAAAGATGATGTCCGGCATCGTCCCGGTTCAAGAGGCAGAGTACGGCCGTAATGCCAAGTCTTTGGATACTTCCGGGATTATCACCCGGTGACGTGGGTTGGCTGATCAGCAGCATGGGCTGGGTTTCAGCCCCGGTTCGGTCCGAGGGGGAATGGATGGATGGCCTGAAGTCCGTTTGTACGGCGACCGGATCGTGGGCCTTACCAGGCCCGTACACCGCGTCCTCGACCGGGACGGCCCGGCCTTCGCACGTGCGTGCCTTCGTGCGGGACGGATCGGGTTCGTCGGTTGACCGTCGACGTCCGAGGTCTGTCACCGCCGCGGGGGAGCGGCGGACGGGCCAGCCCGCGTTCTGCGAGCCGACCGTATGACCTTGAGAGAAGAAGGCTTGCGCTTCCAGGTGCTGGGACCGGTCGCGGTGCGTTGTGGGGACTCCCCTGCTCGTCTGCCCAGCACCGTGGCGCGCCGCGTGCTCACCGCGCTGATGCTGTCTCCGGGCGTGGTGCTCAGCACCCCCAGGCTCGCCAAGGCGGTTTGGGGTCCGTGCCGCCCGGCGACCGCCTCGAACCAGGTCCGCAAGGCGGTTGCCCAACTCCGCCAGGCGATACCCGGTGCGGGTGACTATCTGCTGACCGACGGACCGAACTACCGGCTGAACGTCGACGCGACCGAGTCCGACCTGGTGGAGTTCAACCAACGCCGCTTACGGATCCGAAAGCTCATGGAGGGCGGAGCCGGCGAGGTCCAGGTGATCCCGGAACTGCAGACGGCTCTGTCTCTCTTCCGTGGCCAGGTCGCGGCCGATGTCGTCGACGGCGACGAGTTGGAGAACGGTCTGATTCGCGCGGCCGCGCGGGTGGTGGAGGAGCGCCGGCTCGCGGTGCAGAAGGAACTGATCACCCTGCGGTTGCGTTCGGCGCCGCCGGGGCTGGTGATAGGAGACCTTCGGGACCTGGTGGCACAGCACCCGCTCGCGGAGGACCTGCGCGCCCAGTTGATGCTTGCGCTGTCCCTCTCGGGAAGGCAGGCCGATGCGCTCGCTGAGTACGCCGAGATACGCACCCTGCTCCGCGACGAACTGGGCATAGACCCCGATCACTCGCTGGCCCAGGTGCACGAAGCGGTGCTGCGCGGGAACGCGTTCGCCTATTTGAGGACCGGAGCCCCGCCCCGCTCCTACCAGGGGGGCACCGTCACGCAGCATGACGCGGGTAGACAGCACGTGGCACTGCGGGTCCAGAAGGCGGACATCCGTGCCACCTGCACCCTGCCCCACGGGCTGACCGACTTCGTCGGCCGACGGGAAGAGGTGGACACTCTGCTAAGGACCGCCCGGGCGGACTCGCGGGGCTCGGGACCGCTGCTGATCTGCGTCGACGGGATGGGCGGCATCGGTAAGACGGCCCTCGCCCTGCACGCGGCCCACCTGCTGGCCCAGGACTGCCCCGACGGCCAGTTCTACGTCGACCTGCACGGGTTCAGCCCGGGGGCGGAGCCCCGCGAACCCACCGAGGCGCTCCAGGTGCTCCTGCGCTCACTGGGGACCGAGGAGACGCACATTCCGACGGACCTGGACAGCCAGGTGGCCATGTGGCGTGCCCGGCTGGCCGATTCCAGGGTGCTGCTGCTGCTCGACAACGCCGCGAGCGAGGCGCAGATCGTTCCGCTGCTGCCGCCGGGTGACGGTTCCCTCGCCCTGATCACCAGCCGCCGTCGTCTCTACGGTCTCGACGGCACCGAGCCCTGTCCGGTTTCCCGGATGAGCGCGGCCGACTCCCGCAGACTCATCGTGCGGCTGCTCGGAGACGAACTGGAACCCGAGGCGGCCGAACGGCTCATCGCGCACTGCGGCGGACTCCCGCTGGCACTGCGCCTGGCCGCCGCCAAACTGCGCAGCCGCCCCACATGGACCCTGTCCCACCTGGTGGAGCGCCTCGGCGACATGCGCAGGCGCCCCGTCGAACTCCAGGCGGGCGACCGGAGCGTCCGGTCGGTGATCCAGCTCTCCTTCGACGCGTTGACGAAGGCGCAGCACCACGCCCTGTGCGTGCTGGCACTGGTGCCCGACGCGTGCATGGACGCGTACGAGGCGGCCGCCCTGCTCGGCACCAGCCCGCCCGAGGCCGAACTGCTGCTGGAGGGACTGGTCGACGTGAACCTCCTCGAACAGCCCCACGTCGACCGCTACTGCCTGCACGGGCTCGTGGCCGGTGTCACGGTGGGCACGGCGGAGTTCGAGCTGCTCCTGCCCAGCAGTGAGCGGCGCTCCGCGCTCCGTCGGCTGCTCGCCTACCACCTGGCGGTCAGCACCCGGAGCTGCCTTCTGCTCGGCCGACCGGACGACGGGACCGGCGCCGGACACGACGTCGTCCCCTACCTCCCCGAGATCAACAGCCGTAAGGAGGCGACGGAGATCTGCGAGCGGGAGGGACCCGCGATGCTGGCGCTGCTGTGCGGCTCCGGGCACGAGGAGTTCTTCGGGCCGGCCGCACAGCTCGCGCGCAACCTGCGGTTCGTCCTGTCGACGGACGGCTGCCAGGACCTCGACGACGAGGAGAGGGGCGGGGAGTGCGACGGCGGTGCCACCGGTCCGAGAGCGGCCGAAGCGTTCAAGGCGGCGCTGCTCGGTCTTGCCGCCGCTTGCCGCCGTACCGGCCTGCTGAAGCAGGGCGCGGCGCTGACCGCGACGGCGCTGGGTCTGGCCGGACCCTGGGGACCTGGCTGAGGGGAGCCCAGGGCCCGGCCGGGTCGTTTCCCGTCCGCGCGGGCGCGGTACGGCCGCAGGATCAGGGCGAGGACGCCATCCGCGGCCGCGCGGCGGGTTCCAGCCTGACAGGGATGCTGCGGTAGGCACGGAAGGTGACGCTGGGCCGCCGTTCGACGACGCCCGCCGCGGTCGGCGTGGCCGGGGAGTGCGCCAGCCACCGCAGCACCGCGCGCCCCTCCACCTGGGCCAGTGCGGCGCCCAGGCAGTGGTGCACACCGCCGCCGAAGCTCACGTGCGGGTTGGGGGTGCGGGTGATGTCGAGCTGTTCGGGGTCGGCGAACCGAGCCGGGTCGTGGTTGGCGGAACCCAGCAGCAGCACCAGGATGCGGCCCGCGCGCACGGTGCGGCCGTCGATCTCCACCGCTTCCTTCACGTAGCGCGCGGTGGCCTGGATCGGCGCGTCGTAGCGCAGGAACTCCTCGACGGCCGGGACCGCCAGTTCCGGCCGATCGCGCAACAGGGCCAGCTGGGCAGGGTGCTGCAGCAGCGCGGAGAAGGCCGTGGAGATCAGGTTGGTGGTGGTCTCGAAGCCCGCGAAGAACAGGAAGACCACGTTGTCCACCAGGGTCTCCCAGTCGAAGCCGGGACGCGCGGCACGGGTGGCCAGCAGATTGCTGATCAGGTCGTCGGCCGGCTGTCTGGCCCGCTCGTGGACGAGGGCCGAGACGTAGTCGCGCAGCCAGGTCACCGCCTCGTGCGCCGCCGCCCGCTCCTCGGGAGGCACGTACAGGGCGAACGCCTTGGCCAGCTCCACCGCGTGCGGCCGCACCGCGGCCCGGTCCACGTCCGGGATGCCGATCAGCTCGCAGACCACGGTGACCGGCAACGGGAAGGCCAGATCGGCGACCACGTCGAGCACCCCGCCGGCGCCCGCCCGCTCCTGGGCCTCGGCCATCAACCGGTCCACCTGCGTGGCGACGTAGTCCTCCAGCCTGCGCATCAGCCCGGGGCTGAACGAACGCTGCATGATTTCCCGCAGGAAGGTGTGCGCGGGCGGGTCCTGGTCCAGCACGATCCGCTTCAGGAACTCGTTGGCGGGCCCCGCACCGGTGGAGAACTCGTGGTACTCCGGCGGGTACTCGTGCCCGAGCCGACGGTCCTTGAGCAACCGGCTGACATCCTCGTGGTGCGAGACCACCCACTGGCCTGCCGCGCCGCGGGCCAGCCGGCCGGCCGCGCGGAGACCGGCGTACACCCGGTAGGGGTCTGCGACCACGGCGGGATCGCGGGAGTCGAACTTGACGGGCAGCTCTCGCATGCGGCCGACACCTCCTGAGGCTTGCGCGTGGTGTCCGGTGAGCTTGTCAGCTCGGGAGCGGGGACGCGGGAACCTGTCGCCAGTCCTTCATCGCCGCCCGGCACTCCGCACCAGGCCCGCAGACTGGGTGGGCTAGGGCCTGTCGTCACATTCCCGTCTGCCTCGCAACGCCTGGCACGCACTCTCGCCGCACCGGGCGAAAGCCCAAGTACGTCCAGTACGAGGGCTTCCACCCGGCACGCCGAGAGCACGCACCAGACGCCGCGAGGCCGCCCTCCGGGCGACGACGGGAATGTGACGACAGGCCCTAAGGGAACCACCGGACCCGAGCCGCGCACCTGAGGGTGCCGGGAGGTGACGCAGCGTTGAACACCGTGCTGAACATGCCGCGCTTCTTGATGGACGACGCGCGCGCCGTGCGCGACCCCTACCCGGTCTACCGCCGCCTGCGCGACTACGGCCCGGTCTGCCGGGGCGGCCCGGGACAGTGGGTCTTCTCGCGGCACGAGGAGGTCTCCGCGCTGCTCCGTGACCCCCGGCTCGGCCGGGAGTTCCCCGAGGAGTACCAGGCGGTGTCGGTGGGCGAGGGGCCGGCCAACGACTATCTGCGGCGCATCGTCGTCGACCGTGACCGGCCTGACCACACACGGTTGCGCCGACTGCTGGTCAAGTCGCTCAGTCCGGCGATGGTGCGCGGTCTGCGCGAGCCCGTCGCCCGGCTCGTCGACGGGCTGCTGGACCGGTTCGCCGACGAGCGCCGCTTTGACCTCGTCGCCGACCTGGCCGTGCCCGTACCCATGACGGTGATGAGCGAGCTGCTGGACATCCCCGGCCCGGACCGGGCCGACATCGCCCGCCTGTCCACCTCGCTCGCCCAGGCGTTCGCGGTTTTCATCCCGTCGGACAAACAGCACGAGGCGCACGGGGCCGTGGTCGAGCTGCGGGAGTACATGGCCGGGCTGGTTCGCGAGCGCAGGCGCCGTCCGGGCGAGGACCTGCTGTCGCGGATGCTCGCCGCGGTCAAGGAGGGAGAGGAGCCGCTGACTGATGAGGAGATCATCGACAACGCGCTGTTCGTCTACTACGCGGGCTTCGAAACGACCACCAACGCCATTGCCACCGGCGGCGACCTCTTCGTTCGGCAGCCGCACACCCAGCGGCAGTTGCGGGCCGATCCGGGTGTCGTCGGCAGCGCGCTGGAGGAGTTCATGCGCTACGACGCGCCCATCCACGCCACCACCCGGTTGGCCCTCGAACCGATCGAGATCGCCGGACTGACGATCCGCAAGGGACGGGTGGTGGTGCTCCTGCTCGCCTCCGCCAACCACGACGAGCGAGTGTTCCACGATCCGGCCCGAGCCGACCTGACCAGGTCGCCCAACCCGCACCTCAGTTTCGGCGGCGGCGTGCACCACTGCCTCGGCGCGGCGCTGGCGCGGGTGGAGGGGACAGTGGTCTTCGAGCGGCTGGTCGCCCGCTTCGCGGACATCGAGTCGGCGGGCGAGGGCGTGTGGGAGCCCAGCGAGGGCGGCTTCCGGTTCCCCTACTGGGCCCGCCGAAGCGTTCCGGTGGCCGTGCGTCCCGCCTGAGCCGGGCGAGGCAGCGAGCCCGCCGGCGCGATGAGCGCGGTCACCACGACGCCCGCGTCGGCCGCCCAGCGCCCGCGCAGGACCGGGAAGCCGGTGGCGACCGGGTCGAAGGCGGCGTCCGCCCGGCGGGCCCGGCGGACGCCGCCCGAGACCGGCCGCACCACGAATGTGCCGGAACCACAGCCGGGTTCGATGAGGACCTCGGCGTCGTCGAAGCCCAGCCAGCAGCCCATCGCGGGATACCAGACCTTGTAGTACGCCTCCTTGGCGCTGAAGAGCAGCCGGCACCACGGCACGTTCGCCCCGGCCGCCCCCAACTCGTCGAGGTGAGCCCGCTCGGCCGCCGAGGTCACCCGGGCCAGCACCCGGGCGGGCAGCGGCGCACACGGCTCGGCGTCGATGCCCAGCCCGTCGGCGTCCTGGGTCCGTGCCGCCGCTGCTGCCCGGTAGCCCTGGCAGTGCGTCAGGGAGCCGACCGTCCCGGCCGGCCATCGGGGCGCTCCGTCGACGCCGCGCACCAGCGCGGCGGGCGGGACACCCAGCTCGGCCAGGCAGGCGCGCGCCGCACGCCGGACCGTGGCGTACTCGGCACGGCGCGCGGGCAACGCGTCGGCCACCTGCCGCCGTTCCGCCTCGAAGAGCTCGGGGCCGGTCAGTTCGTACCTGCTCTCCAAGGCCGCCGCGTGCGCCGGCAAGAGCGTCCGGATCACACCGGGGACCGCCGTCGTACGGGTCAACCGGAGGCCGCCATCGCACGCAGCGCCACCTTGTCGATCTTGCCCACCGGGGTCCGCGGCAGCATCGGCAGCTCGCGCACCTCGTCGGGAAACTTGAACGCGGCCAGTCCCTTGCCCGCCAGGTACCGTTTGATCTCCACCAGCGAAGGCGCCTGTCCCGGCCCGTCACCGGGGACCACGAACGCGAGGACGGCCTCGCCGAGTTCCGCGTCGGGCCGGGCCACCACCGCGGCGTCGTCGATGGCTCCGTGGCCGCGCAGGTGCCCCTCGACCTCGTCGGCCGACACCTTCTCGCCGCCCCGGTTGATCACGTCCTTGGCGCGGCCGACGACGACCAGGTTGCCCTCGGGGGTGAGCCTGGCCAGGTCGCCGGTGCGAAAGAAGCCGTCGGAGGTGAACGAGGTGCGGTTCGCCTCGGGCGCGTTCCAGTAGCCGTTGATGGTGTACGGGCCGCGGGTCACCAGCTCGCCCACCGCGCCCGCCGGTACCTCGCGCAGATCTTCGTCGACCAGGCGAAGTTCGTCGAGCGCGGAAAGCGGCCGGCCCTCGGTGGCGTGCACCACCTCTTCCGCGTCGTCCAGGCGCGTGTAGGTGAGCAGGCCTTCGCCGATGCCGAACCAGTTGGTGATCCGGCAGCCGAGCGCGGACTGCGTGCGCCGGGCGGCCTGCTCGTCGAACTTGGAGCTGCCCACCTGGAGGAGAACCCCCTTCATGTCCACCGGCCGCTTCGCGGCGACCTTGGACCACAGTGCCGCGAGGGCGGGCACCACGGTGGTGTGGGTCACCCCTTCCCGCTCGATCAGCGGAAAGACCTCATCGGGAGAGGGGCTCGCCGCCAGTACCGCCTTGCCGCCCACCAGCAGCGCGCCGAGCACGCCCGGACACCCCAGGGCGGCGTTGTGCGCCGCCGGGTTCGCCGCCAGGTACACGCTTTGTGCGTCGAACTCCAAAGCCCGTGCGCAGGCGGAGATGTTGAACAGGTAGTCGTCGTGCGTACGCGGTATCAGCTTGGGCTTCCCGGTGCTGCCGCCGCTCAGCAGCAGGAACGCGACGCCTGAGGGGTCGACCCCAGGCAGCGGCCCGCCGTCGGCGCCTTGGGCGCGGACCCGGTTCAGGGGCGTGAGGTCCTCGCCGTCGCCCGCAACGATCACCGTGCGGACGCCGGGGAGGGAGGCGGCGTAGCGGGCGAGGACGCGGTAGTCGAAGCCCTGGAACCGGTCGGTGGTGACGTAGCCGACCGCGCCGGACGCCTCGATCAGGTGCCGTACCTCGCTCTGCCGGTGTCCCGGCAGCGCGAACACCGGAATGACGCCCGCCCGGAACATCCCCACCGTGACGGTGAGGAACTCGACGACGTTCGGCAGCTGGACCATGACCCGGTCACCGGGGTTCACCCCCCGGGCCAGGAGACCGCGTGCGATCTCGTCGGCCTCGGCGCGCACCTCGCCGTGCGTGATGCGGCGTCGGCGGTCCACGGCGGCGGTCCGGTCGGGGAAGGCCGTCGCCGTTTCGGTCAGCGCGTCGCCCAGCGGCACCCCCCGCCAGATCCCGGCGGCCCGGTAGCGGGCGGCGTCCTCGTCGCTCCATGGCGTGAACTCATCCATGACAGCCAGTGTTCCGGCCCGTCGGGCCGCGCCGCCCGGGACGAACAGAGCCGTGAAAGAGACGGCGGACACCGTCGCGATCGCTCCTATCGTCACCAGCGTCGCCGATGAGATCCCGGCCCCCGGGCCGCCCGACGAGGAGTGATGGATGAGCCGACCCCACACGCTGAGCTGGCTCGACGCACCCCGCGACGACACCGGCGTGGAGATGTTCGACGAGACGTCCCACGCCTACCGGCCCTACCCCGAACTCGCCGACGCGGCGAGCCGGATCTCGGGCGGGCTGATCGCGGAGGGCGTGCCCCGCGGGGCGGTCGTGCCGCTGCTGTGCTCCACCGGACCCGACCTCGTCGCCGCCTTCTACGGGGTACAGGCCGCCGGATGCGTGGTGAGCGTACTGGCGCCCCCCACCCGGGTGTCGGGCGAGGCCGCCCGCGCGCACGTCTGTGCCGTCGTCACCGCCGTGGACGCCGACACCGTGGTGGTGGACGCCGCCCACCACGACTACGCCCTGGACGTGCTCGCCGAGGCCGGGTCACGCCCGCGCGTACTGCTGCTGGAGGAGCTCGGCGCGGGCGGGCCCGGCCGACGGGCCGCCGACGAACTGGCCCTCGTCCAGTTCACCTCGGGCAGCTCGGGCAGGCCGCGCGGAGTGCGGATCAGCCACGCCGCACTCGACGCCAACACTGCCGCGATCCGCGCCTGGGAGCGGGCGGGCCGTGACGACTCCTGGTGCTCCTGGTTGCCGATGCACCACGACATGGGGCTCATCGGCTGTCTGGTGGTGCCTGTCTCCGGCAACAACCGGCTGGCGGTGTGCAGGCCCGAGACCTTCCTGCGCCACCCGCTGTCGTACGTCACCCGCTTCGACGCCAACCGGGTCGACCGGCCCGCCACGATCACCGCGACCCCGGCGTTCGGCCTGCAGCGCATCGTGGACCGGATCGGCCGTGCCGACCTCGAAGGCGCCGATCTGTCCCGCACCCGGGCGGTCATCGTCGGGGCCGAACGCATCGATCCCGCGCTGGTGACCCGCTTCACCGATCTGATGCGCCCGCACGGACTGTCCCCGAACGCCCTCACCCCCGCCTACGGTCTGGCCGAGAGCACCCTCGCCGTCACCGGAGCGTCCCTCGGGGAGAGCCCGCGCGCCGTCCGCGTGCACCGGGACGACCTGCGGGTCGGAGCGAAGGTGAGCCTCGCGGCCGAGGCCACGTCCCGCGAAACGGTCCAGGTGATCAGCTGCGGCCGTGCACTGGACGGCTTGACGGTGCAGGTCGTCGGCGAGGACGGACGGCCGCTGCCCGAGGGCCACGTCGGCGAAATGGCGCTTCGCGGCTCCTCGTTGGCCGACGGCTACCTCGCGGCCGGCTCTGCCGGGGGCACCGCCTTCGAGGACGGCCGGCTCCTCACCCGCGACGTCGCCTTCGAGCTGGCGGGCGAGTTCTACGTGCTGGGCCGGCTCGGTGACAGCGTCAAGGTCAACGCCCGCTCGCTCTTCGCCGAGGACGTCGAGCTGATGCTCGGGCGGGCCGGACTCGACCTGAGCAGGGTTTGCGTCGTGCTGGGCGAGGCGGACGGGCGCCCGCACGCCGTGGCCGTGCTGGAGGGACTCGACACCACGGCTGCCGAGGTGGCCGAGGACGTGCTCGCCGCGGCCTGCCCCGGCACCCGCAGGCACGTGACCCAGGTGCCGCGCGGCGCGATCCCGCGCACCAGCAGCGGCAAGAGCCGCCGCCGTCAGCTGTGGCAGAGCCTCAGCCGGGAGCACATCTTCGACGCGGTGTCCGCCGCGGCCGACACCACTGCCTGACCGGCCACAGAACAGGAGACCACATGTCCTACTCCAGCGAAGAGGTGCGCGAGACCGTGCTCGCGATCATCGAGCAACTCGCCCCCGAGCGGGAGCGGTTCGAGGCGGGCAAAGACCTGCGTCTGGTCGAGGATCTGGGGTTTCACTCCCTCGCCCTGCTGGAGCTGGCGTTCGCGATCGAGGACGACTTCGACCTGCCGCCGATCGACGAGCAGACCGGACGAGCCATCCAGACCACCGAACAGGTGCTTGCCTACGTCCTGGGCCAGGTCGATGCCCGGACGCCGTCGTGATCGCCACCACCGACCCGAGCACGACGACGTCACGAAGGAGCCACGATGACCGAGGCGATCTCCCTGTCGGACCTCACCAAGCGATTCGGTGAGCAGACCGCACTCGACCGTGTGTCGCTGCGGATACCGGCCGGAAGCGTGGTGGGCCTGCTCGGCCCCAACGGAGCGGGCAAGACCACGCTCATCAACTGTCTGACCACGCTGCTGCAGCCGGACGGCGGCACCATCCGCGTCATGGGGCACGATCCTGGGAGCGAGCCGTCCCTGGTGCGCGCCAACATCGCCGTCACCGGGCAGTTCGCCGCCCTCGACGAGCAGATCAGCCCCCGGGAGAACCTCGTGTTCTTCGGCCGGCTGCTGGGCCTGGGCCGGGGCGAGGCCCGGCAGCGGGCACAAGAGATGCTGGAGCGGTTCGAGCTGGGCGAGGCGGCGTACACGCCCGTGGGATACCTCTCCGGCGGTATGCGCCGCCGCCTCGACCTCGCTGTCAGCCTGGTGGTCCCCCGGCCGGTGCTGGTGCTGGACGAACCGACCACCGGCCTCGACCCGCGCAGCCGCAAACTCCTGTGGGACATGGTCAGGGCCGAGGCCGGACGGGGGGTCGCCGTCCTGCTCACCACGCAGTACCTGGAGGAGGCCGACCAGCTCGCCGACCGTGTCGTCGTCATAGACAAGGGCCGGGTCCTCGCGGACGGCTCGTCGGACGAGCTCAAGCGCGACGTCGGCGGCATCATGTGCCGGCTCACCCTGACCAGTGGCGCCGACGCCGAAGCGGCGCGCCACTTTCTCGGCGACCTGCCGGGCGTGACCACCGAGGGGGACAAGGTCGCCGTGCCCATGTCGCGTCCCGAGGACGTCGCCGCGGTGCTCGGCCGACTGGACGGCAAGGGACTGCGGATCGCCGACCTCGAGGTGACCAGACCGACGCTCGACGAAGTCTTCTTCGCGCTCACCGAGCCGATGGAGAAGGAGGCCACCCGATGAGCACGGCGTCCGACGTCGCCGCGGTGCCCGGCGCCCCGGCGCTCCCGGGCCGGCCGGCCGGCTGGCAGCATGACTTCCGCGTGCTCTTCGACCGGTTGCGGGTGCGCTCGTTCTCCCGGGGCGGCCTGATCGCCACGGTGGTACAGCCGCTGCTCTTCTTCGCGATCTTCTACTGCACCTTCGCCGGAATGCTCGACGAGCAGGGCATCGGGTTCGGCCGCTTCGTGACCCCCACCGTCCTGGTCCAGGCACTGATGTTCGTGGCCATCGGGAGCGCCACCGAACTGGCCGCCGACCGATCCAGCGGCGTCTTCTCCCGCCTGCTGACCAGCCCGGTCGACATGCGTGCGATGGGCCTGGCACACCTGGCCGTGGTGGCGCTGCAAGGTCTCCTGTCCAGTGTCGCCATCGTCCTCGCCGGGCACCTGGCGGGCTTCCGCTTCGACCACGGGGTGTTCGCCGCGCTGGGATTTGTCGTGTTCGCCGTGGCGTTCACCGTGGCCCTGTCGCTGGCCACGGCCACCATCGCGCTGCGCCTGCGCAACCTGGAGGCGCTCAGCGCGGTGCTCCACCTGCCGTACCTGCCGCTGCTGGTGCTCTCCACCGGCTTCGTCGAGGCGGACCTCTTCCCCGGCTGGCTCCGGCCGGTCGTCGCGGCATCCCCGGTGTCCGGGGTGATCGACGCGCTGCGCGCCCTCTCGACCGGTGAACTCACCTGGGGCGAGATCCTGCCCGGCCTCGCCTGGCTGGTGGGCCTCTTGGCCGTCTTCTCGTGGTCCACGACCGTCGCCTTCAGGAAGGTGGCCGTCCGATGACCGCACAGGCGACGGGACCCGTCGCACCGACGGTGCTGCCGTCCCCCTCATCCGACCCGACCACCCTGACCAGGGCCTCCGCGATCATCGCCGGACGGGTGATCCGGCAGTTCGTCCGCAACCGGATGATGCTCATCGTCACCGTCGCCTTTCCGCTGCTCCAGCTCTTCATGCTGCTGGCGGCCTTCAGCGCGCTGGTGCGCGACACCCAGGACGTCGACTACGTCCGGCGGCTCGCCCCGTTGATCGTGCTCACCACGGCCTTCTCCTCGATCCTCACCACCGCGATCGCCCTGTGGAGCGACATCCGCAGCGGGGTGTTCGACCGGCTGCGGGCGATGCCGCTGGATATGAGGGCGTACGTCTTCGGGCGGATCGGCGGGGACTTCGTACGGATCATGGGAGTGGCCGTCCTGGTGACGCTCGTCGCCCACACGGTCGGCTTCCGGTTCTCCCGGGGGCCGCTGGCGGTCCTCGGTTTCTTCGGGATCGTGGCGTTGTTCGGGATGATGTGCAGCGCGCTGGCGGTCGCCGTCGCGCTGGTCGCCCAGCATCCCGGCATCATCGTGCGCTACGTCCAGATGCCCACGCTCGTACTGACGTTGATGTCCAGCGGCTACGTACCGCTGGAGGCGTTCCCGCACTGGATCCGACCCGCGGTGAGCGTCAACCCCGTCTCCCTGGCGGCCGACGCCCTGGCCGGGCTCTCCCACCGGGGGGCGCTGACCGCACCGGTGCTCGGAACCGCTGCCTGGACGCTCGGGGTCACGGCAGTGTGCACGGCCGTCGCCACGCGACGCTTCGCGATGCTCGTGAAGCGCGGCTGACCGTGGCGGACATCGTCGTGCTGGGCGCGGGAGTGGCCGGCCTGGGCCTCGCGGCCTTCGCCGCCCGCCGCGGGCACCGGGTGACGCTCGTCGAACGGGACGGTCCGCCTCCCGAGGGCGGGGCCCACGCCGAAGTGGCCGACTGGGAGCGGAGCGGCGTGCCGCACGCCCGCCAGGGGCACGCCCTGCTCGGGCTGGGCATCGGGGTGCTGCGCGAGGAGTGCCCGGAGGTGCTGGCGGACCTGACCGACCGTGGCGCGGTCCCCGTGACCCTGGAGACGGGCGGCGACGACCTCGGCCTGCTCAGCCGCCGGCTGGTCTTCGAGGCCGCGCTGCGCCGCCGGGTCGCCGCCGACCGTGCGGTCACGCTGCTGCACGACCGGGCCACCGGTCTGCTGGGCACTGGGACGCCGCACGGTGTTCTCCATGTGTACGGGGTCCGCCTCGCGGAGGGCGGCGAAGTGGCCGCCGACGTGGTGCTGGACGCCACCGGCCGCAGGTCCTCGGCGGCCTCCTGGCTCACCGGGATCGGCGGCCCCCGGCCCCGGGAGACGGCGCAGTCCTGTGGGTTCTCCTACATTGCCCAGGAGTTCGCGCTGGGCGGCGACAGCAGGTTCCCGTCCCTGCGGGCCCCGGTGGTGTACGAGCTCGACTTCGCCACCGTGCTGGCCTTCCCCGGCGACAACGGCCGCTTCCATCTGTCGACCACCGTGTCCTCCCACGACCCCGCGCGGACCCGGCTGTTGGAGCGCAGCGTCTACCTCCGCTTCCTGGACAGTGTGGCCCCGGTGCGTGATTGGCTCGACGGGGCCACACCGGTCGGCGACCCGATGCCGATGGCCGGGCTGGAGAACCGCTACCGGTCACTGGTAGTGGCCAAAACCCCGCTGGTCACCGGCTTCGTGCTGGTGGGCGACGCCTGTGTACAGACCAACCCCACGTTCGGGCGAGGCGTCTCGCTCGGCTTGGCGCACGCCAGGACCGTCGCCGACCAGCTCGGCCGGTTCGACCGGGACTCGGAGGACTGGGCGACGGAGACCCACGCGGCCACCGAACGGTGCCTGGGGCAGTGGTTCGAGCAGCAGGTCGCCACCGACGCCGCCCGGCTCGCCGAACTGGCGGGCGGGGCGCACGACGACTCGCTGTCCGCCCGCGTACTCACCGCTCTCGCGGTCCTGCGTGAGGAGGACGAGCACGTGCGGATCGCCGCCGAGCGGGTCTACCACATGCTGCTCACCCCGGCGGAGCTGATGCGGGACCGCAAGGTGGCCCGCCGTGTGCTCGCGTTCCTGCGCGAGCACCCCGATCTACGCCGCGACCATGTCGGACCGAGCCGTCAGGACTTCGAGCGCCTGGTCACCGGCTGAGCGCCCACAGAAGGGAACACCATGAAAGTCACCCTGCCCACGGACGTCACCTTGAGCTACGACATCCACGGGCCCGAGGACGGTCCCGTGGTCGTGCTCGTGCCCGGCCAGCACCAGGCGTCCCTGTTCGAGACCATGCAGGTGCCGCAGCTGACGAAGGCCGGCTACCGTGTCGTCACTTTCGACCTGCGCGGTGTGCACCCGTCGGAGGAGACCCCTCCGCCGTACACCGTGGAGCTGCTCGGGCAGGACCTGGCCGCGCTCAACGAGGCGCTGGAGCTGGGGCCCTGTACTTACATCGGCTACTCGGTGGGCGCGATGATCTTGCTGGAGCTGGCGATGAAGCGCCCCGACCTCATCGAGCGCGCCGCCCTCATCGGGGTTCCGTGGAAGCCCGGCAAGCTGCAACAGGCCATCCAGGCCGAGGCGGTGGACCGGCTCAAGAACGGGCACAAGGTCCCGGCCCTGCTGGAGGGGGTCTTCCGGGCGATGTACCTGTTCGGGCCGCGCGCGCTCAACCGCGACCAGTTCATCGCTCCCTACCTGGACGGGCTGGCCGGGCTGGCGGAGTCGGGCGGGCACGGGGCCATCGGACATGCCGAGGCGAGCACCGCCTTCCGGCCCGGCGACGAGGAAGTGGCGGCGGTCCGGGTGCCGTTGCTCGTGGTGGGCATGGAGCACGACATAGTGGCGCCCCGGCACCTGTCGCGGGAGCTGGCGGACCTGATCCCCACCGCCGAGTACACCGAGATCCGCAACTGCGGGCACGCGTCCCTGCTGGAGAAGCCCACCGAGGTCAACGCGCTGGTCGCCGACTACCTGCGCTCCGGCAAGGTCGGCGTCCCGCGCGGCTCGCGCCGGCTCTCCGGGGACCGGCCGGAAGAGGGCTGACGCCCTTTCGGCGGGCGACGGCTCCCGGCCTCCCACGGAGGCCGGGAGCCGTCGCCGTGCGCGTGCACCGCCTCACTGCGGGCGGGCCGTGAGCCGGTACAGCCGGTGGAACGGGTGCCCCACGTCGATCACCCTGGTGTCCAGGCCCGCCTCGGCGGCGTACGCGCGCACGGTGTCCGGGCGCATCACTGTGCCCGTGGCCGCGCTCGGCGTCCGGCTCATCCCGACAGGCAGGCAGTGCAGCACGCTGACGGCGTAGTGGAAGCGCTCGCTGTCCGGTGCGGCCGGTGTGAACCGCTCGCCGACGGACGGCTCCATCAGCAGCACCGCGCCCCCTGGAGCCGTCAGCCGGCGGCAGGCCCGAAGGACCTCCACCGGTGCGGACATGTCGTGCAGGGCGTCGAACACACAGACCAGGGTGTGACCGGCCGGCCCGGCGTCGCCGGCGTCACCGGCGCGGAACCGGACCCGGTCGCGCAGACTCTCTGCGGGATCGGCGGCGGCCAGGTTCGCCTCGGCATCCCGGATCGACGCCTCGTCGAGGTCGAGCCCGTGCACCTCGGCGTCGGGGAACATCCGGGCCAGCGCCAGGGTGGAGAGGCCGGAGCCGCACGCCACATCGGCGATGCTGCTCCCGGGCACCCGCAGCCGGGCGTCGATGTCGGGCAGGTGGCGGCTGATCCAGCCGGGCAGGTGGTGTTCGAAGACACCGCGGTTCAGGCCTGCCTGACCACCGCGCAGGGCATCGCCGTAGGCCGCGTACGGAAGGCCTCGGCGGCCGCGGTAGGCGTCCACCAGCTGAGGCAGCACGGCTGCCATGCCGCCGATGGGCATCACGACCAACGGGGCGATCCAGTTCGGGCTGTCGGCGTCGAGCAGCGCCTCCGCGTGGGCCGACGGCAGCGTGAACCGCCGTGCCTCCGGAGGCGCCCCGGGCTCGTCGACGGTCAGCACACCGGCACAGGTCTGCTGTTCCATCCACTCCCGGACCGCCCGGGCATCGAGGCCGCTCTCCTCGGCCACCCGTGCGGCTGTGGCGGGGCCGGTGCGGCGCAGGGCTTCGTACAGGCCCAGTTCCAGGCCCAGGAAGCAGGTCATCAGCTCGGCCGAGGCGAGCCCGGCGGCGAAGAGCCGCAGCGAGAACGCCTGCGGGGAGTCTGCCACCGGTCCGGCGGACGCGGCGGACTCCGCCCGCCGGCCGGGCGGCACGCCGAGGCCGGGGCGGGGGGCGGCGGGGTGGCGGAACGCGGGGGCCACGGCGGTCAGAGGTGGGTGAGGACGTTGACGACGTTGCCGTCGTGGTCCCGGTAGAAGAAGCGCCGTACGCCCCACTCCTCGTCCGCCGGTCCGTACAGGATTTCCAGACCGGCGGCGCGGGCCCCGGCCAGGGCCGCCTCGAGGTCCTCCACCTCGAGGGAGGCTGCCGGGTTCACCGGCCCGGTGGGGTCCTTGGTGATCAGGCTGACCTGCACGGAGTGGTCCGTGGGCGGGGCCAAGGTGGCGATCCAGCCGTGATTCATGATCACTTCCATTCCGGTGACCCGGACGTGGGCTTCTACTGCGGAATCGAGATCGCTCACTGTGAGCAGCGGCATCGCGCGGAGTGCAGACATGTGCGTCAGCGTAACCAGCGCGCCGCGAGGTCCGGGGGGCCTTTCCGTCCTCTTTCACCCTCCTCTCGCGGGCCCGTCGTCAGCCGTACGTTCTCCTCGTCATCGGCCTCCTTGCGCGAGCGTGGGTCGGCCGAACCCGCCAACCCCAGAGGAGGACCGACGTGGGACTCGTCACCGCGACCGGTACGGCCATCCCGGAATCCAGGCTCGCGGAGCTGGGTGAGGCGATCAGAGGCCGGACCATCACCGGGCAGGACGCCGACTACGACGAGCGCAAGCAGATCTGGAACGGCTACTTCCAGAAGAGCCCCGGGGCGATCGTCCAGGTGGACGGCGCGTCCGACGTCGTCAAGGTCGTCAACTTCGCGCGTGAGAACGACATCGAGCTGGCCGTCAAGGGCGGCGGCCACTGCTTCGCCGGCACCGGCACCGTCGAGGGCGGACTGCTGCTGGACACCTCCCGGCTGCGTGGCATCCGGGTCGACCCCGCCAGGCGCCGTCTGGTCGTCCAGCCCGGCCTGGAGCAGGGCGACGTCGACGCCGAGACCACCAGCTTCGGGCTCGCCGTCACCGGCTCCCAGGAGTCGTACATCGGCATCGGCGGCCTCACCCTGGGCGGCGGCCTCGGCTGGCTCGCCCGCTACCGGGGCCTGCTCGTGGACAACCTGCTCTCCGCCGACATCGTGCTCGCGAGCGGAGAGCTGGTGACCACCACCGCGCAGGACCACCCCGACCTGTTCTGGGCGATCAGGGGCGGCGGCGGCAACTTCGGCGTGGCCACCCGCTTCGAGTTCAACCTGCACCCGCAGGGCGACTGCATGGCGGGGCTGCTCGCCTTCCCCATCGACCAGACGGTGGACGTGGCCCGGCGGCTCGACGAGTTCAACCGGACCGCCCCCGACGAGCTGACCACCTCCTTCGCCTTCCTCACCGCCCCGGGCGGCGCACCGGCGATCGGCCTGGGCTTCGTGCACGCGGCCCCCGACGACTCCACCGAGGACCTGATCGGCCAGATGCGCGGGCTGGGCACCGGCGCGCTCCTCGACCACTGCGGCCTGATGCCGTATGTGGCCGTGCAACGGATGCTCGACGAGAACACCGTCGCCGGGCACCGGTACTACCCGCGCTCGTTCCTGCTGCCCGAACTGCGCGACGAGCCGCTGCAGATCCTCGCCGACGGGTTCGTCAACGCCCCGTCCGAACGGAGCCTGGTCGGCGGCGGCCTGATGGGCGGTGTCATGTCGAACGTACCGGCGTCCGAGACCCCCTTCCTGCACCGCGAGGGCTATCTGACCAGCATCCTCACCTCCTGGACCGACCCGGCCAAGGACGAGGAGGCCGTCGAGTGGACCGAGAAGGTGTACGCCGAACTCCTGCCGTACACCACCGGCGCGGTCTACGCCAACCATCTGGGCGCGGACTCCGCCGAGCGCATCGAGGACGCCTACGGCTCCAACTACGAGCGGCTGACCCGGATCAAGGCGGTCTACGACCCCAAGAACTTCTTCCACACGAACAACAACATCAAGCCGGTGAGCTGAGGCGGGCGGGCCGGCCCGCGGAACGCGGGCGGGCCCGGTGCGCGCACGCGACGGCGCCCGGACCCCGTGCAGGGGTCCGGGCGCCGTCGCGTGCGCTCGGGGCCGGTCAGCCGGCCCACCGGATGACGCTCACACCCTCGCGCACGGTGAGCACGCTCTGCCGCACCCGGGGGTCGGCCGCGACGTGTGCGTTGAACGCGCGCATCGCGATGGTGTCGGGCTGCTGGTCCCGTTCGTTGGCGACGCCGCCGAACTGGAGGACGTTGTCGGCCAGGAGCAGTCCGTGCGGGGACAGCTTCGGCAGCACCGCCTCGTAATAGTCGATGTACCCGGGCTTGTCGGCGTCGACGAAGACCAGGTCGAAGGGGCCGGGCAGGTCCCTGACCGACGTCAGGGCCGGGCCCTCCCACAGGTGTATACGCTCGGCCCAGGGGGAGGCCGCGAAGTGCTTGCGCGCGATCGAGGCGTGCAGCGGGCTCAGTTCACAGGTGTGGAGCTCGGCGTCCTCCGGCATCGCCTGGGCCATGAACAGCGCGGAGTAGCCGGTGAAGGTGCCGATCTCCAGGATGCGGCGGGGCCGCAGGGCGAACGCCAAAGACGCCAGGAACTCCCCCTCCAGACTTCCCACCATCATGGCCGGCAGGTCCGTCTCGGCCTGTGTGTCGGCGACCAGGGCGGCCAGCCAGGACGGTGCGGGGGAGGAGACCTCCTCGGCGTACTTCTCCACGACGGGTCGTACGATCATCCTCGGTTCCTTTCCGCGGGGCCGGTGTGGGTCTGCCGGGGCCGGCTGTGCAGTCGTCGGGCCAACCAGTGCGTCAACTCCTCGAGGGCGGGCCCGCGCAGATAGAAGTGGCCGCCCGGGAAAGCCGTCAGCTCGGTCTGCGCCGAGGTGGCCTCCGCCCAGGCCGCCGCGTCCGCCGTCTCGACCTCGGGGTCCTCGGTGCCGTAACAGACGCTCACCGGCACCGACAGGTCGCGGCCCGCCCCGGGGCGGTAGGTGCCCACCAGCCGGTAGTCCGCGCGGAGCACCGGCAGCGTCATCTCGCGCAGACCCGGCAGCTGGAGCAACTGTGCGTCGGTGCCGCCGAGCCGGCACACGTCGGCCCACAGCCGCTCGTCGTCCAGGTGCTTGTCGTCGGGGCGCTGCCGGGCCGGTCCCGGCCGGCCGGAGACGATCAGTCGTTCAGGGAGCGCCTCGCCCGCCGTGCCGAGGAGCAGGGTGACCTCGTGGGCGACGGAGGCGCCCATGCTGTGCCCGAAGAACCACACCGGTTTGTCGTCCAGTTGGGTCAGTGCCTTGGCCAGCGGCTCCACCAGGCCGGGCATCTCGGTGCAGCAGGGTTCGCCGATGCGGTCCGCCCGGCCGGGGTACTGCACCACCATGCCCTCGACGTCCTCGGGCAGATCGCGCGCCAGGGGGCGGTAGAAGCTCGCCGCCCCGCCGCCGTGTGGGAAGAACACGAGGCGCCGCACGGCGTCGGGCCGGGGGAAGTAGCAGCGCAGCCACGGGTTTTGGACATCGGTGTTCACGGGGCCTCCTGCAGGTCCGAGGCGGCGAGGAGTCCCGGCGGCGCCTTCGGGTGGCGCAGTCGTACCGGCCCGCAGGCCTCGTTCACGCGCATCGCCAGCTTCGCCAGGGCCACGTGGTACTGCACGTGTCCCCGGCTGTCGGAGCCCGACCGGACCGCGTCCCAGGTCGCCGCGATGGCCCGTGCCGTTGCCTGCGGCCACAGGTCGCGCAGCACCTCGCGGTACGAGGCGCCCTGCGCCGGACCCAGGTGCTCCACGCTCGGCACCGTGAGGTGCGGGGCGGCGGAATCGCCGAAGCGGACCAGTTCCTTCATGTCGCCCGGCATGTGCGGCCGCATGCTCCACTGCACCGGGCCGTGCGTGTTGACCAGGGTGAGGTGCCCCCCGTCCGTGCCCAGGGTGATGCGGTGGAACAGGTGGCTGTAGTTGTCCGGGTCGAAGGGCACCAGCTCGTTCTGGAGCCGGAAGGACAACGGGACACCGGCGAAGCGGCCGGTGAGGCTCCGGTACGGTGCCTGCGGTGCCTCCGCGAGCGCCCCGTCGATGCCGTGCGGGCGGATGGATCCCAGCGCCTGGCCCAGGATGTCGAAGACCGTGTAGAGCACCTGGAAGGCACAGGTCACGTCGAGGAACAGCGGCTGCTGCCGGGCCACCAGTTCGCGGGCGGTGCCGATGAACCGGCGCACCGGCTCCACGTGCGGATAGTGCGTGTTCAGCCGGAACACCACCCCGGACTCGGTGGCGGCGCGCAGGCACGCCACCAACTCGTCCGGATGCAGCGGGTGTTCCTGCAACACGTGCACGCCGCGGCGCATCAGCGCCCGGGAGAGCCGGGGCCCGGGGCCGCCGTTCATCACCCCGCCGATCACCACACAGGCCAGGTCGACGTCGTCGGGTACTTCCTCGACCGTGGTCCACAGCGGTACACCGTGGTGCGCGGCGCAGGCGCGGCTGAGGGCACTGCCGGACGCGAGGACCCCGGCCAGCTCGAAGCCGAAGTCCGCCCGCTCGAAGGCCGCCAGGTAGGCGCGGCCGAAGCCGGTACCGGCCACCACGACGCGAGGGCGTGTCACAGTTCGCCCTCTTCCATGGCACGGGCCGCGAGGATCGGCCGGTCGACGATCTCCAGCAGCGCGACCGCGGGCTCGGCCCGCAGAGCGGCGAGTACGGTCTCGGCGTCGAGTACGTCGGAGCCGAAGTGCACCCCGGGGCCCGTCCCGCCGTCGAGCACCGCCAGCACGGCCAGCGCACTGGCGAGGCCGGTCAGGGCGTACGTGTCGCCCGCGCGCAGGGCCAGGCTGCGGGTGGCCGGGCGTCCGGTGTCGTCGATGCCGGTGACCTCGAACAGCATGAGCTGGAACGGCTCCCTGCCGAACAGGTCGAGCGCCGCGGCACGGGTGAGCTCCTCGGCCGCCTCGGCGAGAGCGGACTCGCCGCGCATCGCCCCCTGCAGTCTGCTCAGGCAGTTCATCATGTGCGCGCCGCCGTCGAAGACGTTGTACCAGTCGATCTCCATGAGCCCGGTGACCTCGGGCAGCCGCGCGGACTCGAAGCTCAGGTAGGGGTAGATGTCCACCCGGTTGTGCGCGTAGGGCAGTTCCACGCCGGTCCGCGGCTCCAGCTCGCGTTCCACGCGGACACCGCCCCTGATCGCGCCGCGGGCCTCTCCGTACGCACCGCCCATGGACAGCAGGTAGTCGGCGGCTCCGGCCGGGGTGAGCCGGTCCATCGTGCCGACGTAGGCCGTCAGCCGTCGGGGGTGGCTCATGGTGGAGCACAGGTGGCGGGGGAGCAGACCGGTCAGGCCCGGCTGCATGCCCGCCGTGATGACGGCGGTACCGGTGAAGGTGCCCGGCCGGGTCAGTGCCTCCAGCAGCGGTTCGTCACCGCCCGGGTCGACGTAGTCGGCGCCGGCCGCCGCCGCGGCCCAGGCCACCCGGTCGAGGACCTGGTAGGAGGGGCCCGCGCAGTTGAGGACGACACGCGCGCCGCGGCAGAACCCGGCCAGCGACCGGCCGTCGTACAGGTCCACCTCGACCGCCTCGCCGCGCAGACCGGACTTGGCCAGCAGGGTCTCGGCCTGGCTGCGGTCGCGCCCGCCGAGCCGTACGACGGCGTCGGGAAGGCGTTCGGAGATGGCCCGTACGGCGGCCGCGCCGACGGCGCCGTAGGAGCCGACCACCGCGACCGAGGGGGTGCTGTGCTCGCTCACGCGTTCTCCTCATCGGGCAGGTCGATGACATCGGAGGTGACCAGTTCACGGCAGGTGTAGTGATCACCGGACACGGTCTGTCGCAGGAGTCCGGTCACGCAGACCGACTCCCACAGGGCGGTCATGTCGGCGCCCATCGTGGGCCAGAGGGGGGACTCCTCGCCGTGCACCAGCAGCCGGGCCTCCCCGGTGTACAGACCGGGGTCGTGGGCGACGACGCAGCCCGCCAGCGCCCGGCCCCGCGCGAGGCGTTCGGTGAGTTCGTCCGCGTCGAGCCCCACAGCCGCTGCGAGCGCTGCCAGCCGCTCCCCGCGCGAGCGCGCGCCGAGCGCGGCGGCCGTCTCGCCCACGGCCCGCAGCTCCGGCTCGCTCCGGCCTGTCAGCCCGGCCAGCGCACCGGGCGGAATGTCACCGGCCGGGGCGAGTGCGGCGAGCGCCGACCCGAGTGCGGGGACGTCCGGATAGCCCAGGGCGGCCGGGTCCTGCCCGCGCTCCAGGCAGAACAGCGCCTCTTCCAGGACGTCGTCGCGGACGGTGGCGGGCAGCGGGTAGCTGCTCAGCACGGTCAGCCCGCACACCGGGGTGCCGAGCTCGACCAGCTGCTGGGCGACGGCGAGCGCCAGCACACCCCCGCTGTGCGCGCCGACCAGGTGGAACGGACCCGGGCTCAGCACCCGTACCTGCGCCACGATCTCCTGCGCCACGTCGTCCAGGCTCTGCCCCTCGGCCACCCGCACCGGGGGCACCACCACCACCGGGTCGAGCGTCCCGAGGCCGGCGGCGAGCCGCTCCACCTGGCCGCCCAGACCGTCGCCGACCAGGACGTGCACCGGATTGCCGAGCGCGTCCGCCGTCCCGGTCAGCACCAGCTCGTCACCGGTCCCGCTCTCCTCGGCCATGTCCTGCCCCTGCTGGAGGAACGCGGACAGTTCGCGCACCGACGCGCCGCCCAGCAGCTCGCGCAGCAGTTCGTCGAAGAAGACCTCGGCCGCGGCCGGCACCTGCTCGCGCAGCGCCGTGACGAGCTGGGCGGCGAGCAGCGAATCCCCGCCCATCGCGTAGAAGTTGGTGTCGAGCGGCACCTCCGACTCGCGCAGGACCTCCGCGTACACCGCGGCGACCGCCAGCTCCTGTTCGCCGGCCTCGCGCGCGCTCTCCGGGGCGGCCGCGACGCCCGCCGCGCGATGGTCCTCGGCCCACCGGGCCAGAGTGGCGCGGTCGACCTTGCCGTTGTCGGTCAGGGGCAGCGCGTCCAGCACCTCGAAGCGCGACGGGATCATCTCCGTCGGGAGCCGCTCGGCGAGGCGCCGGGTCAACTCCTCGGTGTCGAGCGGCTCGCGGTCGGTCTTGAAACGGGCCGCGAAGACGTGCATCCCTATGCGGGCCAGCTCGTCCTCCGGTGCCGGGACGCACAGCTCCAGGTCGGCGCCGGCCTCGGCGAGCATGTCGTACCACTGTCCGCGGCCGATGAAGGTCTGGTCCTTGCCGTGGCGCACGTCCTGGAAGTCCCCGGCGGTGGCGTCGAAGAGGAACTCCATCGAGGTGAGGATCTGGTAGTTGTCGCGGGTGGTCTCGATGAAGACCAGCCATCCGCCGGGCACCAGCGCCTCGCGCATCCGGCGCAGGACAGCGCGGGCGTCCTTCGCGTAGTGCATGACGTTGCCGCACAGGATCACGTCCACCGAGTTCGGCCTGACGCCCTGTTCGCGGTACGGCTCGTTGAAGTCGAACAGCGCGTAGTCCACCCAGGGGTGTTCGGCGAACCTCTCACCGGCCTTGTTCAGGAAGAACTGCGACACGTCGCTGAAGGTGTAGCGGACGTTCTCGCCGTCCAGCGCCGGGATGGTGTCGACACTGGTGCCGCCGACGCCCGCGCCGACCTCCAGCACGCGCAGCGGACGGCCCAAGGTGTTGCGCCGGGCCACGCCCAGCACGGTGGAGGTGGCCAGCCGGTTGAGGTAGCGGGAGAGGAAGCCCTCCATGTAGGCGGCCTCGTGGATGCTCAGGTCGCCCTCGGGGAAGAGCATCCGCAACGGGTCCCGCTCGTCGCGCATCAGCTCCGGCAGGTGGGTGGCGGCGAGCTTGAAGTAGTTCACCAGCTCGGGACGGTCGTTGGCCTCCGGCAGCAGCCGGTCGACCTCGGCCCACGCCCGCTCGACGTCCTCGGGGGCGACCGGGCGCAGGCAGCCGAAGGTGCCGTCCGCGGCCCGGTCCAGGTAGCCGTTCTCCAGGCAGGCGGCCAGCCAGCGGCGCACCAGCCGCTCGTGCCGGGGGGCTACCCTGGCCAGCCGCATGATCTCGGAGGTGCTGTGACGCGTCGCGGCATCCGGCCACACGCCCTCCTGGCGCAGGACGTCGACCATGCGGCGCAACGCCGCGTCGTCGAGCACGGCCGCGAACTCGACCACCTTCGAGACGTCCACCCCGTCGCGGATCTCCGCGGCGGCCGCGAGCACCTCGGGCACCAGGGCCGCGTCCACGCTGTGGGCGGCCGGGCCGGCGGGCGAGGGTGAGACGAAGGCGACCAGTCTGCGGTCGTTGCGCTCGCCCTGGGTGGTCACGGCCGCCGCGTCGACCTGCGGATCGGCGGCCAGGGCCGACTCCACCTCGGCCGGTTCGATGCGGTGGCCGCGGATCTTGACCTGCCGGTCGTCGCGGCCGATGAACTCCAGGGTGCCGTCGGGCAGATAGCGGGCGAGGTCGCCGGTGCGGTACACCCGCTCGCCGTCCGGCAGCGCGAAGAAGCTCGCCGCGGTCTTCTCCGGGTCGCCCAGGTAGCCCTTGGCGAGGCCGGCGCCGGCGATGTACAGATCGCCCACGACGAGGTCGGGGCAGGGCCGCAGGAACGCGTCGAGCACGTGGAAGCGCTGGTTCTCCAGCGGAGTGCCGTACGGGATGCTCGGAGCCGCCGGGTCGACCTCGCCGATGGGGTGGAAGATCGACCAGATCGACGCCTCGGTGGCGCCGCCGAGACTGTACAGCGCGACTCGCGGGAGCCGGGCGCGCACGGCGTCGGGCAGCGTCACCGGTATCCAGTCGCCCGACATCATGCCCAGACGCACGCCGGCGCAGTCGCGGCCGTCACCGCGCAGGTACTCCTCCAGCAGCATCATCTGGGCGGGCACCGTGTTCAGCACCGTCACGCCGTGCGCGCCGATCAGCTCGGCCCAGTGCGAGGGGTCGCTGCGCCGCCGCGGGTCGGTGAGCACCAGGGTGCCGCCTCGGCCCAGGACGCCGAAGATGTCGAAGACCGACAGGTCGAAGCCCAGGCTCGACAGGCCCAGCGCGATGTCGTCCTGGCCGATGCCGAACCGGTGGCACACGTCGTCCAGGGTGTTGGCCGCGGCGCGGTGACTGATCTCCACGCCCTTGGGCTCGCCGGTGGAGCCCGAGGTGAAGATGACGTACGCCGAGTCGTCGGGGCAGACCGTGACCTCGTCGACAGGGGCCGTGGACAGGCCGTCCACGTCGATGCGTACGACCCCTTCGGGCAGTTCGCCGCCTACCGTGCTGTGCGCGAGCACCAGGCCGATCCCGGCGGACTCGATCATCTTGTCGCGTCGGGAGTCGGGCTGGCCCGCCTCGACCGGTACGTACGTGCCTCCGGCCAGCAGCACTCCGAGCGCCGCGGCGACCTGCTCCCAGCTCTTCTCCAGCACCACCGCGACCCGCTGGTGCGGCCGGTGGCCCCGCTCGGTCAGCGCGGCGGCCACGGCGGCGGCCCGGCCGGTCAGCGTCGCGTAGTCGACGCGCGCGCGGTGGTCGATCACCGCCGTTGCGTCCGGGCGCCTGCGTGCCGCCTCCAGCAGCGCCCGGTGCAGCAGCGCGTCGCCGACCGGGCGGGCCGTGTCGTTGACCGCGGCGCGCCGCCGCGTCTGGTGGGCGGGCAGCGCGAGCGGATCGCCCTCCCACGCCTCGTCCCCGTCGGCGAGCCGGTGCAGGAGGTCACGGAACGCGGCGAACATGTCGTCGAGGACCGGCTGGGGCACGGTGTCGTCGCGCACGTCCCAGTTGACGAGGAGCGCCCCGGAAGCCTCCATCGCCTGGCAGTCCAGCCAGACCTGCGGCGTCTGGCTGATGCCGTTGCGGATCTGGGAGCGCATCATGCCCTGCGGGGCCAGGCCGTCGGCGAGGCCGATGGCGCTGGTGAACACCACCGGCATCATCGAACCCTGCTGGCCCCGGCGGCGGGTCAGCTCGCGCAGCACCTCCACGCCCGAGAACAGGCGGTGGTCCAGGTCCTCGAAGAGCTGCTCGCCCGCGGTGCGGGCACGTTCGGCGAAGGTGCCCGCGCAGCCGCCGTCGACGGCCAGCAGTTCGACGGAGGTGAAGTCGCCCACGACGGCGCCCACGTCCGGGTGGAGCGGAAGCCGGCTGAGCACCGTCACGTCGAGCGTGAAGCGGGGGCTGCGGCTCCAGCGGCCGATCACCTCGGCGTACGCGGCCATCACGGCCGTCGAGGCGGAGACCTGCTGGTGGCCGGCACGGGTCTTGAGCGCCGACCACTGTGCGGGCTCCAGCCGCAGCTCGCGCCGGGTGAAACCGGCCGCACCCTGCCGGCTGGGCCGGTCGACCAACGGCAGTTCGGGGGCGGGCGGCAGCGTGTCCAGGCGTGCCGTCCAGTAGTCGCGGTCGCGCTCGTAGGCGGGCCCCTGGCGCACCGCTCGTTCCGCCCGCAGATAGTCACGGAAGGAGATCCCGGGGGCCGCGAGTGGGGCGTTTGGGTCCTCGTAGAACCTGCCGAACTCGTCCAGCAGCCGGTAGATGCTGACGTAGTCCGCGATCAGGAAGTCGATGGAGAAGTGCAGGACGGCCCGGTCGGCGAACTCGGTGACCTCCAGCGAGTACAGCGGGCAGGCGGTGACGTCCTTGGACTCCGCGGAGAGCCGGCCGCGGACCTCGCGCAGGACCTCCTCGCCCGCCGTCGCGGACAGCGCGCTCGCGTCGTGCCAGGCGATGTCGGGGGCGGGCGGATCCTTCAGCACCCGCTGGTAGCCGTCGTAGTCGATGACCACCCGCAGCATCTCGTGCCGGTCGACCACCCGCTGCCAGGCGTGCAGCAGCCGGTCTCGCCGCAGCGCGGGGAACTCCAGCTCGCCGTAGGCGTGACAGGGCACCGAGCCGTACGCGAAGGCGCCCCGGCGGCCCAGCAGGTAGGCCGCCTGGACCTCGGTGAGCGGGAACGGCTCGTGGGCCGCGTCGGGATCGGGCCGCACCTGCTGCGGGCCGCGCTCGCGCAGCGTCCGCAGCACGTCCTCCCGGCAGCCGGAGAGCAGGGTTCGCCGCTCGGGGGTCATGACTCCTTCCGGGCCCCTGAAGCGGAGCCGGCCCTCGTCCTCCCACAGGTGCAGTCCGGCCTGTTCGAGTTCGCTGATGATGTCGGCGGCGGTCACAGGACACCTTCTTCCAGTCGGACGGAGGCTTGGCGCGGGTGGCTGCCGGAGATCTCGGAGTCGAGGACGGCGGCGATCCCGGCGATGGTGGGGTGGTTGAAGAGCTGGCGCAGCGAGAGCTCCACGCCGAAGCGTTTGGCGAGCTGCTGGATGATGCGGGTGGCGGTGAGGCTGTCACCGCCGAGGCCGAAGAAGTTGGCGCTGCGGCCCAGTTCGGCGGCCTCCAGCAGCTCGGCCCACACCTCGGCCACCGCGCGTTCGGTGTCGCCTTGCGGGCGGTCGTCCCCAGTCGGCTCCTGCGCCGTGTGACGCAGCCCGTACCTGCGCGCGACGGCGCCGCGGTCGACCTTGGCGTTCGCGTTCAGGGGCAACTGTGGGACGACGGTGAGGTGTTCGGGAAGCATGTGGGCGGGCAGGTGCGCGGCCAGCGCCGCCAGCACCGTCGTCGCCGACGGCGCGGGATCCGCGCCCTGCTGCGGAGTGACGACCGCGGCCAGGCGGTGCACCCCGGCGCTGACGTCGACCCATGCCACCGCGCTCGCCACACCGGGCAGTTCCCGCAGGGCGGTCTCGATCTCACCGAGTTCGATGCGGTGCCCGCGCACCTTCACCTGGTGGTCGCGCCGGCCCAGGAACTCCAGGATCCCCGAGGGGTGATAGCGGCCCAGGTCGCCGGTGCGGTACCACCTCTGGCCCCCGGCGGTGACGAAGGACACCGCCGTGCGCCGCGGGTCCTGGCGGTAGCCCAGTGCCACACCCAGGCCGCCGATCCACAGCTCGCCCGGCACGAAGTCGGGCCGGTCGCGGCCGTGGGCGTCGACCACGCGGAAGCACTGGTTGGCCAGCGGATGCCCGTAGGGGACCGACACCCACGCGGGATCGACGGCGCTCACCTCGTGGGCGTTCGACCAGATCGAGGCCTCGGTGGCACCTCCCATCGCGACGAGCAGGGCGTTCGGGGCGCTCGTGCGCAGCCGGTCGCACAGGTCCAGGCCGACCCAGTCACCGGAGACGATCGCCACGCGCAGCCCCGGCAGGCTCACGCCCGACTCGCAGGCCACCAGCAGCATGTCGAGAAGGGTGGGCACCGTGTTCCAGACGGTGACCCCGTGTTCGGCGGCGAGACGGGCCCACACGGCCGCCTCCCGCCGGACGTCCTCGGTGAGCGTCACCACCGTGCCGCCCACCGCGAGCAGCCCGAACAGGTCGTAGACGGACAGGTCGAAGTCGAGCGCCGAGACCTGCAGGACCACGTCGGCGGGCCCCACCCGGTAGCGGGCGTTGACGTCGTCGATGGTGTTGGCAGCCGCCGCGTGGGTGATCTCCACCCCCTTGGGCTCGCCGGTGGAGCCCGAGGTGTAGATGACGTAGGCGAGCTGTTCCGGGTCGGCCGGCACCGGCTGTGGGAGCGGGGTGGCCGCCGTTGCTTCGGTCACCGGCACCAGCCGTACCGCCCGGTCCCAGTCCCCGCCGGGCTGCGGGCCGTCGGCGACCAGGGCCAGGCACGCCCCGGAGGAGCGCACGATCCGGTTGCGGCGCGCGGCCGGCTGGCCCACGCCCACCGGCACGTAGGCGCAGCCCGCGGCCAGCACGCCGAGCACCGCGACCACCTGGTCGGGCCCCTTCGGCAGCGAGACGACCACGGTCTCGCCCGGCCGCGCCCCGAGCGACACCAGGTGTCCGGCGACGGCGAGCACCCGGCCGGCCAGCTCGGCGTAGGTCAGGGCCTCGCCGGACAGGGTGCGCACCGCGACGGCGTCGGGGGTACGGCGGGCGACATCGAGGACCGGCTCGTGCAGCGTGCGGGCGGGGCGGGCGACGGCGGTGGCGTTCGCCCCGGCGCGGACCACCGCCTGCGCCCGGGGCAGCGCGATCGGCGGGGCCGGGCGGGACCAGTCGCTGTCGGCGAGCGCCACCAGCAGACGGCGCATCGCCTCCAGGGCCGCCGGGATCACCCCGGGACTGTAGAGGCCCTCGACGTGGTCCCAGTTGACGGCGAGGGCCCCGTCGCGCTCCACCACCTGGCAGTCCAGGGCGACCTGCGGGCTCTGGGAGAGTCCGCGGCGCAGCTCACCGAAGGCGAAGGAGAGGTCCTTGAAGCCGGCACCGACGCCGAGGGTGGAGGTGAACACCACCGGCATGAGCATCTGACCGCCCCCGGAGCGCCGGGCCAGTTGCTGGAGCACCCAGGTGGGGGAGACGTTGCGGTGCTCGATGCCCTTCCACGCCTGCTCCTGCAGCCGGCGCACGGTGTCGGCCCAGGAGTCGGCGGGACGGCTGTGGTGGCCGAGCAGCAGCAGGGAGGTGAAGTCGCCGACCACCTGGTTCACCTGGGGATGCACGTCCTGCCGGTCGAAGACCGTCAGGTTGAGTGTCAGCGACGTCTCGGCGCTCCACATCGCCAGCACCTCGGCGAAGGCGGCCGCCACGACCATCGACGGGGTCAGCGCCTCCGCGGAGGTGCGGCGGCGGAGCTTCGCCCAGGTCGCCGCGTCGATACGGAACTCCTCGCGCACGAACCGCGGCCGGTCGATGCGCTCGGGGTCCAGGGCCGTGGGCAGGGCCGGAGCCGCCGGCAGCTCCTCGATCGCCTTGAGCCAGTACTCCTCGTCGCGTGCCTTCGCGGCGGGATCGGTGCGCTGGGCGAGCAGGTAGTCGCGGAACGACAGCTCCAGCGCCGGGAGTCGGTGGCGGGGGTCGGCGTAGAGCGCGTTCAGCTCGGTGAAGATCGTCATGATCGACAGTGCGTCGAGCACCACGTAGTCGAAGCCCACGCCGAACACCGTGCGTCCGTCGTCCCGTTGTACGGCGCGCACGTCGAACAGCGGCCATGAGGTCACGTCGAGCACCTGCTGCGCCATGTCCTCCAGCGCGGCGACGGCTTCCCCGTGGTCGGCCGCGGTGGTGCGGGTGACCGTGAACCGGTAGTGCGGCACCTCGGGCAGGATGCGCTGGCCTCCGTCGCCGTCCAGCACGGCGCGCAGCATCTCGTGCCGTCGCACCAGCGTGTTCCAGGCTGCTTCCAGCCGGTCCAGGTCGACCTGGACGCTGTCGAACTGCCAGTACCAGTACGAGGCGACGCCACCGAGGACGAAGTCGGGGTCGCGGCCGAGCCAGTAGGCGCGCTGCACCTCGGTGAGCGGGAAGGGCTCGTGGCGGTGCTCCGGGTCGGCCGGCACCGCGGCGGGGGCATGCGCGCCGGTGTGCGTCAGCGTCCCCGCGAAACCACTGAGGGTGGGACGGGTGAACAGGTCGCCGAGCCGGGCCTCGTACCCCTGCCGGCGCAGGGCGGCCAGCAGGCGGGCGGCCTGGAGGCTGTCACCGCCGATGTGGAAGAAGTTGGTGTCGCGGCCCAGCGGCCCGCAGCCGAGAAGGTCCGCCCACAGGGCGGCGACCGTTTCCTCGGCCGCACCGCGCGGGGCGTCCGACGCGTCGGCGGACACCTGCTCGCTCACCGCCGCGGCCAGCCACCGCCCCGCCTCGGCGCGATCGACCTTGCCGTTGCGGCTCAGCGGCAGCTCGTCGACGGCCACCGCGCGGGCGGGGACCATGTACGGCGGCACGTGCCGGGCGGCCGTGGCCAGCGCGTCCTCGGGGTCGGCCGTGCCCGGGGCGAGCAGGGCGTACAGCGCGCCGCCGTGTGCCGCGACAGGCGCCACCACCGCCTCGCGCACCCCGGGATGCAGGCTCAACGCCCTTTCGACCTCGCCGAGTTCGATCCGGTAGCCGTTCACCTTGACCTGGAGGTCGGCGCGGCCGAGGAATTCGATCACGGCCCCGGGCCGGTAGCGGGCCCGGTCGCCGGTGCGGTACCAGCGCGTGCCGTCCGCCTCCACGAACTTCGCGGCGGTCAGCTCCGGTGCCCCCACGTACCCGCTCGCCACCCCGGCCCCGCCGATCCACAACTCCCCGGCCACCCAGTCGGGGCGGTCGCCGCCGTGCTCGTCGACGATCCGGCAGCACTGGTTGGGCAGCGGCACGTTGTACGGGATCGAGGCCCAGGAGGGATCCACCTCGGTGACCTCCTGGACCGTCGAGTGGATCGCGGTCTCCGTGGTGCCGCCCAGGACCACGAACACGCTGTCCGGGCGCAGAGCGTGCACCCGACCCGGCAGGTCGAGCCCCGCCCAGTCGCCGCCGAGCAGCTGCAGCCGAAACGGCCAGCCGCCCGGCTCCGGCCGGGAGGAGGCCCAGGTCAGCGCCATGTCGAGCAGCGCGGGCACGCAGTTGAGGACGGTCGCCCGGTGCCCGGCCGCCCTGCGCAGCCACGTCCGGGGGGAACGCCGCTCCTCGTCGTCGACCAGGACCAGCGCGCCGCCGCAGGTCAGGGGGCCGAAGATGTCGTAGACGGAGAGGTCGAAGTCGAGCGCCGACAGGCACAGGGTGCGATCGGCGGGGCCCATGCGGTAGCGCTCGTTGAGGGCGGCCACCGTGTTGTGGGCCGCCGCATGGGTCAGCTCCACGCCCTTGGGTTCTCCGGTCGATCCGGACGTGAAGATCACATAGGCGGGGGCGTCCGGCGAGACGTCCACCGAACGCTCCAGCAACGGCAGTTCACGGTCGGTGGCGCACCGTACATCGATGTGCGGGATCCGGCCGTCGGCTGCCTCCCGGGCAGGATCCGCGCTCACCGCGCACCGGGCACCGGACAGCGACTCCACGGTGCGCCGCCGCGCCTGCGGCTGCTCCGTGCCCACCGGCACGTACGCCGCGCCCAGCGCGTGCACCGCCAGCACCGCGACCACCTGGTCGACACCCTTGGGCAGGGTGATCACGACCCGGTCGCCCGCGGTGACACCGGCGGTGCGCAGGACGCGGGCCAGCCGCAGGGCCCGCTCGGCGAGTTGACCGTACGTCAGCACCTGGTCCTCGCCCCAGAGCGCCGCCGGTGCCCCGCCGCGCTCGGACGCCTGCCGGAAGAACTCCTCGTGCAGCGCCCGACAGGGCAGGTCCGCGCGGGTGTCGTTGGCGCCGCGGCGGGCCTGGAGCTGTGGTGCGGGCGGCCGCACCGGCAGGCTCTCCCACCAGGCGCTGGGCTGCGAGGCGAGCAGCCGCACCCGGTTGACGAAGGTCTCGAACATCGCCTCGGGAACACCGGCCTCGAAGAGGTTCTCGGCGGTCTCCCAGTTGATCAGCATGCCGCCCTCGTGCTCGATCAGCTGGAGGTCGACCCACACGCCCGACGTCTGCGAACTCATCCACACCGGGGTGCCGAGCACCGCACGGGTCGCCCCGTCGAACAGCTCACCGAGGCTGAGCGCGCTGGTGAACACGGCACCCGCCCGCCGGGTCGCCCCGGCGGCGGTCCGGGCCAGGTCGCGCAGCACCGACGTGCCGCCGTACGCCGCGTGCGCGGCATCGTGGCGGTACTGCTCCTGCACCGTGCGGGCGCGCTCGACGAAGGGACGGCGCATGTCGGGCGCCACCTGGAGCAGCAGCAGGTCGGTGAAGTCTCCGACGATCCGGCCGACGTCCGGGTGCACCGGGATCCGGTTCAGCACCGGCAGGTTGAGAAGGAACCGCGACTCCTCGCTCCAGGCCGCCAGGACGTCCGCGTAGGCGGCGGCCACGGCCATCGACACCGTCAGGCCGTTGCTGCGCGCGTGCTGGGAGAACCGTTCGTAGGCCTCCGGGGCCAGCCAGGAGTGTCGTCGGACCGTGTCCACCCGCTCGATCCGCTCCGGCCGCGCGGCCAGCGGCAGCCGGGGCGCCTCGGGCAGGTCCTCGGCGCGCTCGCGCCAGTAGGCGATGTCCTGCGGGCGGGGCTCGCGGCGGTGCTCGGCGACCAGGCGGCGGTATTCGGGGAAGGTCAGGGTGGGCTGCGCGGGCACGGCGGCCGGGTCCTCGTAGCAGCGGGCCAGGTCGCCGACGACGATCCGGAAGCTCGACGCGTCGCAGACGATCATGTCGATGTCGAGGAAGAGCCGGCCCTTCCCGGCCGGCAGCAGCGCCAACCGCACGTCGAGGCCGCCCCGTTCGGCGAGCGGCAGCGTCTGGTGCGACAGGCTCTCGCGCAGCCGCGCGAGGCGCCGTTCGCACTCGGGGCGCTGCAGCCCCCGCAGGTCGACGACCTCGTCCAGCCCCCGGCACTCCGGCAGGATCCGCTGGCCCTCCTCACCCACGGCCGCCCGCAGCATGGGGTGCAGGCGGCGCACCGCGGCCACCGCACCGTCCCAGCGCGCGACGTCGGCGCTGACGTCGAACTCGAAATAGAAGTGCGAGCCCGTGTTCAGCGGCATGCCCGGCTGACGGCCCGACCAGTAGGCGTGCTGCATCGGAGCCAGCGCGAACGCGTCCGTCCCGGCGGCCGTGTCCCGCTGCGCCTGGGCGCGCGGGCCCGAGCCGTCCTCGCTCCCGGACAGCAGCGCGGCCCAGGCGCGCACGGTGGGTTCCTCCACCAGGTCCCCGAAGGCCACTTCCACACCGGCCTCCTGCCAGCAGGCTGCCAGGTTCATCATCCCCAGGGAGTCCAGACCGAGCATGACGAGGTCCTCGTCCAAGCCGATCTCCGCGGCCGGGAGCTCCAGCTTCGCGGCGACGGCTTCGCGGATCTCCTCGGCGGACAGCGCGCGTCCCGCCCTCACCTCACTGGTCATCGTGGCCTCCCGTGTGCCGCCGGGGGCGCGCCCCGGCCTGGTCGGAGTGGGGCGCCGCGGTGCGGGCGGCGGTCGTGCAGATGTCGACGTACGCGTCGAGCAGCGACTGGGCGAACTCCGGGTCGAAACGGTCGGGGTTGAAGAACAGCAGCACCCGCACCGTGTCCCGGTCGGGCACGGCGACCAGCTCCAGCTCGAAGCGGGTGGCGACGTCGTCGGGCACCAGGACCTCGATGTCCAGCCCGCCGGCCCGGGTCGAGTACACCGGGTCCGCCATCATCTGGAACACCACGTCGTCGAACCGGCGGTCGGTGCCGCCCGCGCTGATCGGCAGCATCTGGAACGGAAGCGCCTGGTGGACGAACGCCTCCATCACCGTGGCGTGCGTGGCCCGCAGGTGCGCCGCGAAGTCACCGCCGGCGAGCCGGGTCCGCAGCAGCACCATGTTGGCCAGGAACCCCACTGTGCGCCGGTGTTCGGCGCTGCGGTTGGCGAACAGGCTCGCCACCGCCAGGTCCTCGGCGCCGCTGACCGCCTTCAGGGCCCGGTAGTACGCGGTGAGCAGGGCCACGAACATCGTCGACCGCTCCCGCTTGGCCAGGGCGTCGAGCGCGGCCACCGTCGGCGCGTTCAGGACGTGCTGCACGAGCCTGGTGTCGCGCGGCGCGCCCGCGGTGGCCGGACGAATCGGCAGCGGGGGCAGCGTCACGTCCTTGAGGCGCTCGCTCCAAAAGGCCCGCAGCCGCTGCCCGGAAGGACCGGCCAGGGTCTCGCGCTGCTCCTCGGCGAACCGCGAGTACGCGGGGGCCTCGGCGCAGGGCCTGCCCTCCAGCGCCGCGCACAGATCCTCGAAGATCACGTTGCAGGACCACGAGTCGGTCACCATGTGGTGCATGTTGAAACAGAGCACGTGATGGTCCTCGGCGAGCCGCCACAGAGTGATGCGCACGGCGCACTCGGTGGCGTCGATCCGGGTGCCCAGCTCCCTGGCCACCTCCCGCTCGGCGCACGCCCCGGGATCCGGCTCGCCGGTCAGGTCCACCTCACGGATCCGCGGCGACACGGACGGCCGCACCAGCGCCTTCAGACGGCGGCCGCCACCGGTGAAGGTGGCGCGCAGGCCCTCGTGCCGGGACATCACGTGGCCGACCGCCTCCCGCAGTCGGTCCCGGTCGAGCGGGCCGCGCAGCCTGCACAGCACCGGGCAGTTGAGCGCGCCCTCCTCGCCCCGGTAGCGGTCGAGGAACCACAGCAGCGTCTGGCCCACGGACGGACGGATCTCGGTGGCTGTCACGTCGGGCAACGTAGCGACGGTCCTCGCCCGCGCGGGGCGCCGCTGAAAGAAAGCTGAGAGGACCTTCACGTTCCTTTCCGGCCACGCGGGCCCTGCCCCCGCCCGCGTCAGGGTGGGGGTACCTGTGTCGCGCGCGGCGCCCCGCGGGGCGCCGGACCCATCCGGCGGCACCGTCACACAGGAGGTCGCTCGATGCCAGCCAACCCCTTCGAAGACCCGGACGAGAGCTACCTGGTCCTGTGCAACCGGCGCGGCCAGCGATCGCTGTGGCCCGCCCGGCTGCCGGCCCCCGCCGGATGGCGGACGGAACTGCCCGCGACCTCACTGGAGCGGGCGCGCGCCCACGTCGAACGCGTCTGGCCGGACGTGCGCCTGCGCCTGCCCGCGGCGGCCGGGCCCGCCGCCCCTGCCGCTTCTGCCACCTCCGGCTCCGAAACCCTTCCCGTGCTCTTCGAACGGACGGTGGCCGAGCACCGCGAACGGACCGCGGTCGAGAGCGAGAGCACCACACTGACGTACGGCGAACTCGCACACCGGGTGAACCGGCTGGCCCGGCGGCTGATCGCGACCGGACTCGGCCCCGGCGACCTCGTCGGGATCTGCGTGCCCCGCGGAACCGACCAGGTGGCGGCGGCACTCGCCGTGACGACCGCCGGAGCGGGTTACGTCCCCCTGGACCCCGGCTACCCCGCCGCGCTGACACGCCACATGGCTGCCGACGCGGGGCTGCGGATCCTGCTGCACACCGGCCCCCCGCCGGTGGACGTCACCGGACTGGAAACCCTCGACCTGGCCGCCCCCGACCCATCTCCCGGTCCGGTCGGGCCGGTCACCGACGCGGAGCGGCGCCGGCCGCTGCACGCCGAGGACACCGCGTACGTCATCTACACCTCCGGCTCCACCGGAACACCCAAGGGCGTGGTGATCCCGCACGCGGGCATGGCGGCGCTCGCCGAGACGCAGCGCCTGTGGATCGGCCCCGGCCCCGGTGACCGGGTGCTGCAGTGGGCCTCGTTCAACTTCGACGCCGGATTCTGGGACCTGACACTCGCCCTGCTGTCGGGGGCCACCCTGGTGCTCACCGACGACCGCGCCGTACTGCCCGGCGAGGAACTGCGCCGCACCCTGATCGACCGGCGGATCAGCCACGCGGTGCTGCCCCCGGTCGCGCTGACCGCCACCGACCCGGACGGCGTCCTGCCCGGTGGGGTGGTGCTCTCCACCGGGGACTCCTGCACCCAGGCGCTGGTGGCCCGGTGGGCGCCTGGCCGGCGCATGTTCAACGGGTACGGGCCCACCGAGATGACCGTGGGGGTGACCATGGCGGGTCCGGTGCGGCCGGGCGAGCCGGTCAGCATCGGGGAGCCGTGGCCGGGCAACGAGGTCCGGGTGCTCGACGTCGGCCTTCGGTCCTGCCTGCCGGGAGAGGAGGGAGAGCTCTACCTGGTGGGCCGGGGAGAAGCCCTCGGATACCTCAACCGGCCCGCTCTGACGGCGGAGCGCTTCGTCGCGGACCCGCACGGCGGCCCCGGGAGCCGGATGTACCGCTCCGGCGACCTCGGGTACCTGGACAAGCACGGCTCGCTCTTCTTCACCGGCCGCGCCGACCGCCAGATCAAGCTGCGGGGTTTTCGGGTCGAACTGGGCGAGGTGGAGACGGCGCTGGAGTCCTGCGACGGGGTCCGGCTCGGGGCAGTGGTCGTCACCGGTGAGGTGGACTCGGCGCGCCTGGTCGCCTTCGTGGTGCCCGACGCGTACCCGGTCGACGGCCTGGCGGAGGAACTGCGCCGACGGCTCGCCGAGCGGTTGCCGGCGCACATGGTGCCCGCTCGCGTCGAGGTGGTGGCGTCCCTGCCGATGACCGGCAACGGCAAGATCGACCGGCGCGTCCTGGAACGCCGGGCCGCTTCGTCGCCGTCCACCGCGGAATCCGGCGGTGCGAGTGCCGCGACGGTGTCCGGCGGGTCCGCTCGCGCCTTCGACCGGTCCGACCCGGTGGCTGCGCTGTGTGAACTGGCCGCCAGGGTGCTGGAGGTGCCCGCGGTCGCGCCGGACGACAACTTCTTCGACCGCGGCGGGCACTCGGTGCTGGCGGTGCGTCTCGCCAAGGCCGTACGGGACGACTGGGGGATGAGCCTGTCGGTGCGGGCTATTTTCGAGCGGCCCACCATGGCGGAGCTGGGCGGTCTGCTGGCCGCGAACTGAGGCGGCGCGGGCCGCGGAGATCCGCGCCGGCCGGGCCCCTTCCCGGGGAGCAGGAGGAAGGGGCCCGGCCGTGGCTCAGTCGAGCCGCAGGTGCAGGGCGCTGTGCCCGAACAGGAAGTTGGAGTAGAGGCGGGGCGGTTCCCGGAGGATCTCGATCCGGTGCACTCGCCGGACCAGGGAGTCCAAAACGGCGGAGAGCTCCAGCCGGCCGAGGAAGGCCCCCAGGCAGAAGTGGGGCCCGTGCCCGAGGGCGAGGTGAGGGTTGTGCTCCCTGCCGACGTCGAAGCGGCGGGGCTGCGCGAAGACGGTCGGGTCGTTGTTGGCCGAGATGTTCCACAGGGTGACGATGTCGCCCGCCGACACCTCGGCGGGGCCGATGCGCAGGTCGGCGGTGGCTGTGCGGGCGAAGTGCATGGCCGGGGTCACCCAGCGGAGCACCTCCTCCACCGCCGATTTCACCGTCACCTCGCCGGTGTGCAGCCGACGCCACTGCTCCTCGTGGGTGCCCAGGGCGTGCAGTGCGCCGATCATGGTCACCCGGGTGGACTCGTCGCCCCCCAGGATCAGGCTGTAGCAGTTGAGAGCGAGATCGTCCTCCGTCATCGGCTCGTCCCCGACCCGGGCGTCGGCGATCATGCTGATCACGTCCTCGCCGGGCCGGCGGCGGCGCTCGCGGACCACGTCCACGAAGTAGGACAGGATCTCGTTGCGGGCCTCCAGCGCGTCGAAGGGGTCGTCCTCGGCGCTCTCGGACGACAGCGCGCGCTTGTTCCACTCGAGCAGCAGGGGCCGGTCGGAGGCGGGCAGTTCCAGCAGGTCGCACACCGTGTTGATCGGCAGGTGCTCGGCGATGTCGTGGGCCGCGTCGGCCTCGCCCGCACCGACCACGGCCGTCACCAGGGCGTCGGCCCGCCGCCGCACGGCGTCCTCCACGTGCCCGAGGACCCGTGGCGAGAAGGCGCGCAGCATCACTTGGCGCAGTTCGCGGTGGCGGGGTCGGTCCATCACCGCCAGCATCCGGCCGCCGGCCGAGTCGCCGCCGCGCAGCAGGACGTCCAGCACCGTGCCCCGCGCCGAACTCAGCCGGGCCGCGTCCATGTAGCAGCTCTGGACGTCCCGGTGTCGGGCCACCGCCCAGAACCCGGGGCGCTCTCCCACCGGGGGATGCCATCGCACCGGTTCGCTGCGGCGCATCCGCTCCCAGTACGCGTACGGGTCGTGCTCGACGAAGCAGGCCGGGTCGGCGAGGTCGAGAGCCGCGCCGGAGGCGTCGTCGTACGGGCCGCCGAAGACGGCGGAGTTGCCGGAGGAGACCACCGGAAGACTCCTTTCGGCCCGGGCACCGGGCCTGCACGGGGTGAACTTCTCTCCCCGATCCTCACCTCCCGCACCAGCGTCCGAGGCAGTGCTGAATGAATGATGAAGGATTCGGCGGCGGCCCCCGGCGTGCGTGCGATTCTCAAGTCCCAGGCGGGGAAGGGGAGATCGTCCATGAGCTTGCGTCGCGGATCGGTGCGCACGGTGACGGGCACTTCGCGTCCCGGGCTCCGGCTGCTCGCGCTGCCGCACTCCGGCGGCCGCGCGGAGAGCTTCGCCTGCTGGCGCGCCCCACTGCCTGCCGCGTTCCCCGGGACCGCGGTGGAGCTGTGCGCCGCGCAGTACCCCGGGCACGGCGACCGGCTGGCGGAGCCGCCGAGGCAGGAGGTCGGCGCGATCGCCGAGGAGATCGTCGCCGACCTGACCCGGCTGCCGCCGGCCGACCTGCTGCTCTTCGGCCACAGCTTCGGCTCGGCCGTCGCCTGCGAGGTGGCCCACCGCTGCCCCGCGGCCGGCATCGACGTCGTCCTGCTCGTCGCCTCCTCCGCCTGGGCTCCCGGAGACCCGGCCCGGCCCCCTCGCGACGAACACCTCTTGCCCGACGAGGAGCTCTGGGAGCGGCTGGTCGCACTGGGGGGCATCGACTCCGCCATCACGGCCGAGGCCGAGATCCGTGATCTGGTGCTCCCCGCGATGCGCGCGGACATCGGCGCGCACGAGCGCTACCTCGGCTCCCCGAACCCGGTTCTGCTCACCTGCGACGTGCACGCCTGCATGGCCCGGGGGGACCCCCTCGTGCCGGTCCGCGCCGGCCGTCACTGGAGCCGGCTCACCACCGGGAACGCGAGTGTCGACATCAGATCCGGAGCCCACTTCCACGTCTTCGACAACCCCGCGAGCCTGCTCGCGGACCTCGCACGGAGGGTTCCGGTCCACGCGAAGGGAGGTAGTACGGCGCATGAGTAGTTCTTGGGAGGGCCTGCGGCTGGTCGTCACCGGCGGCGGATCGGGCATCGGGGCCGCCGTGGTCGCCCGCGCCGCCGGGCTGGGCGCCGACGTCCTCGCGGTCGGCAGACAGGCCGACCGGCTGGCGGAGGTGACGGCGAAGGCGGGAGCCGGCAAAGGGGGCACCGCCGTGCCGTACGCCGTGGACGTCACGGCCCCCGACTCCGCCGCGCGGATCGCGCAGCGAGCCGGGGAAGTGCTCGGAGGCGTCGACGCGTTGGTCAACAACGCGGGACACGCGGTCTTCGACCGTCTGGAGGACGCCACCGAGGCGGACCTGCGGGGGATGGTCGACACCAACCTGGTGGCTCCGGCCCTGCTGATCCGGGCGCTGTTGCCCATGCTGCGCAGCACCCGGGGCTGCGTGGTCAACGTCTCCTCCGTCGGCGGCGTCCTGGCGATGCCGTCCCGGTCCTTCTACGGGGCCAGCAAGGCCGCTCTGAACTCCCTGACCAGGTCGCTGGCGGTGGAACTGGCGCCCGAGGTCCGGGTCAACGCGGTGCTGCCCGGTCCGGTCGACACGGGTCTGTGGGACCTGGCGGCCGGCGAGGGCGCGGACGCCCTGCGCGAGGGGATCGTGGCCGGCACCCCCATGGGACGGTTCGGCCTTGCCTCGGAGGTGGCGGCCTGGGTGTGCCACCTCGTCGACCCCGGGACCTCGTCCTGGGTCACAGGATCCCTGGTGGCCGTGGACGGCGGACGAGCGGCGTGAGCCACACCCCAGGAGACCACCTGGCCGGCTCGACCCGGCCAGTCCTGCCACCAGCGGAAAGGCATGCATCAGATGACGCAGACAGCTCCACCCTGGTTCGCCCGGGCCTCGGCGATCCCCTCCTCCTGGCTGTACGAGTCCTTCCGGCTCGCCAACGAGCGTGAACGCGAGCGCCCCGGTCTGATCAAGCTGCACGTGGGTGAGCCCGCCTTCAGCCCGCCGGACTCCGTCGCCAAGGAATTCGCCGCCGCCGCCGTGGACGGCCGGGCCCGCTACATCGACGTGCAGGGGCTCATGGAGCTCCGCGAGCGTCTCGTGGACAAGCTCGACACCGTCAACCACATCGACACCGAACCCTCCCGGCTCTTCGTCACCCCCGGGTCGTGCCAGGGGCTCAGCGCGCTGATGCGCACGCTCGCCGACTCGGGAGCGGAGATCCTGGTGCCGGAGATCCACTGGCCCGTGCACCTGCAACAGGTCCTGCTCGCCGGATTCCGCCCGGTGTTCTACAAGCTCGACGAACACTTCGCGCCCGACCCCGAGTCGATCAGGCAGATGGCCACCCCCGCGACACGGGTGCTGCTGCTCAACACCCCGTCGAACCCCACGGGCGCGGTCATCGGCCTCCCGCTGCAGCGAACCCTCTACGAGATCGCCGACGAGCACGGCTGGCAGATCATCAGCGACGAGGCCTATGAGGACTTCGCCTTCTTCGGCCCTCACCTGTCGATCGCCGCCCTGGAGCGCGACCGCCCCGCACCGGAACGCATCGTCAACAGCGTCTTCACCTTCTCCAAGGGATTGGCGATGACCGGCTACCGGCTCGGTTACGTCGCGGTCTCGCAGCCCAGGATCGCCGCTGCCATGCGCCCGGTGCAGGAGTCCTGCATCATCGCGCCCTCCGCGCCCGTCCAGTACGCCGGGCTGGCCGCCCTGGACACGTCGGGAGCGCTCGTCGGCAATCACGACTTCGTACGGGGAAACCGGGACGCCGCGCTGTCCCCGCTGGTCACCGAAGGGCTGCTGCCCGCACTGCCCGGCGGCGGCTGGTACGCCATGGCCGACATCTCCTCCACCGGCCTGACCGGCGAGGAGTTCAGCGCCGAACTCATGCTCCACCACGACGTCGTGGTCGTTCCCGGCAGCGGGTTCTCCGCACGGCCCGAGTTCGCCCCGGACGGCTCGATGCGACCGCTGAAGCCCGGCGGTGTCGCGTCCGGCATGGTCCGGATCGCGTTCTGCGTCGACCGCGGGCAACTCGCCACCGGGGTGGAGCGCCTGATCGGCCTGGTCCGCGAGAAGAGGGAACAGTGATGCGGACAGAGGTGACCTATGCCGCCTACCTGAAACTCGACGACCTGCTCAAACTCCAGGAGCCGCGCACACCCGACGACGCCGCGGACCTCACCACCGTGCTCTCCGAGCAGTTCTTCATCGTCAGCCACCAGACCTGTGAGCTGTGGCTGAAGCAGATCCTCGGCGACCTGGCCGCCGTGGAGGGCAACTTCCTGACGATGACCACCACCGACCTCGAACGGTCGGTCGATCTGCTCTACCGGGCCGGTGAACTGCTGCGCCTGCTGCACGAGCAGCTCATCGCGCTCGAACGGCTGCCGCTGGAGGACTTCGTCCGCTTCCGGCAGTACCTCGGCACGGCCAGCGGTGCCCAGTCCAGTCAGGCCCACGAACTGGAGCGGGTGCTGGGCAGTGCCAGCCGTTCCGGGTCGCTGTTCCTGGCCTTCCGCTCCGGGCTGGAGCGCATCGGCGCCGACCTGGAGGAGATCGTCGGAGCGGGCGTGGCGGCGGGTCCGTTCCACCGGGTCGTCGAGGCGATGCTCAGGGTCGGCAACGGCTATTTCCAGTGGAAGATCGGGCACGTGGGCCTGGTGACGAAGATGATCGGGGAGCAGCCGGGCACCGCCGGCACCCCGGGAGCGGCGCACCTCATGGACCGTGCCACGCTGCCGTTCACCGAACTTCACGAACTGCGCGGCAAGGTGCACGAGCGGCGGCGCCGGCAGGCGGGCTGACCGCTGCGCAAGCGGTGCTCCGGCCCGCGCACGCGGAAGAAACCCGCGACGCGCACGCGAAGTGTCCGGCCCCTTTCCGCAGGGGCCGGACACTTCGCGTTCCGGGGCCGATCGGTTCAGTCGGCCGCCTCCAGGATGTAGCCCCGGCCCCATACCGTGCGCAGGCTCAGACGGACGCCGTACAGCCGCTGGCGCAGCCGCATGATGTGCAGGTCTATCGCGTTACTGGTGACCGCCTCGTTGTTGATGCGGCTCAGGGCCTTCTTCAGCCTGTCCCGGCGGACGAGATGGCCGAAGTCGGCCAGGAAACATCGCATCATCTCGCTCTGCGCATCGGACATGGGCACCGACTGTCCGCCGTAGTAGAGCACTCCGGTCGGATCCAGCGCGGGCATGAAGTCGGTTCCGGTGCGCCGCTGCAAGGTGTGGACGCGGGCCGCCAGGTCGAGGCGGGCCACCGGCGGGCGCACCCAGTCCTCGGTGGGCGAGATGTCGTTCGGCGGTGCCGTCTGGCCTTCCAGGACCAGCAGGCACGGCAGCCCCGCCTCGCGCAGTCGGTCTCGTTCGTGGCTCTGTACCGGCCAGCGAAGAAACGTGACTTCGTGCTTGTGAACGAGCGTGGCCATGGTCGTGACCCCCGATTCTGATGACAAGCGGACGCTGGTGTGCGGGGGGCCGGTGGCGTCGCCGGGGCAGGTGCGCGTCCGGCCGGGCTGCCGTCGGAGTGTCAGCCGGCGGTGTTGCCGGAGCTGGTCCGGGACGCGAAGGAATCGTTCTGCTGCTGCCTGGCTTCGATGCCGGTTCCCCAGGTGACGTCGTCACCGGCCCGTGACGGCGATCCTGCCGGGTCTCGATTCCAGGCCGGTTCCGGGTGGATTCCGCCTCGACGGGGGCTCGATTCCGGCCTGAGCCACGGGTCGGCCTGCGGCAGGGCGGCGAAAGGAGCACGACATGGTCGCGTGGGACCACCCGGTGATCGGCAAGAGACCTCGTACAGGGGCCGACCGTCCGAAGCCTCTGACCGCGGTCATGATCAGGAGCACGTGATGAAGAACGAGAACAGCACTCCGCGCCGACAGGTTGCCGTCGTCGGCGCCGGCATCACCGGATCCCTGCTGTCCCTGTGCCTGGTGAGACTGGGCTTCGAGGTGGACCTGTACGAGGCGTACGTGCGCCGGGCCCAGGACGTCGGCTCATTCCTCAACCTCGCTCCGAACGGACGCGCCGTACTGGAGCGCCTGGGTCTGGCCGACCGGATCCTCGAACAGGGCTTCGTGGCGACGTCCATCGACTTCGCCAACCACAAAGGCCGGGAGCTCGCGCAGAACCCGGAACGCACCACGAACATCATGCGCGGCGAGCTCAGCGGCGCCCTGCGCGAGGCGGCCACCGGCGACGGGGTGAAACTGCATACCGCCAAGCGCCTCGTCGCGCTGGACGAGAGCGGCGACGGCCGCTGGCGCATCGGCTTCGAGGACGGCACGTCCGCCGAGGCCGACATCGTGCTGGGGTGCGACGGCGTGAACTCCGCCACGCGCCGCCTGCTGCTCCCCGACGCGCCCCGGCCCGCCTATACCGAGGTGGTCGGATCCGGGGGCAGGTCGGAGATCGACGCCGTGGAACTCCCCGTGGACGGCCGGTTCCACATGGTTTTCGGCCTGCGCGGGTTCTTCGGGTACCAGGTGGTGTCGCCCGGTGTCGTGTGGTGGTTCGAGAACCACCAGGAGACCCGTGAACGCACCTTCGCCGAACTCGCCGAGATCGACGACGCGCGGTGGGTGGCCGCGCTGGCCGACCGGCACCGTCCCGACCCCGCCGTGATCCGGGGCATCCTGAACGCCTCCGCCGGACCGGTCGGCCGGTGGCCGGTCCACGAGGTGCCGCCCCTGGTCACGTGGCACCGGGGGAGCGCCGTGGTGCTGGGGGACGCCGCGCACGCGGTGGCCCCGCACCTGGGGGCGGGTGCCGCGCTCGCCATGGAGGACGCCTACGAACTCGCCCTGGCGCTGCGCGAACACCCGACCGCGCCGCAGGCGTTCACCGCGTTCGAGGAGTCCCGGCGGGACCGGGTCGCCGCGATGGCGAAGCAGGCCCGGCAGACGGGGGCGGTGATGACCCCCGACCGGTGGATCACCCGGGTGATACGCGACCTGATGCTGCCGGTCGCCATCAAGCAAGGGGTGCGCAAGGGCACCGAGGCCTATTCCTACCGGCCTTCGCCGTGGCCCGAGCAGGTTGAGTGAGACGCACGCGGGCGCAACGGGCCTGAGGACCCCTGCCACCGTCTGAGGACCTCCTGCCACCGCTTCTCGCGGGGTCGCGACCCCGCGAGAAGCGGTGCCGGTGTCTCAGCGCAGGGGGCCGGTGACGATCCACAAGTGACCGAACGGGTCGCGGAGACGTCCCTCCCGTTTGCCGTACGGGCGGTTCTCCACCGGTACGACCACCGTGCCGCCTCCGGCGACCATGCGCTCGGCGACGGCGTCCTGGTCGGTGAACTCCGCCTCCAGGAGGACCGGGGAGCCGCCGACGTCGTCGGGCGAGAGCCAGCCCCACTCGGGCACTGCCGGGGACAGGGAGAGCGGGGAATCACCGATCTGCAGGACGACGACCATCACGCGGCCGTTGTCGTCCTGGGCGCGGAAGACTTCCTCGGCGCCCATGGCCTTCTGGTAGTAGGTCGCGGCGGTGTCGGGATCCGGGACGATTAACCGTGGCGTCAGACTCATGATGGGGACCCTATATGTCCCTGCGGTGGCCCGCATGAGTTGATTCGATCAGTTCGAGCCAGGTCCTGCGGACGCCTTTTCCTGCTGCAGCGGAGCTCGCGGAGCGGACGCCGGCCTTTCAGGACGGCCATGGCCTGCTCGCCGACGCAGCGGATTTGCGCGGGCGCCATCGGCAGGTCGGAAAAGGTTCACTGGGCCATGCCGGCCGGACCACGCCCAGGGCGGCATCGGCTTCCGTGGTGGCGGCCCTGCAACGCCGAGCGTGAGGGTGAGCAGTTGCCGAGGGGGCGGTCGGCTCAACCGAGTCCGTTGCGCCTGGCGATCAGGAAGGTGCGTTCCGGCTCGTTCCCGGTGAGTTGGGCCGCGGCGTCCAGGGCCTGCACGGCTTCGCCGGTTCGTCCGAGGCGGGCGAGGAGGTCACCGCGGATCGCGTGGAACAGGTAGTAGTTCCCGAGATCCAGGTCATCGACGACCCGCAGTGCCGCTGCCGCGCCCTGGACCTCGGCGAGTGCGACCGCGCGGTGAAGTGCGACCACCGGGCCGGCGTCGAAGTGCGCGAGCTGGTCGTACAGCGCGAGGATCTGGGTCCAGTCGGTGACGGGGTCGGTGTGCACGGCGTTGATCGCGGCCAGGATCTGGTAGCGGCCGGGCTGGTTGCGACGAAGGCAGGCGCGGACGATCGCGCGGCCCTCGGCGACCAGGTCGGCGTTCCAGCGGGAGCGGTCCTGGTCGGGCAGCCGGACAAGGTTGCCGTCCTGGTCGGTGCGGGTGCCGCGGCGGGCCTCGATCAGCAGCATCAGCGCGAGCAGTCCTGCGGCCTCCGGCTCGTCAGGCATGAGTTCGACCAGCAGCCGGGCCAGTCGGATCGCCTCGGCGCACAGCTCGGCGCGGGCCAGTTCGGCGCCGGAGGTGGCGACGTAGCCCTCGTTGAAGATCAGGTAGAGCACGGCGAGCACCGCCCCCAGGCGCTCGGGCAGATCGGCATCCCGGGGCACCCGGTAGGGGATCTTGGCGTCGCGGATCTTCGCCTTCGCCCGGACGATGCGCTGTGCCATCGTCGGCTCGGGCACGAGGAAGGCGCGGGCGATCTCAGGCGTGGTGAGACCGCCGAGAAGGCGCAGCGTGAGCGCCACTTGCGCGGGGACCGCCAGAGCCGGGTGGCAGCAGGTGAACACCAGCCGAAGACGGTCGTCGCGCACGGGTCCTTCCTCTTCTCGGTCGTCCGGGCCGTGGAGTCGCTGGGCCTCGGCGTGCTTGTGCGCACGCAGCGATTCGCGGCGCAGCTCGTCGACGGCCCGGTTGCGGGCGGTGGTGATGATCCAGCCGGCCGGGCTGGGCGGCATGCCGTCGACCGGCCAGCGTCGCAGGGCAACCGCGAACGCTTCAGCGACGGCGTCCTCGGCCGCGCTAATGTCGCCGAGCCTGCGCACGAGTACGGCAACGGCTCTGCCGTACTCGGCGCGGAACACGGCCGCGATGTCCTGCGGTGTGGGACTCAATACGGTTCGACGTCCTGGAACGGGCGGACCTCGATCGGAAGCGTGGTCGCGGCGGCCGCCTTGCGACCCCACGCCAGCGCGGCGTCCAGGTCGGGTGCGGTGATCACCCAGATCCCTCCGACGAACTCCTTGCCTTCGACGTAGGGACCGTCGGTCAGCATGCCGTCGCTGCGCACGACCGTGGCCGTGCTGGGCGCATGCAGGCCGCCGGTGAACACCCAAGAGCCGCTTTCGCGGAGTTCCTCGTTGAGCTGGTGCAGATCGGCCTTGATCTTTTCCATGGCCTCGGGGTCTGCCTTGCCTTCGGGTTGGTAGATCGAGAGCAGGTACTTCGCCATGGATGCCTACTTGCGGGAGTAGCGGGCGATGATCACGCCCTTGGTGGTGGTGACGCTGTCGGTGAGCTCGAACTCGGTCAGCGGGGCAGGGCCCTCGAAGAGCCGCATGCCGGTTCCCAGGGTGAGCGGGTGGATCAGCAGCTGGTAGGTGTCGACGAGGCCGGCGGCGTGCAGCTCGCGGACGAGCATGGCGCTGCCGATGATCGTCAGGTCCTTGCCGTCCTCCTCCTTGAGCTTGGCCACCGTCTCGGTGGCGTTGCCCTTCAGCAGGCTCGAGTTCTGCCAGGCGTCCGCGTTCTCCAGGGTTCTGGAGCAGACGTACTTGGTCGCCGCGTTCATGTGCGCAGTGAACGGGTTGTCGTCCGTGCGGGTGCCCCAGGCGGTGATGAAGTCCGTCCAGGTCCGGTGTCCGAACAGCATGTCCGTGGGCTTGGACATGCTCTTGCCCATCTCCATGCCCATGACCTGGTCGTTGTACGTGCCGCCCCAGCCCCCGTGAGTGAAGCCACCGCGGGTGTCCTCATCCGGACGGCCCAGGCCTTGGACGACCCCGTCGAGAGTGATGGACAGCGTGGCGTTGACCTGGCGCACAGCATCCTCCTTGCTTCGGCGGACCGCTCTTCCGTGGCCCGTTTCACCCCCTACACGAAGAGCCATCCGCGAAATCGACACGGGCGCCGAATCTTTTCTCAGCGAGATCATCATGCGCGGAAATGCCCCGCAGCCGCAGCGGATGACGCCCGGAGGTCCCAGAAGCCGTGCCGCGCATCTGCAGCACCGCGAAGTCGGGCAATTCGCGCCGCGGGGCAAACGCGGTCGGCGTGGAGCGGGACACGGAGCGCGCCGGTATCCCGCTGTCCGTGCCCGCGCTGCCGCAGGTCCGCGCCTCATGCCGACACTGCGATGCGACCAGGCTGAGATGCTCGACCGCGGCGGCGCCGGCGCGGTACGGCTTCGACGCGATGGGGACGGAGGGCGACGGTCACGATGGGGATCCTCCTGCTCTGGTGAGTTCTGCTGACCGGCGGGCACGGGTTCGGCGTGGACCGCGTTTTACGCGGTCCACGCCGGCCGGCGCTCAGGGGCGGCGGCCAAGAGGCCGTTGAGCCAGAGCGCCGTGCCGGGCGAGGAGCGTGAGAGCGGGGGCCTCGGCGGTGCGAGCCGGGGCGCCGTAGTGCTTGAACACCAGAGCGCCAGGCCGCCTCGTGGACGCCGGCCTGCTGGAAGCGACTTCCAGGACGTCGGCATCAGCCGGTGGGATGAGGTCCTGGGTCCGTGGGCTGTCCGCTGGTTCCGGCGGTCAGGTCCGGTGGCCGGCCGGCAAAACACACGCGGCGGGAGATCCTCAAGGCGCTGACGCACTGGCTGCGGGCCGACTGCGCCTGGAGACTGCTGCCGCATGACCTGCCGCCACGGCAGACCGTCGCCCACCACTGGCGGCGATGGCAGCAAGAACGCGTGTGGGAGCGGATGCTGACGGTGCTGCACGAGCACGAACGTGTGCAGTTCGACCGTGGTCCCACTCCCACCGCGGCCATCATGGACTGCCTGAGCATTCGGGCCAAGGAACACGGCGGCCTGCACGGGCACGACGGCGCCAAGAAGGTCAGAGCCATCAAGCAACACCTGCTCGTCGACACGCGCACGGTGCCGTCGGCGCCGAGCGCGTGCAGGCGGCGGCGCACGGTGGCGGAGCTGAGCCCCAGCACGTGGGCCGCCGGCTCCGCGGTGAGGCGGCCGTCCCGCTGCAGCGCGGCCACCAGCCGCTGTCCATGAGGCTCAGTTCAGAATCCGCCGACGTACGCGCCATGAAGGCAAGTTTCGCTCATTGCGTCGGGGTGCGACATCCGTCTCGGGGATCGCACCCCAAGAATGGATGTCATCCGCCAAGTCGCCGCGATCAACCGAGGATCCCGGCGGGCTGACGTAGCGTCACGAATGCATTGGGGGAACGGAAGTTCCGGTGACGCCGGACGTCTGCGGAACCGAGCCTCGGGTCACGCAGGGGACGCGTACGTACCTCGAGTTCGACGACAGCCTGAGCGGCTAGGGGCTTGATCGACATGGACGAAGATTCGCACCCACACAGGAGTCAGGATGAAGATCTCTCGGCTGGCCACAGCAGCCGTTGCAGTCGGTGTCGTTGCCACCATCGCTGCTGCGCCGGCAGTCGCCGCGGTCAACCAGCACCGGGACCGCATCGCGGCCGTCACCCCGGCGAACTTCCACAGCGACGGCGTGCCGGCCATCATCCCGGCGAACTTCCACACCGACAGCTAAGGCCGTCATCCCAGCCAACTGGATACCGAATGTCTGAGGCAGGCACTGAAAGGGTTCCGTGCCGCCTTCCTGGTCACCGTCTTTGTTCCCCTCAGCAAGGCGGTGTCAGTGTCTCAACGCGGGATCTGCGCCTGTCGTGAGCCACGTTTCATCAGGTCAGCGAATTCTGAGGGCTTCTCTCTTCGCCGTCGCCTTGACTGTCGGCTTCGGCCCCAACAATCCGCAGGAACGGCTGAACAAGGAGAGAGGAGATCACCGGGTGGCCGTCAGTGCACCACTCCAGCGGACATGACCGCATGCCCCCGGAACGGACTCTGTCAAACCCGAGGTAGTTGGGTGCGGTCTTTTCCTGGTCCTTGAAGGACCGGCAGAGCGGCGCGTTACGTGATGCGGTCGGACGGAGGGAGCGTCGTCCTCCTGCCGGGCTGCACACCCTGGGCTTACGGTGCCCCTATGTGTCCGCGTCGGGCCGCTCCGGCGGCCGGTCGAGGGCCTGGTCCTGGGAGAGCAGCGGGCGGAGCGCGCCGAGGACCGCGCCGATGCAGACGTCACGCAACTGCGTGCGGGTGCAGGTCTCGTGGGTGAGCCAGTCGACACAGAGGACCTGGACGAAGACGAGCCAGCTTTTCAGCACGCTGGACACGGTCTCCCTGGCGCTCTCGTCCGCGAGGGGGAGTACGGCCAGCAGCCGTGTGCGCAGTGCGTCCAGCTCGTTCGTCATGATCGTCTGGATCACGGGGTCGCCCGCGAGAACACGGTTCGCGGCGAGGACGGCGTGGCGGTTCTCCACGAAGTAGTCGAGATGGACGTCCATCCCCTGGACGAGCTGATCCACCAGAGAGTCGGCGGGGTCGAGCCGCGTCTCGGCGAGCAGCTGGTCCGCGGCCTGCTGGTACACGGCTGCGAAGAGGACGTGCTTGCTGGAGAAGTGACGGTAGAGCAGGGCTCGGGAGACGCCCGCCTCTTCGGCGATCTCCTCCATCAGGACCTCGTCGTACGGGTGAGCGGCGAAGAGTCGCGCGCCGACGGCGAGCAGCTGGGCACGGCGGTCGGTGGGGCTGAGTCGTTGGCGGGGAGGCACGGACCAAGACTACTTGACATGTGTCCACTAGCACATCCAGTCTAGTAGACACATGTCAACTAAGCTCCACCGGGACGGCTCGGAGGAATCATGGCAAGGGCTCTGCACACACTCACACGGTTGATGGGCTGGTCCAGCGTGGCGATCGGGCTGTACCACGTGGTCCTTGGCAACGCGGCGATCCCCGGAGCGGCTTCTGCCGGCACGACGGTCGACAGCTGGGGTCGGTTCATGGGGGCAAGCTTCGTCGGCTACGGGCTGGCGTGGCTGTGGGCCGCCCAGCAGCGGCCGATCCCGGCTCGGGTGGTGCGCTGGTTGGCCGGCGTATTCCTGTTGGGCGGCATGGGCCGACTGCTCTCCCTCGCCGTGCACGGCTGGCCGCAGTGGTTTCAGATCGTGCTTGCGGCGATTGAGCTCGGCCTGCCCCCGATCCTGTTCTGGCTGGCCGACGCGGAAGAGCGCACCCAGCGGAGCGAGGTGAAAACGGCGACGGCAGGACTGTGAACGCGCGTCGAGGCGACGAGCCGGGGCGCAGATGCCTGTCGGCCGTACTTGTCGAGCAATTCGGGCGGTGGCGCAGCGCGGGGAATCGGGTGGCCGTCGCCGGCAGCCGACCTCGTCGCTGCCAGACCCGGCGATGTCCTGGTCCTCCAGGACAGAGTTTCGCGGCCGAAAAGCTTGATGTCCGGCAGCAAAATGCGGCCGGACCAGCCAAGCCCGGCGGCACACGCCGCGCGGGATTCTCAGGCCCGACGGGCCGACGAGAAAGGGAAGATCATGATCAGGTATCGGAAGACTAGTTGTGCGCTGACCGCCGGTGCGGCTCTGTTAGGCGCGCTGGTGCTGTCGGTGCCGGCGCAGGCCGCCGACCGCACCTCCATAGTCGCCTACGGCGCTCACACGCGTGCCAAGGCTGTGTCCTACGGCGCGAACGGCGCTGTCAGGGTCTGCGACACCTACCCGGACGGATACGGGGTCGCCGTCCGCTACTACCGCAAGGTTGGGGACCCCCAGACGCTGTATGACTCCAGGGGCAACGGCCTGTGCACCGAAACCGCCGACATCCAGAGCAATCCGATCGTTCTCTTCACGGCGTGCGTGGTCATCGACCACGTCGACTACTGCGCCTCCCCGTACCAGGACACTGGCCGGTAGTCCGGGGCGGTCGCGGGCACCGGACGTCGGGCACGTCGACCGGCTCTTCGCCGGAGCCGAAGCCCTGCTGATTGCCGAGGACGGCCCGAGCGTGTGCTTCTTCCGCGACGAAGTACAGCACCTGTTCGAGATCCCGGGTCGCGAAAGACCTCGACATGAGGCGTAGCAAGAATGGGCGGGCCGTGCAAAGCGGGGCCTCGGTCACGGACTGCCCGTGACCGAGGCCCGTGCCGCGGCTCCGCTCGCGGCCCGGCCGTCACCGTGGGCCTTCACCGGCGGCGCCGCAACGGGCTGCCGAGCTCGGCGGAACCGCCACCCCTGTGCCCCTGGCCGGCACGGTCCTCGCCCACTGACGGATCGTCTCTCCGCGGTCCGATGTCCGATGTCCGACGCCGGGGCCACAGGGGCCGGGCTCGAGCGCCGGTGGCCGCGGTCACCGCCCGATCCGGGATGCCTTCGCGCATGCTTGGGATCCATGACACTGCTGAAGAGCCGTCAGTGTTGCGTGCAGACGGTCGCGTTGGTTCTGGGAGAGGGCCGACGCGCGATTGTGCAGTTCGTAGGGATCGGTCCTGACGTCGTAGTACTCGCGTTCACCGTCCGCGTACTCCACCCACAGCGCGTCGGGGGTGCGGATGGCCTCGTAGGTGGGCGGGTTGCCGCTGTTGGCCGGTGCCGCGTCCGGGTCGTCCTTCCTGGAGCCGGGACGGTGGTGTTCGATCAGGGCGGCCTGGCGCCAGTCGTCCACCCGCTCGCCGTGCAGGATCCGGGCGAGGCTGAGGCCGTCGGTCGTGGCGGCGGGGGTGAGTCCGGCGAGGTCCTGGAACGTCGGGCCGAGGTCGATGTTCTCCGCCGGCTGCGACGTCGTCCCGCCCGGCGTCACACGGGGCCCGGTGACCACGAGGGGCACCCGGATGTCGCTGTCGTACGCGGTCTGCTTGCCCGGGCGCAGGCGGTGCTCGCCCATGTGGAAGCCGTTGTCGGAGCTGAAGACGATGTAGGTGTTGTCGGCGATGCCCTGGGCCTTCAGCTCGGCGCGCAGGTGTCCGATCATGTCGTCCACCGCCTGCACCGAGCGCACCCGCTTGGCGAACTTCTGGTCGATCGACCGCTTCTCCCGGTCGGACAGCGGCTTCAGCGGGTCCTGCCACTTCGGCCTGGACGAGGGCGGGGTGTCAAACGCGGCGGTCCGCGGTGCCTTGAGGTCCGGGTACGCGGCAGCGTCGCGCGGAGCGGGGGTGGAGGGGCCGTGCGGCGCGAAGGTCGCGAGCTCCAGCACGAACGGCTTCTTCGCTGCGGCCGCGGAGTCGATGAACGACGTCGCCTTCCGCGACACCACGTCGGTGAGGTAGTCCTCGGGGTCGTGCCCGTAAGAGACGACCTTGCCGTTCTCGTTGAGGTCGTAGTCGAACTCGGGATAGCCGTTGCCGGCCGTGTCCCACTCGTCCCAGCCCGGCGGTACATACGGCTTGTCGGTGCCGTTGGTGTCGGCGGGTTCATAGCCGTTGAGGTATTTGCCCATGAAGCCGGTGCGGTAGCCGGCCTTCTGCATGGCCGGCCCGTAGCACTTGTGCTCGTCCCCCTTGCGGTTGAACGCCTGGTAGCCGCCGTCGCTGCCGTTGTTGGTGAACACCCCGGTGTTGTGCGGGAACTGACCGGTCAGGATGGACGAGCGCGAGGGGCAGCACAGGGAGTCGGACACGTAGTAGTTGCTGAACGACATCCCGTCCCGCTGTAGTTGCCTGACGTTCGGCATGTACGGGATGAGGTTCGTCGCCAGGTCGTCGGTGAGGACGAACACGATGTTGGGCTTGCCCCGGCCGGCGCCGCCGGCAGCGGCCGTGCCGCCCTGAGTCGGCGTGTCGGCCGAATTCGAGCACGCCCCGAGCAGAGACGCCGCCAGTCCCACGCCCACGGCGGCACGTAACACGGGGCGGCGGTGTCGTCGACCTTGCATGAACACGGGTCCTCCTGGAATCGGGCATCGACCAGCGGACCGTAGGGCGCGACATTGTGGAATCTCTGTGGAGGGGCAGGCCCGCAGCCTGCCGAGGGAACGCTCTGCGGAGGGAGGGTGACGCACCAGCCCTCCCCACGGCCGGTCGGCTCCGCCGCTGCCTGAGGGTGCTCGGGAGCAGAGCCGGGGTGGGCGATGCGCGAGGCGTACCGTGGCCGGGGGCCGATCGCAGACTCCTGGCCCGGAGAACCCCCGTGGCACAACCGCTCGGCGTGGCGATCGGTGTGACGGTTTCGCGGCGCCGGTCGGCAGACGTCGTGGCGATTGGACGGCGACACTCCTGCCGACCTCGCCGCCGGGCCGCGTGGTCATCGGCCAAAACGGCTGGCGGTCCCCGGTGCGCGGCCCGCGAGCCAGACGGCGATCCGCTTCTGCAACTCCTTGTCGGCACGGGGGTAGTCCCAGTGTGCGTACCACTCCAGGTCCCGCAGGATGTTCTCCGAGCGGTCCGGGTGACGCACCGCGAGCACGTCGACACCGATCTCGCCGGTCGAGCAGCTGATGTACACGCTGCTGTCGAGCGCCATCATGCCGAAGCCCGGGTGGCCCGCGCGTATCCCGAGGAACGCCGACGCCGCACCCCGGCCCATGACGTCCCAGCAGTCCAGGAGCCTGACCCGGGCCCAGACCGCCGGTGCGGCACGGCGGCCATAATGCTGGTTCTGCCTACGCAGGACGGCTTGGTGCGTGTGGGTGCCGTGGGGAAGCAGGACGAGGAACTCACGCCGGTGGTCGAGAAGGCCCGAGGAGACCGCCAGGTCGTACCAGTCCTCGTTGAGACGCTCGACGAGCCGTGGGGTTTCGTACCGGTGGGAGAAGCGGCCGACAACGTCCTTGGGATGCCATCCGGAGACGAACGGCATCGTGCCGTCCGGCACTGCGTCCGGGATCACCTCGAGGCCGGCCCGCCGCAGCGGCCGGTACATCTTTCGTTCCCGCTCCTGGATACCCACCGGTCACTGTTTTACCAGGGCCAGCGCGTCAAGAACCCTCCGCCCGGCGCCTCCCTGCGTCCGTCCCTCCCGACTTCCCGGAGCAGACCGGTGCAGGATCAGCCGCATGACAAGTCGCCCGAGAGCTACTTGGCCGGCCTCCACCTCCGCGCCGCAATGATCTGGATCAACGACCTCCTGAAGACCTCAGGCTGATCACAACATCACACAGGCCCTGGCCGCCGACTACCCCGCACAACGTCGTCGCCTTCGTGTCCGCCCGCTGCACTTCGGTAAAAGCCCTTCCGCCAAGCCTTTGTAGAGACTCCGCGCAGGAGTGACACCAGGGGCCAGGGCGGATCCCATGCCAGTCAGTGTCCGGCCTATGGGGGTGGGGCAGCCGGTACGGCGTTGCCCAGGCCAGGTCCCGGGCGTCAGGTGCCCGCCCGTCCGGTTCGTACCGGGGACCTTGCTGCAGCGGCGATATGCCCCTGACCTGCAGGTCAGCCGTAGCCGTATCGAGATCCGTCCCCGTCTGACCTGCGCCGTCTGGGCACCTAAGATCCACTGATGCACAGATCCCCCTCCGAGCTCATTGCGCAGTGCCGGGAAAACCTCGGCTCCGGGCCGCGGTCGTTCTCCTGGCGAGACCGGCGGAGGTATCTCCGCATACCTCGCCGGAGGTGGATGTCCGGCGATCCCCTGCTCGAGATTCTCGAACGGCAGGACCTGCTCCTGGAGCAGGGCGTCGTGGTCTGGGCATCGCTGGTACAGGCCAACAACCTGCTGTTCGAGCCGGGCCGTACCGATCATCCGGCCGTCGTGCTCTACTGCGCCGACCGGGAGTTCGACGACCGTCCCGAGCACCTGCGGTACGTCGCGCGCAGGCTGTTCTCCGTCAAAGGCAAGCTCCTGCCAGATCCGCTGTTGCAGCCGTTCGCCAACATGCTCTGCAGAGAACTTTCCCGCGAGATGCGGATGCCGGTCCCTCAAAGCCTGACCGGCAGCACAGCCGTGTACTGCACGAATGTGATGGTTGCCCGACGGCACTTGCCGACAGGAACGCTCAACCACGCACTCTTCCCGCTGCTCATCCATCCCACCTGCGACGAAACGATGATCCTGCCCAGCCGCTTCTGGCCGGACGACTTGCGCAACGCCTGGGACGGCGTGCCTGCCTGAATCCGGACACCGCGCAAGACTGCACCCCACACAGCCCGGCGAGCACCCGCCGTCCGGCCTCGTCGAGCAGCAGCTCGGCGTTGGCCCGCACACTGCCGCCCTCGTGCCGGGCGGGGGAGGTGGGGCACGTCCACAGCCGCAGCACGTCGGCGGCCGCCAGACCGTAGCGGGCCGCGGCCCGGGCGATCAGCGACGAGGTCAGCTCTCCGGCCGGCGGCACGGTCCGCAACGCACCTGCTTCCACAACTCTCACCGACACCCCTCGCCTGCTCCCCGACCAGAGCAACGTGGCACACCCTGCGAGCCCGGCCACCGAGGCATGGCGGGACGCTCCCGTGGCCTGCACGCTGGAGGTCGCCGAGCTGGGCGAGCGCACCGAGCAGTGGCAGCAGCTGGCCGGCAAGGCCGAGAGCCGGGAGGAGATCCCCGACGGTGTACGCCTGTCTTTCCCTGCCGACGCCGGGCTGGCCGACGAGGTCGCGGCGCTCGCCGCGGCGGAGCAGGGCTGCTGCGCGTTCTTCGATTTCACCCTGCACCTGACCCCGACCGTTCTCCAGCTGGAGGTGCGGGCGCCCGAGTCCGCCGCCGGGATGCTGGCCGACCTCTTCGGAGCACCCGCATGACCACTCCTGCCTCCCGCCCCTCGCGGCCCTGGGGCACACTCGGCGCCGGGGCGGCCGCGGTCACTACCTGCGCGGTGTGCTGCGCGGGCCCGATCCTGGCCGTCCTCGGCTCCATCGGCGTCACCTCCGCGATCGGCGCGCTGTGGATGCCCGCCCTGGCGGTGCTGGCCGTGGCCGCCGGACTCGGCGTCCTCGCTGTGCGGCGCCGGCGCCGCACAGCGTCCTGCTACACGGCCCCGGCCCGGGCCGACCTCGGCATGCCGGCCTTCGGCCCGCCCCCGGGCGCGCCGGACAGCAAGAGCGCTCGCTGAGCGAGCGCCGCAGGCCAGGACCGTCAAGGGGGCTGTGAGGATGACCGGGCACGGCCGCCACGGGGCGGCCGGCACAGGATGAAGGAGCAGTTCGGGTGTCGCGGCAGGGACCACAGGGACTTGGTCGATCGGCTGCAGCGCCATGGGTTTTCTCGTTGCTCCACGGCGCGGCCGATGAGTTTGTGGCTCCCGGCCGGTCCAAGCTCGTGACACCCCAGGAAAGGACACCGCCGTGTCGGAGCTTCTCGTCGACTTCATCACTTCCCTCGACGGCCACGCATCGGGAGAGGGATGGCCCGGGTTCTGGGGCCTTGAGGGCCCGGAGTACCTCGCATGGCTCAGCGAGCAGCCCGAGGCCACCTACCTGATGGGAACGAACACCTACCGCCTGATGTCGGGCTTCGCCGCAGGCGAGGTCCCGAATGGCCAAGACGAGTTCAGGCCCGAGGAAGAGGCGTCCGTCGACGAGCTCACGCAAGCGTCCAAGATGGTGTTCTCCTCCTCACTCAAGGAGCCACTGACGTGGGCCAACTCCACGCTCGTCCGCGACGACGCCGTCGAGGCGGTCCGCGCCATGAAGTCGAGTGGCTCGGGGCTCCTCAGCACGATCGGCAGCCTCAGCCTGTGCCGGTCCCTGCTACGTGCCGGACTCGTCGACCGCTTCCGGGTCGTGATGTTCCCGGTGATCACCGGGGCCACGGGCGAAGAACGCATCTACGACGGCTATCCGGACGTTGCCCTCGAGATGATCGAGCACCGCACCTTCGACGGCCGCATCCAGCTGGTCGAGTACAAGCCCCGCGTGCTCGAGCACCCGCCGCTCGGCGTCCCCGCATGACGTCGCCCCGTCCGCCGGTCCGGACGGCACCAGCCCGACGCCGGCGGAGAGGTACACCAAGCGGCCAGCAGTGGCTCTCAAAGAGATCAGTGTCAGCCCGGGGTGGCGGAAGACCGGTATTCCCGTCGCATCCATGACGCTTTGCTCGCCGTACGCGACGAGCCGTATGTCACCCTCGTGGTCAACTCGGCTGCCGGCAATGGAAAGGTCCATGATCTCTACAGGTCGTGGGGCTATGGGGACATCGGGCAGAGCCAGCCGTCGCTGGCCTCGCCGGTCCTGACGGTGATGATCCGCTCTACTGTGTAGCTGCCTCCGGTTCCCGCAGTCGCGGGGATGGTCCCTCGGGCAAGCTGGTGATCCAGGTCGAGGCCTGCTCCCCGCACACGCGGGGAGCAGGACACCGAGCCCGAGCAGCAGCTCGACGACACCCTCGCGGCGGCGCCGTTCGCTCCCTTCCCCCGATGCTGAGGAAGCTGCGGGCCGCGAAGAAGCTGGACTGGTCCCGGGCGGTGATCGACTCATCCCACGTGCGGGCCGCCCGACGGGGCCCAAAAGCGGACCCAGCCCGGTCGACCGCGCACGACCGGGCAGCAAGCACCACGTCGTCACCGACGCCCAGGGCATCCCGCTCGCGGTGTCACTGACCGGCGGAAACCGCAACGACGTCACACAGTTGCTGCCCCTGATCGACAAGATCCCAGCCCCGAGTTCCAGCCGGAGCCTCACAAGACCCCCCCTGTGTGTCCCGAACCCGTGGCCGGTGACGTCACGCCCCCTTCGGCCGACACGCGGGAGACCGAAGCTGCCCCCGAGCTCCGATCGGGATTCGAAACCCAGCTGGACGCCTACGCCCTCAGGGGCGACGTCGCGGGCATTCGCCGTCTCCTGCTCACCCGGGCGAACGCCGGCCGCCCCGAGATGCTGCAGGAACTCGCTGGACTCTACGCGGACGACGAGAAGGCCAACGAGTGGTCACAGATGCTGCTGTTCGGTCTTGACCATTCCGGGAAGGCGGCCGCCCCCTGGTACGACAATCCCTACCCCGCTGGAGACACACCCCACGATCGTGCACTGCGTGCTCGGCGCAATTATCAGCCGGAGTGGCTCAAAGAGTTGTCCCGCCACGTCTCCCGGAGTTGGGGCACGTCCTGCTGAACACACCGGCTTCCCTGGACTTGCTGACTGGCAGAGACCATGCCTGAGCACCGAACGAGGTGGCCCGCCTCTGTGGCGCGGCTATGTCGTTTCGTCATGCCCCCGCTTGCACGGGCGGAAGCGGTCTGGCGACGAGCCGGTCCCGGTACGGGCGGGGCGGTCCATGTGCAACCAGGCTGTTCGCAGGGGAATTGCTCTGGCGATGCCCGCGTGCCGTGGCCATCCTGTGGCTGTGCTGTGTTCGCCGCACCGTCATACTCACTGGTAACTTCTGCGGGTGATCATTTCGCTCCGCTTACAGCGCACAGCGCGTGCCGCGCTGATATCCGCTCTGGCCCTCGCCGCCCTGCCCGCGGCGCCCGCTGCCGCCGCCCCCTCCTCAGCGACCCCGCATCTCGACGCCGTGGAACGCACGCTCCGCGAGGTTTCACCCGGCCTCGAGGGCGACGTATGGGAACGGACGGCGGGCAACCGGCTCGATGCCGCGCCCGGAGACCCCGCGAGCTGGCTGCTGCAGACCCCCGGCTGCTGGGGCGACGCGGAATGCCGAGACCGCGACGGAACCAGGAACCTGCTGGCCAGGATGACCGAGAACATCGCCCGGGCCACCCGCACCGTCGACGTCTCCAGCCTCGCCCCCTTCCCGGACGGCGCCTTCCAGGACGCCATCGTCGCCGGCCTGAAGTCCTCCGTGGCCGCCGGACACCACCTGAAGGTCCGGGTCCTCGTCGGCGCCGCACCGCTCTACCATCTCAACGTCCGCCCCTCGCAGTACCTTGCCGACCTGCGGGCCGCACTCGGCCCCGCGGCGGACGCCCTCACCATCGACGTCGCCTCCATGACGACGTCGAAGACCGCCCTGTCGTGGAACCACTCCAAACTCCTCGTCGTCGACGGAGAGACCGCGATCACCGGCGGCATCAACGACTGGAAGGGCGACTACCTCGACACCCCGCACCCGGTGACGGACGTCGACCTGGCCCTGTCCGGCCCCGCAGCCGGCACGGCGGGCCGCTACCTGGACCGGCTCTGGAGCTGGACCTGCAGCAACCGCACCAATGTGGCGAGTGTCTGGTACGCCGCCTCGGGCGCGGCAGCCTGCCAGGCCCGCATGGAGCAGGACACCAACCCGCGAACGGTTTCCGCCACCGGTGACGTGCCGGTCATCGCCGTCGGCGGGCTCGGGGTGGGCGTGCAGGACTCCGACCCTGCCTCCACCTGGCACCCCTCGCTGCCGGACACCGCCGGCACCCGGTGCGTGGCCGGTCTGCACGACAACACCAACGGCGACCGCGACTACGACACGGTCAACCCCGAGGAAAGCGCCCTGCGTTCCCTGATCTCCAGTGCCGGCGAGCACATCGAGATATCGCAGCAGGACCTCAACGCCACGTGCCCGCCGCTGCCCCGGTACGACACGCGCGTGTACGACGCCCTGGCCGCCAAGCTCGCCGACGGCGTCAAGGTGCGCATCGTTGTCAGCGACCCCGCCAACCGGGGGACCGTCGGCAGCGGAGGGTACTCGCAGATCAAGTCCCTCTCCGAGATCAGCGACGCACTGCGCAGCAGGCTGGTACGGGCCACCGGAGACGAGCACAGGGCCCGGGCGGCCCTGTGCGGCAACCTCCAACTCGCCCCGTTCCGCGGCTCCGCGCGCGATACGTGGGCCGACGGGCACCCCTACGCCCAGCACCACAAGCTGATCTCGGTCGACGGCTCGGCGTTCTACATCGGCTCGAAGAACCTCTACCCGGCCTGGCTGCAGGACTTCGGGTACATAGTGGAGAGCCCGGATGCCGCCCGGCAGCTCGACAGCGCCCTGCTCCAGCCGCAGTGGAACTACTCCCGGTCTTCCGCGACCGTCGACTACCAGCGGGGGATCTGCCAGATCTGACACCCACCTCGGCCCCTACCGCCGTTCCGGTGCCGTCCGACGACCCGGGCGGCACCGGAACGGCAGGGAACGCCTCGGCGCCCGCTTCAGCGGACGGCAGCTCCCGGCGTTCATCGCAGCCGGGAGCAATGGTCAAGACGTGTGGATGTTGCCGTGCGGACCCGTTGCGGCAGCCGAGGAAGCCGCCTGCCGGGCGTCGGCCGCGAGGTCTGCAAGCACCGCGACGTCGTCGAGCGCTCTGGTACGTGGTGGCAGGCGCGAGTCCTGCTGGAAGGGAGCGATGAACCCGTCGAGTTTCCGGGGCTGCCCCTCCCTGATGGCGCGCTGGTTCACGACGCGCTCTGAGCCCGTTCCCTGGAACGCGCCCGCGCCGTGCTCGCTTGTTGTTCACTGGCACCGAGCGAGCCGCATTCCGTAGAAATGCATTGGGGGCCAGTGGAACCGCGAAGCGCAGCCGCATCTGGTAGAGACTTCCCTTACACCGCGAGCACCACCTGTTACATCGAGGTCCATGAAGACGGCACCGTGACCCACGGAGACCAGCACGCGGCCTACGAGCGCGCGCTCGTAGGAAAGTCACGCCTGTTCGCCGTGTGGCCCGGCCAGTGGTCGAGCGACCTCTTTGAGATCGATGACCTGGACGAGTTCGCCAAGGCACTCGGAATCAAGCACGACGAGGAACGAACGGGCTTGAAGGACCATGTCCACGAGGTCGAATGGACCAAGGACCCCTACAGCAACGACAACCTCCGCAGCCAGTACCTCGGCATCGAAGTCACCCTCGCCTGCGGCTGCTCCATCAACGACCTGCGCACCTTCGCCGCGCAGGTGAAGGAGCAGAAGGGCTGGGTGATCGCGACGAGCGGCGGCTGGTCGAAGTGCGGCGGGCCGAACGGGACGACGTACTCATTGCGGGCACGTCGCAACAGCCTCACCTGACGGACATGGAGTTCGGAGCCGGCCTCGCTCCGCAGTGCAGCGCCGCTGCTGCTCTGCCTCGTCGGCGACTCCGGCACAGGCAAGTGCCACCTGCTGATCGGACTCGGCGCCGAGGTCGGGATGGCCGGCTACCGGCTCAAGTACGTCCTGGCGACCAAGCTCGTCAACGAGCTCGTCGAGTCTGCCGAATGTCAGAGGTCCCTGCGAAGATCACGGCCATGGAGCTTTCCGCCGCCCTCGCCGGGCTCGACGCCCACCCGTGGGCCACCGTCAACCACGCCTACGGCCCCGCCGAGGACCTGCCCGGGTTGTTGCGCACCTTCGCCGAGGCACGTGAGGACGCTGAGGAGGCACTGGACGAACTGTACGGCTCGATCGTGCACCAGGGCACCGTGTACGCGGCCAGCGTCGACGCCGCCCCGTACCTCGCCCGAATTGCCACTTCCGGCCGACAGACCGTCGACGCGCTCCGGCTGCTCGGCTGTCTGGCGAAGAGCGAGGACGAGTGCGACGTCGAGCCGGGTGCCGTGAGGGCCGCCGTAGCCGCCCAACTGCCTTTGCTCATACCGCTGCTGTCCGATGAGGACGCCGCCGTTCGGCAGGCGGCCGGCTGGACGGTCGGCCACACCCGGGACACCTGCACCGCCCTGCCCGCCGTCCGAGCCCGCCTGGCCGCCGAGACCGAGCCTGCCGTCCGGGCCGAACTCCTCACTGCGTACGCCCGGTTGGACCGCGCGGGCGCCGCTGCCGAGGCCCGCGCCCTGCTCGGCCCGGACACGCCCGCGCCGCTGCGCCTGGCCGCCGTGTTCGCCGCGTTGAACGCCGGGGAGCCGTGGCTCGCCGCGCACCGCGATGCCGTCCTCACCCTGTTGCCGACCCGGGGGACGGCCAAGTCCGTCTACGCGGACGAGCACCGGGAACCGCTGCGCACCATCGTCGCGACCCTGCTGGGGCGGGACACCGACGCCGACCGCGAGAGTGCCATCGCGCTGCTCGACGCCGCACTGCGAGACGAGCGCGCGGAGGTGCGGGCCGAGGCCCTGTGGGCGGCCGACCGCGCCTGCACCCTCTCCCGCAGTGCCCCGCAACGGCTGATCCCCGCGATCGCACCGCTCGCCGCCGACCGGACGGCCGCCCAGCTGCTGGGCAAGATCGGCCCGGCCGCCGCCGAAGCCGCGCCCCTCCTCGCCGAACTCGCCGCGCAGCCGGACGACGAGGCGGCCGACCAGGCCCTCGCCGCGCTCGTCCTGGTCGCACCGCAGGCCGCCGCCCCGCTGCTGGCCGGGGCCCTCGGCCGACGCCCGCGCGCCATGCAGTGCGCTGCCGGGTCCCACGCCCCGGCCGATGCGCCCTTCCCGTTCGACCCGGCACTGTTCGCCGCGGTCCGCGCCCGCCTGGCCTCCAACACGCTGGAGCGGCCCGAGGGGGCCAAGGACTGCGGCTGCTCGACGACCGAGGACCACAACGACACCGCCGGGCTGGTCCACCTGCTGCGGCAATGGGGCCCACAGGCCGTCGAGGCGCTGCCCGAACTGTGTTCCGTCCTGCCCCGGTTCCACTACGCCGCCACCGCGATCACCGCCGTCGCCGCCGACAGCGGGCCGCAGCAGCGCGAGCAGGCCGCCACCGCCCTGCGGGCCGACGCCCGGAAGCTGTTCGTGGCGCAGGCCCTGCACGAGCTGACCGGCGAGACCGGGCCGCTGTTCACCGCCGCCGAGACGGCGCTCGCCAACGGTGTGCGCGACGGCGTCGAGGCCGCCCGCGCCTTGGCCGACCTCGGCCCGGCGGCCGCCCGCCTCACCCCGGCCCTGCGCACGGCGCTCGGCCGCACCATCGACCGCGACACCGTGCCGGAGGTTGACGCCGACCTCGCCCTTGCGCTCGCCCTGTGGCGGCTCGCCGGTGAGGCGGCGGAGGTCGTTCCGGTGCTGGCCTCGGTGTTCGACAGATGCGAGGGCCGACAGTGGTTCCACTGGACGACCGCCCGCGCCGCACGCGAGATCGCCGTGCTCGGTCCGGCCGGGCGCCCGCTTACCGCCAGGCTCCAAGCTCTCCTCGACGACCCGGCCCAAGCACCCTCGGCCGTCCTCGGGCTGCTCGCCGTCGCCGATCCGGCCGGCCTCGACCGCGCCCGGCTCGCCGAGGCGGCGCTGCACTCGGCCGAGACCCGCGCCGACCTCAAGGGCGCCTGCGACGCCCTGCGGGCGCTCGGCGCCACCGCCCTGGCACTGGAGCAGCACGACCGGCTGGCCGCGCTCGCCACCGGGGACCGCCGCCTGGTCGTCTCCGGGTTCGACCACGCGATGATCCGCGAGGACGAACAACTGCGCGCCGCGCTGGCGTCCGTCCTCGACCGGGCCGGCTGAGGCCCAGGTCCTCTCTTTCGGATCTTGCCGGACGCCCGACGCCGTGCGCCCAGGAAGATCCGGTTGCAGGTGGATGTCTGGGTATCGGAGTCGACCTCGTCGGCGGCGTTGCTCATGATCTTGCCGACGTGTCTGTCCTGGTAGCGGGCCAGGCTTCGGTGACTGCAAAGAGGCCGTACCAGGGGCGGGTTGGAGCAGTAGGTTGTGCCGATGACCGAATCCCTGCAGCCCGGCGGCGTTGTGCTCGATGCGGACGAACTGGAGATCCGCTGGGCGGATGCCTGGCGTCCGGAACAAGTCGCGGAGCGGTTGGCCGGCATCGGTGCGCCTTGGTGCGTTGCGGCGGGATGGGCGCTGGACCTCTTCCGCGCCGAGCCGTCGCGGAAGCACGGCGATCTGGAGATCGCGGTGCCCGTGGAGGGGTTCGCGGAGATTCGGCGCCGCTTTCCCGAATACGTGTTTGACGCTGTGGGTTCAGGTCGGGTCTGGCCGAGGGCGGGAGCGCAGACGCTGGCGGCCACGCACCAGACCTGGGTGCGGGATCCGGTGAGCGACCAGTACCTGTTTGACGTCTTCCGCGAACCGCACGAGGGCGGGACCTGGGTCTGCCGACGGGATGAGCGGGTGCGGCTGCCCTACGACGCGATCATCGAGCGGACTGCGGACGGGATCCCGTACCTCGTGCCGGAGTTGGTGCTGTTGTTCAAGGCCAAGGCGACCCGGCCCAAGGATCAGGCGGACTTCGAGGGGGTGTTGCCGCTGCTGGACCCGCCGCGGCGGAATCGCCTTCGTGGGTGGCTGGAGCTGATTCACCCAGGGCATCCCTGGCTGGCCGAGCTGGCGGGGTGAGTGCGGCGGTACAACCTCATCGCTGCATCCAGCGGGACGCCCTGCGTCGCCGCGGCGGCGAAGTCGGTCGTCAGCAGGCGCCCGGCTCGACCGTCTTGGCCGGCACGCTGAACGGCGCGAGTTCGAGCGCGAGGGAGAAAAGGGGCGACAGTCCTGGCTGCGTTCGCCCCTCATGTTGCGTTCATGGCCGATATTGTCGTCAAACATGGGGACTTGGGGGAGTGGTGGCGCGCAGTCGGAGACGCAGCGTGTATGGCGCCCGCAGCCTTCGTTGAAGCCGGATGTGACGCAGGACGCGGTCGTCGTGGTGCCCGGGATCATGGGCAGTGAGCTGCGCGATGCCGAGACCGGCGACCTGTTATGGGGATTGAGCGTTCGGCTGCTCGAGCGGGCCTGGCGGCGAGGAGACGGCCTGGAGCATCTGCGGGCCACGCCGGAAGAGATGGAGGGTGATGGCCGTCGAGTTCGCGCCACCCGTCTGTTGTCCGTGCCCGCGTGGGCTGGGAGTGTCTAATAAACGGCGGCTTCCCGTGGCACGTCAGGCCCTGCTCGCCCTGGCCCACCTGCGGTGTGGCGACACCTACACCCAGCTCGCGGCCGGGTTCGGCATCGGGATCGCAACCGCCTACCGCTACATACGTGAGGCCATCGAGGTCCTGGCCGCCCTCGCCCCGACCCTGGCCGAGGTGATGAAGACCATCCGGACGAAGGCGTTCGTCATCCTCGACGGCACCCTGCTGCCCATCGACCGCATCGCCGCCGACACCCCGTACTACTCCGGGAAACACAAACGCCACGGCATGAACGTCCAAGTCCTCACCGATCCGTTCGGACGGTTGCTCTGGGCCTCGCCGGCTCTGCCCGGCTCGACCCACGACCTGACCGCCGCCCGGCAGCACGGGATCATCGACGCCCTCACCGCAGCGGGCCTCAAGTGCTGGGCGGACAAGGCGTACCAAGGAGCCGGCAGGCCCGTCCGGGTCCCGTTTCGGGCCCGCCGCCTCAAGCAGTGGAAGCGCCGCCACAACACCACCCACGCCAAGATCCGTTGCCTTGGCGAGCAGGCCATGGCCACCCTCAAGGGCTGGCGGCTCCTGCGGAAACTCCGCTGCAGCGCCAACCGCATTACCAACGTCGTGCAGGCAGTAGTCGTCCTTCACCACGCATCAGCGTGAGGTCGGAAAACGCTCATGGATATCTGCCTCCACGCTTGCGGCGCCGGATCCTGGAGATCGAGGTCACAACGCCCGACGGCGGGCGGTACCTGATGGAGTCGGGAAAGATTTTCGCCCGGCAGATCCGCCGAACGGGCAGGATCCGTCGTCGCCGGTGGTGATGGCACTCCTCGGGGCCGCGGCGCGTGCAGCCGCGGCCCCGCTGTCCGTACGGTCAGCGCGGAACAGCCCTGCAGCTCCTCAGAGAGGCGCACCGGTGAGCCGGACGCCGGACCCAGGCCGTTCGGCCTTGCTGAACGGCTCCGGCATATGGGCCCCGACCGCGGTGTTCACCGCGGTCGGGGCCCATATGCCCTCTGCCACCCAGCAGTTCGCAGCCCTGGCCGAACAGACCGCAGCCCGCCTTGTCCGTGGCCGCGGGCAAGGAGCTGTCGCCGGCGCAGTGCGTGTTGTACGCGGGCGTTGCCGGGCCCGCTAGAAGGTCAGGTTCCAGGCGTCGATCTTGCCTGTGTCGGAGGCGGCGTTGTCGTTGACGCGCAGCTTCCAGGTGCCGTTCGCAACCTCCGAGGAGGCGTTTACGGTGTAGGTCTGGGCGATGTTGTCGGCGCTGCCGCCGGCGTGGTTGTGCAGCGTGTAGACGGTCCCGTCCGGCGCCACCAGGTCGACCTTCAGATCACCGATGTAGGTGTGCTTGATGTCCACACCCACCTTGAGGGTGGCCGGGGCGTTGCCGGTCACGCCGGTTACGGCGATGGGGCTCTCCACGGTCGCGTTGTCGTTGATGGCGAAGTCCGCGAGGTTCTCGAAGTACTTACCGGGCGGCGGGGTGGTCCCGACGGCCTTGAGGGCGTCGACTTGTCCTTCGCCGAAGAACGAATTGCTGGCCGTCGTGCCCGTGCAGCGGCTGTCCGAGGGGCAGGCGATGTCGTTGGCCTGGGTGGCCAGCTTGGCGCGGATCTGTGCCGGGGTGATGCCCGGGTTGGCGCTGGCGATGAGTGCCGCCACGCCGACCACGTGCGGGGTGGCCATCGAGGTGCCGCTCTTGCTGCCGTAGCCGCCGCCGGGGACGGTGGAGTACACGTTGCTGCCCGGCGCCGCGACGTCGATGACGTCCTGCCCGTAGTTGGAGAACGAGGCCTTGGTGACACCGGTGCCGTTGGCCGCGACCGTGACCACGCCCGGCAGCTCGGTCGGGATGTCGAGGCAGGCGTTGGTGATCGTGCGGGTGACCGGCGTCGAGTCGTTCGGGCTCGCGGAGTCGGTCGTCTTGTGGGCGAGGTCGTAGTTCTCGTTGCCCGCGGCGGCGATCTGGAGGGAGCCCTTGCCCTCGGCGTACTCCTGGGCGCGCTTGACGCCCTCGATGATGGCGGCCTGGTCGATGTTGTCCGGGCAGTTGAACTGCCACGGGTCCGTGTAGTAGCTGTTGTTGGTGACCTTGAAACCGTGGTCGCCGGCCCAGACGAAGCCGCAGATGGTGTTCTCGGCGAAGAAGAAGGAGTTGCCGGGCTCGGCGACCCGGACCGCGGCGATCTTCACCCCGGGGGCCACGCCGACGACGCCCTTGCCGTTCTTGGCCGCGGCGATGGTGCCCGCCACGTGGGTGCCGTGCGTGTCGACGTCCCGCCAGGCGCCGACACGGGTGTCGGGCTTGCCGTAGGCGCAGGAGACCGAGTCGGCCGCGTCGAAGTTGGGCGCCAGGTCCTGGTGCTGGTCGTCCACACCGGTGTCGAGGATGCCGACCGTGACGGAAGCGGAGCCCGGGTTCACGGCCCAGGCCTGGTCGGCCTTGATCTGGCTCATGTCGGCCCGGACCGGTTCTCCGGCCGGGGTCGAGGCCTGGGCCGGATTGGCCGGGAGCGCCGGGTTGTAGGCGTCGGCCGGGACGTCCGAGGTGCGCGTTGCGCCGACCTGCTGCACGCCGGCGACGCCGCGCATGGCGGCGGCGAATCCGCTGGATGCCGAGTGGGCGACGATCACGCCGATCGCGTCGAAGCTCGAGAAAACGGTGCCTCCGTTGGCCGCGATCGCGGAGCGGACCGCCGAACTGTCACCGGGGGCGGTGATCACGAGATAGGCACGGGTGCCGGCCACCCAGGTCGCACTCTGGGAAGCCGGCACGGCGGCCGGAGCGTGGGCCTTGGCGGCCGGTGCGGGGGAGGGGCCGACGGGGAGCGTGCCCGCGAGGGCGCCGGGGGCGCCGAACGTGAAGGCGGCGCCGACCGCGGCCGCCAGGACCAGCATGCGTCTGGTCCGGTTTGATATGTGGGGTATCAATGCGTCCTCCGGAGACGGCCCCGCCGTGCTGATGGCACCGGCAGGGCCGTACGAAACGAGTGGTGGATGCAAGATGTCAGGTGCGTGCTCCCGTACGGAAGTACCTTTCCGTGCAGGGGCGTTATAGGGGTATGGCTGAAAAAAGACGTACTCCGAGCATCGGGGGTCGGGATCCACCGGGAGCTCGGCGACGTCGACCGCGCCCTGGCGTACGCCGCCGACCTGGCGCCGGCCATCGACGGGGTGGACCGGCTGCTGGCGTGGTGGCTGACCGAGGTGTGCCCGCAGTTCGGTGACGAGCCCGCCGGCGGGCAGGCCGTGCCGCTGTCCAGCCGCCGACACACCATCGCGGGCGGGCGGCGTCCGGCCTGGATCAGTCGGCTGTGGCTGGCCGGGGTTGGCAACTGTTGCCTGTTGACTGTGCGTAAGTGTGTTCTGGCGTGTGTGAGTGGGTGTTGACGGTTTCCGCTCGTACGAGGTTCGGGGAGGGAACGGAAGTTCCTGTCTCGAATGCGTGACCTCTATGGGTGGTGCTCGTTGGGTGGGTGACGGGCTGTTCGGGCCGGATGGGGCTGGGGTGAGCGGGTTGGGTGGTCTGAGGTCGGTGGCGGCGTCGTTCGTGGTGCCCGGTCCGTCGGGGGTGGCGGTCCGAGACCGGCTCAGGGGCCTGACTGCCCAGGACGAGAGGGTGCTGCGGCTGGTCGGCGACCACCTGGGTTCACTCGCCGCGCGGGATCTGAAGGCGCGGTGTGCGGTCGGCCTGGAGCACGACAACGAAAGCTGGGCGGCGCGGAAGCGGGAGCTGACGGGGCTGTCGTCGTCGCGGTGGGCGGGGTCGTTGACGAAGGCCACCCATGACGTGTGGGCGCTGGCCCGGCGCGGCCAACTGGCGCACATCCGGCAGTTGGAGGCTGGGGTGGACACGATCCGGCACCGGCTGTCCCTCCCTCTCGGGGAGAAGGGTTCGAAGCGGGCTGCCGGCGGTTACCGGAGTCGGCGGGAGTGGCATGCCAAGGCGCGTCGGCTGCGGGTGTTGGAGGACCGGCTGGAGCGGGCGCGGGCCGACTGGGCGGCTGGGCGGGTGCGGGTGCGGGTGCGGGTGGTGCGGGGCGGGAAACGACTGTTCAACACCCGCCACCACCTGGATCAGGCGCAGCTCGGCGAGGAGGCGTGGCGGGCCCGGTGGGAGGCGTCGCGCCGGTTTTTTGCAGGCGGACGGCGAGTCGGGCAAGCGGTATGGCAACGAGACGATCCGGGTCAGCCCCGATGGGCAGGTGAGCGTCAGGCTTCCGGCCCCGCTGGCTCATTTGGCCAATGGGGCGTACGGCCGCTACGTCCTCACCGCGCGGGTGTCGTTCGCGCACCGGGGTGAGATGTGGCGTGACCGCGTCGGAGCGAACCGGGCGGTGGCGTACCGCATCCACGAAGACGTCCAGCGTCGGCGCTGGTATCTGACCGCCTCCTGGACCATCCCACCCGCCCCCACCGTGCCCCTGGCCGCCGTGCGGGCTGGTGGGCTGGTCGGGGTGGACACCAACGCCGATCATTTGGCGGCCTGGCGGCTGGATGTGCACGGCAATCCGGTCGGCTCCCCGCGCCGCTTCGACTACGACCTCACGGGCACCGCCGAGCACCGCGACGCCCAGGTGCGCCACGCGCTGACCCGGCTGTTGCACTGGGCCGCCCGTCACCGGCTGGCGATCGCGGTCGAGGACCTCGACTTCACCGCCGAGACCAGCCGGGAGAAACACGGCCGCCGAAAGAAGTTCCGCAAGCTGATCTCCGGCATGCCCGTGGCCCGGCTGCGCGCCCGGCTGGTTTCGATGGCCGCCGAGCTCGGTGTTCCGCTGGTGGCGGTCGATCCCGCTTACACCTCGAAGTGGGGTGCCCAGCACTGGCAGAAACCCCTCACCACCGGCAAACGCACCACCACCCGCCACGACGCTGCCGCCGTGGCGATCGGAAGGCGCGCCCTGGGGCACCCGATCAGGCGTCGGACGGCACCGCCCCGTACCCACCAGCGTGATGGGTACGGGCATCGGACCGTCCAGGCCCGACCGGAGACCCCAAGGCGTGAGGGACCCCGCCCCCGTGTTCCCGGACCACGGACACGATCCGTGCCGCCCGGACTCGGAACGAACGCGGGCAACCAGAACGCCCAACACCGTCCGGGGCGTTCGACTGAGCATGGGTTCTGGCAACAGGACTCACTCCCGCTCAGTCCATAGGAACGGTTCGTAGAAGGCACCGCCGGCCTCGTCATCCACGCCGCTGGGAACCTACTGGGGTTCGGTGCTGCCAGGTTCGGGGAACATCGAGGACTTCGTGAGCGGCGAGCCCTTCAGGCACGGAGTGTTTGCGAGCACGTCCGTCTCGCCGGAGCCCTTCACGTAGGAGACGAAGATGGTGAATTCCCCCAACTTGCCAGGGGATGTGTATCGCTTCACTTTGTCATGGGCGCGCCATTCACTCATGGTCCAACCTTGCTTTTGGAGGTCGGCTCGGACATCCGAACCGACGTCCGCAGACCCGGCCCCCTGAAGGATTGACATGGTTACCGTGTGTCTCGCGGTGCCCGGAACCTGGCAATCAGGAGCGGTCTCCACCGCGGGACGCACGGCGCCGAACGGAGGCGGTCCTGACTTCCGTGCGGCCGTGGTCACCTTGAGTAGCAGCTTGTGGAGTCGCTCATCGGCTTGGTCGAGCGTGGTGGCCGTAGTCAATGACTGCGTGGTGGCCGGAGTCGATGACTGCGTGGTGGCCGTAGTCAATGGCTGTGCGGTGGAGGAGGGGGAGGCCTCCGAGTCCGAGCAGGCTGTGACCAGGGCAAGAGTTCCAAGAGCGGCACACATGGATACTCGACGTCGACGCACGGTTTCCCCTAGATGATCGCAAAGAGAGCTGATGGTATCTCCAGGGTCAGGCCGGGCCCTGGGGCTTCGTGGGGCCGTCCGAGGCTGACCATCGCTACTTGAACACGGTGGTTACCTCGCTTCAGTGGTGACCTGGTCGATGATCGAGTGCCGCACACCCTCGGCGTGAGCCGACGCCCTGGACGGCATCCCCTTCACCCGCGGGCACGGTGATATGGACGAGTACCCCCCCCCAGGGCCCGGAAACGGGGCTGAACGCAGCAGGATCTCGCGGCCTCGGTGACGTAAGGGGCCGCAGGTTCCGACGTCCCTCCCTTCGAAGGGCACCGCGAACCGCCCATTGACGGCTGCGCCTCGTCTGGCCGGCGCAGTACGCCGCTCTTACGGCACGGCCGCGGAGCAGCTCCATCCCCACGACGAGCAGCAGCTGCTTCCCGGCCTGGTCGAATTGCTTCTGGAGCGTGGGCTCGCGAAAGAGACTGGCCGGCTCTCCGGCGTCGGCGGTGAGGTCGCCGCGCCGGACGAGGTAGTCGGCCATGGAGGCACGGTGGACAGCGCGGGCATGCTCCAGCAGCAGGCGTGCGTGATGCTCCGCTTCCTCCCGGGGCTCTCGGTCGCCGAGACCGCCCACGTGATGGGCAAGAACGAGGGTGCTATCAAGACCCTCGAGCACTGGGCCGTGCGCACGCTGGCCCGGCTTGTGCCCGATACCCCCGTGCCACCTGGCCCCGGGGACACGCAGGATCCTCCTGCTCGCCCCGACGTGCAGGCAGAACAGGGGGACCGCCCGGGGATCACGTTGGTCTCCTGGCGCTGGTGTGGTCCGCGCCGGCCCAAGCGCGTCAGGAACGGCCCGCGGACGTCACGTACACGGTGCTGCCCGCCGCCCAGGACACCCGCGTCACCTGGCCGGGGCCGAGGCGTCGATTCTGGCGGGTGACGTGGTGATGGCCGGGTGGCGGAGCCCGCCTGTTACCGGGGACGACCGGGTGTGGATCTTGGCCCGGCGCCGGAATGCCTGCCGCTGCTCTTGCTTGTTGCTGCAGGCGCCGTCGCCGGGTTCGCCGTGGCCCGCCGACATCGCCGAGCAGCACGGCAAGGGTCCGGGCAAGGGTGTCGCAGACGGCGGCCGTGGTACCCCGTACGGTCAAGGTGGTGACGGGCTGTGCCTCGGCGTCGGCCGCGGACCCGGCGCCGGGGGGCAGCTCGGCTCACGCCGTGTCGAGTTGAGGCCAGCACTTGCATGCTGGCGCCCTGACTCGTCTCAGCGAAGTTTGACCGTTCTCAATGAAGTTTGATCGGTCGTTGCTCTATGTTCGCGGCTGTTGAGCTTGGGAGGGGCACCGTGTGGCCTCGCCAAGTCTTGACCTGTGACGGCTCAGGCCGGATGCAGCACAGCTATGGCGATCTCACGCACGCGGTCCTGTGTGATACCAGTGCGCTGTTCGACGGCGAGCGGGTGGTCAGTGGGCTCCAGCTCGATGAAGGGCCGCTTGCCGACTGGTCGCGTGTGGGCGTTCGTCTTCAAGTTGGTGGTGCCCTCGGAATAGTGCGCGAGCTCGGTGCTGAGCCAGCCGAAGTACGGCTTCTCGGCCTCGCGTCCCTCCGTGTTCCACACCTCAAGAGCGCGGGCGAAACTGTCCCTGCTCAGAGAGACCCAGACGCCCCAGGAGAAGACGTCCTGGCTGCCGATCACAGGTATCTCGATCAGACCCCTGATGAAGAAGTGCTGGCCCTTGATCACGCACTGGTCGGACGACAGCATGCTGTCCGGATCACTCTCGAAGCCGGGATCCCAGACGTCAGGGGCCATGGTCGAGTAGCTCATGGGGAGTTCTGCGTGGTGGTCGCCGCAGCATGAGCACGTGAAACCGAGATCGTCAGACATGGCGTGAGCCTAGCGAGCACGCGCACAGGGGTATTCCCCGGCCGCCCAACAGCCGCTGGACACAGCCTGCGTTCGGTCCAGCGGCAGCTCGGCATGGCCTGGCACACCGTCAAAAGGTTCGCCGACGCCTCGAAGCCGGAGGACCTGTTCACCGGCCAGTGGCAAAACCGGCCCTCGGTCCTCGATGACTACAAGTCCTACGTGGGCGACCGCTGGAACGAGGGCTTCACCAACGCGTGGAAGCTGTGGAAGGAGATCGTGCCGCTCGGTTACAAGGGCAGCCGGCTTTGTTCACTTCTAGGGGTTCTGGCTCGATTTCCTGGCTCTGGCTCACTTTCAGTGGTAACACCGGGTAAGTTCGGTTATGCAGGGTGGTAGTTGCTGGTCGGACCGCGATGTGCGCTGCTGGGGCCTCTCGGGTGCAGCTCCCGGAACGTGACCCCGACGGCCGGGAGTATCTCCCCCAAGCTGCGGCGGAGGCCTTCAGAGGCGGCCTCTGCGACATGACGCTCCGTTACCACCGAAAGTGAGCCAGAGCCGATTTCCGTGACGCGTGCACGGTGAGTGACTTCCGCCGGAAGGCCAGGGGACCGAAGATGGGTCTCAGGTGTAGACGATGGGGCAGCCGCGTCGGATCGAGTGCTGGGCGGCGCGCAGGAATAGTGCGACGTAGAAGGCTGTGTTTAGGTCCTTGGTCCACGGTCCTGTTCGAGTTGCGGCCAGTTCCTTTGCTTGGTGTCTGAACCACATGCTCAGGTCGAGGTTGTCGCATGTCGCCGGGGTTTCGGCCGGCAGATCGATGGCTGCCGCCAGCTTTTCGGCGAGTGGTAGTACCTGAGGAGCGCCGACGACCATGGACTCGTGGTCGTCGGACTCGATGGGCAACCAGATCTCTTCATCGAGTGAGAAGGGCACGAGCACGGTCCAGCCGCAGAGGATGGGTCTGCTGCACGATTGGGTGACATCTGAACTGGCTTGCCCTGTGGGGCGGGTGGGAAGGATGTCGCTGTGCCCAAGCCTTATCCGGAAGAGTT